>NZ_CP047960.1:0-600000 GCF_014280195.1 Synechococcus sp. A15-24
ATGGTCAGTGTTCCCCATTTCCCCAGGCCCTACGACGACTGTTTTGGTTTTACTTCTTAAAAAGAACTAAAACAAAACAGCCGAAGAACGGTTGGGCTCAACCAGCCATTGCGCTTCGTTCTCGGCTGTGAAACGGTGGGGCATCGATACCCAGCGAACAGGCCTGCAGCACGATGAAGGTGGTGTGCTCCCAGTCCGAACTCAACGCCGCTCTGCAGCTCGTGAGCCGTGCTGTGGCAACTCGCCCTACACACCCGGTTCTGGCCAATGTGCTGCTGACGGCCGATGCCGGCACCGATCGCCTCAGCCTCACTGGATTTGATCTCAACCTCGGCATCCAGACCTCGCTCACTGCCAGTGTCGAGACCAGTGGAGCCATCACGCTCCCGGCTCGGCTGCTCGGTGAAATCGTGTCGCGACTGGCCAGTGATTCCCCGCTCACGCTCACCACGGAGGAATCCGGAGAGCAGGTGCAACTCAACAGCCTGAGCGGCAGCTACCAGATGCGGGGCATGCCGGCAGACGATTACCCGGATCTACCGATGGTGGAAAGCGGCTTGACCCTCAAACTGCAAGCGTCTGGGTTGGTGCAGGCACTGAAGGGAACCCTTTTTGCCAGCAGTGGTGATGAAGCCAAACAGTTGCTCACAGGCGTTCATCTCAGCTTCACCGATACAAATCTGGAGGCTGCCGCTACCGATGGTCATCGATTGGCGGTGTTGCAGGTGAACGATGCCCTTCAGGCAGCAGCTGAGGGTACGGAGGGCGAGGGTGCTGCATTTGCCGTGACCTTGCCGGCGCGATCCCTACGTGAGGTGGAGCGGTTGGTGGCCGGGTGGCGGTCGGAGGATCCGATCAGCCTGTTCTGTGATCGGGGTCAGGTGGTGTTCCTCGCGGCTGATCAGATGGTCACGAGCCGCACGCTGGAGGGGACCTATCCCAATTACCGCCAGCTGATTCCCGATGGGTTCAGCCGCACGTTGACCATGGATCGCCGTGCTCTGGTGGGAGCTCTCGAACGCATCGCAGTCCTAGCCGATCAGCACAACAACGTCGTCAAATTCAGCAGCCAGCCCGAATCAGGTGTGGTGCTGATCAGTGCCGATGCACAGGATGTTGGCAGTGGTTCTGAGTCTCTTGCTGCAGGTCTCAGCGGCGATGCGATTCAGATCGCGTTCAATGTCCGCTACATGCTCGACGGTTTGAAAGCCATGGCCGGAGATCGGGTGGTTCTGCACTGCAATGCCCCCACCACTCCAGCGGTGTTGCGTCCTATGGAGGATGGTGATGGCTTCACCTATCTCGTGATGCCGGTTCAGATCCGCTCCTGAATTGGCGCTTCCCGACCAGCTTCTGCTCAGTGATCTGCTGCAGCACACCGTGCGCTGCGATCTAGGGCTTGACCATGGCCCCGGTGTAATGGCTTGGATTCATCCACCGGTGCATCGTCTGTTGGGTTGGGTGAGCCGGCCGTCCGCGTTGCGGATGACCCGTGAGGTGTGGCGTCTGGATCAATGCTGTGGTCTCACGGATCAGCAGATCTATGTGCGAGGTGAGCCGGCGGTCACTGATCCAGCCACCTTGGATCGACTGCCGACCCTGCTGGAGTCGGATCTGCTGGCACGTGATGGAGAACGCCTTGGTGCTGTGGTGGACCTGGTGTTTGAGCCATCAACTGGGGAGATCGACCACTATCTGGTGGCCCGCAGCGATCCTCGTCTTCCAGGAAGTTCCCGTTGGCGGCTGACACCGGAACGGATCGTGGACCATCAACCCGGCCGGGTGATCACCGCCTTAGAAGGATTGGATGATCTGCCGATGACGCGCGCCAGTGTTCGCCAGGATCTGTTGCGGCGTACCCAACGCTGGCGCGAGCAGTTGCGTGACATGGGCGATCGGGCTGGGGATCGACTGGAAGGTTGGCTGGAGGATCCTCTCTGGGACGAAACGCAGCGTGCTGAACCGCCACAACCGAGCTCGCAGGACGGTCCTGAAATCTGGGATGAGGAGGGATGGCGGGATGGTCGCCGTCAGCGTGACGAAGATCCCTGGGTGTGATCCCGCCGTCGGCAACACTGGGAATAGCTGCTGGTCAGTCCCGCGTGTCCTCCCCTGCCTACGACGTCAATGCGGCTCTGAAACAGGAAGGTCTGAAACCGTCGGATTGGCAGGAGATCTGTCGGCGGCTTGGACGGGAGCCCAACCGTGCCGAGTTGGGGATGTTCGGGGTGATGTGGTCCGAACACTGCTGCTATCGCAACTCCAGGCCGCTGTTGCGGGGGTTTCCAACGGAAGGTCCCCGAATTTTGGTGGGTCCTGGTGAAAATGCCGGTGTGGTCGACCTGGGGGAAGGCCATCGCTTGGCCTTCAAGATTGAAAGCCACAACCATCCCTCAGCGGTGGAGCCCTTTCAAGGTGCCGCCACCGGCGTCGGCGGCATCCTGCGGGACATCTTCACCATGGGAGCTCGTCCGATCGCGTTGCTGAATGCATTGCGTTTTGGCCCCCTGGAGGACCCCGTCAACGTCGGGCTGATCGAAGGCGTTGTGGCCGGCATCGCCCATTACGGCAATTGCGTTGGTGTGCCCACCGTTGGTGGTGAAGTGGCTTTCGATCCCTCCTACGGGGGGAATCCTCTGGTGAACGCCATGGCGTTGGGTCTGATGGAGACCGAAGAGATCGTCAAGTCCTGCGCCCAGGGGGTGGGGAATCCTGTGGTTTATGTGGGCAGCACCACCGGTCGGGATGGCATGGGCGGCGCCAGCTTCGCCAGTGCTGAACTCAGTGCCGATTCCCTGGATGACCGCCCTGCCGTTCAGGTTGGCGATCCCTTCCTGGAAAAAGGGTTGATCGAGGCCTGTCTGGAGGCATTTTCCAGTGGTGATGTGGTGGCTGCTCAGGACATGGGGGCTGCCGGACTCACCTGCAGCTGTTCGGAAATGGCGGCCAAAGGTGGTCTGGGGGTTGAGCTCGACCTCGATCGGGTTCCGGCCCGCGAAGAAGGCATGACGGCCTACGAATTTCTGCTCTCGGAGTCCCAGGAGCGGATGTTGTTTGTGGTGAAGGCCGGCCGTGAAGAAGCGCTGATGCAGCGCTTCCGACGCTGGGGTCTGCAGGCCGCTGTGGTGGGTCAGGTCCTGCAGGAACCCGTGGTGCGCGTGCTGCATCACGGCGAGGTGGCCGCTGAGGTGCCGGCCACCGCTTTGGCGGATGACACGCCCATTGAGCAGCACGAGCTGTTGCAGGAGCCTCCTGCGGATCTTCAGGAGCTTTGGCAATGGCAGGAGAGTCAGCTCCCTGCTTTGGACGACCCTGCAAGCGTTCTGTTGACCTTGCTTGATGATCCGACCATCGCCAGCAAGCGGTGGGTGCATCGCCAGTACGACCAGCAGGTGCTTGCCAATACGGTGGTCTCCTCTGGAGCCGCGGATGCCGCTGTGGTGCGCTTGCGTCCGCAGCAGGACCATGGATCCATGAACTCTGTGCAGCGGGGTGTGGCTGCCACGGTGGATTGCCCCAACCGTTGGGTGGCTTTGGATCCCGAGCGTGGTGCTCAGGCGGCCGTTGCTGAAGCTGCCCGCAACCTGAGTTGCGTCGGTGCAGAACCATTGGCGATCACCGACAACCTCAATTTCCCTTCGCCGGAAACACCCAAGGGGTACTGGCAGCTGGCCATGGCTTGCCGTGGGATCGCGGAGGCCTGCCGTGCTCTGAACACACCGGTCACCGGCGGCAACGTCTCCCTATACAACGAGACCCGCCGTGATGACGGCACGCTTCAACCCATCCATCCGACCCCGGTGGTGGGCATGGTCGGCTTGGTGGAGGACATCGAGCGGGTGGTTGGTCTGGGTTGGCGACAACCCGGCGATTCGGTGTTGTTGCTGGGCGTAGCACCGCATGAACAGGGGGATGACCGCCTTGGTCTTGCCGGCAGCAGTTATCAGATGCTGGTCAACGGGGTGTTGGCGGGTCGGCCACCACGGGTGGATTTCGAGTTGGAACGTGAGGTTCAGCAGCTGTTGCAGCAGGCCATTGCTGCTTGTTTGTTGGCCTCTGCCCACGACAGCAGCGATGGCGGTCTCGCTGTAGCCCTGGCGGAAAGCAGTATTGCGTCAGCTCTTGGCGTTGACCTGAAGCTCAATGGGCGACCTGAGGGCCTGGCGCGAACGTTGTTTGCTGAAGGTGGTGCCCGGGTGGCGATCTCAGTGAAAGCTGAATGCCGGCCGCAGTGGGATCAGCTTGCGGCTGAGTCGACGGTTCCCATCACTGAGCTCGGTGTGGTGAGAGATGGTTCAACATTCCGGATCCACTGCGGTGACAAGGATGTACAGCTGTCGTTGGCTGATCTGAAGCGGGCCCATCAGGAGGGTTTGCCGCGCCGGATCGGGGGTGAGGCAGAATCCTGAAGGAATTCTGAAGTCGAGGCGCTCAGTGCACGTGCTGGAGGCAGAGCGTCCCGATCGGATGGAAGAGGCCTGCGGTGTCTTCGCCGTTCTGGCCGGGGAACAACCGGTGGCGAACTTGGCTTATTTCGGTCTGTATGCCCTGCAGCATCGAGGCCAGGAATCGGCTGGCATCGCTGTGTTCAACGAAGGCAAGGTTCGCCTTCACAAGGACATGGGTCTGGTCAGCCAGGTGTTTGATCAGGACGTGCTGGCCCGCATGCCCGGAGACCTGGCGATCGGCCACAACCGCTACTCCACAACGGGCAGCAGTCGGGTGTGCAATGCCCAACCTGTGGTGCTGATGACGCGGCTGGGGGCCTTTGCTCTGGCCCACAACGGCAACCTGGTGAATGCCCGCGAATTGCGGGAGTTGGTGGACGACGGACAGGCGGAGTTCACCTCAACAACGGATTCGGAACTGATCGCCTTCGCTGTGCAGCAGGCGGTGGATCGTGGGCTCGACTGGTCAGCTGCCATCGAGGCCGCGCTCAAGCTGTGTCGGGGTGCGTTCAGCCTTGCAATCGGAACTCCGGATGGTCTGTTTGCTGTACGCGATGGTCACGGCATCCGTCCTTTGGTGTTCGGCACGCTGGGGGATCCAGCCACTGGTCATTGGGTGGTGAGCAGTGAGACCTGTGGCTTGGAGATCATCGGCGCCCGCTACGTCGACGATGTCCAGCCCGGTGAATTGGTCCGGTTTGAACTCGGATCAGCAGAGCCTCAGCGCCGGCGTTGGAGTGAGGAACCGAACCGCCTGTGCGTGTTCGAGATGATTTATTTCGCCAGGCCGGACAGTCAGTTCTTCGGCGAGTCCCTCTACAGCTACCGCCAGCGCATTGGACGAACCCTTGCTCGAGAGTCGTGCGTGGAGGCTGATCTGGTGATCGGTGTTCCCGATTCCGGCATTCCTGCAGCCATCGGTTTTTCTCAGGAAAGCGGCATTCCCTATGGCGATGGTCTGATCAAGAACCGTTATGTCGGCCGTACGTTCATCCAGCCGACCCAGGCGATGCGGGAAGCGGGCATTCGGGTGAAACTCAACCCTCTGCCGGATGTACTGGCCGGAAAGCGCTTGATCGTGATTGATGACTCGATCGTGCGTGGCACCACCAGCCGCAAATTGGTGGTGGCGTTACGGGATGCCGGTGCCACTGAGGTGCACATGCGGATCAGTTCGCCTCCGGTGACGCATCCCTGCTTCTACGGGATCGACACCGACACCCAGGATCAACTGATCGCCGCTCAGATGACCCTTGAGCAGATCAAGGATCACCTCAAGGTGGATTCCTTGGCGTATCTCAGCAAGGAAGGAATGCTCGAGGCTGCGAAGTCTGAGTCCGGCCATTTCTGCAGCGCCTGTTTTGACGGGCAGTACCCGATCCCCATGGATCAGACGTTGCTGTCCAGCAAATTGATGATGGAGCCTGCGGGGATTGCCGCGAAGTCTTGATCAGCTGGTTTTCAGGGCCACCACTGAAACCACCTGTTCTTTGCTGTTCAGATCAAGTTGATTGCCCCAGGACTGGCCTGCTGCTGTTACTTCAACTGCACCGGCGTCCAGTCGTCCATGGCGTTTCTGATCGGTCACGATTCCGGCCAGGGAATCTCCGGAACAAAGTCCAGCCACGGAGTCTTCATCGGCACTGAGCACAACCGCCATGAACCCCAGATCTCCCCGTTGGCAACGACGCAGTGGACTGAGGTCGATCCGCGTCATCTGACCTTTGCGGCTGACCAGCAGCAGGGTTGGATCTGTTTCAGCTACGTCGATCGACAGGCTCCCCACGAGTTCTTCTCCAGGAAGAAGACGCATGGTCATCGGTCCCTGCGCCAGACGCCCCATCTTGGGCAGCACCGAATCATTCACAGGCAGCCGCAGCAGACGCCCCATACTGCTGACCAAGACCAGATCACTGTGTTCGCGACAGATCACGGCTGAACAAAGGCTCACGCCCTCCTTCAACTTCACCACGCTGATGGCTCGGCCAGAGAGGTCAAGAACGTCGGTCAGGGGGAGTCGCTTAAAACGTCCATCGCTGCTGAGTAGCCCAAGGCTCAGCTCTGCGCCATCACCCACGGGGAGTTCCACGATGGCGATCAATGGGTCACCGTCCAGACCGCTGGGTAGAAATTTCTCCAGGGATCCAGGCTGTTGTCCGGCGAATTCCCAGCGGACCAAAGCAACGCGACCACTGGCGCTGACCCCCAGGAGTCGGGGTGATGGTTCGATTGGGAGGATGACTTGTGCCGGAGAGGGGTGGTCACCCACGGCACAAGGTTCGGACAGGTGCATGCGACCCAGCACCTGGGGACTCATCACCTTCACCTGCCCATCAGCTTGGATGAGCAGTCGTGCATCGGTAGGCAAGGCTGCCAGGGCCTGCTGACGCAGCAGCTCAGTATTGGGTCGCTGGCTGGCGGCCCGTTCCGCCATCAGGGCATCGCCACCTTCCACCAGTCGCGTCCGGCGCGGCGTGCTGAAGCGCTTTTTCAGTCCCTTCAGCTCCTGGACCATTGCATCGAGCAGTTGATCCCGGTTGTCCAGCAGTAGACGCAAACGTTCCCGTTCCGCTTGCAACTCCTCGAGTTCCTGACGCAGGCTTTCCTGTTCCAGACCAGTCAACCGTCGCAGTGGCATGGCCAGAACGGCGTCAGCTTGGCGTTCGCTCAGATCGAGGCGCACCATCAGGCTGGCTCGCGCCGAAGCGGCATCGCGCGCTTCTTGAATCATCGTGATCACTGCCTGAAGGTTGTTCAGCGCGGTGATCAGACCGTCGACCACCTCGAGGCGGTCTTCCGTTTTGCGCAACGCATGGCTGGTGCGCCGGATCAGGGTCAGTTCCCTGTAATCCAGGAAGGTCTGCAACAACTGGCGTAAGGAGAGCTGGCGGGGCTGACCATCAACAAGGGCCAGAAGGATGGCTCCGAAGTTGCTCTGCAGTGCCGTGCGCCGTTGCAGATCCGCCAGCACCTTGGCTGGATCGGCATCGCGTCGCAGCTCCACCACCACCCGCATTCCCTCGCGGTCGCTTTCATCGCGGATATCGGCGATGCCGCCGATCTTGCCGTCATTCACGTATTCCGCCAGCTTTTCGATCCAGCCGGCCTTGCTCAGCTGATAAGGGAGTTCCGTCACCACAACGGCATTGCGTTTGTGGCGACCCTTGCCAGGTTGTACTTCTTCGATGTGGGCAATCCCTCGCATCGGGATGCTGCCCCGTCCCACCAGGTAGGTGTCTTGTAGGCCACTGCTCAGCAGTACTTCCCCACCCGTGGGGAAATCAGGCCCTGGAATGAGTTCCAGCAATTTGCTGTCGCTGAGCTCCGGTTGACGGATTAAGGCCACCAGGCCGTCCACCACTTCGCCGAGGTTGTGGGGAGGGATGCTGGTGGCCATGCCCACGGCAATGCCCGAACAGCCGTTCAGCAAGAGAAAGGGCAGTTGCGCCGGCAGCACGGTCGGTTCCTGCTGGGACCCATCGAAGTTCGGAGCGAAATCAACGGTGTCGTCGCCGATTTCCTCCAGCAATGCCTGGTGAGCAATCGGTGCCAGGCGCGTTTCGGTGTAGCGCATGGCTGCCGGCGGGTCATCGTCGACGGATCCGAAGTTTCCGTGACCATCCAGCAGTGGGTGGCGACTGGCGAAGGTCTGAACAAGTCGGACCAAGGCGTCGTAAACCGCTTGATCGCCGTGAGGATGGTATTTACCGAGGACATCCCCGACGACGCGGGCGCATTTGCGGTACGGCCGGTCTGGGGTGAGCCCCAGTTCCTGCATCGCGTAGAGGATCCGGCGTTGCACCGGTTTCAAGCCGTCGCGGGCATCGGGCAAGGCCCGTCCCACGATCACGCTCATGGCGTATTCGAGGTAGGAGCGCTGCATCTCCTGATGCAGAGCAATTGATTCAACGCGCTCCTCAGCCATGTCGTCCGCTGGACCTGTCGCGGAAGGGGCTCAGCCTACAGAGGTTCACTGGCGTTTTTTCCAGGTGGCGTTGGCTTGAGCCCGTTCCACACTGCTGACCATCTCCGGAAGGGCTAGGAGGCGGGCGGTGGCTTGGCGGATCTTCACGCCCCAGAGTTGTTCAATTTGATGAGGGGTCAGGACGTAGTTGGGTTCTTGATTCAGGGCTTTACGAGCCATTTTTAGGGGAATATCTGAATCGATTCCTTGCTGATGTAGTGCTGCTGCAAGAGCGAGTAAAGGCTCTGCATTTTCTTCGATTGTGAGCACAGAACGCCAACGACGGATCGCTTCATCGGCATTTCCCATTTCGTAAAGCACAAGCGCCTGATTGTTGAGCGCTTCCCAAAAATCAGGCTTTAAATTTGTTGCTCTCTCAAAAGAATCCAGAGCGCTGGGGAGATCGTCCAGCATGATATGTGCATTACCAAGATCGAAATAGCCAGCAGGGATCTTTGGATCAAGCTCCAGCCCGCGTTCAATCAAAGGGATGGCTTCCTCCGGTCGCTCATCCCTCAGAGCAAGTGCTCCTTGAGCAAACCAGAGTCCTGCTTTGTCTGGATTGAGCTCTTTGGCCCGAGCCAGGGACTGGCTGGCCTGGTCAAGGTCGTCACTGCGCAGTTGCGCCTCCGCGAGGACGGACCAAAGGCGTTCATCTTGTGGATCCAAGCGAACGGCAAGAGCTGCCAGCTTTGCCGCTTCCTTGGGTTGACCCATCTGGAGTAACTGAGCTGCCGTGCGTCCGATACCGATGGCTGATCCCGTCAGTTCTTCTGAACTTGGAACGTAGACATAGGGAACAACGGCTTTTGCTGACGGTGCGCCGACGATCGCTGCAGCGCTCAGCAACGCAATCAGGAAGCGTTGACGAATCCTGTTGTTGAACACACGTCCGAGTCAGCGGTTTTCAAAGGCTAGAGGGAGGATCCGGTTGTGCTGCCGCAGCGTTGCGTCGCCACATCCAGGGTTTGATCCGACGGAGAGCTGATCCCTGCAAGTGGGTGTCCCAGGTTGAGGCGTCCCAGGTGTCCAGCGTGTCTTTGTTGAGATTGAGAAGCCAGGGGCGCGGTTGCAGTTCGGGATCCTCACTGCTCGGCAGCCGCTGATGGTTCCAGGGGCAAACCTCCTGGCAGATGTCGCAGCCGGCGACCCAAGGGCCGAGGGCATCAGCGATCTGATCAGGAAGCTCAGCATCTCGATTTTCGATGGTATGAAACGCGATGCATCGGCGGGAATCGACGACGAACGGTTCTGTGATGGCGTCTGTCGGACAGGCATCCATGCAGGCTTTGCAGCGACCGCAGAGACTTCGGGCCGGTTCATCGGGTTCGAGATCCAAGGTGGTGAGCAGATGGCCGATCACCATCCACGACCCCCGTTGGTCGTGGATGAGGTTGCTGTGTTTACCGATCCAGCCCAGACCGGCTTCCTCCGCCCATGCCTTGTCCAGCAGCGGTGCGGAATCCACACAAGCTTTCCATTCGCAATCTGGACGCAGGTCTGACAACCAACGCCCCACGCGGCGGAGCCGCTGGTCCACGACCCGGTGGTAATCCCTTCCCCATCCGTAACGAGCCACACGAAGTGAGCCTGGTGCCGCCTGCACGTCCACGTGGTAATTCAGACCGACCGCCAGAAGGCTTCGGGCACCCTTTAACAATGTTGTCGGGTCCTTCCTGCGCGGTGCGGCCATCCAACCCATGTCAGCCTGATGACCGGCGTCGAGCCAACGCTCCAATGCGGCTGTTCTGAGCTGGAGCCTTTTGCTTCCCGGAAGCCGTGCGATTCCGACCGGTGAGAATCCTTCGGCCAGTGCCCGCTGCTTAAGCGCCAGGCTCAGCTGCTGATCTGATGTGGTTAGCAGTTCCGACATCGTTCCTAGGATCGTCGGACATACGCATTGTCAGGTGGCAGCAACGGACATGGGAGCAGGGGATAGCCGTCTGGCACCGCTGCTGCGTTGGCTCGGCCTCACGATGGTGGTCATCCTGTTGCTGCAATTGGCCGCCGTTCTGGTTGGGGTCGATTGGTCGGATGACACCACACGACCCCAAGTCACTGGCGCGCTGGTGGCCCTGGCTCCTTTGGGTTTTCTCGGGCTGTTGGTGGCCTTGATGGGGGCTCGGTTGGACAATCCCCCTCGTCGCCAAACGCCCCTGCGGTGGCTGATCTGCGCTCTTTCAGCCCTGCTGGCTGTGGGCATGTTGGTGGCGATTCCGTTCTCACTTGATGGAGCCGCCGGTGATCCAGCACAGGCTGAGAACCTTGAACAGGGCCGCCAGGCCCTCAAGGAAGCCAGGCAATTCAGAGACGACGACCAACGGGTCAAGGCGGTTGGTGAACAGTTGGCTCAAGCCGGGCAGTTGGCTGCGGATGCCAGCGATGAGGACAAGATCAAGGCGGCTGAAACCATGATTGATGAGCAGATCGCTCAAATGGATCAGCAGCTGAAAAAGTTTGAAGGTCAACAGAACCGCCAGAGCCAGCAACGGTTGATTGGTGGAACCGCCAGCGCCGCTGTTTTGGCAGTGGCTTTTGTAATGCTGGCCCTCACGGCGGTGCTCTGATCGCTGGTTAGGTTGGTCTGACTCAACCGATCCCGGGTGCAGAGGCTCCTTGGTCCAGACCAACCCCAGGCCTGATCTGCCGTTGTCCTCGAGGCTTCGACAGGATCTCAAAAATGATCTGATCGCCGGATTGCTGGTGGTCATCCCATTGGCGACCACCATCTGGCTTTCCACGGTGGTCAGCCGCTTTGTGCTGGCGTTTCTTACCTCCGTTCCAAAGCAACTCAACCCATTCATCACCCTGAATCCACTGCTTCAGGACCTGATCAACCTGGCGCTGGGTCTCACAGTTCCCTTGATGGGGATCCTGTTGATCGGACTCATGGCCAGAAACATCGTTGGTCGCTGGTTGCTGGAGTTCGGAGAGGGCACCCTCAGCCGTATTCCTCTTGCAGGTTCGGTCTACAAAACGCTGAAGCAGCTGCTCGGAACATTTCTGAGGGACAACTCGACCCGTTTTCGCCGCGTCGTCCTCGTTGAATATCCGCGGGAGGGATTGTTCAGTGTCGGCTTTGTCACTGGTGAAGTGGGGCCGTCTTTGCGTTCGGATCTCGATCAACCGTTGTTGAGTGTGTTCATCCCGACGGCACCCAATCCAACAACGGGCTGGTACACCTTGGTGCCCGAACAAGGGGTGCGTGAGCTCAACATCAGTGTTGAGGAAGCATTCCGCACCATCATTTCCGCTGGCATCGTCAATCCTGATGATCAGGAAGCTCCAGCGAACCGTAGTTTTTCCAGTTTGATTGCCCAGTTGCGGGCATCCGCTTCTCCCTCCAGTTGATTCATGGCCACCCGATCCCTCGCCCGTGAGCTGGCCTTGCTCGTGCTCGGTCAGGTCTCCGATCAGAAACCCATTCCGGCGGTCGATCTGGCCATGGATTCTGTGCTGGAGCAGGCATTGGAGAGCCTGATGCAGCACTGGCGAGAATCACTGGATGCCAGTGCTGCCGAATTGGAGCAGGCTCAGCAGAGTCTTCTCTACAGCGAACTTCAGTCCGGTGCTGACGCTGCCTTGCCAACGGGCCGGGATCATCTGCGCAGCTGTCTGACCATGGCTGAGCAAGTGCTGAATGGACTCTCCGCCAGCCTTGAATTGCCTCGATTGTTGATGCTGGGGGATCAGGAACAGATTCGTCGTGGGGCGATGGAGCGCGTGTCCTGTGTTCTTAACAAACGCGATCGCATCGATGCAGAGCTTGATTCTGTGATGGAGGGATGGCGGCTGAGTCGGCTGCCCCGTCTCGATCGCGACATTCTGCGATTGGCGGTTGTTGATCTCCGTGATTTGGGTACACCCGCACCTGTGGCCTTCAGTGAAGCGGTCGAACTGGCGAACCGTTATGGCGATGAGCAGGGTCGCCGGATGATCAATGGCGTATTGAGGCGTTTCCACGATGCCGCATCCAAGGCGGTGGGCTGATGGTTTACGACTGGTTCAATCGCGGTGGCGGTGAACAGCCGCAGCCAACACCGACGCCTTCTCCTGAGCTGACGCCGGAACCGACAGCTGAATCGGTGGCATCGCCTGAGGATGAAGCGATGGCCTGGGCCCGCGAGGCCTATGCCCGTCTCAAAGCGCAACAGGCTCAGGCCTCAGAGGACGAGCCATCTCCGACATCAACACCTCTTCCGACCCCCTTACCGGAGCCAGAGCCTGCTGCGGTTGAACAACAGTCCGTTGATCCAGAACCACCGCTGCCAACGGCTGCACCAGAGCCGCTTCCAGCTCCCACATCCAGTCTGGGTCTGTCTCTGCTTGAACAGGCTGCGGCTCAGCGGCAGCAACGGCAGCAGGACCAGAACGCCAGAGCTCTTGAACCCGAGCCGACTCCGACTCCTTCGTCAGCCCAGACACCTGAGGTCTCGGATGAACCCACCCTTGGTGACTTCGATGATGACTTCACCTGGTCAGCGGAGGTGCTGGCTGCCCAGGGACGTCGTGTTGATGACATCTCCCTGGAGGAGATCGACTGGTTGGGTCGACTCCGCCGCGGCCTGGAGAAAACCCGGCAGGGGTTTGTCAGCGGTCTGCTCGAGAGCCTGGGTGACGATCCACTCACCCCCGAGGTCCTCGATGATCTCGAAACGCTTCTGCTCCGCGCTGATGCTGGGGTTCAGGCGACGGATCAGGTTCTTGATGCTCTGCGTCAACGCATGAACGTGGAGGTGGTGGATCCTGCCGAAGGCATCCGTTTCCTCAAGGAGCAGCTTCGCGGTTTGTTGGATGCACCGATTGCCGCCAGTGGTGCTCAGTTGCTGGCTCCTGAACGGGATGGGCTCAACATCTGGTTGATGGTTGGTGTTAATGGCGTCGGCAAGACCACGACCCTTGGCAAGTTGGCCAACCTTGCGGTGCGCAGTGGCTATTCAGCTTTGATCGCAGCAGCGGACACCTTTCGTGCCGCTGCCGTGCAGCAGGTTCAGGTCTGGGGAGAGCGCAGTGATGTGCCAGTGGTTTCCAATCCCAGCAGCAACGCTGATCCGGCGGCTGTGGTGTTCGATGCCATTAGTGCTGCCCGTTCACGGGGAACTGACTTACTGCTTGTGGATACCGCTGGCCGCTTGCAGACCAAGCACAACCTGATGGAGGAATTGCAGAAGGTTCGCAGGATCATTGATCGATTGGCGCCGGAGGCCAAGGTCGAATCGCTGTTGATCCTTGATGCCAGCCAGGGGCAGAACGGACTTCGTCAGGCTATGGCGTTTGCCAAAGCCGCTGGTCTCACGGGCGTGGTGATCACCAAACTTGATGGCACGGCTCGAGGGGGTGTTGCGCTGGCGGTGTCCTCGGAAGCTGGACTGCCGATTCGCTTCATCGGGGCCGGTGAAGGCATTCGGGATCTTCGACCCTTCAACAGCTATGAATTCGTTGAAGCGTTGCTGGCCGGACGCTGAAGCGTTGCTACGTTTCGGCTCCTGAGGGGCTGAGCCTTGAGCAGCAAGCCGCCTCGTCGGCATTTCACTCCTTCACTGAGAGGTGTTGCACCACCTCCGCAGGCTATGGCGTCGCTGCGGCAGTTGTTCGACAGTCTCAGCCGTGAGCAACGCCGCAATCAGGATCTGTTGGTGTCCCTGGCGTTTGCCCAGCGCAGCTTCACCAACCTGAATCGGTTCCTGGAGTTGGTGCCGGTGGTTGCGGCCCGTCTCGTCGGGGTGCAAGGGGCAATTCTGGTGCCGTTCCAGTCCGATGGGCGACTTTGGCGGGAGCAACTGCAGGCGGTTCCCGCGGAAAGCAGTCAGGAACTTCTGCAACGTCTGGCGGCTTTTGAGCCAGGTCATGGTGCAGGGTTTGGCACCGATGACGACCAGCTGCTGCTGATGGATCGTCTGGTTCAGCGGCTGTGTCCTGGGGCGGGACTGTTCGCCACCTCGTTGGTCGCAAGGGGACGCTCCCGTGGGCGCTTGTACGTGTTCGAACCGTCAGGAGATCTCGTTTGGACTGATGTCCATCGTCGTCACGTTCAGTTGGTGGCAGATCTTGCCGGGGTCGCGATTGAAAACGACCAGATGCTGCAGGAGGCACGCCGCCATGAGCGGGTGGATCGCCAGCTCAGCATCGGTGCGGAGATCCAAGCTCAACTGTTGCCGGATCACTGCCCAGTGATTGAGGGCGTGGAACTGGCGGCACGCTGCCGACCGGCTTTTCAGGTGGGAGGTGATTACTACGATTTCATTCCTACTCGGCCGGAGTTGATCGGGCGCCGTCGGGAACGCGGCCGTTGGGCCTTGGTGATGGGTGATGTGATGGGAAAGGGTGTTCCAGCTGGTCTGTTGATGACCATGCTGCGGGGCATGCTCCGGGCTGAGGTCCTCAGCGGTTTGCCGCCCGATCGGATCCTGCACGACCTGAATCAATTGGCTCAGGAGGACCTGGCTCAGTCCCACCGGTTCGTGACCCTGTTTTATTCGGATTTCGATCCCCGCAGCCGTCGTTTGCGGTATGCAAATGCAGCCCACAATCCACCTCTGCTGTGGCGGGCCGAACGCCGGAGTATTAGCCGCTTGGATGCTGCTGGGTTGTTAATCGGCTTGCAGCCGGAAGCGGATTACGGCCTTGGGGAGGTTCGGCTCGATCCCGGAGATGTTCTCCTCTATTACACCGATGGTGTGACAGAGGCTCCTGGCATCACGGGTGATCGATTTGATGAGGCCCGTTTGATTCGCACTCTCGACGGTGCCTGCCGCAGTGGTCAGGGGGCTCAAGGGATTTTGGATCATCTCTTCGATCGACTTGATCGGTTCGTCGGAGCGGATCACCACCTTGAGGATGATGCGTCCATGGTCGTTTTGAAGGTTCCTGAGGCCGTCAGTCTGCCGAGTGTGTCGCCATCCATCAGCCGCCTGACAAGCTGAAGGGATTGGCAGAGCAATCCATGGCGGGTGGTGTGACCGGTGGCGCTGCAGGCGCATGGAGTGATCGTTTCGAACAGGGACTCCATCCCTTCATCGAAGCGTTTAATGCGTCCATCGGTTTTGATCTAACGCTGCTTCAGGAGGACCTGGACGGTTCCATTGCCCATGCCCGGATGCTTGCGAGTTGCGGGGTGATTGCAGAGGAGGAGGCCGTTCAGCTGGTGGAAGGGCTGGAGATGATCCGCACGGAGGCAGCCGACGGTCGCTTTAATCCAGGCCTTGCGGATGAGGATGTTCATTTCGCCGTGGAGCGGCGGTTGATCGCTTTGGTGGGTTCCGTGGGCAAAAAGCTCCACACGGGCCGCAGCCGCAATGATCAAGTGGGGACGGATCTTCGGCTGTGGCTCCGGCGCAGGCTCGATGAGATCGATGGCGATCTGCAACGACTTCAAAGGGCTTTGCTGGATCAGGCGGATCGGCACCAGTCCACGATGATTCCCGGTTACACCCATCTACAGCGGGCTCAGCCGCTGTGTCTGGCGCATCATCTGCTCGCTTACATCGAGATGCTGCAACGGGATCGTCAGCGTCTTGGCGACATTCGTGGGCGCGTCAACATTTGTCCGCTCGGGGCTGCAGCTCTGGCAGGTACACCCGTACCGATCGATCGCCGCCGGACGGCTGAGGATCTTGGTTTCGCAGCGATCTACGCCAACAGCCTCGATGCCGTCAGCGACCGTGATTTTTGCGTCGAATTTTCAGCGGCTGCATCCCTGGTGATGGCTCATCTGAGCCGTCTGGCAGAGGAGGTGATCGCCTGGGCATCGGAGGAATTTGGTTTTGTGCGGCTGAGCGATCGCTGTGCCACGGGCAGCAGCTTGATGCCGCAGAAGAAGAACCCCGATGTGCCCGAGTTGGTCAGGGGTAAGTGCGGCCGTGTCTTTGGCCATCTGCAGGGACTGCTGACGATGATCAAAGGCCTTCCTTTGGCTTACAACAAGGATTTCCAGGAAGACAAGGAAGCGCTGTTTGATGCCTATCGGACCACACGTGACTGTGTGGAAGCGATGGCGATCTTGTTTGAGGAGGGGTTGGAGTTCCGCATCGACCGTCTCAATCAGGCGGTGGAAAGCGATTTTTCCAATGCCACTGATGTTGCTGATTATTTGGTGGCTCGTGGTGTTCCCTTTCGCGAGGCTTATCAATTGGTCGGGGCTGTTGTTCGACGGTGCCTTGAGCAGGGTTGTCTTCTGCGGGAACTCAGCCTCGAGCAATGGAAGGAGCTCCACCCTGCCTTTGAGGGCGATCTGCACGAGGCACTCGCTCCACGGGCGGTGGTGTCGGCTCGTCGCAGTGAAGGAGGAACAGGATTTGATCGGGTTCATGAGCAGGTCATGCTTTGGCAGGAACGCCTTAAAGGATCTGCATTTGGTTGATGACTGCTTTGCGTAACCGGGTCTACGCTGAATAGGTCAAGTGGATGTCATGTCTTGATCAAGTCATGCTCCTTTGACAAAGGCACAAGCCTCTTCGGTTGTTTTTCGTACTCGGTCCACTCAGAACGTGAGCATTTTTGTCGGCAACCTTCCCTTCCGCGCTGAGCAGGAGGATGTCATTGAACTGTTTGCCCAGTTCGGCGAAGTCGCTAACTGTGCGCTTCCCCTGGAGCGGGACACCGGCCGTAAGCGCGGTTTCGCATTTGTCGAGATGGCGGATGAAGCTGTCGAAGACGCGGCGATTGAAGGGCTTCAGGGTGCCGAGCTGATGGGCCGCCCCCTTCGGATCAATAAAGCTGAGCCACGGGGCAGTGCTCCTCGTGGTGGCGGCGGTGGTTACCGAGGCGGCGGTGGCGGTGGTGGTCGCGATGGCGGCAGCGGTTATGGCGGTGGCGGCGGTGGTTACCGAGGCGGCGGTTATGGCGGTGGCGGCGGTGGTTATGGCGGTGGCGGCGGTGGTTACCGAGGCGGCGGTGGCGGTGATGCTGGTGATCGTCCTTCCGGTGCCCGTGGCTGGGAAGATCGGAGCTATGGCGCCCGTGACAGCGGTGGTGAAGGTGGTGGCGGTTACGACGATGGCCGCAGCCGTCGTCGTCGCGGCTCATCCGGTGGCGGCGGTGGCGGTGATGACTATTCCGGTTACGGAGGTGCTGAGGGCTGATCCCCTCAGAGGCCGGCCTCGCGCAACTGCCGGCCGGCCTCTTCCAGCACTGTGAGATCGGCTCCAGGCCGTTGAGCTCGTTCACCCAGCTCACGCCGCCAGTGCCTGGCTCCTCGCACACCTTCCACCATTTGCACCAGGTGGCGACAAAGATCCCAGAGTCGACCACCACGACTGAGGTGGGCAGCAGCATGGGGCAGCAGACCGGTCACCACATCGGAGGCAAGAACATCTCGGGGTGGTTTGCCGAAGACGAGGTGGTCCATCGCTGCCCATCGCAGGGGATGGGAGTAGGCCGCCCGGCCCACCATGGCTCCATCGCAGCTTTCTAGAGCCTTCAAGCAGTCTTTAGGTGACTCCAACCCTCCGTTCAGTTCGATGGTGAGGTGAGGTCGTCGTTGCTTCAGTGCCTGCACGCGGTCGTGTTGCAGCGGTGGGATTGTTCGGTTCTGTTTGGGGTCCAGACCGTCCAGCCAGGCTTTGCGGGCATGCACGGAAAAACGGTTTGCTCCGGCGCTCGCCACCCGATCCACGAAGGCGGTTAAAAGATCATCGCTGTCGAGATCATCGATGCCGATGCGGTGTTTGACTGTCACCGGGAGGGACGTGGCGTTGGACATCGCTTCGACGCAGCGAGCCACGAGGTCTGGCTCCGCCATCAGGCAGGCACCAAAGTTGCCGGCCTGTACTTTCTGGCTCGGACAGCCAATGTTGAGGTTGATCTCGTCGTAGTTCCAGTCGCTGGCCAGCCGTGCGGCATCAGCCAGAAGGGTCGGATCGTCTCCTCCCACCTGCAGGGCGATCGGATGCTCGACGGCATCAAAATCCAGCAGCTTGTCGCGGCGGTGTGTGTGGTGCAGAGCCTGAGCCACCACCATTTCGGAATACAGCAGGGCATGGCGACTGATCTGCCGCATCAACACGCGGAAGTGTCGGTCCGTGCAATCCAGCATCGGCGCCACGCTGAAGCGGTAGGCAGCGGTTTCGGTGGCGGTCATGGATCCATTAGAACCCTCAGCGACGACCGTTAAAAGCTGCGATGCCCGTTAGTGCTGTTTACCTGTCTCGCCGTTCCCTGTTGTTGGGCTCCATCGCCGGAGTGTTTGGCAGCAGTTGGTGGCCGCGGCCTGTGCTGGCTGCATCCAAGGCTGCTGATGCAACCTGGGATCTCACTACAGAGCAGTGGCGTCAGCGGTTGTCTACCGAGGCCTATGACGTGCTCCGCAACGAAGGCACTGAGCGTCCTTTCACCAGTTCGCTGAATGCCGAGAAGCGCAGCGGCACGTATCACTGCGCCGGTTGCGATCAGCCGTTGTTCTCCTCGGAGGCGAAGTTCGACAGCGGCACCGGTTGGCCCAGCTTCTGGCAGCCCTTGCAGGGTGCGATTGCGACGAAAGTAGATTTCAAATTGATCATTCCCCGTACGGAATACCACTGCAGCCGCTGCGGTGGTCACCAGGGCCATGTGTTCAATGACGGACCCCGACCAACGGGTAAGCGCTACTGCAACAACGGCGTTGCCCTTGTCTTCCTACCCGCTGGCTGAAGTTGATCTGCTGGTGGTCGGTGGCGGCGCTGCCGGTTTTATGGCGGCGATTACAGCCGCTGAAGCGGGTCTGCAGCGCGTGCTGGTCCTGGAAGCCACGGCCGAGCCACTCACGAAGGTTCGGTTGAGTGGTGGTGGTCGCTGTAATATTACCCACGCTTGTTGGGATCCTGGCGAGCTGGTGGGCCACTACCCCCGTGGCCAGCGCCCCCTGCGGGGGCCGTTCAGCCGCTTTGCCAGTGGTGATTCCGTTACATGGTTTGCCGACCGTGGCCTGGATCTGGTGGAAGAAGACGATGGCCGAATGTTTCCTCAGGCCAATCGCTCCTCCGCGGTGGTGGATTGCCTCAGGACGGCTGCGCGACGGTCTGGGGTTCAGTTGATCACCGGTTCTCCCGTTCAGTCATTGACTGGTGCTCTCAGCGATGGATTTGTTGCCTCCTGCCGAGGTGGTGGCGTGTTTCACGCCCATCGTGTGCTGTTGGCTACGGGTGGTCACCCCAGCGGACGACGGTTGGCGGCGCAGTTGGGGCATCGGCTGATTCCCCCTGTGCCTTCGTTGTTTTCACTGACGTTGGATGCTCCCCAGTTGCAGGGTTGCGCTGGTGTTGCTCTTAATGATGTGCTCCTCACGCTTGAGGTGGGTGGGGAGCGATTCCGGCAGACCGGTCGGGTCCTGATCACTCACTGGGGCTTGAGTGGTCCGGCCACGTTGCGGCTTACGGCGTTTGCGGCTCGAGCCCTTCAGGCATCGCGATATCGAGCGACCTTAAACGCGAGCTGGTGCAGTGGTTGGTCCCAGGCGAACCTGCTGGCGGCGTTGCGAGAGCAACGAACCAAGGCCGCACGCCGCACGCTGGCTGCTTCACGACCACTTGCTACTCATCTGCCTCGACGTTTGTGGATGTCGATGTTGAGGGAGGTTGGCGCTGCTGCTGATCAGCGTTGGGCGGACTGTCCAGCGAAGGTGGAACAAGGTCTGCTCGATCAGCTACAGCTCTGTCGGTATCCCGTGAAGGGTCGCGGTCCTTTCGGGGAGGAATTCGTAACCGCCGGCGGTGTTGATTTGGGTGAGGTCAATCTGGCCACGATGGAGAGCCGATGTTGCCCTGGCCTGCATCTGGCAGGTGAGCTGATGGATGTGGATGGTGTGACGGGGGGATTCAACTTCCAGCACTGTTGGACCAGTGGTTGGCTCGCTGGCCAGGCTGCGGCAAAGCAGGTCACTGGATCTGATCGAACACCGTGAACATCGGCAGGTCATCTGATGGAGGTGCGGGCTTCCGCAGCTTGTGTGAGGTGAACGTCGCCCTTCAACATGTCTAAGCAGCAATTCCCCAGCGGTCAGCATGAGCGGCGAGGCTTCCACCCCAGCGCAGGATCCGAGCGTTGAGCCGTTGGATGCGGCATCCGCTGCCACGGAACCCGAGGTGGTTTCCACGGACACGCCGGCTGAGGGTTCCCTGACCGACCCGGCCGAACGTCTTCAGCAGCTTGAGCAGGAATTGCACAGCCTGAAGCAGGAGCACGAGACGCTGCAGAGCCAGTACATGCGCATCGCAGCGGATTTCGACAACTTCCGCAAGCGACAGAGCAGGGATCAGGACGACATCCGTCAGCAGCTGGTCTGCTCCACCCTCAGCGAGATCCTGCCTGTGGTGGACAACTTTGAGCGGGCGCGGCAGCAGCTGAATCCTGAGGGTGAAGAGGCGCAGGCGCTGCACCGCAGTTACCAGGGTCTCTACAAGCAATTGGTTGATGTGCTGAAGCAGCAAGGCGTGGCTCGCATGGAGGTGGTTGGTCAATTGTTTGATCCCACCCTTCACGAAGCGGTGCTTCGCGAAGAAAGCACCGAACAGCCGGAAGATGTCGTAATCGAAGAGCTGCAGCGCGGGTATCACCTCAACGGCAAGGTTCTCCGCCATGCCCTGGTGAAAGTGTCGATGGGTCCAGGTCCGTCGGCGGATGCTGAGGGTGCTGCCTCGGCTGACGCGGAGGCGTCCTGATGGCGGACTATTACGACCTGCTGGGGGTCGGACGGGATGCCGATGCCGATGCGCTGAAGCGGGCTTATCGCAGCAAGGCACGTAAGTACCACCCGGACATCAACAAGGAGCCTGGAGCGGAAGACCGTTTCAAGGAGATTGGTCGTGCCTACGAGGTGCTGAGCGACCCCCAGACCCGTGCCCGTTACGACCAGTTCGGTGAAGCTGGTCTCGGGGGTGCCGCCGGCGCTCCCGATATGGGGGACATGGGTGGTTTCGCCGACCTGTTCGAGACCTTCTTCCAGGGCTTCGGAGGTCCCGGTGGTGCTGCCGGCGGTCGCTCCGGACGTCGCGGACCTCAGCAGGGGGATGACCTCCGCTACGACCTCACGATCGATTTCGAGCAGGCGGTCTTCGGTCAGGAACAGGAGATCAAGATCCCCCATCTCGAAACCTGTGACACCTGCGGTGGCAGCGGAGCCAAGGCAGGTAGTGGTCCCACCACCTGCGGCACCTGCGGAGGAGCCGGTCAGGTGCGGCGGGCGACCAGGACACCTTTCGGAAGCTTCACGCAGGTGGCGGAATGCCCCAATTGCGGTGGAACCGGGCAGGTGATCGCTGATCCCTGCAACGCCTGCGGCGGACAGGGTGTGCATCAGGTGCGCAAGAAATTGCGCATCAACATTCCGGCTGGGGTGGACACGGGAACCCGCCTGCGGGTTTCCGGAGAAGGCAATGCCGGTCTGCGTGGGGGCCCGTCCGGCGATCTCTACGTCTTCCTCACGGTCAAGTCACATCCAAGGCTGCGCAGGGATGGGCTCAACATCCTGTCGACCGTGAACGTCAGTTATCTGCAGGCCATCCTGGGGGACTCGATCGAAGTGGAAACCGTCGATGGCAATACAGCTCTGGAGATTCCACCGGGCACCCAGCCCGGTAGCGTGTTGACCTTGGCCAACAAGGGCATTCCCAAGTTGGGGAACCCCGTGGCCCGCGGGGATCAAAAGGTGCACGTGACGGTGCAGCTCCCCACCCGTCTGTCGGATCCCGAACGGAAGCTGCTCGAGGAGTTAGCGGGACATCATTCTGCTCGAGGCAAGCAGCACCACCACCACAACAGTGGTTTGTTTGCTCGACTGTTCGGTCAGAAGTGATGGGGTCATCCCGCTCCCTGGACTTACGCGGCACCCCCTGTCCGGTGAATTTCATCCGATGCAAATTGGCGCTTGAGTCACTCCAGGCCGGTGATCAGCTTCAGGTGCATCTGGATCGGGGGGAACCGGAAGCGATGGTGATCCCTGGGCTCAAGGACGCTGGTCATCGGGTGGAGGTCACCGCCGAGGATGTGGCCTGGGTGGCCTTGGAGATCACCTGTGCTGGTTGAGCTGTCGTGAGTGAAGCGGCCGGCATCGTGGTGGCGTTGCAGGCCAACTATCTGGACGTGGAACTGGATCAGGCGCCTGAGCAGGGTCCCTCGCGACTGCTCTGCACCCGCCGCACGCGCCTCAGTCACCGGGGAGAAGCGGTTCACGTCGGAGATCGCGTGCGGGTGGAGGCCATCGATCCTGTTCAGGCCCGTGCGGTGGTGTCTGGGGTTGAGCCGCGCAGCAGCTGGCTGACCCGTCCCCAGGTGGCCAATGTCTCGCTGGTGGTGGTGGCGCTTGCCGTCGATCAGCCGGCTTTTGATCCTGATCAGGCCAGCCGGTTTCTGTTGACTGCAGAACGCACGGGATTGCCTGTCCAGCTCCTGCTGACCAAAGGTGATCTCGTGGAGGAGGACCAACGCTCCGATCTGGTTGAGCGATTGATGGGATGGGGTTACGACGCTTGGGTGGTCTCCAGCCAAACCGGCGCGGGAATTGATGCATTGCGCCAACGGTTGCAGGACACCGAGCTGGCGGTGCTCTGTGGTCCCTCTGGGGTGGGCAAGAGCAGCGTGCTCAACCGGTTGATGCCCCACTTGGCCCTGAGGGTTGGTGCGGTGTCCGGTCGACTGCAGCGGGGTCGCCACACCACCCGTCATGTGGAGCTGTTCCCAATTGCCCCTGGCGCTCGAGTGGCGGATACCCCTGGATTCAATCGACCTGATCTGCCGGATGATCCTTCGGAACTGGGGGTGTTGTTTCCTGAATTGCGTACCCAGCTGAGCCCCTGGCCCTGTCGATTCCGCAACTGCCTGCACAGGCAGGAACCAGGCTGTGGGATCAACAGGGATTGGGAGCGGTTTGCGTTTTACGAGGACGCTCTCCAGGAATGCTCTGACCTCAGCCGCCCATCCCGGGCAGGTTGAGATTCAGTCCACCGGTGAGCTCTTCCATCCGCCCCTTCATCGTGGCGGTGGATTGTTCATAGGCCGCTTGGAGTGCTTCCAGCGTGGCCGCTTCACAGGTTTCCTGACCGGCGCTCAGCAGTTCGGGATCCAGGCGCACCCGCAGGGGCTGTTGATTACCGGAAAGCCAAACGCTGGCCCGACCGTCAGCACTCTTGCCCTCAATTTCCATGCCGTCTAGTTCGTCCTGGAGCGCTTGTGCGTTCTGCTGAATCTCCTGTGCTTTCTTGAAGGCTTCGGTGAGCTGGCCGAAATTGGGTAGTCCGAACCCTGCCATGGTGCTGTTGACGGAGTCGGCAGGTTAAGCGGCTTCGGTGAATCCAAGGCGTTTCACTTCGGGATGAAGGCGCACGGCATGGGCTGCCTCCACCTGTTGCTGGACGCTTTGAATCAGTTCATCAATGTTGGCCGCCGTTGCAGCACCGGTGTTGACGATGAAGTTGGCGTGAAGGGTGGAGACTTCGGCACCGCCGATGCGACTGCCCTTCAGCCCGAGACCTTCGATCAACCGGCCTGCTTTTAAGGGTTCTGGGTTGCGAAACACGCTGCCGCAACTCGGTTGTGTGTAGGGCTGGGTGCTGGTGCGATGGCTGAGGTTGCCGCTGGTAATGCGGGTGATCTCCTCAGGGTCATGGCCTGGGTCAAGGCGGAAGCGGGCGGACAGCACCACCAACTCCTCGTCTTGCAGACGGCTGTGGCGGTAATCGAAGTCCAGCTCGTCGCGGCTGAGTTCAAAGCTCTCGCCCCCATCAAGCGGAGCAACGCGGACCGATTCCAGCCACTCCGCTGTGCAGCCCCCCTGCGCACCCGCATTCATCACCGCGGCCCCGCCCACGGTGCCAGGAATGCCCACGGACCAGGCAAGACCATTCAGCCCAGCGCGTGCGGCACGGCGGGCCAAGGTTGGGATCGGTTCCCCCGCCAGGGCTTCCACCACGCCGTTGTCTGCGTTCAAGGACGCTCCTTGCAGCTTACGCAGGCTGAGAGTCAGGCCCGGCAGTCCGTCGTCATGAATCAGCAGATTGGAGCCGGCGCCGATCACACGGCAGGGGAGGTGCTCCTGTTGGGCCCATTGCAGAGCTTCCAGGGTCTCGTCCAGCGACGCGGGCTCCAGCAGCCATTGGGCCGGACCGCCCACCCGCCAGGTGGTGAAGTCCGCCAGGGGGATGCTGGATCGCAGGGCAAGGCGTGTGCTGAGCATCAGGCCGCTAACCGTGGCCAGAGGCCATTGACATCCCCAGCGCCCATGGCCAGTACCAGGTCCTCACGCCGGCTGCGGGTTTTGACCAATTGGGTGAGATGGTCGAGGTTGTCAGCCACGGCAATTTCGAGATCCGGCTTGAGCTCCTGGATCCGATCGGCCAGGATCTGGCTGCAAACCCCCCTCAACGGTTCTTCGCCGGCGCTGTACACCGGCGCCAGCAGCAGGGAATCACAGTTCTGCAATGCACTGGCAAACGACTCGAGGAACTCCTGGGTGCGGCTGTAGCGGTGAGGCTGAAACACAGCAAGCAACCTTTGCGGCGGGCTGGGCAACGGGCTGCGGCCACTGCTCACCATCAGTTGCGCCATAGCCAAGGTGGCCTTCACCTCACTGGGATGGTGGGCGTAGTCGTCGACGATGTGTCGACCCTCCCAGGTGCCCCGCAGATCAAAACGACGGCCGGGCGGTTTCAAGGCGGTTAGTCCCTTCACCAGCCGCTCGAAAGGCACACCTTCCATTCGGCAGGCTGCCAACGCTCCAGCTGCGTTGCTGAGGTTGTGCAACCCAGGCAGGGGCAGCATGAAGTCCCCAACCGGCGCGCCGTTTTCGTAAAAGCGCGCGTGGCAGCGATCGCCATCCAGTTGGAGCGGCAGGGCTGCGAAATCCACGCCATCGGCGCAGGTCACAGACCACCAGGCATCGGGCTGGATGTGTTCCTTGAGGATGAGGCAGTCACGGTTAGCCAGCACCTGGTCGCAGCCGTCGGCGAAGCGCCGCATCGTGATGATTAAGTCATCCAGACCGTTGTAGTGGTCGGTGTGGTCGAGCTCAAGATTGGTGATCAAACCCAGCTGAGGACGGAACTTCACCAACGAGCCGTCGGATTCATCGGCTTCGGCCACCAGCAGCCGGCCGTGACCAGCATGACCATTACTGCCGAGGCAGGGGACGATGCCGCCAATGATGGCTGTGGGATCTTCTTCGGCCTCCATCAAGAGGGTGGTGATCAAGGTGCTGGTGGTGGTCTTTCCGTGGCTGCCAGCCACGGCGATCGAGGCTTGTTGATCGATCAGCGCAGCCAGCAGATCCGAGCGATGCCAGATCTCCAGTCCGGCATCACGGGCGCGTCTCAGTTCCGGATTACTGGTGGGAATCGCTGTTGAAATCACAACGATGGGTCTGCGGCCGTCGCTGAGGAGTGTTTCGATCGTCGCTGCGGTCTGTTCATGGACGATCGTCACACCGAGCTGCGTTAGCTGACGGGAGGTTGGTGTGTCCCGTGGATCGGATCCGCTCACCGGATGCCCACGATCAACAAGGATTTTGGCCAGAGCAGACATTCCAATCCCGCCGACGCCAATGAAATGCACGGGGTGCTGGCGCTCAAGCGGACGGGACAAGGATCGGCATCAGAGGCACGAAAGATAAGTCAGTTCAGAGGTTGCGTCCTCCCTGGATTGAGACGGATCGGATCGGCTTTGCGGTTGAGCTCCAAAAGAAAAAACTCAGATTTTTGGCCAATTTCTGTATGATCGGCGGCCAAAACCCTTACGCGGCAATCCCGCTCCTGCCATGACCCTGCGCGTTGCGATCAATGGATTCGGCCGAATTGGTCGCAATGTGATGCGGGGTTGGCTGAGCCGCGGAGCAGATACCGGACTCGAGATCGTGGGGATGAATTCCACCTCTGATCCCAAGACCAGCGCTCACCTGCTGACCTACGACTCGATCTTGGGCAAGCTCGATCCCAGCGTCAAGATCGAAACCACCGATGACACCATGGTGGTCAACGGCAAGGAGATCAAGTTCTTCGCTGACCGCAACCCCCTGAACTGCCCTTGGAAGGACTGGGGTGTCGACCTGGTGATCGAATCCACCGGTGTGTTCAACACCGACGAAAAAGCCAGCATGCATATCGAGGCAGGCGCCAGCAAGGTGATCCTGACTGCCCCTGGCAAAGGTGATGGCGTCGGCACCTTCGTGGTGGGCGTCAATGACGATCAGTACCGCCATGAGGACTGGAACATCCTCTCCAACGCCAGCTGCACCACCAACTGCCTGGCCCCCATCGTCAAGGTTTTGGATCAGAACTTCGGCCTCGACTGGGGTCTGATGACCACCATCCACAGCTACACCGGCGACCAGCGGATCCTGGACAACAGCCACCGTGACCTGCGCCGTGCCCGTGCTGCTGCTCTCAACATGGTTCCCACTACCACCGGTGCGGCCAAGGCTGTGGCCCTGGTTTACCCCGAGGTGAAGGGCAAGCTCACCGGTTTCGCCATGCGCGTACCCACCCCCAACGTCTCTGCCGTTGACCTCACCTTCGGACCGTCCCGTGCCACCAGCGTTGACGAAGTGAAGGCTGTGATCAAGGCCGCTTCCGAGAACGGCATGAAGGGCATCATCAAGTACAGCGACCTCCCCCTGGTTTCCACCGATTACGCCGGCACCAACGAATCCACCATTTTTGATGCCGACCTCACTTACGCCATGGGCGACAAGGCTGTGAAGATCCTGGCCTGGTACGACAACGAGTGGGGCTACAGCCAGCGCGTCGTTGATCTGGCTGAAGTGGTGGCCCGGAACTGGAAGTGATTAGGTTCCATTGATCCATTCATCCCTTCCTTCGGGAAGGGATTTTTTTTGGCCGATGGGCGTCCGTCAGCCCTGCGCGAAATGATCAAAGCCCTCGTCCATGACGGGGGAGTTGTCGTCACTCCATATGACGGATCCTGCAGTGTCGGTGATCCGGCCGAAGCGCTGACAGCCGGGCAAGGCCTGTTCCAGAGCATCGGCCCATGCTTCAGGGAGGCTGAGGATCAGTTCAAAATCCTCCCCGCCTGCCAGGCACCACCGCTCCCAAGGGTCCCCATTGGGCCACCCGTGAGCTTTCGGTAAACGGTTTCGGTCGAGACGTGCCCCTGTGCCACTGTTGCTGCAGAGCCCCCGAACAGCGGTCAGAAGTCCGTCGCTGCTGTCGGTTCCGCCTGCCCGCCAGGGCAGGTGAGCGGGTTTGCATGAGAGCAGTTGATTGAGGGCATCCAGCCGCGGTCGGGGTCGTTGGTGCTGGCTGATCGCTTGGCTCTGCAAAGAGGCGTTGAGGCAAGTGGCTTGAAGCTGCGGGTCGTTCTGGAGCAGCGCCAGACCCAGGCGGCTGAGGCCATGGGGCCCGCTGCTGACCAGCACGTCTCCAGGTTGGGCGGTACTGCGCAGCAGCCGCAGCGGTCCGAGACGCCCCAGGGCCGTTACCGACAGCAAGCGGCTTACGCCTGACGAACAGTCACCCCCTAGCACCGTTCCGCCGTGCTGCTGAAGAGCTGCACTGATGCCGTTGTAGACCCCCTCAACCCAACTCCACGGGGTGGTGCCCGGCGCCACCAGGGCCACGGTGATGCCGTCAACGCTCACAGCACCGCTGGCGGCTAGATCGGACAGGTTGGCGGCGACGGCGCGCCATCCCACATCGTGTGCATTGGTGGTGGCATCACTGAAGTGGATGTTATCCACCAGCACATCGGTGTTCACCAGAAGGGGTCGTGGATCTGACCCGAGGCAGGCGGTGTCGTCGTCGAGTTGCCCTGGTGGAGCGAACCGGGCCAGGCGCTTGAGCAGCTCCGCTTCCCCCAGCTCCGCCAGGGTGGGGGTCATGCGTGGCTCAACAGCCGGTCGGCGCCGTCGGTCACCGTGATCGAAACGATGGAGTCATCCACCCCAAGCTCCTCGAGCACGTCAAAACCGTCCACCACATAGCCGAAGGCAGCGTTGCGGCCGTCCACCAGGTTCAGACCTGCTGGCGTCAGTTCAGCCTCGTAGAGAAACATGAAGAACTGGGAGGAGCCATCATCCAGGGCCTGATCCGAATGGGCCCATCCCAGGGTTCCAAGGGTGGCGAAAGGAAGGGTTGGGGTGGCCTTGAACAGGCCGACATCCTCAAAGGTATCGTTGTATATGGTGTCCTCCTGTTCCGGGACGCGGATCTCAAGCGGCACGTGCCGCTCCTGTCTGGTTTTTGGGTCGATGTAACCGAGCTCCGGACCCTCCGGATCTCCGCTCTGCAGCACGTAGAAATCTTCAGCCCGGACGAAGGGAAGTCCGTCGTAAAACCCTTTCTGAGCTAAATCGACAAAGGCACCGGCGGTGAGTGGGGCGTTGTAGCCATCCACCACGGTGGTCAGATCCCCCTGGCTGGTGCTGATGGTGAGGGTGGCGCGGCCCTGCAGCCGCGGCAGCGCATCGAATTCAGAGGGGATCTCCCGCTGGAATCCATCCTCCACCAGCAGAGCTTCCACATCACCGATGCGGCTGAGGGTCTGGCGACGATCGCGGATGAAGCCAGGCTTGTCGACCTCGTTGATCCGTTCCTGCATGGCTTGCAGACCCTGATCCACCTGTTTCAGAAAGGCCTCAGCACGATCACGCCTTGAAGCGGGGACGGCTTCCAGGATGGAATTGCGGCGGGTGCTGAGCAGCGCTTCGCTGCGGGACACCGTCTTGGCAAGGGCACCCCAGCGTTTCGCACGCAGATCGTCGCTGGTGAGCTCCAGCCGATGTTGCAGTTCGCGAATGTCGTCCTGTTGGAAGGGCAGGGAATCCCGCAGGATCGCCGCCGGATCCTTCACAGCATTGCCCTGGGGCAGAGCAGCCCAGGCTGGGGCTGCCAGGTTGATCAGGGCGAAGCCGAGCAAGGCGATCAGAGCGGCCTTGAAACGCGGATGGGCCAAGGGGGAACCCCAGTGCTGACGGGACTTTGGCACAGCCGTATAGTCCGTTGAACCGTTCGGCCGGAATGATCTCCAGCAACGACTTCCGAACCGGCACCACGATTGAGATCGATGGTGCCGTCTGGCGTGTGGTGGAGTTCCTTCACGTCAAGCCTGGCAAGGGATCTGCCTTTGTGCGCTCCAAGCTCAAGGCGGTGAAGACCGGCAACGTGGTGGAAAAGACCTTCCGTGCGGGGGAGATGTTGCCCCAGGCCTTGTTGGAAAAGGCTTCTCTGCAGCACACCTACATGGAAGGTGAGGACTACGTCTTCATGGACATGTCCACTTATGAGGAGACGCGTCTCAGTGCCGATCAGATCGGGGAAAGCCGCAAATACCTCAAGGAGGGAATGGAGGTGAATGTGGTGTCCTGGAACGGCAGTCCCCTTGAGGTGGAACTGCCGAATTCCGTGGTGCTGGAGATTACTGAAACCGATCCCGGCGTGAAAGGTGACACCGCCACCGGCGGCACCAAGCCAGCCATCCTGGAAACCGGTGCTCAGGTGATGGTGCCCCTGTTCCTGTCCGTCGGCGAGAAGATCAAGGTGGACACCCGCAGCGACAGTTATCTGGGTCGCGAGAACGGATGACCATGCAGCTTGATCACGAACAACTGCACCGCCTGCTTGAGGTGCTGGGCGAGAGCGACATTCAGGAGTTTCGGCTGGAGGGTGATGACTTCCGGCTGGAGATCCGTCGCAACCTGCCGGGACAGGCCGTCATGGCCCCGGTGATGTCGGCCCCTGTGACCGCCGCCACAGCACCAGTCGCGGCTGAGCCTTCGTCGCCACCTCCTGCAGCCACAGCCACCCGCAGTGACCTGCTGGAGATCACGGCTCCGATGGTGGGCACGTTTTACCGCGCACCGGCACCGGGAGAGGCACCGTTCATTGAAGTCGGCAATCGCATTGATGTCGGCCAGACGGTGTGCATCCTGGAGGCGATGAAACTGATGAACGAGCTCGAAGCCGAAGTCAGTGGAGAGGTGGTGGAGATCCTGGTGGACAACGGCACACCAGTGGAATTCGGTCAGGTGCTGATGCGCGTGCGGCCGGCCTAGGCCGCTGTGAGATCCCAAGCCGCCTGCAGGGCCGCGATCATGCTGTCCGGTCGGGCCAAACCCTGACCAGCGATATCGAATCCTGTGCCGTGATCGGGTGATGTGCGGAGGAAGGGCAGTTCCAGGGTGGTGTTGACGGCGGCGTCAAACGCCATCAGCTTCACTGGAATCAGGCCCTGATCGTGGTACAGCGCGAGATATCCATCCGGGCCTGAGCAGTCCGGTTGGTTCCAGGCCTGAGCTGCGCTCAACCAACAGGTATCGGGCGGGACGGGGCCATCCAGCCGCACGGAAGGATGGTTCTGACGCCAGCGCTTCAGCAGTGGAGTCAGCCAGGTGTCCTCCTCCTGTCCGAGCCGACCCGCTTCACCGGCATGGGGGTTCAGACCTGCCACCACCAGATGAGGGTCGGGCCGGAACCGCCGGCAGAAGTCCAGCAGCACGTTCAGTTTGTGCTCCACCAGTTCCGGCGTCAGTGCTGCGGCGATCTGGCTGAAGGGAAGGTGCGTGGTGGCCAGCAACGTATTGAGTCTCCAGGTCCCATGTGGTGCGATGGCTGTGAACAGCATTGAGGATTGCGCTGAACCGGCGAGTTCAGCCAGCCGTTCCGTCTGCCCGGGATAGTGATGGCCTGCGGCATGCCAGAGGTGCTTAGCGATCGGTGCGGTGACCAGGGCCCGACCGTGTCCTTGCTGCACACACGCAACGGCGCGGGTCAGCCAACGGAAGCCCGCTGCGGCACCGGTTGTTGTCGGTTGTCCGGGTTGAACGGACACCTCCAGGGGTTGGTCGTCAATGATCAGCTGATCGGGATCGGCGACAGCTGTGATGCCCTGCTGCAGGAGGCGGGCGTGGGTGGCCATCAGGCTGCGACGGCAGCCGACCAGAACAGGCTGGAGTGACGCAGGAAGCCTGCTGCTCGCCAGTGCCTTGAGGGTGACCTCCATGCCGATGCCTGCGGGATCGCCAAGGGCGATCAGCAGCTGCTGGCTAGCGTTGGGGTCCAACGGTGATCGCATGGTCTGTGCTGAGACTGTTGCTTCTAGGCCTGATGCTGGTGGGTCTGGCAACAGGACTGCGCCAACAATGGTTGGTGATTGACTGGCTCAAGCTCACAGATGACCTCGGCCTTCCGGCACCTGACAACTCAGAGCCCTTTGATTTCAATCGTTTGATCATCGGCGATCAGGAGCGGGACTTAGCCTCCTCTCGCAGGCAATCCTGCAGGCCGGCTTTGAAATCCGGATGGAGCAGGACATAGCCGAGCTGTTGGCACAGCAGGGTGTTGCGTACCCGGCGGTTCTCACTCCAGAACGACCGTGCCATGGCAGACATTGAACGGCTCGCTAATTCGAACGGTTCCTCTTTGGGAAGCTCGCAGCTCAGCAGGGCTGCGCCGTATTGCAGGAGCTCCTGAGGCGCTGCAGGGCAGTTATCGCTGACATTGACGATGGCCGGCCATTGGCCTGATGTGGCCTGATGCATCAGATGCAGGCAGGCGCCGGCGATGTCATCCACATGGATGCGGCAGAACACCTGATCGGCCTTCAGAATTCGCCGTGACTTTCCGGCCCGAAGACTGTCGAGCACCGAGCGGCCGGGTCCGTAGATGCCGGGAAGTCTCAGGATCTGCACCGGGAGGCCGGAGTCCAGCCAGGCCTGTTCACAGGCGTAGCGCCGCTGACTGCGCGGCTGGCCTGGATTAGCGGGATCGTCCTCCGACACCCAGCGCCCCTGCTGATCCCCGTAGACCCCGGTGGTGGAGAGATAGCCAACCCAGGTGAGTGATCGCTCTTTCAGCTGCGACCCGAGGTGGGTGAGCACCGGGTCGTGTCCCTCGGCTGTCGGGGGAATGGTGGAGAGCACGTGGGTGATGCCGTCCAGATCGCTCGACGTTAGGATCAGCCTGGCTGTGCTGTCGAAGAGGAGATCGGCTCCTGGAGAGCTGAGGCTGCGGCGACTGCAGCGCACGGTGGTGCCGAGGGCCCTGAGCAGCCGTGTTACGTGACCACCGCTGAAACCGCCACCGAGTACCAGCACTCGTGCATCCGAGGCGAGTGGTTGGGATCGGTTGACAAGATCAGCCAGCATCAGTACACCTGTATTAGTTCGCCGCTGCCGTGATGACTGCGAGTTGTCTGCCAACCGCACCAGCTCAACGACGCGTGATTGGAACACGGGTCATTGTCGCTCTGGCTGTTCTGGTCGGAGCGATGACCTTGGCGCCGGAAGATCCTCGAGCTCAGGCGTCCATTTGCCAGCGTCACCATTCTGCTGAGGTTTGCCGTGTCTGGTGAACCTCAGGCCGGTTGATAGCTCAATTCCATGCCACCATCAGGCTTTGGCAAGGAAGCGTCCTGGGGGTGCGCCCACTGCAGCAACCGCAGGGCGAGGCGCAGATCGCCATCCATCCAGGCGCGAATGGCCATGGCACGTCTTGGGTCATAGAAGCGCTGTCGGCGGTACCAGTCGAAAACATCGGCATCGGATTTATGACCGTTGCAGGACAGGCATGCAGGGACGCAATTTTCAGTGACGCTTAAGCCACCACGGGCACGGGGGAGAATGTGATCAATGGATTCAGAAGGTTTGCCGCAATAAATGCAACTTTTACCGGTGTAAATATGGAGTGATTGTCTCCAGCGTCGGACGCGCAATTTGGGACAGAGTTCATCTAGAAAAACTGCATCCCGGTTATGCATCCGAATGTTTTCGGTTGAACAAAGTTTGCCTCGGAAGTGCCGGCCGTCAATGTGTCGAAGGCTGCATTTTTGGCGATCTTTGGCCAAAGAGTTGAAGATTTTTGCGAGCCCTTGTGTTCCACCTTAGCCAAACTAAAATGATGGTTTGTGGGGGATTGGATTTCCGATTCCGGATCGCTCTCCTGCGGGCTTGACCTCTCGGCTGCCGGACTCATCCGTGTGGTCTGTCCGTTTGACGCCGTCACCCAGGCGCAATTGCGGCGGATCCGGCCCCGTGGTCGTTGGATGGGGCCGTCCAGGGGCTGGGAGTTTCCTCTGGCGGCAGCTGAAGCATTGATCCAGGGTTTTGCGACGCGATTTCCTGTCACCCCTCAACTGCAGCAATGGCTGGAGTGGTGTCACCACCCCTTGCCGCCATTGCCTCCCCACCGTGATCTGGTGGCGGCCGCCGATCTGACGATGGCGTTGCGGGATGGCCGGCGGCCACTCCCCCATCAACGCAGTGGAGCCCGTTGGCTGCTGGCGAGACGCGGAGCTGTTCTTGCCGATGAGATGGGGCTTGGCAAAACGTTGACGGCACTGCTGGCGGTCAGAGCCATGGTCCGCTGCGCTGAGCTGAGAGTGATGGTGGTGGCGCCGGTGGGGCTGCATGCCCATTGGCGACGGGAAGCGGAGACGGTGGATCTCCAGCCGGAGTTGGTGAGCTGGGCGCGGTTGCCTGCTGAGCTTCCACCGGCTGGAACGCTGTTGGTGGTGGATGAGGCGCATTTCGCCCAATCCCTGCAGGCGAACCGCACGGCAGCCCTATTGCGGCTGGCGCGTCACCCCCGGCTACGAGCGATCTGGATGCTCACGGGCACACCGATGAAAAACGGTCGTCCGGCTCAGCTCTATCCCTTGCTTGCTGCGATGGACCATCCGATTGCCAGGGATCAACGCCAGTTTGAGGAGCGGTATTGCCAGGGGCATTGGCGTGAGCAGCGGGGGCAACGGCGTTGGCAGGCCAGTGGTGCCACCCAGCTCGAAGAATTACGCCGTCTCACACGACCACTGATCCTCCATCGCCGCAAGGCTCAGGTGCTGGAGCTGCCGCCCAAGCAACGCCGTGAGCACACCATTGCGTTGTCAGATGCCGAATCTCTTGGGTTCGACCATCGCATTGATCTGGTGGTGGACGACTTTCGGCGTAGAGCCCTCAAGGGTGAGGTGCGGTCCGATGCGGAACCGTTGGCGGTGCTGACCGCACTGCGCCGGGTTGCAGCCGAGTTCAAGCTCCCTGGGGCGGAATCCCTCCTGCGAACGCTGTTGCAAGCCGGCGAGGCGGTGGTGCTGTTCAGCGGATTTGTGGAACCGCTGCAGTTGTTGCAGCAGCGGTTGGGTGGAGCCCTGCTCACCGGTCGTCAACGGCCGGGTGAGCGGCAGCAGGCGGTGGATCGCTTTCAGCAGGGGGGAGAGGATCTGCTGCTGGCGACTTTTGGTACCGGGGCTCTTGGATTCACCCTGCACCGCGCCAGGCATGTGGTGTTGCTGGAGCGCCCCTGGACGCCGGGTGATGTGGCGCAGGCCGAAGACCGCTGTCATCGCCTGGGGATGGCAGATGAGGTGCTCACCTGTCACTGGTTGCAGCTGGGGCCGGCGGATCAGCTTGTGGATGGTTTGGTAGCCAGCAAGGCGGAACGGATTGAGATCCTGTTGGGTCCCCGTCGTTTGACGCTCGACCGTCAATCCTTGCCGTTGATGGTGCGGCGTTGTTTGCAGGTGTCCTGACGCACCGTGAGTTCATGGCGGAGCATCGGATCCGCGCGGTCATCCATGAGAGCGATGGCCTGTTCCACATCACGGCAGGCCTGGTCGTGCTGACCGAGCAGGGTCTGCACCAGCGAGCGATCCCGCCAGGGTTCCGGTTGATCCCGGAATGCTTCAACGCTGCCGTTGCAGCGTTGAAGTGCTGAATGCAGCTGATTGGATGCAAGGTCCTCCAGGCAGCTGCTGGTGGCCAGGGTCGAGTCAGGCGTTGGTTGCGGTGCGCTCTGACAGCCGCTGATCAGCAGCAGACCAAGGGCCAGTGCGAGGTGAGGACGCCAGCGGTGTTCAGTAGCTGTAACGCTCGGCCTCGCTGGCGGCGTAACCATCGCTGCTGACGGAGGTGTCGGTCTGGGTTGCCGTTGATGTGCTGCCAAGGCTTGCTGCAGTGGCGGTGGTTGCCCCGCCGAATAGATCGCCGAGGAACTGACCGCAGTCAGGGAACGTGCCGGGGTCCTTGACCACAGCTTCGGTGATCATCACAGAGGCATGTTCCGGTGATGTCTTGAACAGGCCGCTGCTCTGCCGCTTGATCAGGGCGTAGGCGGCGTTCCAGCTCACGTCATGGGCATTGCCGCTGCTGCGCATGAAGCAATACACCTGGGCACCCTTTTGTTCGTTGTCGGTGCCTGCCCATACTGCGCTGGATCCACCCAGCAATCCGACGATCACGCCGGCGCTGCACAGAATCCGATGGGCGATGGAGCGGGGCATGAAAGGACACCGTGGCTGAGTTGATCTCAAGGTATCGATGGCATGGTCACTGTCCAGAGCTGAACAGTCGGACCACCAGCGGCAAGACCAGCAGAACGGTGATCAGGCGCACCGCATGCAGTGCAGCCACGGCTGCGCCGACGCCGAATTCCGCCCCCACCAGACTCATGCCACTGATGCCGCCAGGGGCAGCTCCCAGAAGAGCGATGACGGGATCGATCCCCAGCAGGCGGCTGCTCCACAGGCCCACCACGATGCCGGTGAGTACCAGGGTGAGTGTGATCAGCAGCGCAGGCCGCCATAGCGTCTGCAATTGATCAAGGGAGGTTCGGCTGAGGCCGGTTCCGATCACGGTGCCGATTCCGATTTCCAGGGCTGTGCGGGTTCCTGATGGCCAGGAGGCCTGCTCCAGGCTGCCGCTCATGCTCAGCAGACCAGCGCCCAGGAGCGCACCGGCCAGAGGCGCGGCGGGAATCCCGCTCAGCAGCGCCAGCAACCCCACCGTCGTGCCGGCCAGCGTGTAAAGCAGCAGCGTTGCCAGAGGGGGCATCGGATGCGGTGGCGTGGGATTCCTTGATCTTGAGCCACCGACGTTCCTGTGTTGTCATCGGCGCAGTGTTGTCCCCGGCCATGACCTCATCTGTGTCGTTCAGGATCACGCGCACCGCTGAAGACCTAGCTCAGACCATCACCGCCATCACCCAGCGTTTGGTGAAATTGGAGCAACGCCAGGAAGCGTTGGAGCTTCAGGTGCGTCAGCAGTTTCAGTCCGTGCATGAGGTGCCGGACGAGGAGCTGGCCACACTCGATGGCATCGAGCAGCTGCTGCAGGAAACCCGCCAGTTGTTGCAATCCACGGACACGCTGGATTCTTCACTCGCGCTGCACCCTTCAGACCTCAGAGATGAGGCGCATGATCACCACGTCCATCACCACCACGGTGACATGGCCGCATAGGGGTGGCAGGAGGTGCCAAAATAAAAAGAAAGGCAACTATGGCCCCCACCATCCCTGCCTCAGGTGCTTGCACCGTGACCCATTCCACCACCACGCTTCACAGCATGTCCGTCGGGTCCTCCCGTTCGGGATTCATTGAAGGTGGTCACCAGCTTGAGAAACTTGAGTTTGCTTTGGCAATTGCTGAGGCACGAGGCGATATGTCGCGCTGTTCCACCCTCCGTGATCGAATTGCAGACCTTGGCGGCAATGCTGAAGAGCCGGGAACCTGACAAGCGATCAGTGGAAAGTTGAAAATTTGCCAGTTAGATTACAGGAATATTGTTCACTGCTGATATTGATGCTCTCGTCTTCGAAGACTGAATCACTGTCTGATCAGCGTGAAGCGTATTCACAAGCTGCTCAGAGCTTATTTAATAAAGCCAAGCTCATAGCTGAAGTTGGTCAATATTCGGAAGCAGGGTCGTTAATCCTGAAAGCTCTTGATCAGGAGCGTCGCGCACAAGGCAGTGGACCGCAGGTTTTGCAGCTCATCAAACCCCGTGGCTGAGTTTTTGATGATCAAGCGGGTGACCGGATTCGAACAGGCGACGTTCAGCTTTGGAAGCTGACATTCTACCACTGAATTACACCCGCAAACTGGCAAGATCACTCTCGCCGTCTTCTGTTTCAGCTGAGCGCTGCTGCTGCTGCTGCGACGCCTGCTCCCATGCTGCCGCTTTGTAAACCCAACGACTGAAGCGTGGCTTCAATGGCGGACACGGCGGTCAAGACATCGCGATCGCAGACATAACCAAGGTGGCCGATGCGGAACACTTTGCCCTTCAGGTGATCCTGACCGCCGGCGAGGAGGATGTCGAAGCGCTCCTTCACGGCTTTACGCAATTGCTCGGCATCGATGCCATCGGGAGCTACAGCGGTGATGGCTGGACTGCCGTGGCCTTCAGCCGCAAACAACGGCAGCCCGATCGCTTTCATGCCCGCCTGGGCGGCTGACCGGTGGCGAGCATGACGGGCAAAGATTGCTTCCAGGCTCTCTTTCTGCATCATCTCCAAAGCAGCTTCCAGGCCGAAATAGAGATTGACCGCCGGCGTGAAGGGGTTGCTGTTCTTGGCGGCGGTTTTTCGGTATGGGCCCAGATCCAGATAGAACTTCGGCAGATCCGAGCGTTCATAGGCCTGCCAGGCCCGTTCGCCCATGGCCACAAAGCTGAGGCCGGGTGGAAGCATGTAGCCCTTCTGGGATCCGGAGGCCACCACATCCACGCCCCAGGCGTCCATGGGTACATCGGTGGCCCCGAGGCTGGTGACGCAGTCCGCGATGGTCAGGGCGGTGCCGTGGGCCTTCACATGGCGGGCGATGGTCTCCAGGTCGTTAATGACTCCGGTGGACGTCTCGGAATGGGTGAGGATCACTGCTTTGATCGCCTTGGCGCTGTCGGCTTCCAGGGCCAGGCGGAAGGCTTCCGTGTCGAGGGGTTGGCCCCACTCGGCTTGGATCACCTCCACCTCCAGGCCGTAGGCGCGCGCAACCTTCACCCAGCGCTCACCGAATTTGCCGTTGTCGCCGCAGAGCACCTTGTCGCCGCGACTGAGGGTGTTGATGATGCCGGCTTCCATGGCGGCGGTGCCGCTGGCGGTGATCACCAGCACATCACCCTGGGTCTGGTGCAGCCACTTCAGCTGTTCCGTGGTGCGTTGAACAACGGCCTGGAACTCACCACTGCGGTGGCCGATCGGGTGGCGCCCCATGGCCTTGAGCACTGACTCGGGCACCGGGGTCGGGCCCGGAATCATCAGGGTGAGCTTGTCCTGCACGGCGTGGAGGGAGCCAATCGGCCAGTCTAGAAAACAGCGTCTCATGTCCCATCGCACCTTCTGCTTCAAGCGGTACGTCCGGTGGCCTCACCTTGCCGGTGTGGGTGGCCTCAGCGGCGCGGGCAGCCCTGCAGGCGTTGTTGGGGAACCCGTTTGAGCCAAAGCAGCAGGTGTTGCAGCCCGATGGTGGTGAGCCTCTGCTGGTGACGGTGCGTTCGGCGGCTCGGTTGAGCGACGACCAGGCTCTGGCCATCAGCCGCTGTGATCCTGGCCCAGGGTTGGACCTCACCCGTGATCTGGAGATCTGGGTGCGCGTCGCCTGGACCCCCAGTGCGGATCAAGGCCTTGTGCTGATGCCCGGTGAGGGGGTCGGACGGTTTGGTCCCGGCGGAGATGCCTGCCTGTCGACTTATGCCCGAGAGCTGCTGGAATGCACCCTGCTGCCGTTGCTGCCTCCCGGGCGCGGCCTGGTGGTGGAACCGGTGCTGCCCTGCGGTCGCAGCCTGGCGGAGCGCACCAGCAATGCCGCCTTCGGTGTGGTGGATGGTTTGGCACTGATCGGAACCCAGGCGGAGGTGCAGCAGAGCGCGGCACCGGAGCAGTTGCAGCAGGTGCTTCGTGCGCTTCGGGCTCTGGTGGCCGATCCGGGCTTCGGAGGGTCTGTGGCGCTGGTGATCGGTGAAAACGGTCTGGATCTGGCGCGACGGGCGGGGCTATCGCCATTGCTGAAGGTGGGCAACTGGCTTGGACCGGTGCTTGTGGCTGCTGCGGAAGCCGGTGTGAAGGATCTGTTGCTGCTGGGTTACCACGGCAAATTGATCAAACTGGCTGGTGGCATCTTTCACACCCACCACCACCTGGCAGACGGCCGGTTGGAAGTGCTGACGGCACTGGGGCTCGACGCAGGCCTCAGCCTCGAAGAGCTGCGTCAACTGCGTTCCGCAGCATCGGTGGAGGATGCATTCCAACGCCTGAATCCTGAAACGGCGACGGATCTGGGGCGGTTGCTGGCGGCGACGGTGGAACAGCGCAGCCAGGCTTACATCGCCCGCTATGGCGATTGGCCCTTGCGCATTGCGGCTGTTCTGTTTGACCGGAGCAGGACGCTGCGCTGGCGTGGGCCGATGGCGGAAGAGCGCTTCTTTACGCTGAAGGATTGACGCTCGACTGCGAGCGAGAGAAACCTTTCAGGAGCGATGTCCCAGCCTTCGTCCGACGGTCAGCGTCAGCCGGCCATCGTCATCCTTGATTTCGGCTCCCAGTACTCGGAGTTGATCGCCCGCCGCGTGCGCGAAACCGAGGTGTTTTCGGTGGTGCTCGGCTACAGCACCTCAGCGGAGGAGTTGCGGGCAATGCAGCCGAAGGGGATCATCCTCAGCGGCGGTCCCAGTTCGGTGTACGCCGAGCACGCGCCACTCTGTGATCCGGCGATCTGGGAGCTGGGCATCCCGGTGCTGGGGGTCTGCTACGGCATGCAGCTGATGGTTCAGCAGCTGGGGGGTGTGGTGGAAGCCGCCAGCGGCAAGGCCGAATACGGCAAGGCACCGCTGGAGGTGGACGATCCCACCGATCTGCTCACCAACGTCACCGGTGGATCCACGATGTGGATGAGCCATGGCGACTCGGTGAAGTCCCTGCCCGAGGGATTTGTTCGCCTGGCGCACACCGCCAACACCCCGGAAGCCGCGGTTGCTCATCTACAGCGTCGCCTCTACGGCGTGCAGTTCCACCCCGAGGTGGTGCACTCCACCTGCGGCATGGCCCTGATCCGCAATTTCGTCTACCACATCTGTGGCTGTGAGCCGGACTGGACCACCAGCGCCTTCATAGATGAGGCCGTCGCAGTGGTCCGGGAGCAGGTGGGCGAGAAGCGGGTCCTGCTGGCCTTGTCCGGTGGCGTGGATTCTTCAACCCTTGCTTTCCTACTGAAGAAAGCCATTGGTGATCAGCTCACCTGCATGTTCATCGATCAGGGCTTTATGCGGAAAGGGGAGCCGGAGTTCCTGATGGACTTCTTCGATCGGAAGTTCAACATCAATGTTGAGTACATCAATGCCCGCCAACGTTTCATCGGCAAGCTGAAGGGCATCACCGATCCGGAGGAGAAGCGCAAGATCATCGGCACGGAATTTATTCGTGTGTTCGAAGAGGAGAGCAAGCGCCTTGGACCGTTCGATTACCTGGCGCAGGGAACCCTCTATCCGGATGTGATCGAGAGCGCCGGTACCAACGTCGATCCCAAGACCGGTGAGAGGGTGGCGGTGAAGATCAAGAGCCACCACAACGTGGGCGGATTGCCCAAGGATCTGCAGTTCAAGCTGGTGGAACCGCTGCGCAAGTTGTTCAAGGACGAGGTGCGCAAGGTGGGGCGTGCCTTGGGCCTGCCGGAGGAGATCGTCCGCCGCCATCCCTTCCCCGGCCCTGGCTTGGCGATCCGCATCCTGGGGGAGGTCACCGACGAGAAGCTCAACTGCCTTCGGGATGCCGACCTGATCGTGCGGGAGGAAATCCGCGAGGCAGGGCTCTATCACGAGATCTGGCAGGCCTTCGCCGTGTTGCTGCCCGTCCGCTCGGTGGGGGTGATGGGGGACAAGCGGACCTATGCCTGGCCGATTGTGCTGCGCTGCGTCTCCAGCGAAGACGGTATGACCGCCGATTGGTCACGGTTGCCTTACGACCTGATGGAAACCATCTCCAATCGCATCGTGAATGAGGTGAAGGGGGTGAACCGGGTGGTGTTGGATATCACCAGCAAACCGCCGGGCACGATCGAGTGGGAATAGGGCTGGATCCAGTGGTCCGGGGTCGATACCTTGGGCCACCGGCTTCCTTGATGTGACGGCGACCCAACCGCAGGACCTGCAGCTGCAACGGCGTTTGCAGCAGGACAGCATTCAGCTGGGTGGGCGCACCGTCTACCTGAACCCATTCCTGTACTGGAGACGGTTCGACAGCAACACCGACCGCTGGCTGCGGGAACCGGGCCAGTTGACGGAGGATCAGATCACCGCCAACCGCCGTCGCTTCTATCCCGAACTGGATTGGGGTGAGTTGGATGACCACCAGACCGCTGTCCATGACGGTGCGGTGGAGATGTTCCTTAAGAGCCTGGACCTGATCAGCACCTTCCACCCCGAGCTGGGGTCCGGCCAGATGCTCGAGGTGGAGCGCAAGATGACGATTACTAAGAAGAAGGCCTTCGAGCGCTGGGTGGATAAAGCGCTGCGTCGCCGCAGCCGCGAGGAGGTCCGTGAACATCGCCGTTTCGAGCGCAACCGCACCTGGCAGGCCTGGCGGGAGTGGATCGCCATGGACACCACCCACAAGGCTCTGGTGCCGATGGTGATGCTGATGGTGCTCAGCGCGGTTGGTGGTTGGTCACTTGGTGCCAGTCCGTCGGCCTGCCCGACACTCACCCTGCCGTCAGTACAGACTGGGGTTCGCTGAATAGGCCCCATGGCCGCCGAATCCGGCTCGGACAATCCCCTCGACCAACTACGTCTGTCGTTGATGCAGGAGATTTTGCCTGTGGGTTTGGCGGTGGTGGAGCGGGCCCGTCAGGGGGGGCCATCGAAGGTGGTGGAGGCCTTCACGACGGGGTCCGCAGACCCGTTGGATGATCTGCGCCAGGAGGGAGAGCCCACGGCCCGCAGTGTGCGCGAACAGCTTGATGCCGTTAGCCCTGGACTGGGTAATCCTGTGATGCCCGTGGTGGTGTCGGTGGAGGAGCCCGAAGATGAGCGGGAGGAGTTGTTGGTCACCTTGCAGCGCATTGATCAACGCCTGGCAGCCCTGAAGGCTCAGCTCCAGGCCGACTGAACTGTGGCGGGATTGATCCAGCAGCGGCAGACCGGCCTACGTCAGCAACCGTTGGTGCTGTTGCTGGTGGTGCTGCTGTTCTGCGGCGCCATGGTGAGTCGCCTGGTGTGGATGCAGTTGCTGGAGGGGGCGCGCTATCGGGAACTGGCCGATGAGAACCGCATCCGTCTGGTGCCGCGGTCGCCGATCCGTGGACGTTTGCTGGACCGCAAGGGACGGGTGCTGGCCACCAGCCGACTCAGCTACTCGCTGTATCTCGAGCCACGGCTCGTGGGAGACGCGGACTGGCCGGATCTAAGGGATCGTCTGGCGCGGCTGCTGAACCTCGACCCCGCCAAGCTGGATCAGGAACGTCAGCGCGGACCGGATCGGGATGGCTATCGCACCACCCTGGCCCTGGATCTACGCCCAGAGCAGGTGCTGCGCTTCCGCGAGCAAGCGCGTGGTCTCAAGGGGGCCCAGGTGGATGTGGACATCCTGCGCCACTACCCCCATGGCACTCTGGCTGCCCATGCCCTGGGATACACCCAGCCGATCACGGAATCGGAGTACGAAACCCTTGCCGAACGGGGCTACAGAATCCGCGACCGCATCGGACGGACGGGGGTGGAAGCGGCCTACGAGTCCCATCTGCGCGGCAAGTGGGGCGGTCAGATGCTGGAGGTGAACGCGATGGGGGAGGTGCAGCGGAATCTGGGTGATCGCCCGTCCGTGGCGGGGCAGGACCTCACCCTCACGTTGGATCTCGATCTGCAGCAGGCGGCGGAAACAGCGCTGGCGGACAAGCCCGGTGGGGCGGTGGTGGCCCTTGATCCCAAGGATGGAGCCATTTTGGCGCTGGCGAGCAAACCGGGGTTTGACCCCAATTTCTTCTCCAAGCTGATCACCACACAGAAGGAATACGACGCGCTTTTTTCCAATCCAAAGAAGCCATTGCTGTCCAGGGCGATGAACCCCTACGACCCCGGCAGCACCTGGAAGCCGGTCACGGCGATGGCCGGGATGGAATCAGGCAAGTTCCCGTCGGACACCAAGTTGCACACCACGGCTTGCATCACCTACGGCGGCCATTGCTTCCCCGATCACAACGGTGTGGGATTCGGCCATATCGGGTATGCCGATGCCCTGCGTTTCTCCAGCAATACCTTTTTCTATCAAGTGGGAGTCGGTGCCGGGTCCAAGGCGCTGAAACGGGCGGCTGATCAGCTGGGCTTTCAACAGAAAACCGGCATCGAGATCGGCTGGGAGGAAAGTGTCGGATTGGTGGGCGATGAGACCTGGGCCGCGGCGGGTCGTGGCTGGGCGGAACCGGGGACGGTTCCCTGGATTCCTGAGGACATGGCCAGTGCGTCGATCGGTCAGTCCGTGGTGCAGATCACGCCGTTGCAGTTGGCCCGTGCCTACGCCGTGTTTGCCAATGGCGGTTGGTTGGTGACACCGCATCTGGCCCAGGGAACAACCGACTGGCTGGATGCTGATCACCGCGGCAAGGTGCCGATGAAAGCGTCCACGTTGGCCACGATCCGAGCGGGGTTGCGCAAGGTGGTGTCGGCGGGAACGGGGTTTGGACTCAACGGACCAGGCATTCCAACGGCAGCCGGCAAGACCGGCACCGCGGAGGACAGCACCGGCGGTCCGGACCATGCCTGGTTTGGGTCCTATGCCCCGTACCCCAATGGTGAGATTGTTGTGGTCGCTTTCGCCCAGAACACCCCTGGCGGTGGATCCGTGCATGCCCTGCCGATGGCCAAAGCGGTCCTAGCGGAATGGAACCGAACCCGTCAGGAGTGACGGTCAGGCCGCCGCGCTGAGCTCCCGCTCCAGCACTTGCCGGTAATAGCCACGGAGCTGTTCTGTGGCTCCAGCCCAGCCCCAGCGTTCCGCTTCGGAGCGAGCGGCACTGCGCAGGCTCTGGCGCTCGGCGGCGTCACCCAGCAGGCGTTGGCTGGCTTTGATCAGGCTGGCGGCACCGCCATCGGCTCCATCCGGTTCATAGAGGCAGCCATTCACACCGTCGGTGATGATGTCGGGAATGCCACCGCGGTTGGCGCCCACCACAGGGCAGCCGGCGGCCATGGCCTCCAGCAGCACCAGGCCGAGGGTTTCTGTGCTCGAGGGGAACAGGAAGGCATCTCCGCTGGCATAGGCGCCGGCGAGTTCTTCGCCGGCCAGATAGCCCACGAAGGTGGTGGCAGTGCCCTCAAAATGCTTTTGCAGTTGTTGGCGATGCGGACCGTCGCCCACCAACGCCAAGCGGGCGTGGGGCAGGGCTTCCAGTACCGGACGGATCCGTTCGATCTGTTTCTCGGCAGACAGCCGGCCCACATACAACAACAGGGCCCCACGGTCGTCCTGGCCCCCCAGGAGTCGCGCCCGCATCGCGTCGGAACGCAGTTCGGGGCGGAACAGGTCGGTGTCGACGCCCCGCTGCCACAGGTCAGTGTTCTGGATGCCTTTGTCGCTCAGTTCCTGCACCATGGCGGTGGAGGTGCAGAGGTTGAGCAGTGCCTGGTTGTGGGCGGCCTTGAGCAATTCCCACAGCAAGGGTTCGAGCATGCCCATGCCGTAGTGCTCGAGGTACTTCGGCAGGTGGGTGTGGTAGCTGGCGATCAGCGGGATCGATTTGCTTTTCGCCAGCCAGATGCCCCCCAGGCCCAGCACGGCGGGGTTGACGACGTGGATCAGGTCCGGTTGAAAGCTGTCGATCGCTTCGGAGACGGCGGGCCGTGGCAAGGCCAGCTTGAGCTCGGGATAGAGGGGGAGAGGCATGGCGGGCACGCCGATCAACCGGGCACCCATGTACTCATCCGGACAACCCTCCGGACAGAAAACGATCACCTCATCACCGGCCTCCACCAGATGCCTCACCGTTTTGGTGAGGCGGGTGACGATGCCATCCACCTTCGGCAGGAAGGTTTCGGTGAAGAAGGCGATTTTCACGGGCTGAACCGGATCAGGAGGCGGTGCCGATGGCTTGTGCCTGGGTCTTGGTCCAGGCAGAGGTGCAGAGGATGCGGTTGCGGTCGCAGCGGTCGGCGAACTTGGTGGCGATTTCCACCACTTCCTTCAACAGTCCGTCATCAAGAGTGGTGGGATTGAGACCCAGCTCGATGAAGCAGCGGTTGTCCACGATCAGGTCGTTTTCGACGGCCTCGTTGCGGGGATTGGGCAGGTTGTTCACCTGCGCACCGGTGAGGGCGGCCACCTTCTTGGCCAGTTCGCCCACCTGGTGGCTTTCCGTCATCTGGTTGAAGATCTTCACCCGTTCGCCCTGGGTAGGGGGATTCTCCAGAGCCAACTGGACGCACCGCACCGAATCGCGGATGTGAATGAAGGCGCGGGTCTGGCCGCCGGTGCCATGCACCGTGAGGGGGTAACCGATGGCGGCTTGCATCAGGAAGCGGTTCAGCACCGTGCCGTAGTCGCCGTCGTAATCGAAGCGGTTGGTCAGGCGTGGGTCGCGATCGGTGGCGTCGGTGTTGGTGCCCCAAACGATGCCCTGATGCAGATCTGTGATTCGGACCTTGTCGTTCTTGTTGTAGTAAAGGAAGAGCAGCTGATCCAGCGTCTTGGTCATGTGATATACGCTGCCCGGGCTGGCGGGGTGGAGGATTTCCTCCTCGAAACGGCTGCCGTCTGGCTGGGGAACTTCCACCTTGAGGTAGCCCTCGGGGATGGTGGCACCGCGGTGGGAGCCGTAGCCATAGACACCCATGGTGCCCAGATGCACCACATGGATGTCCTGCCCGCTTTCCACGATGGCGGCCAGCAGGTTGTGGGTGCCGTTGACGTTGTTGTCGACGGTGTAGCGCTTGGTGGCGCTGCTTTTCATCGAATAGGGCGCGGCCCGCTGTTCGGCGAAATGAACAATCGAATTCGGCTTCTCCTCCAGTAGCAGATCCAGCAGCCGCTGATATTCGTGGGCGATATCCATATGAACGAAGCGCATCGGCTTGCCGCCGATCTCCTCCCAGGCCTTCAGCCGCTCACCGATGCTGACGATCGGCGTCAGCGACTCCACCTCCAGATCGATGTCGATCTTGCGGCGGCTGAGGTTGTCCACGATCAGCACGTCATGGCCCTGATCCGCCAGGTTCACCGCACAGGGCCAGCCGCAGAAGCCGTCACCGCCGAGAACGAGAACTTTCACCCCAAACTCCTGCTGGAAAGAGCGGAACGCTCATTCCAGGCAAGCTACTACAGGGATTTTCGTGGACTGCGGTTCAGCTGATGGCAACGGTGACTGCCATCAGGCCAGCCACGAGCACAACACCACCGACCGCCATTAGAAGAGAGCTGCGACCGCGGCTGCGGCTGGTCTCCAGGTCCATCACCTCCATGCGGGGCTCCTTGGCGAAAGCATTGAGGCGTCCGCCGTCTTCCGTGGTGACCTGCATGGGACTGATGCGACTGGACGGACGTTATGGGTCCAATTGCTCATCGACCGTCAATGTGTCGCAGGCTTCATGTCACTTCATGTCTCTTCACCGAATCAGCTGCTGACCAGGCCGGTAGTGGGGGAACTGGCGGAGGCCTCCTCGCGGCGGGGAAGCCGGCCGGCGCTGAAGGCAGTTCGTCCAGCGATCACGGCCTGACCCATGGCCTCGGCCATGGCTGCAGGGTCTCGGGCTAGCGCGATCGCACTGTTCACCAGCACAGCGTCGGCACCCATCTCCAGGGCCTGAGCCGCTTCGCTGGGCACACCGATGCCGGCATCGACAACCACCGGTACTGAGGCGTTTTCGATGATCAAGGCGATGTTGGCGGCATTGTTCAATCCCTGGCCTGAGCCGATTGGTGAACCGAGGGGCATCACCGTGGCGCAACCGGCGTCCTCGAGGTGCTTTGCCAGCAAGGGATCGGCATTGATGTAGGGCAACACGGTGAAGCCTTCCTTCACCAGTTGCTCGGCTGCCTGGAGAGTGCCGATCGGATCCGGCAGCAGATGACGGCTGTCGGGGATCACCTCCAGCTTCACAAAGGTGTTGTCCTCCTGACCAGCCAGCTTCGCGAGTTCACGGCCAAGCCTGGCCACCCGCACGGCCTCCTCGGCGTTGGTGCAGCCTGCGGTGTTGGGCAACATCCAGATGCGTGTCCAGTCGATGGCTTCCATCAATCCAGCGTGGCCGGCCGCTTCGGCCTGCACACGGCGAACCGCCACGGTGACCATCTCGCAGGCAGACCGCTCGATGCTCTGTTGCATCAGCTCCATGGAGGGGTACTTCCCGGTTCCGGTGAACAGCCGGCTGTGGAAGCGGCGGCCGCCGATGATCAGGTCATCGCCCTGGGCCGGGGAGCTGGGTGGGTTGGGAACCATGACGCGTCTGAGCAAAAAGGCCTACCTTGACCCCATCATCTCTCGTGCTTCATGCCTGTCCTGCTCGCCATGGATCTTCCGGTCGGCAGTCAGGTGCCGTTCCAGAGCAACCCTCAGCTGCCGCTGGACCCGATTCAGCTGGCGATCCCCCTGGAGATTGAAGACGGCGAGGTGGAAAACTTTGACCCTGTGGCAAGGGCCGCTGAGTTGGCATCCAGGCTTCCCCGCACCTGGTGCGGCACGTTCAAGCCCTATAGTGGTAATCCTACCGTTGATGTGACCCTGGAGTTGACCGCTGTGACGGCCATGGGTCAGATGGTGGACCTGCGCGGCAGCATGACCATTGGGTCAATGACCACTCCGGTTCAGGGCAATCTCCATGCCAAGTCGGACCAACTGGATCTGATACCCCTCGGCGATCCTTTGATTGCTGGTCTCGAGCCCGGCGGTCTGTTTCTTGGTCTTCAGGGGTTCAGTCCCACCGGCTGGCAGTCACCTCGTTTGATCAATACCGCTGACCCCAGCACCGGTTTTGGTGGCCGCCTCGCTCTCATGAGCAGCTGCCAGGCAGAGACGTCTGTGCCCGTTCAACCGCTCTGGTGACGACTGGTTGATCGTTAATCGATCAGACCCGTTTCTCAAGCTTTTTGACGGCCCGCTTCGCCGTCTGGTTCTCGGGTTCGATCTCCAGGGTGCGCCGGTAGAGCGTCAACGCCTCTTCTGATTTGAGAAGTTTGTCCTGGGCATATCCCAGGTTGTTTAAGGCCACCGGGTAATTCGGCTTGGCCTTGAGAGCAAGCTTGTAGTGCTTGCTGGCTTCCTCGTAGTTCTTCTGGGCAGCTAAGGCAAAGCCCAGGGCATTTTCGATCACAGCCCGAGCTTCATCGGGTTCATCACCCAGACGTTTCAACGCCTGTTTCAGCGTGGCTGTGGCCTGGGGATACAGCCGTTTGCGCAACTGCACGGAGCCCAGCTCGTAGAGATCGGCAGCCTGGCGAGACTTGGCCGTGCCGGATTGTTCCAACTGCTGCAGCCGTGATTCGTCACGACGCACACGCAGCAATTGCCTGCCGACCACCACCGCGGCGATGGCGAGCAGGCCGACCAGGCCCAGCAGGTAGGTCTGGGGCAGCAGGTTCACAGGGGTTGATCAGCCTTTGGCGGTGGCGACCACGTTGCTGAAGCTGCTGGGATCCACCACAGCCAGCTGAGCCAGCATCTTGCGATTCAGACGAACGTCGGCTTTTTTCAGGCCACCCATCAAACGGCTGTAGCTCACGCCATTGATGCGTGCTGCGGCATTGATGCGAGCAATCCAGAGGCGACGGAAATCGCGCTTGCGACGACGACGATCGCGGTAGGCGTTGCACAACGCCTTCATCACCCGCTGATTGGCGGTGCGGAACTGGGTTCCGTTGCCGCCGCGGAAGCCACGGGCAAGCCGCAGGATCTTGTTGCGGCGCTTACGGGCGACGTTGCCTCTCTTGACGCGAGCCATGACGTTGGAAGGGTGGAATCAGATCGGGACGGAAAAAGCTTCAGGCGTACGGAAGCATGCGCACCACCCGCAGTTCGTCGGTCTCGTGAACCACAGCCTTGGTGGCGAGGTGACGCTTCTGCTTGGGGGTCTTGTGGTCCAGCAGGTGGTTGCGGAACGCACGACGACGCGTGAATTTGCCAGTGCCGGTTGCCTTGAACCGCTTGGCGGCAGCTTTGCGGGTCTTCAGCTTGGGCATTGCTCTGCTCGTCCTGGCACAAACAACAAGAATACGTCTTGATGTGCCCCTCTACCCAATGATTCGGTTGCTGGCCCTTACAACTTTGTTGTGGGTCGCATCGGGATGCCGCGCCCAGGACAGCCCGCCTCCCCTCGAATCCCAGCGTTCCGCAGACGCCCAACAGCCTCTCACCCATCGCGAGGTGGCCGCGCCACCGGCGGTGACGGGGCGACAACCGCTCCTGTGGGTGTCGTTGGGGGCCCATCTGGGCGCTTGCGTTGATGCGCCACCACTCACGCTGACGGCAGCATCCGGCAGCCTCAGCCTGGAGGACCGTTCCGGACGGCGGTGGTCGGCAGCGTCGGTTCAGATCAGCTGGCGGTCCGTTCCTTTGGAGCAACCGATGGCGTTGGCCCGTCGGGTGGCGGGTCCATTCGCCAGTTTTGAGTCGGCGGAGCGGGTGGCGCTGCGTTGGCGGGCGCTTGGGGTGGCCGCTGAAGTGGCCCATCCGGCTGACTGGGAGGTCTGGGCGCCGGCAGGGGCTCTGGCTCCAGAGAATCTGCTGGTGCGGGATTGGTCCACCCGATTGGAGTTCACCGTTGAGCCGGTGCTGCAGCTGCCGGAAGGGGGGACGACGCTGAAGGGCCCGTTGCAGATCGATGCGCCAGGGGGATTGCGTTGGGGCCAAGGGGTGTTTCAGGGCCCGTTCCGTTTGCAGCGGGATGCCTACGGCAGCTGGACGCTGGTGGAACAGGTGCCCTTGGAGCGTTACCTCGAGGGAGTGGTGCCCCATGAGATCGGCGCGGGTTCACCGGAGGCGGCACTGCAGGCCCAAACCGTGTTGGCTCGCACCTGGGCCCTGGCTAACAGCCATCGTTTCCGAATTGATGGCTATCACCTGTGCAGTGACACCCAGTGCCAGGTGTACAGCGATCCCCGGCAGGCTGGGTCAGCGGTGCGGCAGGCGATCACGTCAACCCAGGGGCAACTGCTCAGTTGGCAGGGCAAACCGATCAGCGCGGTTTATCACGCCACAAACGGTGGTGTGATGGCAGCGGGGCCTGAGGCCTGGGCGATGGACGCTCAGCCTTACCTGAAGGCGGAAGCTGATGGTGATGCCGGCTGGCAGCAACGCCATGGGTTGCCGTTGCAGCAGCGCTCTGCGGTGGCCAGCCTGCTGGCAGAACTTGAGGGGGCCTACGGCAGCGCCCACCCGCATTTCCGCTGGACGCGAACCTTGACGGCAAGCGGGATCCGCCAGGCCCTTGGAGCGCCTGCTGCCGGATTGAAGGGCCCCTTGCAACTGGACGTTCTGGCGCGGGGCCACAGTGGACGGGTGCTGGCCCTGCAGGTGTCCGGCACGGATGGTGGTGCGCCGGTGGTGCTGAAGCTCGATCGCATCCGCCGCACCATTCGGCGTCTGCCCAGCACCCTGTTCTTGATCGAACCCCAGGGTGATCAGCGTTGGTTGGTGCGAGGTGGCGGCTTCGGCCATGGGGCCGGGTTGTCCCAGGCTGGTGCCATTGATCTGGCCTGGCGCGGCTGGTCAACCGAGCGGATCCTGGCCCACTACTACCCAGGGACTGTCTACGGCCCGCTGCTTCCGCCGCTGGAGTCCCCTTAGAGTCCTCCCCACCTGAGTGGTTGCATGGCGTCCACCCCTGGATCTGGTGATCACCGCAGGGTGAAGTCGGCAGCCTTCCTGTTCGCCTGTGGCTGTGCCGGTGCGGCACCCCACTGGCTGGATCCGATGCGATCGCTGTGGCCGGCCATCAGCCTGGCGATGGTGCTGGGTGGATACGGATTGCGCACCGTGCTGCGCGCTGATCTGAAGCGGGGAGATACGGCTGAGGCGGTTGAGCTCGACCGGGAATCATTGCCCAGCCTGGATGTGGTGGTGGCGGCCCGCGATGAAGAGGGTGTGGTCACGCGCCTGGTGGAGCGGTTGACGGCCCTTCGTTACCCCGCTGATCGCCTCACCACCTGGGTGATTGACGACGGCAGCCTGGATCGCACCCCCCAGTTGCTGGATCAACTGGTGGAACGTCATCCCGGATTGAACGTGATCCACCGGCCGCGCGATGCCGGCGGTGGCAAATCCGGTGCGTTGAACACAGCGCTGGCGCAGCTGAGCGGCGACTGGTTGCTGGTGCTGGATGCCGATGCCCAGCTGCAGGAGGATCTGCTGGAGCGGCTGGTGCCCTATGCCCTCGACGGCGGCTGGTCAGCAGTGCAGTTGCGTAAGGCGGTGATTGATGCCGATTGCAACTGGCTGACGCGGTCGCAGGCGATGGAAATGGCCTTGGATGCGGTGATTCAGACCGGCCGTCTGGCTGATGGCGGCGTTGCGGAGCTGCGTGGTAACGGTCAGTTGATTCGCCGTTCGCTGCTGGAGGAGAGCGGTGGCTTCAACGAAGACACGGTCACCGATGACCTGGATCTGAGCTTCCGCCTGCTCACCCACGGCGCGCTGGTGGGCATGCTCTGGGACCCGCCTGTGCAGGAGGAGGCCGTGCCGGGCTTGAAGGCCCTCTTGAAGCAGCGGCAGCGTTGGGCAGAAGGCGGCTTGCAGCGCTTCTTTGACTACTGGCCAACGCTGATATCAGCGCAGTTGACGTTGCGACAGCGTTGGGATCTGGCCTGCTTCTTCCTGCTCCAGTACTGCCTGCCGGTGTTGTCGTTTGCCGACCTGAGCACGAGTGTGATCAGCCGCACTGTGCCGACATACTGGCCGTTGTCGTTTGTGGCGTTTGGTGTGTCGGGCCTTGCTTACTGGCGCGGTTGTCGTGGACGCAATGAGGGGCCAATGATTCCGCGGCCCGGTGTGTGGCATTTGCTGGTGGCGATGGTGTATCTAAGCCACTGGTTTGTGGTGATTCCGTGGGTGACGTTGCGGATGGCGTTGCTGCCCAAGCGATTGGTCTGGGCCAAAACCAGCCACGGAGGCGAGCACGTCACGGCTGGCGTCTGATTGGCACGATATTGCGTCTAAATATGTACTAAATGATAGCGATATCGTGCCAGTCGAGGTCTTTAGAACTCTGTATTGTCCACATCCAGCACCTGACCGTTGAAGAAATCGGCCAGATTCTTCGCTTGGCGGTCGAGCCCTGATGGTTCGCTCGTGTTGGCAGGCGGCCTCTTGGGTTCTGGAGGCCTGGGGGCTTGGGAGACAGCCTCGGGCAGTTGCGGAGTCGCAGCTGGAGCTGGTTTGGTCTGGGCTGGTGGCGTTGGCTCAGGAGTTGGACTTGGCGTGTTGATCACCGGAGGGGTGACCACCGGCGCTTGTGGTGGGGTGACCACCGGAGGTGCACCGCCGCTGCTGGCCTCGAGCACCAGCTGGCGGGATCCCCCCAGGGCTTTGGCCATGGCCTGTTCCAGCAAGGCAGCCCGGCTCTGCACCATGCCCATCCAGTTGCTGGCCACCTGCACCACAGCCCGGTTGGCATCGAGCCGCACCAACTGCCCCTGCTGCGACAGCAGCATCCGGGTGGAGGGCAACTCCAGGCTGCCGAGGATCTGCTGCCACAGCTCCGCCAGGTTGGGCGTTGCGTTCTCTGCAGCAGCTGGCACCACCTTGGGCAGCTCCGGAGCCGCTGCTGGCGCCGCAGATGGTGTTGGCGTTGGTGCAACCGCTGGAGCTGTTTGAGCTGGCACGGCCGCGGCGACGGGTGTTGATGTTGTTGTTGCTTGAACTGTGGTTGCAGCCTCCGCCAGCAAGCCCAGCAACAGCACCTCCAGCCACAGCCGCGGCTGAACGCTCTGGCGTAATTGCTGTTCGCTGCCCCGCAGCTGCGCCTGCCACTGCAACAAGCGGACGCGGCCCAGGGCTTTGGCGAGGGGCGGCAGCTGGTCGCGGAATTGGGGCGACACCCCGGTCAGTTCCGGCCGGTCTGGAGCCGCAGCCATCAGCACCAGATCCCGCAGGATCCCTGCCAGGCCCTGCAGCACGGCGCCTGGATCGCGCCCGCGATCCAGCAGGTTGCGGGTGGCTTCCAGCAGGGCCACCGGTTCTGCGCTGCTCATGGCCTGCACCAGTTGCAGCAGTTCCTGCTCCGGCACTGCTCCCAGCAGATCCCATACCGCGGTGGCTTCGATCGGAGGCGGCAGCAGGCTCAGCTGGTCCAGCAGGCTCTCGGCATCCCGCAATCCCCCCTGGGAGCGCTGGGCCACCACATGAATCGCCTCCGGTTGGATCTCGATGGCTTCCTGCTCAGCAATCCAGCTGAGATGCGCCTCGAGGGCATCGAGGGGAATGCGGCGAAAATCAAAGCGCTGGCAGCGGCTGAGAATCGTGGGCAGCACCCGCTGCGGGTCCGTGGTGGCCAGCACGAACACCACCTGTGGCGGTGGTTCCTCCAGGGTTTTCAGCAGTGCATTGAAGGCTGCGGTGGACAGCATGTGGCATTCGTCCACCACGTACACCTTCCAGCGCGCTTGCACCGGTGCGAAGCGCGACCGTTCGATCAATTCGCGGATGTTGTCGACGCCGGTGTTGGAGGCGGCATCGATCTCGATCACATCCAGGGCCGTACCCGTCGCAATCGTGGTGCACAGCTCACAGGTGCCGCAGGGTTCCGGCGTGGGCCCGTCGCTGTTCAGGCAGTTGAGCGATCGCGCCAGGATGCGGGCACTTGAGGTTTTACCGGTGCCGCGGGGCCCGCTGAACAGGTAAGCCGGCGCAATCCGATTGCTGGTGAGCGCATGGCCGAGGGTGGCGGCAATCGCCTCCTGGCCCACCAGCTGATCGAAGCGTTGGGGCCGGTATTTGTGATGCAGCGGCTGGTAGGCCGTACTCATGCGCTGCAGTCGTTACGGGGAGATTACTCAGCTTTGTCAGCCTGCGGCAGGGCAGCTGGCTGTTCCAGCAGGGCATCGATCCGCCGCTTCAACTCCTCCACCGCCGCCAGTTCATCGGCCAGGCTCTGGCCGCTGAGCAGCAGCGTTCGGTTGCCGCCATCGCCCGCCTGTTGCAGCAGGGTTTCCAGCTTGCCGAGCAGTTTCTGTCGCAGTCGCTCCAGCTTGGCTACACCCTGACGGGCCAGCTGGCGGGCGTTGTCATCCAACAACCCGCGCTGTACCAGCACCTCCAAACCGCGCATCAGGGCGGCCGGCATCAGACCGCTCCAGTGGCGAGCCCGCTCCAGGGCTGAGTCGATCTGGCCGCTGCGGTGGCGGCCGGTCTTGCACCAGGTGGCGAAGTGCTCGCAGTTGTTGAACAGCAGGTTGTAGTTCTGCTCACCTATACGGCTCATGGCCCGCTGCAGGGTCACCCGTGTCGGTGAGGCATCGGCATGGGCGATCACGGTCAGGGGTTGTCCCTGGCTGAAGTCGTCCGAGGAACTGCGCAGGATTTCGCGGCCCTCCAGGTAGTGCGCCACGGTGCCATCGCCCAGATCGATGCCGTGGTGGTGGAACAGGCCGTGCTGACGCGGCACCTGCAGGTGGTCAGCGGCGGCCATGGTGAAGCGTGAGGAACGTCAGGCGGTCTTCTGCTGTTCGGTGCCCGGCAGGGGGAGCACCTTGCCGCCGGTGTGCTGCTCCACCATCGCCTGAGTGATCGTGAATTCCTTCACCGTGCTCTGGGAGGGGAGGTCGTACATCAGGTCCAGCATCAGCTCCTCAACGATGCCGCGCAGGGCTCGGGCGCCGGTCTTGCGGCGATGGGCCTCCTGGGCGATGGCGTGGATGGCGGCTGGTTCGAACTGCAACTGCACGTTGTCCATGCTCAGCAGGGTGCGGAACTGCTTCACCAGGGCGTCGCGGGGCTCGGTGAGGATCGATTCCAGGGCGCTTTCATCCAGCGGTTCCAGCACCGCACTCACCGGCATCCGGCCGATGAATTCAGGAATCAGGCCGTACTTCACCAGATCATCCGGTTCCAGGTGGCGCAGCACCTGGGTGGTCTGCAGCTCACGGTTGGCACGGCTGCGACCGCGGCCGTCCGTGGGCATGAAGCCGATGGCATTGCGGCCCATCCGCTTCTGCACCACCTCATCGAGGCCAACAAAGGCACCGCCGCAGATGAACAGGATTTGGCTGGTATCGATCTGGATGCAGTCCTGATACGGGTGCTTGCGGCCTCCTTGGGGCGGCACATTCGCGACCGTTCCTTCCAGCATCTTCAGCAGGGCCTGCTGCACCCCTTCGCCGGACACATCCCTTGTGATCGAGGGGTTTTCGCTCTTGCGAGCGATCTTGTCGATCTCGTCGATGTAGATGATGCCGCGCTGGGCCTGATCCACATCCATATCGGCCTTCTGCAGCAGCCTGAGCAGGATGTTTTCCACGTCCTCACCCACGTAACCGGCTTCGGTGAGGGTGGTGGCATCGGCCACGGCAAAGGGCACATCCAGCATCTCGGCCAGGGTCTGGGCCAGCAGGGTTTTGCCGCAGCCGGTAGGACCGATCAGGAGGATGTTGCTCTTGTGCAGCCGGGTGGCGCTCTGCTCTGTTTCACCCTGGCCATCTCCCTGCCAGGCCAGGCGTTTGTAGTGGTTGTACACAGCCACCGACATCACCTTCTTGGCGGCCTCCTGGCCCACCACCTGCTCATCCAGGAAGCTCTTGATCTGTTGCGGTTTGGGGATCGAGGCCAGGGTCGGCGCGGGCTTGCCACTCTTCTTGGCAGCAGGCGCTGCCTTGCGGCTGTTGTCGGCTGCCTGGCCCCGATTGCCCTGGCTGTCCACCAGCTCTTCATCCAGGATCTCGTTGCAGAGATCGATGCACTCATCGCAGATGTACACGCCCGGTCCGGCGATCAGCTTGCGCACCTGGTCCTGCGACTTCCCGCAGAAGGAGCACTTCAGATGGGCATCAAACTTGGCCATCGAACGCCGGGCACATCAGGAGAACAGGAAGCGACCGGGCGGTCTCCCTGAAACTCAGGATCGGGACAGGAGAGCGGCTTGTCAGCCCTCCGTAACGATTCCTTCGCCCCCGGAGCTGTCCACCACCCGATCGATCAGGCCGTATTGAACCGCTTCTGCTGGGGAAAGGAAGTAGTCGCGATCGGTGTCTTCAGCGATCTTGTCCAGCGGCTGACCGGTGTGGTCGGCCATCAGAGCGTTGAGCGTTTCCTTGAGGAAAAGGATCTCTTTGGCTTGGATCTCGATATCAACGGCTTGCCCCTGGGCGCCGCCAAGCGGTTGGTGGATCATGATCCGGGCGTTGGGCAGGGCAAGACGCTTTCCTTTGCAGCCGCCAGACAGCAGGAAGGCACCCATGCTCGCCGCGAGGCCGTAGCAGATGGTCACCACATCAGGGGCCACCTGCTGCATCGTGTCATAGATGGCCAGGCCAGCCGTCACCGAACCCCCCGGTGAGTTGATGTAGATCTGAATGTCCTTCTCAGGGTCCTCGGCTTCAAGAAACAGCATCTGGGCCACGAGAGCATCGGCAACTGCGTCATCCACGCCGGTGCCTAGAAAAATGATCCGTTCCCTGAGCAGCCTTGAATAGATGTCGAAGGCGCGGTCTCCACGTCCGGACTGTTCCACCACGGTCGGCAACGGGCCGGGGGCAGAGATGGGCATCTCAGCCCGCCAGCGGTTCTGGATCGGGTGATGGCTATGGGCGTCGATCACGCGCTTGTTGTCCTTTTGCGTGGAGTCAATCTATGGGCCCTGTTCAATCCTCGGCGTCCGTTTTGGACTTGGCGGGCGTTTTCTTCTTCGCGGCGGGCTTTTTCTTGGCAGCTGGCTTCTCGGCGTCGTCGGCATCATCCGCCGCCGGTGCTTGTTCGGTGAGCGTGCTGTTCTCCTCCAGCCAGCTCATCAGCTGCACCTGAATCAAGTCATCCATCACCGCCTGGCGCAGGCGCTGGGGGTCGATCTTGGCGTCTGCAGCTAGCTCTTTCTTCACCTCTTTGATCTTGGCGTCCACCGCGTCGTCCTCCACCAAGATCCCTTCGGTCTCAGCCAGAGCGGCGAGGGCAAAGCTGCGGCGCAGACGCTCTTCAGCTTCGGGCCGTGAGTTCTGCATCAGGTTGCGCACCAGGTCTGGTGTGAACAGCGATTTCACATCCATGCCCTGCTGGGCGAACTGTGCAGCGGTCTGCTCCAGCAGATTGCGGCTCTCCTGTTGGATCAGGGCCTCTGGCAGTTCCACTTCCAACTGCTCCACCAAGGCGCCAATCAGGGCATCGCGGCGGTTGCTGGTCTGGCGACGTTCGGCGTCGTCCTTGAGCCGTTGTTCCAGCTCCTGGCGCAGCTCCGCCAGGGTCTCCTGTTCGCTGGCCTGCTTGGCAAAGGCGTCATCCAGCTCCGGCAGCTCGCGGGTTTTGAGGTCCTTCAGCTCGATTTCGAAGGCCGCCTTGCGACCGCGTGCAGCTTCCTTGGGATAGTCGTCCGGGAACTGGCAGTCGACGGTTTTGCTGGCGCCCACTGCCATGCCGATCACCCCTTCGATGAAGCCGGGGATCATCCGGCCATGCTCGAGGTCCACATCCATGGAGTCGGCGCTGCCACCTTCGATTTCCGAGCCGTCATCGCTGTAGGTGCCCTTGAACCCGAGCACAGCAATGTCGCCCTGTTCCGCCGCGCGGCCCTCGACCGGCACCACCGTGGCCAATTGCTTGCGGGAGTCCTCCAGCATTTCGTCGACCTTGGCGGCGTCGTAAGCCACCGGTTCAAAGCTGGCTTTAAGCCCTTTCGTGCTTTTGAGCTTGGGCGTTGGGGCAACATCAGCCTCGAGGGTGATCGTGACGGCTTCGCCGGGTGTGAAGGCATCCAGCAGTCCTTCGAAGCCACCGCTGAGTTCCGGCTGGCTGATCGGTTCTAGGGATTCCTGCTGGATGGCATCGCGCCAGGCACCATCCACCATGGTTTCCAGGGCAGAGGCCTTGATCCGCACGGCACCAAGCTGCTGAATCACCACCGTCCGCGGCACCTTGCCCTTGCGGAACCCCGGCAGGTTGATGCTGCGGCTGAGGCTGGTGATCGCGTCCTCGTAGCTGGTCTTGGTGCGCTCAGCCGGGACCGTGACGGTCACCGCCAGACGGCTGCCGGGGCGGCTTTCGGTGGTCACCTTCAAAGCGGCAGCGCTCATGGCGGAATTCAGAAACAAGAGGCCAGCCAAACAGTTTAAGAAACGGTTGGCGAATCACCCTTCCCGGTAAAGTGTGGACTCGGTTCCGATGTGACCGTCACGATCTCTACGGGTGACGCACATTCGATTTGAGCCGCCAGTCTGCTGTCCCGTTCACCCCCCGCTTGTCCTCGTCTTTTCCAGCCCGTCCCCTCAACGTTGCTGTTCTCGGCGCCAGTGGTGCGGTCGGTCAGGAGTTGCTTCTTCTCCTCAAGGAACGCAATTTTCCGGTTGCTGAACTGAAGCTGCTGGCTTCGGCACGCTCCGCCGGCAGCACCCAGCAGTGGAACGGCCGCGCGATCACCCTCGAGGAGGTGAATGCTGCGGCGTTTGAGGGTGTGGATCTGGTGCTGGCCTCCGCTGGCGGGTCGGTGTCGCGGCAGTGGCGCGACGCGATCACTGCCGCTGGTGCAGTGATGGTGGACAACTCCAGTGCTTTCCGGATGGAGGAGGGTGTTCCTCTGGTGGTGCCGGAGGTCAATCCCGACGCAGCGTTGGTCCACAACGGGGTGATCGCCAATCCCAACTGCACCACGATCCTGCTCACCTTGGCCCTGGCGCCCCTGGCCGCCAAACGCCCGATGCGACGGGTTGTGGTGAGCACCTATCAGTCCGCCAGCGGTGCTGGCGCCCGGGCGATGGAGGAGCTCAAAACCCTGTCGCAGACCGTGCTCGATGGGGGCACCCCCCAAGGAGAGGTGCTGCCCTACTCACTGGCCTTCAATCTGTTCCTGCATAACTCTCCGCTGCAGGCCAACAGCTATTGCGAGGAGGAGATGAAGATGGTGAACGAGACCCGCAAGATCATGGATCTGCCGGATCTCCGCTTCACGGCCACCTGCGTGCGTGTGCCAGTGCTGCGGGCCCATTCCGAGGCCGTCAACATTGAATTTGAGCAGCCGTTCCCGGTGGAGGAGGCGCGTGCTCTGTTGAGCACGGCCCCTGGCGTTGAGTTGATCGAGGATCCGGACACCAACCGCTTCCCCATGCCCACCGATGTCACGGGCCATGATCCGGTTGCTGTGGGTCGCATCCGTCAGGACATCAGCGATCCGAACGCCCTGGAGCTGTGGCTCTGCGGTGATCAGATCCGCAAGGGAGCGGCCCTGAATGCCGTTCAGATCGCCGAACTGCTGCTCCCGTCATGACCTCCCCCGCTGCCCTGTCTCCCACACCCTTCGGCCGCGTGGTCACGGCGATGGTCACCCCGTTTGATGCTTCGGGTGCGGTGGATCTTCCCCTGGCGGGACGGCTGGCTCGTCATCTTGTGGAGCAGGGTTCCGATGGCCTTGTGGTAAGCGGTACCACCGGTGAATCCCCCACCCTGAGCTGGCAGGAGCAGCTGCAGTTGCTGCAGGCCGTGCGTGAGGCGGTGGGTTCGGATGCTCAGGTGCTGGCTGGCACCGGCAGCAACTGCACCGCTGAGGCGGTCGAGGCCACCCTGGAAGCTGCCGCCGCCGGTGCCGATGGCGCGCTGGTGGTGGTGCCGTACTACAACAAACCCCCTCAGGACGGCCTGGCTGTTCATTTCCGTGCCATCGCCGAGGCAGCACCAGAACTGCCATTGATGCTTTACAACATCCCGGGCCGGACCGGCTGCAGCATGGCGCCGGAGACGTTGGCGCAGCTGATGGATTGCCCCAATATCGTCAGTTTCAAGGCTGCCAGCGGCACCACCGAGGAGGTCACGGCCCTGCGAGTGGCCTGCGGTTCGAAGCTGGCGATTTATAGCGGTGATGACGGCCTCACCCTGCCGATGATGTCCGTTGGAGCCGTGGGTGTGGTGAGTGTGGCCAGTCATGTGGTCGGCCCCCAGATCCGCGCCATGATTGATGCCTATCTGCAGGGCGACACAGCCGTTGCCCTTGCCCTCCACGAACAGCTGCAGCCCTTGTTAAGGGCTCTGTTCGCCACCACCAATCCGATTCCGGTCAAAGCCGCGCTTCAACTCAACGGCTGGTCCGTCGGCGATCCACGACCACCCCTATCCCCCTTATCTGACGACATGAGATCAACCCTTGCCCAAACCATGGCTGCCCTTCGTCAGACCTGACGGTCCGGCTTAACGGCTCACGCAAACAGTTTTTTCAACGGTTTTCTTTCATGGCTAACAACGCACGATCCGGGAAGGGGCAGGAGCCCTGCTTACGGGTGATTCCCCTGGGGGGACTGCATGAAATCGGCAAGAACACCTGCGTGTTCGAGTACGGCGATGATCTGATGCTGGTGGATGCCGGCCTGGCCTTCCCCAGCGATGGGATGCACGGCGTGAACGTGGTGCTGCCGGACACCAGCTTTCTGCGGGAGAACCAGAAGCGCATCCGCGGCATGATCGTCACCCATGGTCATGAAGACCACATCGGTGGCATCTCACACCACCTCAAGCACTTCAACATCCCGGTGATCTATGGGCCCCGTCTGGCCCTGTCGATGCTCACCGGAAAGATGGAGGAGGCCGGCGTCTCCGACCGCACCACGCTGCAGACCGTCAGTCCCCGCGACGTGGTGAAGGTGGGCCAGCACTTCACGGTGGAATTCATCCGCAACACCCACTCGATGGCGGACAGCTACTCGCTGGCCATCAAGACCCCGGTGGGAACCATCATCTTCACGGGCGATTTCAAGTTCGATCACACCCCGGTCGATGGCGAGCATTTCGACATGGCCCGCCTCGCCCATCACGGGGAAGAGGGCGTGTTGTGCCTGTTCAGCGATTCCACCAACGCGGAAGTGCCGGGCTTCTGTCCCCCTGAGCGGTCGGTGTTCCCCAATCTCGATCGCCACATGGCCGCTGCCGAAGGCCGGGTGATCATCACCACCTTCGCCAGCTCGATCCACCGGGTGTCGATGATCCTGGAGTTGGCCCTGAAGAACGGCCGCAAGGTGGGTCTGCTGGGTCGCTCGATGCTCAACGTGATCGCCAAGGCCCGCGAGCTGGGCTACATGCGCGCGCCGGATGAACTGTTCGTGCCGATCAAGCAGATCAACGATGTTCCCGATCGCGAAACGCTGCTGCTGATGACCGGTAGCCAGGGTGAGCCCTTGGCAGCTCTCAGCCGGATCTCCCGCGGGGAGCATCCTCAGGTTCGGGTGAAGACCACGGACACGATCATCTTTTCGGCCAGCCCGATCCCTGGTAACACCATCTCGGTGGTGAACACGATCGACAAGCTGATGATGCTTGGTGCCAAGGTCGTCTACGGCAAGGGCGAGGGCATTCACGTGTCCGGCCATGGCTTCCAGGAAGACCAGAAGCTGATGCTCGCCCTCACCAAGCCCAAGTTCTTCGTGCCCGTGCACGGTGAGCACCGGATGCTGGTGCAACACTCCAAGACCGGTCACGCCATGGGGGTGCCGGAGAACAACACCCTGATCATTGATAACGGTGATGTGGTGGAGCTGACCGCGGATTCGATCCGCAAGGGTGATCCGGTGAAGGCTGGTATTGAGCTGCTGGATCAATCCCGTAACGGCATCGTGGACGCCCGTGTGCTCAAGGAGCGTCAGCAACTGGCCGAAGACGGCGTGGTGACGATCCTGGCGGCCATCAGCACCGATGGCGCGATGGCGGCGCCGCCGCGGGTGAACCTGCGGGGGGTGGTGACCACCGCCGATGCCCGCAAGATGTCTCTCTGGACTGAGCGAGAGATCACCTGGGTGTTGGAGAACAAGTGGAAGCAGCTTTGCCGGAATACCGGTGGCAAGGCACCGGAGGTGGATTGGATGGGTGTACAGCGTGAGGTGGAGGTGGGCCTCGGCCGTCGCATGCGTCGCGAGTTGCAGGTGGAGCCGCTGATCCTCTGCCTGGTGCAGCCCGCTCCTGGTGGCACACCGGTGTACAAGGGTCGTGTCGATGCGGAACCCGATGACCGTCCGGCGCCTCGCGGTCGCCGTGGTGGTGGCGGACCCGCTCGTCGCAATGGCCATGGCGGTGGCCAGGGCCGCAACACCCCTGCACCCGTCCGGGCCAATGCGGCTCCGGCTGCCGCAACGGCTGTGGTGGACAAGCCCGTTGTTCAAAGAACTGTTGCTGCTCCTGCTGTCAGCCAGCCAGTGGCATCAAAGCCTGAACCTGAACCGGAGATGCCGGCTGGCCGCACCCGCCGCCGCCGTTCAGCGGCTGCCTGATCAGCGGCGCCTGACCAGGGCCCGCAGCTGCTGGATCCATGACGAACGGGGAGGTTTTTGTTGGACCTCCCCGTCAGTGGTGTCAGGAAGCTCGATTTTGACTCGCAGAAGACTGCCGGCCAGAACCTTCAGAGGATCCTCCTCAACAATCTTTGGTGGTGGAGTCGGCTCTGGAGTGACTTCCGGCACCAGCTCCACGTTGAGGATCGGAATCTCTGTTGGTTCGGGAGTGGGTTGAGGGGTCGGCTCTGGACGAGGCGTGGGTTCGGGAGTTGTCGACTCCAGCCAGGGCATGGCTGTTGCTTTGGAACTGTCAGTTGCCTTAGTGATCAAGGAGTTTGGAGCGCCTGAAGCGACGGGTTGATCCTTCAGAAACGGATCCCGCAGCATCTCCGGCAGTTGCTCTTCCGCTTCAACAGGAGATTCTTTCGGCTGGTTGGTTGCCGGGCTGATTGGTCGACAGCGTTCCAGCCCTTGCTGCGCCAGTTCCGCCAGGGTGTCTTGGGGTTGGTTGGCCAGCACCTGCTCGTAGTACCCAACCGCTTGGCTGGGTTTTCGCGGCCATATAGCTCGATGTGGCCGAGCAACAGCGCCACAAAGGCGCGCCACCCGAGCACCGCAGCCTGAGCCTCCGGATCCTGTGGTTGGTCCACCAGTTGCTCCAGCAGCCCACTGGCCAGGCGATGGGCCTCGGCGTAGTCGCCTTCGCTGTAGGCACGTTCGGCGTCCTGGTAGTGCTGCTGGAAATCGCCGTCCACGTGCGGGGAGCCGTTGCTCCAGTTGTATCGCCTCTCAGCTGTCGAGGGGTGAGGCGCTGCCCTGAGCGGTGTGCTGCTCCTTCCCCCCCAACCCGAAGCCGGCGTGAACAGCCTGCAGGGCTGCCACACCGTCCTGCTCCGCTACCACGCAGCTGGTGCGGATCTCGCTGGTGGCGATCAGGGCGATGTTGATGCCGGCATCAGCCAGGGCACGGAACATCCGGCCTGCGGTCCCGGGGGTGGCGGGCATGCCAGCGCCGACTGCGCTCACCCGGGCGATCGATTCGCCCTCCTCCAACGCTGCACCGGGCCATTGCGCCAGCAGTGGTGCCAGGGCGACATCCGCGCGGCTGCGGTCCTCCTTGCGCAGGATGAAGCTGATATCCCGCGAGCCGTCGCCGTGTTGACGCTCCGATTGGACGATCGCATCGAGGCTGATGCCGCGTTCGGCCAGGGCGGAACAGAGGGCAGCGGCGGTGCCGGGGCGGTCCGGTACGTGGCGCACCGACAGCTGGGCCTGGTCGCGATCGAGGGCAACCCCGCGCACTTCCGGTTCGTCGCTGCTGCTGAGGTCTGGGTTGAGCTCCACCTGCGCATCGGCCACATCGAAGGCCTCCTGCACTGCCTGCAGCGCCTTGCGACCGGATTCGGCATCGATCACACAGCTCACCTTCACTTCGCTGGTGGCGATCAGGCGCAGGTTGATGCCCTGCTGCGAGAGGCAGTGGAACAGTCCAGCGGCGATGCCGGGGCGCCCCATGATTCCGGCGCCACTGATGCTCAGCTTGGTCATGCCCCCCTCAGCGGCCAGCTCGCCACCAAGGCTGTCCAGCACGGTCTGGCTGACGCGACGGGCGGCCTCCAGATCAGCTTCCGCCACGGTGAAGGTGATGTCGTTGCTGCTGCCCTCGTGGGTGGACTGGATGATCAGATCCACGTTGATGTCAGCGCCCGAGAGGGTTTCGAACAGGCGGGCGGCAATGCCCGGCTGATCCGGGATGTGCGATAGCGCGATCACCGCTTGATGGTCCATTTGCTCAACGCCATCGACAGGGCTGCCCAGTTCGAGTCCGGCCTGGTTGAGCGGCCGGCCGCGGCGGCTGGTGAGGCGGGTGCCGGGGGCTTCGCTCCAGCTCGAGCGCACCACCATCAGCACGCCGTAATTGCGGGCGATCTCCACCGCCCGGGGATGCAGCACAGAAGCACCGAGGCTGGCCAGCTCGAGCATTTCATCGCAGCTGATCTCATCCATCAGCTGCGCATCGGCCACCTTGCGGGGATCGGTGCTGAGCACTCCCGGCACGTCGGTGTAGATCTCACAGGCATCGGCGTTCAACGCAGCCGCCAGGGCGACGGCGGAGGTGTCGGAGCCGCCGCGGCCCAGGGTGGTGATCTCAGCCACACCGCCAACGCCACTGCTGGTGCCCTGGAAGCCGGCCACCACCACCACACGGCCATCAGCCAGATGGCCGCGAATTCGGTCGGTGCGGATCTCGAGGATGCGAGCCCGGCCGTGGGTGGATTCGGTCACGATGCCCACTTGGGGCCCTGTCATCGAGACAGCGGCAACCCCTTGTTGGTTCAGGGCCATGGCCAGCAGGGCAATGGACACCTGTTCACCGCTGGCCAGCAGCATGTCCATCTCCCGTTGCGGCGGGCTGTTGGTGATGGCGGACGCCAGTCCGGTGAGTTCATCGGTGGTGTGGCCCATGGCCGACACCACCACCACCACGTCGTGGCCCTCCTCGCGGCTGCGGCTGATCCGCTCGGCCACCGCCTGGATGCGTTCGACACTGCCGACGGAGGTGCCGCCGAACTTCTGCACCAGGAGGGCCATGGGCCGGGTTTCAGCAACGCTGGATTTTCTCACCCGGAGGCCTGGCGTCAGCCCAGCAGGCCATCACGGAAGGCATCACCGGGCTGGGCACCCCGCTTCAGCCGGGCTTCCACCTCCAGCAGCCGCCCCAGCAGGGAGAGGAAGCGCTGGGGTGGTCGGCCCTGCAGCTGCTTGCGCATCACATAAATCCGTTTCGGGTTGCCGATGCCGGCGGCCTTGGCGATCACCGCCACATCCCGTTCGCCTTGCTGCTCCATCAAGCTCACCCAGAGCCAGCCGCGGATCTGCCCGCTGAGGGTGGCCACGATGCGCAGGGCCGGTTCACCGGCTTCGATCAGGGCATCCCAGCGGGCGATGGCGTCACCGGGGTTGCCTTCCAGCAGGGCATCGCCCACCTGCAGGGCATTGGTCGCCAACCCTCCAACCAGCTCGGCCACCAGCTCGGCACTGATGGTTGTGGACCGCAGGGAGAGCTTGCGCAGTTCCGATTCCAGCCGGGCGCTGTCCGTGCCGATGGCGTCCACCAGGGCATCGATGGCGTCCGGTTCCAGGCGCAGGCCAAGGGCTTCGGCGGTGCGCTGCACCAGCTGTCGCTGACCGGCCCCATCCCACACGGCCGGCAAGGGGAAGCTCTTTTCCTGGTCTAGGCCGGCTTTGATGCGCTTCTGCAGGGCCTTGGTGGTGCGCAGGCGACCGTCGGGCTTGGAGGGATTGACCAGCACCAGATGGCTGCTGTCGGGGATCAGCGTCAGTGCGGCTTCGAAGCGATCCGCCAGCTCGGTGGGACAGCCATTGCAGAAAGGACTGCGTTGCAGCAGCACCAGGCGTTCACCGGCCGCGAAGGGCGGCGTTCGGGCCTCATCGAGGGCCTGGACGGCCTGACCGGCTTCAGCGCCATCGAGGCGGCTGAGGTTGAGGCTGGCCCAGCTGGGATCCACCACCGTCTCGATCAGGCCGTTGATGGCCCGATCCCGCGCGGCGGCGTCATCACCCCAGATCAGATGGATCGGCATGGGTCGATGATGGCGGCGATGGCCCAGGACCACCCGATCTTCACCGAAAGCATCCGGCGGATCCGTGAGGCCCTGGGTCCCACGGATCTGGAGCCGTTGCAACAGCAGGTGTTGGAGCGGTTAGTGCATAGCAGCGGCGATCTGGCCCTGGGGGACTTGCTGCGCTTCAGTACCGGCGCCTGTGACGCAGGCCTGACGGCCCTGCAGCAGGGAGCAGCGATCCTGACGGACACAGTCATGGCGGCAGCGGCGGTGGCGCCGATGGCCCAGCGCACATTGCAAACGACGGTGCGCACGGTGCTGGAGTGGGCCCCGAATCAGGCGCCGCTGGGGTCGACACGAACGGCAGCGGGGATGGAGCGGGCCTGGCAAGAGCTGTCAGCGGCTGGCCCTGCACCTCTGGTGTTGATCGGCAGTGCCCCCACGGCCCTGGAGGTGCTGCTGGAGCAGGTGGCGGCTGGAGCGCCAGCCCCCAGCCTGGTGATCGGCATGCCGGTGGGCTTTGTCGGGGTGGCCGAAAGCAAGCGCTATCTGGCTGAGAGCGGCTTGGATCACATCCGTCTGGAGGGCAGCCGCGGTGGGGCGGGCCTGGTGGCTGCGGCGGTCAATGCCCTGTTGCGGGCGGCCGCAGGCTGAGGTTGTCCCCCTGCCATTGCAGCCGCCAGCCTCCGGGGAGGTCGCAGCCGCCGCCGGCAGCGCCGAGGACCAGGTGTTCACTGAGCTGCTCCAGCAGAGCGGCGTTGAGGCCAGAAACCCCCTGCTCCACTAGCCACACCGCCAGCAGCTGACGGCGGGTGGAGGGTTGCAGTGCCCCCAGCCGGCGACGATCCAGGCCGGTGCTGGTGCGCAGCGGCTCGAGTGCCAGCTGGCTCAACTCCTGCTGAGTGTCCTGCAGCTGGGACGTTCGTTCCGCCAAGTTGGCCATCCGCTGGCTGCTGCCGGGGTGGAGCTGCTCCAGCACCGGCAGCACCTCAGCCCGGATCCGGTTGCGGGCAAAGGCCGCTGATTGGTTGCTGGGGTCCTGCCAGATCGGGATGGCCAGATCCCGGCACACTGCGGCGGTATCGGCGCGGCTGAAGCCCAGCAAAGGGCGCCGCAGCTGCGCAGCGTCGGGGCTGTCGTTGCAGAGGGGCCGCACGGGCCGCAGGGCACCGAGGCCGGCCAGGTCCGTGCCGCGGGCCAGTTGCAGCAGCAGGGTTTCCGCCCGGTCGCTGGCGGTGTGGCCTGTGACCACATCGGCACTCAGCTGTCCGGCCCGCTGCTGGAGTTGGCTGTAGCGCCACTGGCGGGCACTTGCTTCGCTGGTTGTGCTGTTCTGTGGTGCTTGGTCCACCTGAATCGGTAGGTCCCGCTGTTGGCACCAGCTCTTCAAGTCAGCCGCAATCGCGGCTGAACCCGGATGCCAGCCGTGGTCGCCATGCCAGATGTTCAGCGGCCAGTGGTGCAGCCGCTGCAGCTCCTGCAGCAGCACCAACAGGGCCATCGAGTCCTGGCCGCCGGATACCGCCAGCAGCAGCGGTTGCCCATCTGGCAGCAGCAGCGGATGTTGCTGCAGCCGCCGGTGCAGACGGTCGTGCCAGGGGCTCCAGGCCAAAGCGAGTGGGCGTTGTTCCCCCACGGTGTGAGAATCAGGGGATCGCTGTCCAGTCCCCATGTCCCGTCTCCAGCAGCTGCCCGTCGCTCTGCAGCGCAGCCTCGAGCAGCGGTCCACCCTCAAGGTGATCGCCGGCCTGATGAATTTCGACGCCGCCAGCGTCGCCCGGGTGGCCCGTGCTGCGGGGCATGGCGGGGCGGATTTGATTGATGTGGCCTGCGACGCCGAACTGGTGAGCCTGGCGATCGAAGCCTCCGGTGGTGTGCCGGTGTGCGTGTCCTCGGTGGAGCCGGAACAGTTCCCTGCTGCCGTGGCCGCCGGTGCCGTGATGGTCGAGATCGGCAATTTCGATGCCTTCTATCCCCAGGGCAGGATCTTCGGTGCCGCGGAGGTGCTCGAGCTCACCAGTCGCACCCGCGAGCTGCTGCCGGAGGTGGTGCTGAGTGTCACCGTGCCCCACGTGTTGCCGATGGATCAGCAGGAACAGCTGGCGATCGATCTAGTGGCCGCCGGTGCCGACCTGATCCAGACCGAAGGTGGCACCAGCGCCAAGCCCTTCAGTGCCGGCAGCCTCGGCCTGATCGAGAAGGCGGCCCCCACCTTGGCGGCGGCCCACAGCATCAGCCGTGTGTCGGAGGCTCCGGTGCTCTGCGCCTCCGGTCTGTCGGCGGTCACCGTGCCGATGGCGATCGCCGCCGGTGCCGCTGGCGTTGGTGTGGGATCAGCCGTGAACCGCCTGAACGATGAGCTGGCCATGGTGGCGGTGGTGCGCGGTCTGCGGGATGCCCTCAGCAGCGCTGTAACGGCCCGCGTCTGAAACACCTTCATGGTGTGAAGAGTGCTGGCATCCCTCTCGGAGGCCACCGCTTTCGTGTGAAAATCTTGTCCTGCCTTTAAGACCCATGCAGTTCCTCAACACGCTGACGGTTCTGGCCCTCGTGGTGGCGTCCTTTGCGCTCATCGTGGCGGTTCCGGTGCTGTATGCCTCCAGCGAAGACAGCGGTCGTTCCAACCGTCTGATCCTGCTGGGCAGTGCTGTTTGGGTGGCGCTGGTGTTGCTGAACTGGGGTGTGAGCTTCTTTGTGGTCTGACGGCGGCGTCGGTTGCAACCCAGGTGGTGCCACGATGGCTGTGATTCAGCTGGCACCTCCCCATGGCCACTTTTGAGGGATGTTTTTCCGATGCGTCAGGGCTGCGCATCGGCATCGTCGTGGCCCGGTTCAATGATCTGGTCACCGCCAAGCTGCTGAGCGGCTGCCTGGATTGCCTCAAACGTCATGGACTTGATGTGTCCGAGACCAGTGGTCAACTGGATGTGGCCTGGGTGCCGGGATCGTTTGAGCTACCGATCGTGGCGCAGCAGATGGCCCGCAGCGGTAAGTACCAGGTGCTGATCACCCTGGGCGCTGTGATCCGTGGCGACACCCCCCACTTCGATGTGGTGGTTGCTGAAGCCAGCAAGGGGATTGCGGCGGTGGCTCGGGATGCCGCGGTGCCTGTGATTTTTGGTGTGCTCACCACAGACACGATGCAGCAGGCGTTGGAGCGTGCAGGCATCAAGAGCAACCTGGGCTGGAGCTACGGCTTGGAGGCCCTGGAGATGGGCAGCCTGATGCAAGGGCTGCCCACGCCGGTGGGTTGAGTCGCTCCAGGTTCTGTGGGCTGGAAAGGCTGTCTGCTGCCGCTGCTGTTTCCTTTGAGCGTGCTGGTGATCGGCAGCTGGCGTCTTGCTGTGGACGATCACGCGTCAAAAAGCGCTGACCGTCAAAGCTCGGCTGTTATTGCACCGACCAAGCCGAATTATCAGCAGCCACCGCCAGGGACCTATCCCACCTGTGATGACAACCCTGCCTTAGGTGATGCGCTGTTGAGCGAGGGCCAGCGCCTTGGGATCTCAGTTCAAGCTGGCGCACCTGAGCTGCCTGGCAAAGACGCCACCTATAAGGCCGAACCCGGACGTCTTGGCACGATCACGCTGAAGCAACGGCCGATGAGCCCGCTGGTGCGGTGCTTGTTGATCAGCCATGAATTCATCCATGTGCTGCAGCACCTACAAGGCAACTTGCGGGGTGTGCCACCGCTGGGCTGGAGTACGGGGCATCCCGATCCAATCCCGCAGGAGGCGGAGGCCTATGGACATCAACGGCGGGCGGGATATGTCTTGTCTCTGTTGCAAGCAACCTCGCCATAAAAAAAGCGAGGTGCTATCAGCTGAACACCTGTTGGTCACTGGTATCAAGGCCGAAGTCGCACTCCGTGTCGTCACCAAACCAAACCAAGGGAGGTACGGATGGCTCATCAGGTGGTTCGTTAAATCCCAGCAACTCCAGGGGTGAATCCAGGCCTTGGGCATCCACGTTCAGGAAGCTGGGCTGATTGGATTCGTCTGTGCGTGCGCTTTGACTTGCGTTGTTGCCTTGATCCTCGAAGCTGACCATTGGTGATCCGCCTTGATACACGCTCTTGGCGGGCGTTTGATCGATGACGAGGTGGTCACTATCGACATGGGCCCCAGTGCCGGTCCGTTGCCAGCCAATGTGGGTTTCGTGGGTGTGATCAGTGGGATTGTCTGGCATGGGTTTCTCGGGAGTCACTACCCATTGGCATAGCCATGGATTCCTCGAGAGTGCTTCGCAACGGTCGTTTAAAAATCATCAGAGGAAGATCTGCAACCTGTTGAACTTGGATGAGCTCCCAGCCGTCGCGGCCTAATTCGTTGAGGAAGTCACAAATCTGAGCTCGCCCGTTTGCGTTGTTGTAGTACTCAGGAAATTGGTTTCGTAAGGCTTCTGCACTCAATGAACCACCCAACCTTCGGCTGGCATCGTCAGGATTAGCAGGCGCTTGGGCAACCATCTGAACGACTTTGTATTGCCAGATAATCGTGTCTTTGGTTTTTCCCCCAAAGAGTGTGCTCTTGAGCTTGCGAAGCCAACGTTTCATAAACCCACAAGGGGGTTGGATGTGTTCAGTCTGGCCGATTCAGTGAGCTAAGCATCGCGACCAGGTTTGTCCCTCCATGACGGGCCATGTTCATGCTGCCAATTGATCAAGGATTTGAAGGGCGCGTCTGACGACCGGCTTGGGGACACCCGCAAGCCGTGCCGCTTCAATGCCGTAGCTGCGGCTGGCACCGCCGGCCTGCACCTGATGGAGGAACACCAGATCCTCGCCGGTTTCCTCCACCAGCACCTGAAAGTTGGCCACGTTGTCGCGTTCAGCGGCCAGATTGTTGAGCTCGTGGTAGTGGGTGGCAAACACCGTGCGGCAGCCCAGATCGCCGGCCAAGTGTTCGCTCACGGCCCAGGCGATGGAGAGGCCGTCGAACGTTGCCGTGCCTCGGCCAATTTCATCGAGCAGCACGAGGGAGCGATCACTGGCGTGGTGAAGGATGTTGGCGGTTTCCGCCATCTCCACCATGAAGGTGGACTGACCGGCCGCCAGATCATCCACAGCACCCACGCGGGTGAAGATTCGATCGGCAATGCCAATGGTGGCGGAGCGGGCGGGCACCCAACTGCCGATTTGCGCCATCAGTTGGATGAGGCCGATCTGGCGCAGGTAGCAGCTCTTGCCACTGGCGTTGGGGCCGGTGAGCACCACCAGGTCGGTGCCATCACCGAGCTGCACATCATTGGCGATGAAGGTGGACTCCACCAGCCGTTGCTCCACCACGGGGTGACGGCTGGCCTCCAGCTGCAAGACGCGGCTGTCGTTGATGGTGGGAGCGCAGTAGCCCCCTGTGGCAGCGACATCGGCCAAGCCCGTGAGCGCATCCAGCGCAGCGACGGCGCGAGCTGCCTGACGGATCGGAGCGGCCATGGCGCCAACCTGCTCACGCAGCTGGCAAAACAGCTCATATTCCCGCTGGCAGGCGCGAGCCCGCAGTTGGAAGATGCTGCCTTCCCGCTCTTTGAGATCCGGGGTGATGAACCGTTCCTCATTGGCCAGGGTCTGGCGGCGGATCCAGTGGTTCGGCACCGCCGTGGCCTTGGCTTTGCTCACCGCCAGGAAATAGCCGAAGGTGCGGTGGTGCTGCAGCTTCAGGGTGGCGATGCCGCTGCGTTGTCGCTCCAGCTGCTCTTGATCGGCAAGCCAGGCGTCCTGATCATCCAGTTGGTTGCGCAACCCATCAAGGAGAGGGTCAACCCCGTCGTGGATCAGTCCGCCTTCACTGAGGCTCAGCGGTGGGGTCGCCAGCAGTTGGTGGCGGACGACGGCCGCCAGTTCCGCCAGGGCCGGTTGCGGTTGGGTGAGTGGCTCCAACCAGTCGGGTTCCTGTGCGATCTGACCGTTCAACTGGGCTGCCAACTGTGGCAACCGTTCGAGTCCATCCGCAATGGCGACGACATCGCGGGCCCCGGCATGGCCAGCTCCGGCACGACCGGACAGCCGCTCGAGATCACCCATCGGCCGCAGCAGCTTCCGGATCGTCAGCCGCAAGCTGCGTTGCTCCACCAGCCGTGAGACCACGGCCTGGCGTTGCTGAATTGTGGTGAGGTCCATCAGCGGCGCTTCGATCCAGCGCCTTAAGCAGCGGCCGCCCATGGCGGTCAGGCAACGGTCAATCGCCCAAAGCAGGGAACCCTGCAGTTGCCCATCACGCTGCGTGGCAGTGAGCTCGAGGTTGCGGCGGGTCTGGAGATCAAGCACCAGGGCATCACCGCGTTGCTCGAGTGTTGGCACCTCGAGGGGAACGGAGCTGACCTCATCGAGGGGTTGGGTGTCGCGCAGGTAGGCCACCAAGCCCCCCAGGGCCCGCAGTGCGAACGGGGTGTCCGAAAGACCAAGGCCGTCGAGTGTCGCCAATTTGTAGTGGCGCAGCAGCATGGCTTCAGCGTCGGGGCGACTGAAGGGAGTGCTGGCGACGGGCGTCAGACGCCAGCCATCTGGGCACCAAGCTGGACTGGCTTCTGCTCCGCTCCACAGCAGTTCGGATGCCTGCAACTGTGCCAAGTACTGATGAAGGCTGTCGCTGCCTTGCCGTTGCAGCACGCGCACCTCACCGGTACTCACATCGGTGCTGGCCAGACCCCAGCGGAAGGGTTGTTCCCCCTGGGCTGATTCCACGACGACTGCCGCCAGCCAGTTGTTGCGGCGGGCGCTGAGCATGCCCTCCTCCAGCACGGTGCCGGGGGTCAGCACCCGGGTGATGTCCCGTTTGAGCAGGGCGCCCTTGGTGGGGGTGGTTTCGAGCTGGTCGCACAGAGCCACGCTGTAGCCCTGTTTGATCAGTTCGGTGCAGTAGCGCTCGGCGGCGTGGTGGGGGATGCCCGCCATCGGCACCCGGCCGATGGCCTTGCCGCCCTCTTTACCGGTAAGGGTGAGTTCCAGCACCCGCGAGAGCTCGATGGCGTCCTCGAAGAAGCACTCGAAGAAGTCCCCCAGGCGGTAGATCAGCACCCGCTCGGGATGGGCCGCTTTGAGTTCCACGTAGTGACGCAGCATCGGTGTCAGCTGCAGCGGATCCACCTGGCTGTGATGGGCCCAGGCGGGTTCGTCGCTGCTTGGTTCTGAATCGTTCGCAGCTGGAGCTTCGCTGCTGGCCTTGTTTGTCGTGGCCTGCCGCTGGCGGGGCCGGGCGGCGGCATCGGCGCCGAGCTCGTCGTCGCTGAGATCGTGGCTGGCGGCCTCAGGTTCGCTGGGGGTCGCAGACGAGGCAGTTGACTCAGGGGCGCCGAATAAATTCCCTTGAAGAGCGTTGTCCTGAAGCTGGGAAACGGACCGCGGCATAGACTGCACTTTCGGTCTCGAATCGTACCCAGCTTCTGGGGTTGTATCTGCCTAAGCGCCCCAGACCAGTGGCTTAGAGATCACCTGACACGACGATATCGGGGAGCACGTCTAGGCCGTACCCCATAGGATGTGGCCCAGCTGAAGCACCGCCGCTTGCCGCGTCTGAGACCTATTGGAATATTGTTCTGAAATGTGCTGCAATTGGTTGAATATTTATTAAAAATTAAAAAGTGATTTTTTGGCAGCAATATATGACCGCCGAAAGTTTTTCAACTTCTAATCCCATCAATTCGCTTTTAGTTCGCGATATAGTTATGTATTGGGGGGAGCTGTTCGGTGAGCTTACTTTGCCGTAAATGGCATGGGCAAACATAGTCTAAAAAAGAATACAATATTGTGGTTTATATATTTCAACATGTTAATTCAAATCAATTTCGGTGTTGGCTATCTTTAGTGCTGGTGGAAAAGGCTACTTAACATAGGCTGCGAACAAATTGCCGCCCATAATATTAGTGACTTTGTAGCCGCTGCTACTCAATAGGTGGTATTCCATAGACTCCTTATAATTATCAATTCCGAATCCTTGGCTAACCCATTCGATGCATACAAGTCTTGGGTTATTCATCGATTTCAAAAATTCTGATAAGTCACTTAAATAATTCACTTGTTCTATGTCTATATTTAAAAATGCTGGACTGAAATTTGGGAGTAACGAAAGTATTAAATTAGAAATCTCTGGGAGCGTCTTACACTCTATGTCTAACATATCCCTAAATTCAAACCCCCTCTCTACCCAGGTTCTTGCTACATTTTTATCAAATGTGTTGATGGCGCCGGCCTTGAAACGAAAGAATTTAAGGTGCTTAAATTCTGAATTCACCTGGCTTGATTTGATTCCTAAATTAAAAAAAGTATCGGCCCTTCTGATGTTTTTCCAATGACTCTCCAAATCTGGATTAGCGTCAATAGCTACGCCGTTCCAGCCTGCTAGATTTAAAAGTTTAGTATTTGAGTAAAGTGTTTCATGGTAACAGCCTATGTCAAGATATGTTCCCTTAATATCTGATAATATGTCATTCCAAAAAAATTCTCGAATAATTTCATCTTCTCCATTCTGGCTAAAACCTATTTTTAAGAATTGTTCACTTAAAATAGAAGTATTGATTAATGGGCTGTTGATCCAATTTGGGTACATGTTGTCACGAAGGGTGGTTTGAATGCTTTGACTTTAATTCCATGCCCACAACTCTTTCTTTTTGAGTTGTCCTTGGGCTTATTGGTCGAAGTGGAGGTTTCTTTGTTTCCGGCGCCCCCAAAGAGATAGCCCTGCAGTGCGTCGTAAAGGGGTTTGGAAGAGCATCGCGGCATCGGCTGCACACTCGATTTAGACCGTACCTAGCTTCTGGGTTGATATAGCCCTCAACGGCGCAGCACCATCAGCTGTTGGGGGCTTGCATCCTGGAAGCCCAGTTGCCGGTAGAAGCCGGCGCTGTTGGTGGTCATTAAATAGACCCGTTCCACCCCCACCACCGGCGGGGTGTGGAGGAGTTCTTCGATCACCCGGCGGCCGAGGCCATGGCCCTGCAGATCGCCGGCCACGACGATGTCCCAGAGCACGGCGCGGCTGAAGCCATCGGAGGTAGCCCGCCCGAAGCCCACCAGCCGCTTGCCGCGCCAGAGGCTCACCACTGTGCTGCTACCGGCGAGTAAGCGCCGCAGCTGGGAAAAGCTGCGGCCGCGGGCCCAGAAGGCGTGGCGATCAAACAGCCGTTGCAGCTTGAGCAGCGCCCGGCAGGGACGCAGATCCGGCCCGAGGCCAAGCCAGCGCAGGCCGGGGGCACCGGGGGCATGGTGGACCAGCCGGATCGGGGTCACGGGTCGGGGAGCCGCAGCAGTTCATCTTGCTCCCCTGGTGTTGAGAGGTTGCAGATCAAGGAGCTAGGGCATCTTTCAGGAGTGCTTTGAGGTCCCAGTAGGGCGGTTTTTTGACGGGGATGGCTCGGAGTCTGGTTGGATTAGCCAAGATTTTTTGAACCAGTGTTTCCAGCTCCTCGATGGAGTTGGCCCAGAACAGATCGGGCCGGTTGACCAGTGGGCTGTTCTGTCCCAGCAGGCTGGGTTCGCCAAAGATCACCTGGGGCACGCCGGCGGCCATCACTTCAAACAGGCGGTGGTTGAGGTCATGGTTCAAGGGCACATTCAGCACCAAGGCGTGTTGGGCGTAAAGCCCCGCCGCTTCATTGGCGTTTGAGGTGGTGCAGTGCCGGAACGGCACCTGTTGTCTCTTGAGCAAGCCTTCCACCAGCTCACGGCGCCGGGGGTGGTGGGGGCCGAGGCTGCCCACGTGCAGCAGCTCAAGCCGTGGGGTTGGGCTGGGTGTGGCAGCTGGATAGCGAAAAAAGGATGGGGCTAAGCAGCGCACCGGCATAGGCAAGCGCTGTTGCACGTCGTCCAGCAGCGCCGGATTGAAGGTGAGCAGCACTGCATCGTGTGGCTCAGCCGCGCAGTACTGCTGCAGGGTGCCGATCGGATCGGGGCCGTGATGGAGATCTCCGCAGACAAGGAGCCGTGGTCCAGGCCATTGGCGGATGCCCCGCATGGGGGCAGCGCGGAGCAGAAATGGATCGGTGTACTGAAGCAGCACCCCTTTTGATGCCCATCCCCGGCGCTGTAGCGCGTTGCACAGCCCCGGCACCGACAGCTCGGTCAGCCGCAAACTCGCGGGCCCATCAGCAATCTGGGGCCCCACCTGAATCAACCCAGGCTGCTGCCAGAGCGGTTGGTAGGCCCCGTGATGGATCAGCAGGGTGGGTGTTCGCATGGCATTGCTTGACCCAGCGATAATTGCGCTTCGTCGTTTGGTCTTGCAACTCATGCCCGCCTACGACCTCACAGCTCCGTATTCCCCCAAGGGCGACCAGCCCACGGCGATCAAGCAGCTGGTGGCCGGTGTCAATGGCGGGCAGCGCTATCAGACCCTGCTGGGGGCGACGGGCACGGGCAAGACGTTCACGATGGCCAACGTTATCGCCCAGACCGGACGGCCGGCCCTGGTCTTGGCCCACAACAAAACCCTCGCGGCGCAGCTCTGCAACGAGCTGCGGGAGTTTTTCCCCGAGAACGCCGTTGAGTACTTCATCTCCTATTACGACTACTACCAACCGGAGGCCTACGTTCCCGTCAGCGACACCTACATCGCCAAGACGGCGTCGATTAACGAGGAGATCGACATGTTGCGCCATTCAGCGACGCGCTCGCTGTTTGAACGGCGCGACGTGATCGTGGTGGCCTCGATCAGCTGCATCTACGGCCTGGGTATTCCGAGTGAATACCTCAAAGCGGCGGTGAAGTTTGAGGTAGGCGAGACCCTCAACATCCGCGGCCAGCTGCGAGAGCTGGTGAACAACCAGTACAGCCGCAACGACACCGAGATTGCCCGGGGCCGCTTCCGCATGAAGGGGGACGTGCTGGAGATCGGCCCCGCCTATGAAGACCGGCTGGTGCGGATCGAGTTGTTCGGCGATGAGGTGGAGGCGATCCGCTACGTGGACCCCACCACTGGCGAGATCCTCCAGAGCCTGGAGGCGGTGAACATCTACCCGGCCAAGCACTTCGTGACGCCGAAAGACCGGCTGGATACGGCGATCAGTGCCATCCGCTCGGAGCTGCGGGAGCGGCTGGATCTGCTCAACGGCGAGGGCAAGTTGCTGGAGGCTCAGCGGCTGGAACAGCGCACCAAGTACGACCTGGAGATGCTGGGGCAGGTGGGCTATTGCAACGGGGTGGAGAACTACGCCCGCCATCTTGCTGGCCGCGAGGAGGGCACGCCGCCTGAGTGCCTGATCGATTACTTCCCCGATGATTGGCTGCTGATCGTGGACGAGAGCCACGTCACCTGCTCCCAATTGCAGGCGATGTACAACGGCGACCAGGCTCGCAAGAAGGTGCTGATCGAGCATGGCTTTCGCCTGCCTAGTGCGGCTGACAATCGCCCCCTCAAAGGTGAAGAGTTCTGGGAAAAGGCGCGGCAAACGGTGTTTGTTTCCGCGACGCCTGGCAACTGGGAGCTAGAGGTGAGCGGCGGTGAGGTGGCGGAGCAGGTGATCCGCCCGACGGGGGTGCTTGATCCGGTGGTGGAGGTGCGGCCCACCAGCGGCCAGGTGGACGATTTGCTTGGAGAGATCCGCGATCGGGCGGCCAAGAATCAGCGGGTGCTGGTGACCACCCTCACCAAGCGAATGGCGGAAGACCTCACCGATTACCTGGCGGAGAACGAGGTGCGGGTGCGCTATCTGCACTCGGAGATCCACTCGATCGAGCGGATCGAAATCATCCAGGACCTGCGCTTGGGAGAATACGACGTGTTGGTGGGGGTGAACCTGCTGCGGGAGGGTCTGGACTTACCGGAAGTGAGCCTGGTGGCGATCCTCGATGCCGATAAGGAAGGCTTCCTGCGGGCTGAGCGGTCGTTGATCCAGACCATCGGCCGGGCGGCGCGGCATGTGGAAGGGGTGGCGCTTCTGTATGCCGACAACATGACCGACTCCATGGCGAAGGCCATCTCAGAAACCGAACGACGTCGGGCGATTCAGCAGGCCCACAACAAGAAGAATGGAATTGTGCCTACTGCTGCGGGCAAGAAGGCCAGCAACTCGATCCTCAGCTTCCTGGAGCTGAGTCGCAAGCTGAAGCAGGAAGGGCCCGAAGCGGATCTTGTTCAGGTGGTGGGCAAAGCGGCCAAGGCTCTGGAAGATGATCCCGACGCCAGCCTGGCCCTGGAAGCACTGCCAGAGTTGATCGATCAGCTAGAGGCAAAGATGAAGGAGGCCGCCAAGAAGCTGGACTTCGAAGAGGCAGCGAACCTGCGGGATCGGGTTAAGCAGCTGCGTCAGAAAATGGCTGGATAGCAATAGCATCATCATAATTTGCCAATTCGTAGTACTTAATGGCTGAACTATTGAGCCATTTAACGGAATTAAGATGGTATAGTCTCTTGTGAATTATAGCTAAAAGCATATTCTAATAACTAACAGTATGTCAACTGTAAATTTGCAAAATACTTCTTAGCGAATCAACTATCTTAAAACATAAATTATTGATTTGATTTTTTGAGGCAATAGATGGCGACGAATAAATATCAAAAAATTTAGATCCAAATTCTTTTATCTCGAGCATACTTTTGCGGATGTCCATAGATGACGAAACATTAAATATCAAAGGATGATTTGCAAATGGTTCGTTTGTTAAGCACCCAAAATAAAGTGATATGCATCCAGAAATTAAGGAGTGAGGTAATTTTTCTGTAACGTAGCCAGGATGAAAAGAATTTTCAAAGCATAAGCTGTATTTATAGTTTTTCAAAAGATCAAATTTATTACCCACCGGGTTAGTATGACTACCAAATCGATCGACTTGAAATCCAAAGTCTATCAGTTGATTTAGAAAATATTCTCTAAATGGTTCAGCATTATTTCCGATAAAAGCGACGGCGTCTTTTCGTTTTGAGAAATCAACAGACTGTTCTGAATGGAAAATTTTCTTTTGCAAAGGATTTCTATCATCATAGGACTTATTGAATAAATCAATCTCAAAAAGCCAGAGGGGCATATAAATAATACGATTGCAACTTGTAAATTGATCAAATCCAGCAGAATAATCAAAATTAAGAAAATTGGGCCTAACATTCTCACCTAGAAATAAAATTTGCGTAGCATTACTGGGAAGCACAAGATATTGACCGTAGCAAGATGAGAAATTAATATCAGTATCAGGGGATGAAGGAATAATATTAATCTGGAGATTTTTATCAATTACAGCTAATCTTATAAAATCTAAAATTTGATTGTCGATACAATTGAAGTCTGGCCAAAACCCCTCGAATGATATATTGATGCAATCTGTCTTGCGACTTAAAATATGCTTTAACCTTGATTTTTGACGGGTCCAATACTTATTTTGGCTAGAATTGCAATACTTGTCAATATTTGATATTGCATTCCTATAGTCATGCTTAATAAGCGAATATTCATGTTTAATCGAGTGGTCTTCTAAGCCAATTTGAGAACCTGGAGAATGCCATTGTCGTTGAAACATTAGTCCCTCCAACTTTGATAGCTTACTGTTTCACTACCGTGAAGATATAAGGTTTTTTGCATCCAATAACAAGAAATTGGCATATTTGAATATTTATATAAAATGTACTGCAACTGCCAATCAATTGGGAAGCATAGAGGTAGATATTTTTGTACAATAATCTTAGCTAATCTCTTGGAGACGACATATCCCGCATTGGTTCTTGTTCTGGGCGGTAATACTTGTACAAAAAGTTGAGGTTGAGATGAGTTATCATTTTTACAATGCAATCCTGCTCCCCCTGCAACATCTATATAATCAGGATTTTTTGCATCAATAAATTTTTTAACTTCATTAAAGAGCTCAAGAGTATCTGGTTGCTCAAGGATGTCATCTTCAGCAATTAAACCATGACTTTCTTTGCCCTCTGCGATGTGTAAAAGTGCACAATAGTGCTTTAAAAGAACACTAATTTCACCCGGCGACAAAATCCTTGATAAGAGCCATTTAGGCAAATTTAAAACATCTTCGTTGGATATATTGAGGAAAAAAGTCTTTGTTTTTTTGACATAGGTGGAGGAGTTGCTTATATAGTCTCCTTGTGAATTGGCATTGTCAATTAATATTGGGGATAATTCTAGTATTCGAGACTTCCAAAGTTCACAGTTTCCCAGAGTAAGGCCATCAGAAATTATTTCAGATGAATCAAATATCCTAATAATTTGAATAGACTCAGGATGAAAATTTTTTTGGAGGAGGCCTACAGCATTCGGCAATCTAGTCTGCGTTGCAGAACAAGTAATTAAAAAGGCCTTCATAAAAATTTTTCTGTAATTCTAGAACAAACCTCAAGCAGCAAATGCTAATGCAACTTTTTGTACAAATTGAAGCTTGAAATAATATTCGCAGGTAAGGCATGCATAGTTTATAACTTTTAAGTAAGGCTTCAGTACGGGGTTCAGGGAGTCTAAGATAGGGTTTGATGTATCGCGTCAAGAACGAGCCAAACACAAAATGCTAAAATTAGACGTATTTTGGACGTTTCAAATTGGGCATCTGTTTCTTACATAAGCACAAAACGGGCGGATCAACACTTGAGAATACATTAAAACTTGATAGTTTGGGATGTAAGTACCTAAGTGAACTAGATCCAAAGCTTGTAGAAAAAGATCTAATTATTGAGTTAAGAAAAAAACCAATTACGATAGTAAACGCATATGCAAGATCGCTGAAGCAAAGTCTCGGAAGTTATTGGCCTGAGTATAAAGAAACTACTACATTTTTATTTACAATAAGGAATCCAATTTCATTATTTGAAAGTGATTGGCAATATCAACATCAACTTGGAACAAGTTCAAAATTTAAGAGTACTCACTTGCCACATGATCCTATGATAAAAAAGATATTTAGTGGAAATGATTGGCAAGAAATAATGTGTGATTATCTTGAACGCGATATTTCGAATCGTATTGATATAAATTCTTATTGTGAGCTGTTGGTTGGACAAAGGGAATCCGAAGAAGATGATATTTATAATACATTCTCATTGGGGATTGCAAAAGAGACAAGTGAACATTTTTGGATGCATAGTAATAGTTTCTACAGGCCGACTTTTTCATGTGGAGCATTTAACAACCAATGGAATACAATAAGAACTCATTTTGGAGAAGATATTTTCGACATTAAACCCTTGCAAGGACAAAAGTCTCAAGTATATTTTTTGCCAACAGAATTAATAAACATAGCATTGCCGTTTTATTTGCTGCACGATGCTAACCTTCGTCAGTTCTTTAAAAAAATGGATTTAAATAACCCTAGTCTAGAACTAATATCTGAAGCAATCGCAAGTCTTAGAAAGAATACAACGCGAAGTGAATTTAAAAGCGATAAAACAATGAAATTAAACCCTAAGAACAGATTAAGCTACTATAAATACTCAGATAAAGACTACAAGATTTGGACTTCGTCGATTTCAATTTTAGCATCATTATTCAATCAATCAAACCATATCTTGAAAAGTCAGTGAGACTGTAACTTTTATCATCGATATATTTAACGTTAGTTCCCCATGGCTTCCCGACTTGAATTTCATCATAGGGTATTTGATGCTTATTCAGCCATTTTATGAGTTGAGGCAAAGTGTACTTGTTAATTAAACCAATATTAGATTGAAATGAACGCATATTTCTGGAAGTAAAAAGTATGATATATGAACCCATTTTATCAGCCCTTTGAAGTGCTTCACAATGTTCTTTGATAGGAATTGCATCAGAATAATTCTTAGTTTCTGTCAATGTACAAAGGGTTTCATCGATATCAACAACCAAAGTTTCTCTTTGAAAGCCAGTTATCGAACTGTTAGCAGAGATGAGTTCGTTCATATTTATGTCAAAGGTCTTACATAAGTCATAGGGGGTCCCAAATAATTTAGGCTTTTTGGCTTGTGAAAGCTGAACAATAAAGCCTTTCTGAATCATATAATTAAGAAAAGGTGCTATGTAGCGTTCGGAAAATCCTGAATGGTCTTCGTATTCTGAAAGAAGATTCTTAAAATCTAAAACGCTAGAAAAAGCATATGTACCAATAGAGCAAAAGTTAGAGATTCGTTTTTTTTCAACTATTTCAATGATAATATTTGAATCTTCACTTGATGGCTTTGCAAAAGACCAATGATCTCCTTCACCTATAAAACATGGTACTAAAGAAGAGATTGCAGAATTAGATTGTGAGAAATCTTTAAATAAATTACCGGCTTCAAAATAAGTGTCGCAATTATGGACAACAAACTCATTTTGAATGTCAAAAGTATTGATTGTCAATAAAGTAGTATCCAACTGCCCAGGCGTGAGGTTATCAATTTCTAGCCAATAGATCTTGGCACCATTAACAATATGCCTTAAACTTTTTTCCAAATACTTTTTTACAAAATCACGCTTTAATGTCGTTATAAAAATTTGATCGCTGGAAGTATAATTAAAAGATTCGACACTATATTCTAACAAGGTTTTCCCTTTTGCTTTTATTAACGGTTTTGGAGGCTTTATTCCCTTATTTTTAAATCTTGATCCTTGACCAGCTGCAGTAAAGATGTAATTCATGGTTTTATTGAAGTAAGTCAATATTACCACGAAGGTAGTAAGTGCTTCCTATTAGAGCAAAAGCTAAGCATCGAAGTTCATTCTCAGCATGCAAAGGAATCATGCTAAAGAATAGACTGGAAGTGATGACTCTAAGATCATCATGGTTTATTACTTTATTGATAAAAATGTTGTTAAATATACTCTGAATGATCGCATGATTTTGCGGCGAATATATTTTAATATTAATACTGCTCTCATTGATATGTATGGAAAATAAATTGTTCACGATTGAGTCGTACAAGCATGTGACAGAATGATTAATTTTACAGATGTCGTATCGTGGGTCAATATTACTTTGATTTCTATTGTCAATCCCACTCCCTCTTGGGTCAATAATTTTTACTGCCCCAAATATGGGGTCAACAAGAATATTATTAAAGCAAAAATCTCCATGTCCTTTATATAGATCTATCGGCTTTGAGTAACTTACAAGTTCATTGGCTAAATTATGACAGATGTCGTTTATAGAGCATGGTAATTGAACACCGTTAATGTTCAGTATTTTATGCCAAGAATTTGAAAGTATACGATATTTATTGCCTGTAAAAATATTAGACATTGATATCAATCGATTGTTGAATTTTTCATGGTATAAGTGCTTAGGACTATCAAAAGCGACTGGTTTCTTATAAAGGAGATCAAAGGCCCTTTTAAGAGCAAGACAAATTTGTTGCCATGAAGCAGGTCCAAATTTTTTGAAGAGAAAAATCTCTGACAATGACGGGTATGGAATATATTCTAATTCTAGATAATACTTCCCATTAGCATCATCAAGGTAGTGATTGATAAGCTGTGGATAAAATTGTCTAAGCCCCTTATCAAGCTCATTGAAATAATTAGCCTCTCTCTGCAGTTTTTCGACATTTGATGAGCATTTAATGAGTGTATTGCTAGATTTTTTATATTCTATATTATTAAATTGACGGGATGTGAAGACGTGCTTTGATGCTGTAGTGAATGTTGATTCATGTCCAATATCAATCCACTTTGAATAAATTATCTTTGCCGCGTTATTCTTGAATAAAGATTGAGCAAGTTGGTTGATATCGTTGTATAGGCTTTTGTCAAGACCAGCCATTGCGCATAAAAGATCTTTTCTATGAGAAACTATAATACCGGTAAATGGGTGGCTAGGTTGAGAACTTATGGGTTCATTCTTTCCAATAAATTCAATGGCTAGATTGTCTTCGATTAGGGCAGACCAATTTTCTTTTGGGATCGATTCTTCGCCATAAACTATTGAAGGAATATCTAATTCATCGAATTTATATGTTGGAATTGTGGTGATTGGATTAACAATTATAATATCACTCGACAAGTCACGTATCGTCCTCTCTAAAGTTTCTAATGGTGCTAAAGTTATGCCTATTGACTTAATATTGACCTTGCAAAAAGCCCTGAATGAGTGAAAAGGATGTTCATCATTTACTGCTAGTATTATATTAGAAATTCCTTTTTCAATATAAAAATTAGCAATTTTTTCAACTACAAGGCTATGACCTATATTCAACATAAATATTTCTTCATTTGACGAATTCATGTATGCAGGTGGATTTTTAATGGACCCTGCACCAAGAATTACTACGCATGATTTATGGAACAATTGATCCACGAGTATTAAAAGAGATCAATAAAGGAATTAAAAAAATTTTCATCACCCTCTTTTAGGTAATTTGTAAATCCGCAAGATAAGAAAAGATTCTTCGATGCAATATTCTGTTTATATCCTTTAGCCCATATTCTTGCCGGTTTTCTGATAATTCTTGTTTGAGCATAGGTCAGCAATTTCTTGCCTAGCCCTTTCTTCCTATGAGCGGAGTGGATACATACACTTGGCTCAAAATTTGAGGTATAATTATTGTCCATCTCTATATTTTTTAGCCTAAAAAATCCTACGACTGCCCTGTATCCCTTGGAATTAAGTTCACAAATTGAATACTCACTGATTCTTTGGCTTACATACTCAAAGTGATCTTCAGGACACGGTATTTCCTTTTTTTCAAACATCAATAAGTTATCCTGAGAGTATCTTAAATTATATATATCCCAAATATCTTTTAAACTTGCGTTCCTGACTCCATATGTAGTCCCCATCAAATGATAAACTCATTACATCGACAACCTATCATAAATGAAGTGGGAGAGGCAACACGGAAGATATCCTCGAGATCCTAGGCTGGGTCACCGACCAGGTCTAAGCTATATTCCGGAAAATCAGGAAGATCTATTGAGAGATCTGTATACGACGTCTGATGGCTACGTATCGCTGACATCGTCGTCTGATGCATCTGGGTTATCCAAAGGTAAATCAATAGTTATTTTAGGTGGTTCAACTAGTATGGGATTAGGTGCATCCAGTAATGAAAATACAATAGCTGCAATTCTTCAAAATCTCATGACTATTGATGGATATGAGCATACCGTTGTAAATGCTGCGTGTGCAAGCTATTGCAGCTGGCAAGAACTTATCAGGTTCGCACTTGAAATCTCTCACTTAAAGCCTGAAATAGTAATTTCGTGCTCCGGCTACAATGACTTTATGCACTCGTCGTTAGGAGATAAGTATAGTGGTGAATGGGTGCGTAATCATGATCGCTCAATTGAGGATCTAGCAGATTTGATAATAAATAGAGATAAGACTAGTAATTTTAGACACTTGTTTAATTCTCTCAAACGTTTCCCCTTGATCAATGCCATTATACGAGCTTGTTATAAGATTTTTAGCAGGAAAAACTATTCTGCAAAAGATCTCGTCTATGAAAAAGATAAATGGACCTTTTCTGCGCGACCTTGGGCGTCCGACAACTATGTACATAATATGGTGCAAATAAACTCAATCGTCAATGGTTACGGTGGAAATTTTTTCACTTTCATACAACCACACCCAAATGATAATTTAAATTCAAACAACCATGTCGGCGAAGAGGTAAGGAATATGTATGCCAAGTATCCTGATATGAGATCAGCTGAGCATGCTTTTTTTGATCGTTTGGCCTTTTTGATCAAAAGCCATGACTTTATTCATGAGTCTCCAATATTGCCAGCAGAATGTTTCGTTGATCGTGTTCACCTCAGTGATTTAGGCCAATTCCAAATGGCTTCATTCATATATGCTAAAATAAGAGAGTGTATATAAGATTTTTAATTGCGCAATCCACGACTTAAGCCTTTTCACTCTTTAAACAGCCTTCGATATGGGTGGCGATATTTTCTCGTTTTCCAAACCGAAAAATGCTTTGCAATAGTGATGACTATTTTTTGGAATAATCGAAAATCGTCTAATTCACATCCTAATCAGTTCAACTACACAATATATTAAATGAAATCACTAGGTATATCATTTGGCTATCACGACTCCGCAGTAGCCTTAGTTGTAGATGGTGAAATAGTTAGCGCTATTCAAGAGGAAAGATTTTCGCGGATTAAAAATGATCATTCGTTCCCTTTTGGCTGTTTGACACATATATTTAACACTTATTCGGTTAATATTAATTCTATAGACAAAATTGTATATTATGAAGACCCATTCTTGAAAAATAAAAGACAGATCAAATCTCTTTTAAATACAACTGTATCTGGTCGCTTTCCTCAGGCGACAAGTGTTAAAAAAGTTGTTTCTGAATCATTAACTCTCAATTCTTTTGTATTTGATGAATTTGTTCGTTGTGGTTTTGCAAGTTCTGAGTTTGAAAAATATCACTTAAAAAATATTTTAAGTTATTCAGAGCACCATTTATCCCATGCCGCGAGTGCATATCTTCCAAGCCCTTTTCACGAATCTGCAGTTTTATGCATGGACGGGGTCGGAGAAGATTTAACCACATCGATCTGGCTTGGATCGCAGGGTAAATTAAAACTTCTAGATAGCGTTAGTTATCCAAATTCTCTAGGGCTTTTCTATTCCACTTTTACATCATACCTGGGATTTAAAGTTAACGAGGGTGAGTATAAATTAATGGGGTTGGCTCCTTATGGTCAACCTAAATACACGCAGTTAATCCTTGAAAATATGATCAAATTGTCTGATGATGGTAAATTCTTTTTAAACAAACGATATTTCTCTTTTGATTATTCACAGATTATGTATACGAAAGATTTCGAAGTTTTGTTTGGTTTTCCTCCTATAAACCTTAACGATCAAAAATTTAGCCAAGATCATTTTGATCTCGCCCGTTCCGTTCAGGAAGTTATCACTTTAGGCATAATGGGACTTGTTAAGAATGTGAAAAAACTAACGCAAGCCGAAAACTTGTGCTTATCAGGTGGTGTTGCTTTAAATTGTGTGGCTAACGGTAATATTCTGAAATCCAGGCTCTTCAAAAACATCTGGATTCAGCCAGCAAGTGGAGATGCAGGTTCTGCCCTTGGGGCTGCCTTACTAGGTTCAGAAGACCTGGATTACTCCAAAAAGAGTTCCTCCAAAGACCTGATGAAATCAGCTTTGCTTGGACCATCCTACTCAAATGAAGAGATTGTCCGTTTCTTAGATGAGTTTAATATTAATTTTAAGAAATTACCTGAAAGTGAGCATTTATTATATCTAGTTAACTCAATAATTGACGGCAAAGTTATTGGCTTTTTCGCTGGTCCAATGGAATTTGGCCCAAGGGCATTAGGTAGTCGATCAATAATTGCGGATCCAAGAATTAAAAATATGCAATCAATATTGAATCAAAAAATAAAATTTAGAGAAGGATTTAGGCCGTTTGCTCCTGTGTTTTTGGAGTCACATGTAAGAAATTATTTTGATAATGTCGCATGCAGCCCTTATATGCTTCTTGTTGATAAATTAAAAAGCGAGCACCTTACAAATCAATCAGTTCTTCAAGAAGCTAAAGGCCTTGATAAGTTAAAAGTGTGCAAGTCAAATCTTCCCGCTACAACACATGTAGATTGCACTTCCCGAATTCAGACAGTGTCTTCTGATTATGGTAATCCGCAATTTTATAGTTTGTTAAAATATTTTCATCACGTCACTGGATGTCCCGCATTGATCAATACATCTTTTAATGTTAAAGATGAACCAATTGTAATGACTCCTTTGGACGCCTATAATTGCTTTATGAAAACTGGCATGGACATACTTGTGCTTGATAACTTTGTTATTGAAAAATCTTAATCCTGAACATTAGATGAAGCGGCTTATTTTTTTACATATCGGCAAGACTGGGGGCGCTACTCTTGACGAAATGCTTAATAAGAAAAAGAAGAGGTTTGAGTTATCAGGGCAGATAACCCATATTGACCCACAAGAGATATGTCAAAGACTTTTTGAGTCAGAGATTATTGTTATTCATGGATTTCCCTATAACATTAAGTCTATGATTGGAGAAAAATTATGGAATAATTTGGTGGAAGCTTCATATCGTCTATGCATTTTTCGTAATCCACTTGATAGAATAGTCAGTGAATGGAAATTTGCATATCAGAAGCAAAGCCAATTTTCACTACCCTTTATCCCCTACATAAAAAGTATGAATATAGATCAATTAACCTCACCAGTTGATTCTGGGAATTTCTTTCCTGGTTATTTCGGTCAACCTGAAACTGACCAAATCTGCTTGGATGATTGGCTAACATTTTATAGTCAAACAAGTCCTAAACATTTTAGTGAAGCAAAACAATCGCTTTTTAATGATGAGAATAAATCATTTACTTCTATTTACTACTCTTCTGCAAGTTTAAAAAACTCTGAAATGTCACTAGGGTTTAATTTATCCCGCAATATTCAATACTCTATTCTCTCTCATCACTTTGGACTTGATTTCATTTCAGAACCACGACCAAATAAAGATATCTTGCTTACCACAGAATTAATGACTCGTTCACTTTCTTCACTGTTGACTAGGGATTCCGATTTTCGCAACTTTTTTGAGCCGATAAGATCCGATGGAAATCCAACATATAGAAATTCTATTGATTTTATACGTAAACATTCAAAGAATGTCACCAAGGTCTCCGACGATTCTCAACAACTGTTTCATGTATCACCACAAAATAAAATAAAGTTTTTTCAGGAGAATCATATTGATTATACTATATGGCAATCAACAAATATCCATCAACTCAAGTCGCTCTCTGATTTAACATTATTTTAGATTCTTCACATGTCTTTAAAGCTTCTAAATGACAGAGTCTTGAGCTTTTCTGGCTCCCCTTTTTGTCTTCCAAGGAATACTATAGAACAATATATAAGTTCAACTACCGGAGAAACATTCTGGTCTCAAACAGAGTTGTTAAATCATTTTTATTCTAGAACTCATGAACCGATTGCTTCTATTCCCCATAGATCAAAAAAATTGTTTGTGATTATTAGCGGTCTTCATCGATCAACAGATATCTCGTTGAAGTCTTTAATCACTTCATTGTCTCCTCATCTTTTTGAATCAGTTGATATTGTTATTTCTCTTTCTGACACTAAACAAAATGAATTGTTTGAAGAGTATTGTTGTGCGCTTGTTTCTAAATCGACAATGATACGTTCAATCAAGGTTATCTATAACAACTATTCTACATCTGAAGTTCAGGCGGATCAAAGCTTATTGTTTAACTCTGAATCATTGAGACATTCCCCCAATAGAGTTTTTCGAATGTATAAGGGTTTTTTAAATTCGTACGAATATTTACCTAATGATTTTACGGAGCAAGATTTTTTTCTCCGTACTAGGTCCGATATCCTACATTTCCCGTCATTTCTATTATCGTTGAGTCGTATTTTGTCTTCTGATCAATCATGTTTTCTTTCTACACCTCACCCCGGCAATGGTTTGCATGAGATATCTGATATAGTATTTGCATCTTCAATAAAGTACCTTAAATTATTAGTCAATCATATACCAAATGAGGATCTTGAATTTTTTAAAAAGTATTATCCATTGCAATTTAATCCTGAATGGATATTGACTAATCAAATTTGTCAACTTTCGAAGTCCATTCTATTCAATATATATCATTCGATTTTAGCGGGCAAGGATTATTGGATATTGCGGAGTAATCTAAAACAAACTCTTGACAGCAATCTTGGTCCTTGGCTACTTTCGGCACCTATTTTCCAAGAATTGATAGCTAAAAGTTTTAAAAATCAATCTCTTTTATCAGCACTTTTGAATATCTCACTAAGGATTGAGAATGACTATCCATACAGCGAACTTTTGTTGGTACGCATATTGACAAGCTTATGGGAGCGTAAATCAGATTCCTTTAACTTCATACCTTCTGAATAAATTAGAACGGCTTATTATCTCTTTAAAAGTATTCGATAATTTGACTCTTGTTAGAAAGCAATGTTGCTACCGCATTGTTACTCCACGACTCTCTCAAAAATCTATTTTTACTGTAGATAGATAATTCATAAAGGTTGACCACGTTTTTATCTAAGTTTTTTTGTTGTAACGCTGTGTTCATCCTGTTATCGATGAGAGTATCCAATATATTCTTTATTGCGTTGAGAGTTTCCTGTTGATTATTACAGCGAATTCCTAATTTACCCTCTTCAACTAGCTTATGCCACGACTCTGATAAAAAAACTTTGCCATCCCTCCTTGTTGTCAGTTTTATGTATTCGATTACTTTCGGTATATTAATACTTACGCTGCTCCCAAGGTTCCCTATGAAGCTTGACATTATTGTATTTAAATATATTGATGGTTTTTCTGAAAAAGTAGATGCAATATGACTCGATCCTCCTGATCCACCTATGCAAAATTCTGCAACTCTAGATAGTGATGTTTGAATTTTATCGTAGATAAGGTCATTACTTCCAAACTTACTTATATCTTCATCAATGAAATTGTTTGCTGTATTCATGTATCTTTTTCCAAATCTTACTAAATAACAATTTTTACTTTTCAAGTATTCAAGCATCAGACTCAGATTATCTTCATTTCCATTTCTTAGGCTATTAATATTATTGTGCATATCTTCCTTATATCCACTGTCTCGATATGAGATTGCCACAATTATCATGTCTTTTTCGATTGCCTTTAGCGTATTTGGAATATACTCTTTAAGAATATTATTTGCTTCATTATCAAGCGAGTAGTTAATTGATTTATTCCCAAACTCGATCGGTTTGGAGAGATCTATCTTTTTTTTAAAGAGTAATGTTGAGTTTTTATTTCTCAGCTCTTTTTGATATTGCAAGTAATAAGAATGTATGTTAAAGGGTATATATTCTGCCAAATCTTTAGCGAATGTCCAATCGTCATCTTTGTCTAAAGTTTTATATTGTAGATTATAGGCATCATACATTTTTTGAAGCATATATGGGAACGGTTTGAACTTACTGAATCCATATAATACAGGTTTAGCATATTCTTTGCTCTTTGGCATTTCACTCCGCAAATGAAGAATCTCCAAAAACTGTGTCATATTTGCAGGATTTAATATCATGTCTGGAGCATATATTCCTTTTGAAATAGCCCTTGTGATTTTTTCTTCGTAGTCTAGTAAATGTCTGTATCTCTTTTCATGATGTTGTGGCCATGTAAAATCACTCTTTTTAATCCATGTGGTGTGTAGGAAGTATTTTATCTGTAAACTGTCATTTTTGCGAAAGAATATCGATTCCGTTTTTTCCTTCACTTGATCCAATTCCCAGTGCAATAGGCAAGCTGACACCGATGGGTATTCTTCAGTTAATTTTTCAATTGCATCTTTTGATATTTGGGCTCGATTAAGTGAGTAGTGTTTTTCGAATCCATGAACTAGCATCTTTATTAATTTTACGATCCACTCATGTTGTCGTTTTAGTTTGTCATCTTTTTCACTGAATTGATGTTTTCCCCAATAATATATTGAATCTTCAACCAAGTCTCTCTTTATATCATTACACAGTGTGCACACTAACTCAAAATGAAAATACTGTGTATTTCTTTTATGTGCAGACAACATGTAGCTCATGGCTTTCTTCTTCTATGATAGAATTATATTAACATAAATCTCATCTGCGTTATGCTTGGTGACTGCAGCTCCTATCAAAATAAAGGTTTTTTGGTTGAATTGAATGCGCTCTCTAGCCATGAGTTAGATATTATACAACGATTTATTGTACTTAATATTCAATCATTATTTAAAGAGTGTGCTGTACCGTATGAATCTCCACTTGAATGGCCAAGTCTTATCAATCCCTCTAACCGAAAGTATTGGTTCCACAACCACATTTCTTCTAAGAGTGTACGACGATTCACGGCTGAGCAGGTTTCCAAAATTCTTAAATTTACCATTTTTTCTAGACTTCGTGAGCTTCTCGGTGAATTTGTTGTCTCAGATGAGGAGTTAATTGGTTATCCCGATGTCTATTGGAGATTTGTACGACCTTACGAAGAAGGTGATATTGGCCCACTTCACTGCGATTCGTGGTTTTGGGATTTAAATCCTTCATGGAATCATAACTCAGACTTTAAAAAGCGTACAAAAGTATGGATAGCTATCCTTGCTGAAGTAAACCAAAATGGTTTAGTAGTTTTCCCTGGTTCTCATAATGGTCACACATTTTCATATAAAGTTATTTCTTCTGAAAATAAGCTAAAGCCGACAATAGTTAGTCCGCCTTCAATGTCTTCTTCGTTTTTGGTTCCCACTAATTCTACTGATGCCATCATATTCCATGATAAATTATTACATGGTGGTTCCCTAAATAAAGGCTCTTCCCCGCGTCTCAGCTTTGAATTTACTTGTCTTCATAATTAATTATGATCTTTATTAAACCTCTTGCCTCATCTAAAATTCTAAATGTCTTAGATACCGCACTCTGCGATGTTATTTCTGACCACTTGTCTTTAGACTTTTACCCTCATGACCTTAGTGTTCTTCATCAATATGTCGATAAGTATGAATTAAATGCTTTACGCCTTAAGTGTTTTGAGGCGACTAATAATATCAATTGGGATAGTTTGCTGCGTGATGCATGTTTCAGTGTTTTATCTTCTGCATTAGGTCCAGACCTTCTTATTCAGAAAAAGCTGAACTTATCGATCCATATGCCTGGGGATGATCTATCCACCTTGGCAGCCCATACAGACTGTTCTAGTGGCGATAGCCCCTTCGAGCTTGTCCTTTGGCTGCCTCTGACGAATGCCTTCGATACAAACAGTATGTTTATATGTAACAGAGTAGAATCGTCTCGCTTTTATGAAGCCGTTTTGAATGGGCTTAGGCACAATGTCGACCTCTCTAATTCGACGTATATATCTATCAATAGAGGTTATTTTCTTGTTTTTCCACCTACTTTGATTCACGGTAATTCTATTAACAGTACAGATTCAACTCGTATTTCAGTTAATATTAGAGTCAAATCTGTTTATTCGCCTTATTCAAAATCCTTGGTCGGTGACAGGATGTTTGGTTCTTATTATAAAGAGTGGAATATTACTGAACATCACTCTTGGAATTATCATGTCTATAATATATTCAAATGACTTTTACTTATACACATTCTCGTCCCTTTGGACGCTACTGTATACCTATCTCTATTCAAAGCCTCTATTTACGTAATTATTGTGTATCCTGCTCTTTGCCATTTACACTACCACAAACCGAAAATCCTGTGTTTGGATCATATTCAGTTCTATTAAACACCATTTCATCCGCTAACTTGTCTAATAGATCCTCTATTAACCTAGTTTCTTCTTCTATTTACATTTTTGACCAACTAATAGATAATGCTACTACTATACCGGAGCTTAATTTATATGATATTGTTTACCATTGCCCTCTTGAGCGCTTTGTCGGCACTCTAGATCAACTAATCGAACTGTTGCACTCCTGTCGAGCGTACGATCGCTTGGCTCTTGATTCACCTTTAAATGATGACCAATTGTAACTTTTGTGGAGCTCCAGTATTCTTGGAGCTCTCTAATCCTTCTTATTATACTACTGCTTTTTCTAAGCAATCATCTTCATCATTTATAAGTCAATCTGTTCAATGCAATGGTTGTGGCGTTAATATACTTGCTAATGATAGCCCTTATTCCTTGCTTGGCAATTTATGCCGTGATTTAAAATATAATGAACCAACTTCTCATTATTTTCAGCTAATAACTGATCTTAATGTATCCCTTACTCCTGAAAATCGAATTACAATATATAGATGTTCGCCTAAAGATGATTATCTAGCACAATCTCTGTTCAACCATCATCCTTCCAAGTATGTTATCTTTCCCGAATATTTAAATTTGCATGAGTTAAACAATATTGCCGTAGATGCTAATTCTCTTTTTCTATGTATTCGCTATATTGAGCACGTTAATTCTTATGACTACCTCCAGAAACTATTTACTGCTATACATGATTCCGATTCCTTTATATATTTCGAAATTCTTGACTTTCAATCGCTTATTAATGCAGGTGACTACTCTTTCATTTGGAATGAACGTGTTTCTTACCCTACTCAACCCCAAATTAAAAGCCTCTTGTCGACGAATGGTTTCGCCTGTTCTACTTTTCAATTTTCATCCTCACAAGCTGTAGAACCCTTCCTTTCTTTCTTTGCTCGCCCTCTAGATACGAGATCGTGGGAAATCAATAGTGCTCTTCCACCATCACCAATTGCTTCTACATTTTCTCTCTCTAATTGTGAAAGCATTATTATTCAAAGACTCAAGTACTCACTTTCTCAAGTTCAAAGCATTAGTTTTTACGGTGTTGGAAATAAGTCAATGCAATTATCTCTTTATATAAATCAGTATTTACCTTCTATACGTCTTGAATTTTTCGATGGTACTGCTTTGAAAGTTGGTTCGAAATGGCTTACTAGCACTGTTAAGCACTTTGATAGTGATTTTTGTCAATCTGATCTTTATATTTTTTCTTTTGATAATAGTTATTCGAAGCAGCTTCAAAGCACTATTCTTTTTGAGCATCCGTCTGCTAGTATTAAGTTCATAAGTAAATTCTTTTCAATACCAGAATATGAAAAAAATTGCTGAGGGTGTTTTCCATGTCACAGGACCTATTTTGTGTTTAACGGACGAAATGATTGATGCCCTGCTTGTCGAATGCTCCTCAGCCTCTAAAAAGCGCGCGAGGATAAATTTCCACCCTTCTAATAAATCTAATGTACAAGAAATGATTGTTGCACTTCATAAGTCTACTCAGATTGATCCACATAGGCATCTCAACAAATCCGAAAGTTTTCACGTTATTCAAGGGGATGTATCCGTCGCAATCTTAAAAGAGGAGACCTTCGAGCCTGTTCAGCTAATTCATTTATCCGCTGGATCTTCACATTGTTATTATCGACTAAATGAACCTCTTTACCATTTAGTTGTTCCTATGACTGAATTTGTTGTTATGCATGAAACCACAGAGGGGCCTTTTATTCCTTCTAGTCATGATGATATTCATGGATTTGACTCCGACGCTCGTTTGCCTGTAGAATCAATAAAGATTCTTATTTGCCAAGATTACAACAATGATTGCAAAGCGCACTCAATGTAGACTCTGTAATTCATCTGATCTTGTTGCCGAGGTTATTTTTCCACATACTCTCATTGCTGATAAATATTCACCTGAAGCAAAAGCATCATCTCATCGTTATCCCCTTGATTTGTATAGATGTTCATCTTGTGGTCACATTCAAGTCCTAGATATTGTTGATTTGAGTGTCCTCTTTGATTCTGACTATACATATAAACCAAGTCGTAATCAAGGCCTAATACAGCACTTCAATAAGTACTCTGCATACGCCCTTGACCTTTTAGGCTATAAAACGTCTCAATGTCTTGATATAGGCTCAAATGATGGTTTATTTTTGTCCTGCATTAAGGAGCAATCAGCTGCAACTGTTCTCGGTATTGACCCAGCTTATGCCGCAGTTTCATATGCACAGTCAAATGGTATACCGACTCTCCACGATTTTTTTAATGCTGAAAAATCTTTAGTTATTGGTGATAAGTATGGTCTATTTGACATTGTCTCTGCTAATAATGTATTTGCGCATAATGATAATTTATCATCCTTCGCTCAAGGTGTTTCTAATCTCTTGCGAGAAAATGGCCTCTTCTGTTTCGAAGTCAGTTACCTTTATGACATTATTCATAAGACCCTCATTGGAACTCAATTCCATGAACATCTCTCCCATCACTCTCTTTCCTCTTTAATTCCTTTTCTCTTGCGGTTTAACCTTCACTTATTTGATGTACAGCGTGTCGATACTCAAGGTGGTGCAGTCATTTGTTACGCAAGAAAACTTTCATCAAGTTCACCTTCACCTTCTTTATCTCGTAACCTTACTGATCTGCTGCTTTTGGAAGATGAACTTGATATTACAGGTCCACGTGCAATGCAATTATTTCGTTCTAATATTATTGCATACAAGAATAAATTTCATCAACTATTCAATGACGTTAAACAAAATAATTGCCGCTTTGTAGGTTATGGTGCCGCTCGTAGCCTCAATCTTTTCACTTCCTTCTTGCAAATAGAGAATCATCTTGATCTAATTTTTGAAGACAATCCTGAGAAGCAAGATAAATATCTTTTTGATACTGCTTGTAGAATTATGCCTTATGATCCTTCGCTTATTACTGAATCTACTGTAATCATCCCCTTTGCCTGGGTGCATACTGATTCTATTGTCGAAAAGCTACGTTCTTCGTCTGTCAATTGTAAGGTTCTTACTTTATATCCATCGGTTCAACTCATTACACTCTGACTATGCACATCTTTATCACATCTGTTGGCTCTTACATCGGCTTATATCTTACCTCCCAGTTCTTGTCACAGGGACATTTGGTTACCGGAACATATCGTACTCTAAGTCCTACTCTCTCTGCTTTATCTCTTAATTCACGTCTTACACTTATACCACTTGAGCATAGCTATGATTCTGCTTATCCAAACATAGAGGGTTCCTTCAACTTACTTATTAACTGTACAGGTGCTTATCCTGATGTGAATGTTTCTGCTGATGATGTCGTATATGCAAATATTAAATCTGCTTCTTTAATCCTATCTCTTTCAAAAACTTTAGTCGGAATTTCAATCATAAATCTTTCCTCTTTGTCTATTTATGGAGATTTAAAAATTCCTCTAATTGACTCTCATACTAATCCTTCACCTTCAACTCCTTATGGATCTACAAAGCTTCTCTCTGAACAAATCCTCAATCAATCTCATAATTTTTCCTCACTTGTTCATATCCGCCTTCCAGTTGTTTTAGGTGATGGCGCCCATCGCGCATGGCTGCCTTCTTTATTAAGTAAATTATCTACTGGAGCTAGTGTTTCTGTCTATAACCCAGATTCTATTTATAATACATGTACAACTCTGCATGCTCTTAGCAAATTTATTTTAAAACTCTCTAGTCTTACAAGTCTTACTAATATACATCATGTCAATTTGTCTTCCATTGGTGACCTTTCTATTCGTGAGATAGTTCTATTATTAACCTCACGTCTGAATTCATCTTCTGATGTTTCTTTTTCTTCCTCTAGTACACCATGCTGTTATGTCAAACATGACGCCGCAGTTGAGCTTGGATTTATGCCTACATCTACTTCTCAAGCTATTTCCTATTGGTTAGATGAATCACAACTTTAAGTTTACACAAGAGTCTTTTCACCTCAAGCAAAAGTTTTCTTCTATTAATCAAGAAGTTGACTCTTTGTCTCGTAAATTTTTAGCACATAGAGCTTCTTCGATTTATTCTTCATCGACACTATTTCTTACTTCATGTATATGGTTTGATCAATGTCGCATTGGGTTATTTTGTGTACACTCACTTCCCATAGGTGAATATCATGTTTTTGTCCTCCCACGTCTTGAATTTAGCTCCACTTACACATTTGAGACTCTTCTTTGGGCTATCATCGACAATTTAACTGAAAACTATATTGTAGATTCTTCATGCAACATTATATTCCCCTTGGTCAATCCGTCCCAAGGTGATACTAATCTTTCTTTTTCTCTTAAGCTAAAGGACTTTATTCGTTATGTCTAGATTTACTATTGTTGGTCCAACTTGGCGTACCTCTTATATCCAAGACAATTTTCCTTCACATCATACCCTTTTTTGTTCAACCGAAATTCCTGATATAAAGACCCTCGAGAACTCAGATTTTTTTATAACCTGTGGTTTCGATAGACGAATTAAGGAAGATGTGCTTTCTTTGTTTAATCCGTTGAATCGTCTTAATATTCATGCCACTTATTTGCCTTTCGGAAAGGGCATTGGCACTGCTTTATTTTCCCTACTCTATCCCACTCCATTAGGTTCCTCAATTCATGTTCTTAGACCCAAGATCGATACTGGTGAAGTAATTTGCCAAGCTATTCTTAATCCACCTCCTAGCATTACTACTCAGCGTGAGTTATATCATTGCTGGGTAATACATGCATCACGCCTCTTTTTAGATAATATTGACGCGATTGCTGAACTACACCTTCCATTGCTTTCTCAATCTAACCAATTCAATACACCTTATATTTCACGTGATGAGTCTGAGCTGATCCTTTCACTTTTGCCCAAGCGCTGGGATTCTTCACTACGCGAAGTCAACAACTTATCGCATGTGCTAGCATTTAGATCTTCGTATTTTCTCCTTAATGATATCGACTGATTTTAAATTAAAGTTGCCACCTAGGAATGCTTTAAGCAGGCATGAATTGTTATCCTTGTTCAATTGTTTCTTATATTATAGAAGAATAGGTCTTGATCCCGGATATGATGATTTCTTTGAAAATCAGTATACCTCGGCTTTTGCATCTTATATGGGTGGAGGTTATAGTGATGCAGTATCTTCAGGTTGTTCTTCTATCTATATTGCCCTTAAATCCTTATCTTTACCCTCTGGTTCACTAGTTGCTACATCACCAGTAACCGACGCTAGCGTTATTGGGTGTCTTGTTTCGTTGGGCTTAGTCCCTTATCTTCTAGATTCAGATTATCAATCTTACAACACTGGTATTCGACAATTAAAGGATCGATATATTCCAGCAATTAAGGCTCTTGTTTTAACCCACGCAGGTGGTGTTCCCTGCAAGGATACAGTGCAAATCTCAGAATTCTGTAAATCAAAAAATATTGTTCTGATTGAAGACTGTAGTCAAGCCATCGGAGCTATCCCTCAGGAATCTAACTTACGTGTAGGTAAATTCGGCCGCTTCGGTTGTTTTTCGACTATGTATAGAAAGAATCTTGCTGCTGGGGGTAGTAGCGGATTACTTTATTGTACTGACTATAAGGATTATCAGATAGCTAAGCAACATGCCGATCGAGGAAAGCGTTGGTGGGACAAAACTTCGGTTGATTTACGTGATCCTGGTTTTGCTGACTTCCCTGGTCTTAATTTTAATTCGGATGAAATTAGGTGTAGTATTGGTCTTGCCAATCTTTCCCGTCTTCCATCAACTATTTCTAAAAGGAAGAAATTTTTATCGGATTTGATTTTCTTCCTTGACAAATACTCTGTCAAGCTTTTTTTTCCTAGCGAATTTCATTCCGGAATATCTCCCTTTTACTTTCCAATCTTTATAGATACTAGCCTCACTTCCACCCCCGTTCTGTCTATTTCACATGCTTTGAAGGATGATGGATTAGGAATTGGAGTAAAATATGGTTGCCTTGTTTCAACTTGGAAATGGGCTTCACAGTACATGTATGATAAATTTCATGCTCCTAATGCATTAGCTGCACGGGACCAATGCTTCCATCTGTACCTTAATGAAAACTACACGCGTAGACACGCTAGACTCATAGCTAAGCGTTTATCCTTGTGGGAGCAATGCTATATTAGAAAATAATTTTCAATGCTTTGAAAGTCCTTATAATTGGTGGTGGTTTCGCTGGATGCTCTGCAGCTCATATTCTTTCAGACTTACCTAATGTAGAAATCGACCTTATTGAAAAGAATTCTTTTCTTGGGGCTGGCAATAAAACTCGTTGGTATGGCGGCCACCCGTATACCTTTGGCCCTCGACACTTCTTGACTCCATATCAAGACGTGTTTGATTACCTAAATAATATTTTACCAATTAATCTTTGTCCTGAACATGAATTTCTTTCTTATGTTGAGCCAGATAATAACTTTTATGCTTATCCCATTAATATGCAGGATGTGCGTTCCATGCCTGACTCAAACCGTATTTTGAATGAGTTAAATACATGTCAGGAGCAAATAAAAGCACAAGGTGGCATTCAGGCTTCAAACCTCGAAGATTATTGGCTGCAATCAGTTGGTAAAACTCTTTACGATAAATTAATCCAGCCTTACAATTCAAAAATGTGGCTTGTAGATGATGTCTCTTCTATCGATACTTTTAAGTGGTCTCCTAAGGGAGTAGCTATTAAGGACGGGCCTCGTGCGGCTTGGGATGAGGTTTATTCAGGTTATCCACATTCCCCAAGAGGCTACGACGATTACTTCCCATTTGCAACCCAAAATGCAAATGTACTTTTATCTACGACTGTTGATTCTATTAATCTTAATTCTAAGCTCGTTACCATAGATGGAAACACTAAATCTTATGATTGTATTGTTAATACTATTGGCCTGGATACTCTTATGCCTGATACTGGTCTTCCCAAGTTGCCTTACCTTGGAAGGAAATTAGAGTTAATTGTCTTTCCATCTGAGCATGTCTTTCCAGAAAATGTATATTTCCTTTATTATCCTGGTTCAGGATCATTTACTCGCCTAGTTGAGTATAAAAAATTCACCAAGCATAAAAGTCACACTAGCCTTATTGGTATGGAAATACCCGTTAATAACGGCGGTCAAGACTACCCTATGCCTTTTAAATGGGCACAGAGACTAGCTTCTGAATATCATAATTGTTTTGCATCTTCTACTTTTTCGATGGGCCGAGCTGGTTCCTATCTCTATGGTATTGATATAGATGATTGCATTAAGCAATCTTTTATTTTAAGGGAAATGATTGTCAGTGGCTCCTGGGATCATCCTGTTCCCGGCGAGCAATATCGTTTCCCCGAGCTTTAGCTCTCCTTTCTATTATTTTTCTGCTATAATATATTAAAATACTTCCTTCTTATGCCTTCCGTTTTAAAGAAGTTCCCCAACGATCCGCTTCCCGTAAGCATTGTTGGCGGAAAAGGTATTTATCTATTTCTTCAAGATGGAACCGAGCTTCTTGATTTCACCGGTGGTTGGACGGCTCACTCGGTCTTTGGTATGGGAGATCAGGGGCTTAAAGATGCTATTAATAGGCAGTTGGATATTTATGCTCACTTGGATGGCAACGTATGGACTAATCCACTTTTAGACGAGCTCGCACAACTTACAGTTTCACAAGCCCCGGAAGGACTTAACAAAGTATTTTTCGGCGGCTGTAATGGCTCTGATGCTATGGAGCAAGCCATGAAGCTCAGTTATCATGTTCACCATGATTCTGGCAACCCAACGAAGCAAAAATATATCTATAGAGCTCAGTCTTTCTCTGGGGCTACACTCCAAACGATGAGTGTGTCTGATTTGCCTATCCTTAACTTTTACAACCCTATCAAGCCTGGCGGTTATATTCAGATTCCTGAGCACAATTATTTGCGACTTGCTCACCCCAACGAAACTCAGCAAGAATACCTTGATCGTTGTGCAAACGACCTAGAGACTGCAATTATCCAAAATGGACCTGAAAATATTGCGGCTTTTTGCGGTGAAACTATGATGGGTGCTTTGAGGGGTGAAGTTGTACCTCTTCCAGGTTACTGGAAGCGTATGCGCGAAATTTGTGATAACTATAATATTCATATCATTCTAGATGAAATTTATTGTGGCATGTCAAGGCCAGGAGAAGTCTATTGCTGTACATATGACGACTTTACTCCTGACTTCATCGCAATTGGTAAGGGTTGTGCCGGTGGTTATGCACCTATTTCTGCTGTTGTTACCAAGGGAATTTTTGAGGACGTTATTGCCAATGGTACTGGGCGTATTCAGTTAGGTCATACTTTTGCAGGTTATGCGCTGGGAGCGGCGGCCATGCTTGAGACCCAGAAGCGTGTTCAAACCCCTGAAATGCTATTGCATGTCCGCAAGATGGGGCAGAAAATTCGATCCATTATTGATTCTGAGCTGTCTGACCATCCCTTTTATGTCGAAACACGTGGTCGTGGTTTAAATTCAGCTTTTGAGTATCATTGCGACAACGTTCACGGTTTTAGTCTTTCTCTTGCCCAATCAATGAAGTCTAAACATAAAATACTAATTAATGCAAAATGGCATAGAACAACTTTTACCCCAGCATTTATCATTGACGATTCAATTGTTGAGCGTGTTTTGTCGGCTTATGTAAATGAGTTTAAGTCTATTTCACGTAGTTGGTCAGGTGTTATCGACTCGAGTGTGAATGTTTCTCGAGCTCTTGGTGGTGTAAAGCCTGGTGCTTAATGTGACAATTTCCTTTGCCGTTATAGGTTGCCATGGTTATATTGGCTCCCTTCTACTCAAACATCTTAGAAAGGCTTATCCAGAATCGACGCTTCTCGGCGTTGATATCTCTTCCTTCCCGGATAAAGAAATAAATTCCACATTGGTCCATTATTTTTCTACAGATTCGCTTTCCTCCATTCAGTGGGATTTACTTTCCTCTAGGGTTCATATTATTTATTGCGCTGTTACTTCCTCTCATCTTCTTGATCCGCATCAATTAAATTCCGGTTTATTGCCTGATATTTCTTCTCTTGCATTGTTATTAGAGTGTCTTCCTCACTCTATTGATTTTAGTTTTACTTATCTCTCCTCTTCGGCTGTCTATGGGTCTAAGACTGGTATCCTTCGCGAATCCGATGAGTTGGTGCCTCTAAATCCTTATTCATTGATGAAAATCCAATCCGAATCCATAGTCCAATATATGTCTAGAGTCCGTAATATTCCTTCTTTGATTTTTCGTCTATTCCAGTCCTATTCACCTCATCAAAACCCTGTTAACCTTATTGGTAAGCTTATGTATACTTTAAGCCACGCTTCTTCTCCTGTGACTTTGTTTAAGCAGGGGTCACAGATACGATCCTTTCTCTATGTTGATGACTTGATTGAGTGTCTCTCTGTATTGCCAAATCATACTTCTGCTAAGATTTACAATATCGGTTCACCAGAGGCAGTATCCATATATAATTTTGCATCCGCAATAGGAGCTAATTTTGTTTTAGCAGGTGATCCTGATTCTTCTGATATTGTTTTGCCTGATATTAGTTCCTTTTCTAGTGATTTTGATTGGTTACCTAGTGTGTCTCTTACAACCGGCTCTGCAATGGTTCGCAACTTTTTTAGTTAAGATAACTTCTTAGTTTTATCGCTATATCTTTCGTTCTCTTGTTGTATTCCTCTAAATATTTTGTTGACTTTACGTGTTTTGCCATAATTAATATCCATCTTACTTGATACACATTAAGCAATTTGTGTATTACCTTGCTACTTACTTTTGTCCCTATTGTTCTTCTCTTTCTTATTTCATCAACAATCTTTCTTAATTTGTTTTCGTCTAGCAAATGATTTGGTTGTAGCATCATATCACATATGGTTTTGTGTATATCATCTAAGCCTCCATACTCAAAATCGAAGAACATGAATTCGTTATTCATGCGTAACGAATTTTGTATACCAACGTCTGATGGAGATAGTATTAATCTGTCTCTGTTTGTTTGATCGCAATTATCTTGCCCCAACGTCTCTATCTTTTTTTTGGTTTCACTTTGTACCCATAATCTGATTTCCTCGCTTATTTCTGAATCAAATAATATATCGTTATACCTTTTCTGATTTTCATTTATTGTATTTTTGATACTTACATAACTGTCTTTTGCTTTATGCTTATACTTATTTGCTGTTGCTGGCTTCTCCTCGTTTAATTTCTCCAGAAAATCAACAAAGCTATTTATGTACTCATCATCAATTCGCTTGACTCTCTCACCATTTAGCCAGCTCATTATTATCCATTTTCCTTCTTTATCACTTACTAACAGTCTTGGTGTATTCTTTATATTGTACTCTTCGCAGTATCTAAGAAAAGTTTCTTCCCTTTTGTTCCTCATGCTTTGCTCATAACTACCATTTTTTCCTGGATATATCTTTACTATATATTTATTCTTGTCATTTGTCTTCGCTATGTATGTATCACTGTTTTTACCTCCACTTAGACGATCTAGTTCTTTTATATTTATTAACTTGTTTGCTATGATTTCATTTAGAAGAGCTTCTTTCACTTCAAAAGTTCCTTTAATTCTTTCCATGAATGCATTATCATGATATCATCAAAACGTGAAAGTCCACTTTCTTCCTTGGGTTCGTAAAGTATTTTTTTTACATCTTTGTTTATCATAGTTAAAATTTCCACTAAATCGTCAATGTAGTAATTGCATCCAAGGTTGTGTATTCGTGCTGCTTTTTTTTCTTTTGTATCCTCAAAATACACGTCTTTAATACTCATTCCTATCCCATCCTTGTCAAAAAATCTATTCTTTTCCAGCCATTTCATTGCGCTTGTCCTTAGATTTAATCTTGGCCCTTTGTAGGGGTACTCTGTTTTATGACTTATGATTACGAGTTTTCTTGAATCTTTTTTGAGATGAATTAGTGCATCAATCATGTCTTTGGATGGTTCTGCGTCTCTTATTTTATTGCCATATACTTCCGCTTGCAGTATCGTGAATTCGTAGTCCTTTTCTTGACTTCTTAGGTAATCGCGTATCGTTGTTTTACAGCATTTCATAGACTGAGTTATTAATCCCTTTTCCACTGCTAATTGATGAAAGAGTTTATCGTACCTTACCAATGTGTTGTCGAAGTCCAACCCAATCAGTTCCATTTTTGTTCGGCATTTAGCTTTATTCCTTTCCAGTTTAGGCCTTCTGCTTCTCTTGCGTACTCTTGATTCCCGAGTTGATGTATAAAGTGATCATCAATTCCAACTTGTTTTAATTTCACCTTATCTATTTCTTTATGCGATAGCCATTCGATTAGGGATGAGCCTAAACCGCCAATTTTATTGTGTTCTTCTAATGTGATCCACTTTGTGTAACCCTCGCTAATGCATCTTTTCAGAAATTCAACATCCAGCGGCTTGATACTCCCCATGCTGGCTACACCCATGATCACCCCTTCATGTTTAAGTTTTTCTCTTGCGATTAATGCTTCATTGACAATTGGACCAATCCCAAGAAGTAAAAATTCTTTTCCTGGTTTTAGAAGATGTGCTTTTCCAATCCCCAATTTCATTGTGTTGTCAAGTAAATTTGGTTCACCTTTTTTGCCTATTCTTATGTAAGTTGGTTTTCTTTCATAAATTGCTTGACGTAATTGTGCTGTTAATTCCAGTGAGTCTGTTGGTGCACATATGCGAATGTTTGGAATGCTTCGTAGAATTGCTATGTCTTCCAGTGAATGGTGAGTCACTCCTAGTTCTGCATATGAAAGCCCTGAACCCGTTCCCACGATCACCACAGGCGCCTCGTGATAAGCAACACCAGTGCGAATTTGTTCAAGGCAACGAGTTGTCGTGAATGGGGTGATTGTGTATACCACTGGGCGTAGTCCGCTTAACCCCATACCTGCTGCCATGCTCATCATATTTGCTTCGGCGATACCGCAATTTATGAATCTCTTTGGCGCTACTTCTTTATAGCGATCAAACATTCTGTTGCCGATATCCCCGGAGAGAAGGCACACATCGTCCATTTCCTGGGCGAGTTCGGTCATTGCTTTCGCAAATGCATTTCTCATAACTGCTTCCTCTCCAGCTCTGCGAGGGCCGCTTTGAGTTCTTCAGCGTTCGGCGTACGGTAGTGCCAATTGTTGTCGTCTTCCATGAATGACACCCCTTTGCCTTTGATTGTGTCAGCCACAATCACGCTGGGTCTTTCTGTTTCTGACCGTGCAGCATCAAGTGCTTTGTTGATCTCTTCAAAATTATGCCCGTTAATCTGTTGAGTGTGCCAACCGAAAGCTTCCCACTTTTTTCCGAGTGGTTCTAGTGCCATGACGTCTTTGCTGCGACCTGTGGCTTGCCATTTGTTGTAATCGATGATTGCTGTGAGATTGTGTATTTTTTGTCCACCAGCAAACATGGCAGCTTCCCAGATGCTGCCTTCGTTGCACTCACCATCACTCAGGAGTGCGTAGCAGCGGTTTTTTCTTGCTTGGATGCGCTGCGCGATCGCCATGCCTAGGGCCATTGGCAATCCATGACCCAGGGAACCGGTTGCTGCTTCCACGCCCGGGATGTATCCCGGTTTAGGTGGGTGCTCATGAAACATACTTCCGGGTTGACCGAATTCGGACAATCGCTCAACCGGGAAAAATCCGCGTTCTGCCAGCACCTGGAACAGCACCGGCGCCCCATGGCCCTTGCTCAGGATGAAGCGATCACGATCTGGAGAGTCTGGTGCTTTTGGATTGATGTTCAGTTCCTGCCAATAGAGCGCAGTCAGCAGTTCAACGCACGACAGGCACGATCCGAGGTGAGGGATTTTCGCTCGTGCCGAGGTTTCGATCGTGCGTTTTCGTATGATGTGCGCCACGCGGATGAGATCATTTGTTAAGGGATGATTCATTACGCTCATCACCTCAACTAATTGCCTGCAGCTGAAGATGTCTCATCCATTTCACCGTGTAGCAGTTTTCACCGTCAGGCAACGCGTCATTTCGGTATGCCTCTGTGATCTGTTTGATCGCATCTTGCACGCTGAACTTTGGTTTAAACCCCGTTGCCAATAGTTTGCTGGAATCTTGTCGGTAGGAGCGAGGGTCGTTGGATTCGGTGATCACTATCTCAGCACCTGTTTGTTGTTGTACGCGTTCGGCGATTTCGCGAATTTTGATGTTTTCAAATCCAGCATTGTAGCAACCTGATGTGATTTCTGGATGACCCAGGAAGTGGCGATACACATTCGCCAGATCTTGGATGTGAATGTTGGGTCTAGTTTGCTCACCCCCGAACACGGTGATCTTCCCATTTTTGAGACCTTGATACGTGAGCATGTTGACGCTCACATCCAACCGCATGCGTGGCGATAACCCGCACACAGTTGCTGGACGGATGCAGTGCACTTGCATCTGATCGGCATAGGAAAGGAACACCCGTTCCCCCACCATCTTGGTTTTGTTGTATACCGAGATCGGCACCAATGTGAGGTCTTCTGTCACTTTGGGTTCGTCTTTCACGCCGTATACGCTGCCTGAGCTTGCGAATAGGAACTGTTTCACTCCAGCCCGTACTGCACGATCAGCAAGCTGCTGACCCGCCAGCACATTCACCTCCCAGCTAAGTGTTGGGTTCAATTCCACCGCGGGATCATTAGCAATGTTGGCCAGATGAATCACAGCGTCCACTCCATTTAGAGGGATCTGATCGGTCTCCCGTACATCCAGCTTCAGATTGGTGAGTTGAGGATGTTCCTGCAGCGCATTGCCAAACCATTGGGTGTCAATGCTGGTCACGCTGTGACCATCGCCAAGCAACAGGGGGATTAGCACCGTGCCCTTGTATCCGCAGCCACCAGTAACGAGCAGGTTCATGTCTTGTGCTGGTAGTTCCAGGGAAGGGTGTTGAGGGTGTCCAGGTTGGCATTCACCCACCCCAGTGTCTCCTGAAGCCCCTGCTTTAGTGAGACTCGATCAGTCCAGCCGTGTACCTGGCGCATCGCAGCACTGTCCAGCAGGTAGCTCTGGTCCTTTCCAAGCCGTTCGTCGCTGTCCTGCACCAGAGTGTTGAAGTCAGCACGGCACAGGGAGCAGATTTGCTCTACCAGCGCCCGGATGCTGCAGCATTCCCGGGTGGATAGGTGCCATGCGCTGCCAGGCTCCCCGTCGTTGGCCAACTGCAGGGTTGCGCGCACCACATCCTGGATGTGAATGAAGGACCGCACGGAGTGTCCTCCTCCATGAAGATGCATCGGCTTGCCGGTTCGGGCACTCAACAAGGTGCGCGGAATAATGCGATAGAGCTGCTGCCCTGGGCCATACACGTTGGCGGCTCGGGTGAACACCACGGGGAAGCCATAAGCCTCATGGAAGCTGTACAAATGCAGGTCGCAAGCAGCCCTGCTCACGGCATAGGGGGTGCTGGGCTTGAAGTGGTTGTGCTCTTTGATCCAACCGCCATCGGTGCTGCCGTACACCTCCGGGGTGGTGACGTGAACATATTTCTGGAGAAACGGTTTTTGGCGCAATGCATCGTGCAAAGCCACCTGGGCGACCACATTGGTGCGGTACCAATGGGTGGGGTTGAGCCAGCTTTCGGCAACCATGCCTTGGGCGGCGAAATTCACCACCAACTCCGGTTGAACGCGATCGATCAGCTCCAGCAGATCATCCAGCTGGCTGTTGAGATCAATCGCTCGAAACTGGAAGTTCTCCGCTGTGGCGAGAGCCGGGCCATCTCCGTTGAGGCGCCAGCGGTAAGGCAGGAACACGGGGTGCGGTTCCGTTGAGCGACTGACACCCCAAACCGCATGGTCATGGCGCAGGGCTTCAGCCACAAAGTGGCTGCCACTGAAGCTGTTAGAGCCGATGACGAGGACTTTGGGCTTGCTCATGGCAGCAGCATCTCTATCACGTAGCTCCGCAGCGCAGTGGCGCTGATGGGAGTGTTGCCCATGGTTTCAACGGCGAGGGCAGCCATACAGCAGGCCAAAGCAGCAGTTGGCATCATTGCCTGCCCACTGGCGAGTCCGGTGGCGAACAGTGCCAACAGCGAATCTCCAGCGCCTGCTACATCCAAGGGATTTACAGACAGGGCTGGGAAGGCTTGGCTTCTAAGTAGACCATCGGGCTCACGGTCGTAGGCAATGAACCCTTCAGACCCAAGCTTCATCACGAGCCGCTCACTCTCCGTGATCTGCAACAGGCGCTGATTTAGTTTCTCGAGGCCGCTGTCTTTGTCTTGCAGGGCGAGTCGTGCCTCCCTTTCATTGGGGCAGAGCAGTGAGAAGTTTTTGAAGCGGGTGACGTTGCCTACCTGGCTGCTGCACTGGAGATCCCCGAACAGCAGCAAGTTGTGCTCTTTTGCAAGCTGATGCACAACTTCCAAAATCCGAGGTGTGACCACGCCATAGACGAAGTCCGAAACGACGATCCCCTGAGCAAGTGGCGCCAGCGATTGCAGCTGAGCAATCACTTGATCTTCCACTTCGGCATCCAGGTTGTGCTCTTCAAGACGGCTGACGCGGAACAATTTTTGGTTTTCCACCACGTACCGCTTTTTGAATGTGGTCGGACGTGTGGGGTCACTGCTCAGACTATCACCAATGCCTTGAACGGCCAGTTCCTGACGCACAAGTTCAGCCGTGCTGTCGACCCCCACTACGGAGATGAAATCGCATCGTGCGCCCAGGGCGGTGATGTGGGCCGCCACCACGGCCGCGCCACCGATGAAATTTTTGTGCTCCAGTTCCCGCACCACCACCACTGGTGCTTCGGCGCTCATGCCGATGGCTTCACAGGCGGCGTATTGATCTACGATCGTGTCCCCCAGCACGATTAACCGCGTAGATCTCCAGCTTTTGATGGCGTTCAGCAGTTGATCTCGTTCAATTCCCTGCCGCCTGCAGGCGGCTTGAAAGAGTGAACGGCGTTGTTGGCGTAGATCGCGCTCAGACCCGCTAAGCAAATCTGCTGTGGCGTAATGAATTTCACCTGCGTGAAATTGAACAGCACCGCCTTGTTGGCGTTGTTGATCCAGGGTGGCCTGAATCTGAGTGTTGTTTTTGAACTCATTGCCCAGCACCACAACCTCTGGTTTCAATGCATTGATGGCTTCGTCCAGTTCATCGGCTTTCAGCAACAGCAGAGCATCAGCGATGCCAAGCATGTTTAGGGCTTCTGCTCGTTCCTGTTGTTGAAACGTAAAGCTGGTATTGGTATCTCCGATTAGGGCGACCACCATCTGCTCGCCCAAGCCACGGGCATGTCGCAGGTAGCGGATATGGCCAGGATGAATGGTGTTGAAGTGGCCGTAGGCAAGTACACAGCCCTGCCAGGCAGCAACATCCTCTAATCGTAGAAATTGTGTTGGCATGTCTGAAGCGAATCTTAGTACGACTGGTGGTGGCTCTATCAAGTAGTTCGCTCAAGCGAATCAAATGACTGTTAGGGGGTGGGAGGCGTCTGCTTGGCAAGCATCCAGCTGCGCTGAGAAAGAAAGAGTTCGATCGATAATACCTGAAGCGTCTCGTGGCTGTAAGTAAGCATTGAAAACTTATTTTCTTGATTGATTGTGACTACATAATTACTGAGCTCGAAACACTAAAAGGAACGCTAAATGTTATCACCGCTTTGTTGTAGAAGTTTTGTGAGGCAGTTGAGATGTACCTCATAATCAATCTCATTCAAAATTAATAAATTTGATTTAATAAGTGTTTCAAATTGGGTGAAAGTATCGTTTGTCTCGCCTGAACGTATCTGTTCAACTGCAAAATGTAGTATGATCTTATTTTTGATACAGTATTTATATACTTTTTCTCTGACGGCCTCTTTTTCTGGAAGCTGCCAGATGCTATAAAAAACTATATGTTGAAAGCCTTCTTTAAGTGCGGCCCATAGCTGGCAGTCGGTGCTACCGTTAATCCAGTATTCGGCACGTGAGAGCACAAATTTTAAGTTGTTTGCATCGCAATATGTCTTGACGATTTGATTTTGAATGTGCTGTGGAACTCTATGTCCGTTGAATTCGCCGCTGGCGATGTAGCCTCTTGCAGGATTCATGTCAGTGAGAATTATATCCAGTTGTCTGGGTGGCTATAATTCATACCTAATCTTGTGCAATTTTTGACAGTGATTGGCATAAAATACTCACCTAGTTTTTTATCCCAGTACGGAGTATGTAATCCTTTGAATCGGCAATTAATTGACCAGTGTGTATCTCGCTCTTCATTCAAGGAATATCCATGAGGGAGGGATTGGTCGAAAGCCAGGATTTCTCCATACTCAATCGGGATCCAAGTTAAGTCGTCGCGAAGTTCATTAAACAGTTCATCCGATGTGAGTCTTAATAGTTCCTTGGAGTCATTAAGCCTGCGTTTGTAATTATCTCTCTTTAATATGTACAAGCACATTGAATTTGTGCAGTTTACAAGTGGAATCCAAATATTGAGTTCAAATGGGGATACTCCATTCCATGTGTCTGCATGTATTGGAAGGACATCGTTCCGATTCTGAGGTAAATTAATTGAGAGTCCTGGCCTTTTCTGCATGGCCAACTCATTTCCGCAGAGCGAATGAATAATATTTTTGGCAGTATTGTAATAATTTCTATGAAAGCTTGTATTCCGATATAACTTTTTCATGATATGAAGCCGTAGATTGTTGCTTTGATCGTGAGATATTGAATAATGAGCGTTTTCAAGCTTTTGGACATCCTTTCTAGTAATACTGGGAAATTCGTAAAATGCTCTCTCTATATCATGCTTGATTAATTCCAAGTACTGGAAGTCTGCTTTTTCTATTATGTAGCCTTCTTTGTTGTATGCATGACTTGCAGTCAATTCTTGGTTGTCTCTAAAGTCCCATGAGCTTTCGGCGTTCATTGCTGGCATGGATATCGACCATGGTTATCATAGGTGATTGAGAGGGCTCTATTCAAAATAGATATAAGAGTAATCACCGTTGTAGTTTGTATGCTTGAACCACCACTGCCACTCTTCAGGGGTGTTGAACGCTTCGCATGTCACCTGCCAGTACAGAAGATTTGCTTTTTCTTGTTCATTTCGATAGCTTTCAAGGCATAGATATTTGTGTTGTTTTCCAACACGCTCCATTTCTCTAAGGGCGAGATCAAGGTCGTAGGCATGTAGATTATGCAATGTTGTAATGGAAATGACTAGGTCGAAAGTGTTGTCTCTCCACGGAAGGCTGATGGCATTGCCAATTTGTAGTCGGTCGCGAATTTCTGGTTTGGAATTTGCGATCGCATAATCTGAAATATCGATGCCATAGATTTCTGCATCAGGTATCACTTTTAGAAAGTCATAGAGAAGAAAGCCTTTGCCACATCCAATATCCAGGATTTTAGGTTTCGTAGGCAGGGGATAGTGCTCAGCCATGGCGCGAGCAACTTTTTCCCAACGCCCTTTGAGGTAGTGATAACCCCCATAGCAAATTCGTCGGTCGCCATCCCAATAATCTTCGGAAAACTTCTTGGCTTGCTCAGCAGCCTTTGCTTTGGGGTATTCAGGGTCATTGACGCGTGCCAAGTAATCGCGTGGTGTGCTTTTATGAAGCACACTCATGAAGTCGACTTCAGCCATTGCTTAAGGGTTGGATCTGATCGGGTTTGTGAGAGTTGAGCCACTGCATGCATAAGTGGCCGACCATAAGTTGTGTATCTTCGGCGATTTGCATATCGTTAATTTCGAAATGAATTGTAGTTTTGGCTAGTTCCTTGCACTTGCCCCCTGTGAAGGCTAGAACTGCAAATGTTTGCATGCCAATTCTATTGGCGGCATCAAGTGCTCTGATTATGTTTGGCGAGTTGCCACTGCCGGAGAGAGCAATCAATAGATCTTCTTTTTTGCCCTTTACTTCAAGCTGGTGGGAATAGATGTTTTCATAGCCGGTGTCATTGGCAAGGCAAGTAATTACACCTGCATTGGCAGGTAATGCTTCTATTCGTAGTCCAGGTAGTGTTTTGCCTGGTCCGCAGGCTCCAATGCCGTAATGAAGATCATTGGCAATATGAATTGCGTTTGCCGCGCTGCCGCCATTGCCGCAGATATAGACGTTTCGACCGTCAATCCAGGCTTGACGTAACTCGTCGGCGAGATGTTCTGCGGCTTCTAAATTTATTTTGTTGAAGCAACCCTGTAAGCGATCTATATAGGTAAATGCACTGTTTATGAAAGTGCTGGTTGTCAGTGAAGAGGCTGTCATCACTTATGCCTCATTAGTTTTTGTGCTGAAGTTAGTGCCTCTGGAGTTCCGATGTCCAGATATGCATCGTGGGTATGCCACGTCTGGATTCGCCCAAGTAACTTGGGTATCACCTCAGTGCTGAAGTCGCTTGGTCTTTGATTCATCAAACTGAGGTGGTCAAGGAAGTCTTGCTCGAATGCGTAAAGAGCTCCGTTAGCTCTGTTTCCAGGTGGGTTGGCAATTTTCTCATGAAAGGCCTGTACAACCTGCTGATCGTCAATCTCAACGATTCCACAGCTTTCTGGAGTATCGGTATGAAAAGTCAGCATCGTCAGTTGGCAGCAAGGCTGGCGCTCCCTGTGGGCAGTCAAGAAACCGTCCAGCCCTCCTGCCATGGCGTTGTCAGCATGAATAAGCAACCCTGTTGCACCTCTGAAAAAGTCCTGGTTGGAGATCAGGGTGCCGGCGGTACCCAACAATTCAGGCTCGTGAGCGGCCTTAACGCTCATTGTGGAACTCTTCCAGCTTTGTAGGAAAGCCTCCACTTGGTCAGCTAGGTAATGGGTGTTGATCAGCACCGCCTCACAACCTGCCAGCTCAAGCTGTCTGAGCCAACGGCCCAGCAATGCTTCCCCTCCAATATTCACCAAGCATTTTGGTGTGTGCAAGGTGATCGGCCGCAGCCGCGTCCCAAGGCCTGCGGCTAGGAGTAGGGCGCGGAAAGTTTGTGTCATTACAGGTTCAATTGAGGTAGAGCTTGATCAACGATCAAATCTGCCAAGGCAAAGCTTGCGGTAAAGGCAGGTGAGATCGCGTTGAGTACGTGAGTGCTGCATGGTCCGTTTAGACAAAGAAAGTCGTCTTCTAATCGTTCAGTTGTTCGATTGAACAGTTGAGATCGAATTCCTACTTTTTGGCTGAGTTCGATGTGTTCAGGCTTTACGGCGGGGATTAACTCTTGGGCAGCTCGAACCAGCAAGGGTGGCAGAGCCAAAACGGCCTGTTCGTGTACGTAGCGACGGAATCCGCCACGGTTGGTCAGATATTGGCGAGCAAGAACTGCAATATTTGCTGCTGCCATGCCCGGTTCGATGGCTTTAAGGCCTCGGTAATTCTCCCTGCCAAAAGCCAGCGTGGCTGTAGGACCAATACTCACCACTGGTGTTTCATCGGCACTGGGGGTGAAATGAACTCCCAGGAAGGGAACGCTTAGATCGGGCACCGGATAGAGATTAGTTCGTGGCTGGAATGGACAATTGTCTTTGAGTTGCCAGTAAAGCCCTTTGAAGGGTAACAAGTTGTACTGATTCCCCATTCCAAACGATCTGGCCACTCGATCTGCCTGCAGCCCTGTGCAGTTGAACAAATAGCCATAGCTCAGTGCTGATCCATCGGAGAGAATCAACTGCTGCTGCGTGGGCCTTGCTTTGAAGTCGTGTTGGCTTTGGTACATCTTTACCCCTTGATCGGCGAGATCTTGACGGAGACGACGCACCACGCTGAGGGGTTTTACAACAGCTGTGTTTGGGCTCCACAGAGCCCGACCGCTGGCAGTTCGGGCTTCTGGTATCTTCTCTCGCAGTTGATTGGCGTCCCACAACTCCACTTCGGCACCATTCTCCCTGCCGCGTTCGGCGAGCACATCGAGCTGGGCGTCCAGCTCAGCTCGCGGTGGCACGATTACTTTCCCGCAGGGGTTGAGGGGTAAGCCACGCTCTTCGACCCAAGAGCGGAGCCGCCGAGCACCTTCAACGCAGACTTTGGCTTTGAGTGAACCTGGCTTGTAATACAGCCCTGCATGCAGAACGCCGCTGTTGCGACCAGAGCTGTGAAGGCCCAGCTCCGGCTCTTTATCCAGAATGGTGATATCAGTTGTGATGTCTCTCTCGAGAAGCTGATGGGCGACTGATAGTCCCACCATCCCCCCTCCAAGGATCAAAACATCGCAGCTGTGTTCGCTCATGTGTCCTGGCTCAGTAGCGAGGTGGGAAAGGCAAGCAAGGAGTCCAAGAACCAAACTTCAGTTTTGAGATTCTGACTGAAGCCTGTTTGCTGCCGTTTTGCCCACGCCTTGATCGGACCCCGCTCGTTCTGCCCATGCCCAGTCAGCACATGGATCAGACCCCGTATGTCTGCGCGAGCCCCAGCTTCCATATCTGACAAACGGTCTCCGACAAGAAGCGATTTTTTGAGATTTAGGTTGAGGTCTCGACTGGCGTCCAGCAGCATAGCTGGGCTGGGTTTGCGCCAGCTTCCTGCTAATGCTTCAGGTCCGTGTCCGTTGGCATAGATCCCCGCCAGGGGGGCCGATTTTCCTAAGAGAGATAGAAGCTGATCGGTTACTCGTTCGTAGTCAGACCAATCAAAGTAACCTCTGGCGATTCCAGACTGGTTGGTGATCAGCACGACAGCCCAGTTCTTTTGGTTTGCGGCTTTGACGAGTTCTTTGCTGCCAGGGCACAGGGTCACCTCAGTTGGATCACAGAGGTAATGCCTATCTTCGATGAGCACCCCATCCCGATCGAGAAACAAAGCTGGTGTTGAGATTGGGTACGGAGCTCGAAGCAACCTCCGTCGTTCATTGGTATCCGACATGGTCAACGTCCCATCTTCTAAGGATCATGTCTGTTTCTGAAGCCCCAGCCGCGTCCAGCTTGCGGTTTTGCTGCCTTTCCTGAAGTACTTCATCTTTTGCTCTTGACCTAGGGTCCCTCTGTGCTCCATGCTCTACAAGTCGTAAGGGATACATCCCGCCGACCGACCTGCGGATGTAGCTCAGTGGTAGAGCATCTCCTTGCCAAGGAGAGGGTCGAGAGTTCGAATCTCTTCATCCGCTTCACCTGAATTGTTGATGTAACGCCGTTTGATTTGACATTATCTCGTTGAACCAAAGTGGCTAGTGGGCCTGGAGCTGCGCCCGTCTTGGCTACGCCCGTTACGCCTGGCAAGTAGTGCTGGATCTAGGCAGCGCTTCAACAACACGCCGGCCCGGGAATGGGCCCAAGAGGGTTGCCGGCACCCACTGCATACCCACGGACCTGTGGATACCGTCGCTGGTGGTCCGCCCGAAGGCCCACCTGGCACTTGTTGCAACAGAGGCTCAGTACCTGGTTTCTGCCACTGAGCTTGCGCATTTGCAGGCAGCGGGCGGGCCGCAGGTCTGGTTTCTCGTTCAACCAGCGCAGCCCCATGGGCTCTGGGACTTAGCCACTCTGCCGTGCCTGCTGCTTGAACGGCTTGTCACCCACACGGTAGATGGTGATGCCTGGTGTGCTCTAAGCCCAGTTCGTGGCTGACGCTGCGGTTTCAGTGCAGATACTTTTCAGCTGCGCCGGAGTTGGCTGTAGCGTCAAGGGTTCTGGCTGTGCGCCCATGCAGGCGCAGGCAATCGGGTCCACTATTGCTCTCGCTGTTAGCCAAGGCACCCAGGCCATCGAGGATTAATCGTTCATCCAGGCTGAAGAGCTTGAAACACACCAAGCATTGCTTGAGCAAGCCCGTCCCTTCCATCTCGTGAATCACCCAATCCAGGGGCCAGGTGGAGTTCATGGCGCTGTCACCACCAAGGGCAAGGCTTTTCTTCTGAGTGCTGCGATCGGTGAATGGAAACGGAACCCGAACCAGTGAAAGCGTTGGGTAAAACTCAGGTTTCACAGCTCAGCGAAGGTTTCATCGTTGGCTGCGCTGGCCCAGTCCTGAAGGCTGGCCTCAAGCCCATGCAGGTTTTTGAGATCAAGCGGAGAAACACCCTTCACCAGTGCTATGCCGTTATCTACTCCCCAGGACAGGCGATCGTCCTGTCGCTATGCCCGTGCGATGTCGATTGCCATGAAGACTGCTCAAAGTCGTTACCTGCTTATGCATGCAGAGGATCAGCCGCACCTTTTGCTGGCCTGATCGGATTGACCAAAGGCCCCCTAGTGATGCATGCTCATCTAGTCGTGCGGGATACATCCCTCCGACCGACCCGCGGATGTAGCTCAGTGGTAGAGCATCTCCTTGCCAAGGAGAGGGCCGAGAGTTCGAATCTCTTCATCCGCTTAAATACCACAAGCATTCTTTGAGTTATGTTTGTCTGAATTAATCAGAAGGATGAATTTTGTTGTCATTCATAAATATTTAGTCGTGCAATTTATTTACTCTGCTTATTTACTCTGCTGCTTTTGATTGACTTAGTGTGCTTAATGTTTCTGACAAATTAATTGCATAAGATGGTGAATGCTGATTAATTCTGTCAGCTTTTTGTGAATTTGTCTACCAGTCCTTAGTGCGCAAGTCTTTGTAGAGTGCTTTAAATGGCTGCAAATTCGATTTTGGAAATAGATATCAAGTAGCTAGCTTATTTGGATAATATAGAACTGCAAATCTCAATAAATTATAATTATAGGTTCTTTCCATCTTGGCAAGAAATGTATATTGTTATTGGTTTAAATGCGTAAATTGATTAATTTTGATTGACGGATACCAGTGAGGATGAGAACCTTTCCAGCGCCAATCATAGACATCGCCAAGGTGTAACTGTACTGGTATTCCACTACCAGCCGCTAAATGTGCGACAGCAGTATCGACACTATGGACAATTTTGCATGTGCTTATTCTATAAAGAGTGTCGATCCAATTTAATGTAGGCGGATTTAAATTGTATTTTTTGTGTTCCGCCTGTTCATTTGCTTGTAGGCTTAAATATTTTTCTCTCTCATTCCCTTCGGAAATTTTTGCGTCGTTGATTAGATTATTAAGAGATTTGCTTTTATATTTAAACATTGTCTTATCATTGGAATTGCTTTCCCAGCATAGTCCAATTTTTTTTTGCATAAGTGAAGGCAGATTCCAGGTCAATTCAGCAAATTCTTTCCCCCAAGTTGTTTCCGGATCGACGACCCCAATTAAACTCATAAGAGGAATATGTTGACTTTGTTTATGCAGAGGCATTATTGAATCCCGATCCACTATCCCATCAATTTCCCAGCAAAGGTGCTCTCTAAAAATATTAAGTTGGCTTTTATCAACAGCAAAGATTACTTTTTCTCCCCTTTGCTTTAATAACTTTGTGTAGCGTACAAACTGGAAAGCATCGCCTATACCCACGTCATTCCAAATGATTAAAGGTTTTCCATTGAGTGCATCACCTCGCCATTGATTTTTTTCAAAATCTTCCCCTTTAAACCTTTTTCCATGGTGACGCCACCCTAGTTCCCATTCCCCTCTCCATAAATGGACAAAACCAAGGTTTTTATACGCAGCTCTTTTTGTTTTAATGTCGCTAGACTTTAATGCGCGCCTATAACAGCGTTCTGCCTTATAATCTAATCCTGATTGCATAAAAGCTAGGCCTAGATTCACTAATATTCCAACCTCGTCAGCCCAGTTCAAATAACTGTCTTTAAGTAAACTTATTGCATTAGTGAGATCGCCGTCTTCGAATGACTTTAATCCTGCTGAGTTTAGCTTTGCAGCTAGTTCGTGGTTCATGACTAGTTGATTTCAAGTGATTCACCTGTAATTTCGTTGATAACATTCAACTGCTTGGATAAACATGTCTTTAAATCGTATTTAGATTCAATTATTTTTTGCCTTGCAGCTTTCTTCAAAAAGTGTCGATGTTCACTATTTCTGATTAATTCATCGACTCTCGCCGCCATTCCATCTATATCAAAGAAATCTACTAAGATACCATTTGATCCAGATGCAATAGCTTCTTTTACAGGATCGGTGTTGCTAGCTACGACACAACATCCTGTACTTAAGGATTCAAATAGGCTCCAGCTTGCTATAAATGGAATGGTCCAATAAATATGAACCCAGCTAAACTGCAAAACACTTAGGTAATCTTCATAGCTTAGAGGAGGTAAAAAGTGAAGACGCTTTTCGTCATAATTAAATGTCTCGAAGGCCCATTGCCTCCATGTTTTTCCATCCGCTCGCTTACTGCCATAGGCGACTTCGTCCGAGCCAACTAAAAGAACATTAACTTGAGGATTGCGCTGCATTAACAAACTGATTCCCTCAGCAACCTTTGGCCAACCTCTGTATGGCTCAAAACCTCTGGTTGTATAAGTCACTAAAGGTATATCCGCGTCTATTTTCACCCCGTTTATGGTTATTCCCATGCCTAAGTCATCGGTTTTCAACGGTTTAAATAGATCAACGTCGACACCATCAAAGATTACGTCAAAAAATTGATGATGTTTTTTTGGAAATTGCTTTTGTTGCCAGTATGTGGGTACAATAGCCCTGTCACACATTGCAAGATCCATCAAGATTGGTGCATTGTATGTGTGGATTCGGCATGCCATATCTGGGCTTGTTTTCTCTAATTTGCCAAAACCCACGTCTGATCCCTGGCTTTTGTAAAACCACTCAAAGTAACCTAAGAACTTTGCGTTTGGCCACAACTCCTTTAGATACAGCGTTGATCCAAAGCCAGAATGTCCAATGATTAAATCTGGTATGAAACCATCTTCATTTAACCGCATGGCAGCTCTTAAGCATCCTTGGCCTGTAAGAACCGCTTTTTCGAATCTTTTGAGATTAGGGTGACATAATTTTTCATTACTATCTCGAGAGATAGTAAATTTGACAAGGTTGCTTGCCTTAATATCTAAATTCCATTCGCCGCCTAGGGCCAGAAACTTTATGTTGAAATCAGTATTCGCCGATAACCATTTGTACAGATGCCTGAATTGTGCAGGAAAATTATTATGTGCAAAGAGAATGTTCACGCTTAATGTGCGGCAATACTTTCGTAACGTTTGTATCCATCAATGAACCACGCTGGAAGATTTTGTTCTGGGTTGGCAATTTTAACGCTGCCTGGCTTATTGAATAAAAGCGCTGCAGCAAATCTCTGAATACCTCCCTCCTGTTTCAAGCTATTTGGCGTCGTAGTAAGCCAACTCTGTATAGTATCTCTTAAAACGACTTCATCAGAATTCAGGTTCTCATTTTGGATGCCACTCTGGGCCATAGCCCAGAATCTGTCTCCAAAATCGGCTTGAAAATGCCTCGCTAGGATTTCAGATGACGTCTCAACCCAACCATTAATCTAACGCATTCAGATCTAACTTGTTTAAGCTCGTCCGAGATTTCTTTGTCCTCTGGATCAATGTAATACAAATTTGATAATCCTAATATTCGATTTAGAAAAATACGATTATCAAAATCTATTTTTTCGTCATCAATGCTTGATACGGCATACTGTTGTGATTTTATCACCGAATCGTTTCGCTTCGAGTAAATTTCGTACAACCATTGAGGAAGTTTTGAGGCAGCATCCTCTACTTTCATTGAACCGGGAGCATATAATAGCATTAAACACAGTAAAAGTTGCTGACCTTCAGAGGATTCAACCCCAGCAACACGCAATTTTGTACTTAATTCATCTCTCAATGTCGAAAGTTTTGCATCGAGTTTACAAGTGATAGACTTATCCAGAACTATTTTATACACTCTGCCTAAAGGACTATTGATCAACGCTTCCACAAAATCCACCGGCGCTGCTTCAAGGAATTTTATAAGGTTATATTTTGATTCAAATGCTGATTCTTCGTTAAAACTGACCTGGCCACAAAGTTGCTCTAAATGATTTAGACTCCAGAACATTTGAATTGGTTGCGAATAACCCGATAGTACAACAACGCGTTAATGGTTCGTTTGTACTGCTCTATGGCATGTGGGGTTGGGCGACTTTTGAAATAGTTTTCTTTAATAAAGTCGGGGCAATGACTACAGCGGTAAATTGCTAATTTCAACGATAACTTATAAAGTTAAGGTTTCTTGACTATATGTTTTGCTTTGGGTTATACTGAAGAGTTAATGTCAGGCAATTCAAAGGCTGTGGCTGACGAGATTTTCGCGCTCCTGACGTGCCTGGACAATCGAGTCTGCTGCCCCCCGTTGGTCAGCTCCCTGGACTGGCCCTCAGTTGATTGACGAACCGGACTCTTGCCTATATCTTCCTGATGTGACCTTGTGTCCGTGTCTCCAAGCCGTAGAGGCTTGAGACTTGTTCACCAAGCCTCTTCCGGCCCCACGGCTCAACTCTCTCTTCCATGGCCTTTAACAGCACCATCACAGGATCGAGCACTGGGGATACCCTGCTCGGAACCGATTCAGACCAGTACATCGCTGGCGGATCTTCCGCCGATAGTATTTCTGTATCAATTGGATACACAGGCGTTTCAGTTCAAGCTGCTGCCGGAGACGACACCATCCGTGCTCTCGGAGCTACCTCCACACTCAAAGGTGGCAGCGGTGCTGACAGCATCTACCTGACATCAGCGCTCGACAGTTCCAATATTGCGTCTAACACTGGTAACGACTCGATTCAGCTATTCGCTACCGCTTCCAGTTCCAAAATTTGGCTGGGCTCTGGTGCTGACTCCCTCCGCGTCGCAGCCAAAGGAACTGATCTCACGATCAAGGCAGGTACTGAGGCAGATACCATTTCATTTGCCCTAGATCAAACTTCCATCTATCTGGACGGAGAAGCAGGGGACGACATTGTTCACTTCGCTGAAGGCCTGACTACTGGAACCCTTTTGGGCGGCAGTGGAGCCGACAGTCTTTATCTGGATGATCCGTCCACAAACGTCAGCTTGGGCGGTGGTGATGACGATGAAGCCGATACTTTCCATCTTGCTGACACAGCCACTTCTGTCAGCATTTCTGCGGGCAGTGGCGCCGATAGCATTTTGCTTGCAGGTGGCGTCGCAGGATCTGGTCAGGTTTTAACCGGCGCTGGCAACGATACGGTTCAGGTCACAGGCACCCTGATCTCTACTTCGCTCACTGGAAATGATGGCGATGATTTCGTCAGCATCAGCGGAAAGGCGAATTCCAGCACCCTGAAAGGTAATTCAGGTGCTGACACCATCATTATCAGCAGTGGTGGTACCGCCACGAACATTGCCACCAACATTGGCGATGACTCGATCTCTATTGGCTCCAAGCTGACCGGGTCCAAGATCTGGGGCGGAAGCGGCTCCGACACCATCACCATTGCAACACTGAGTTCTGGTGTTGTTGGTGGTCAGCAAGGCGCCGACCTTGTTGTTGCTTCAAAAATTGTTTCTTCAAATGTTCAGCTCGCTGTTTCGGATGAAGGCAGTTCACTCAAAGACACTCTTTCCGTTTCTGGATTAGTTAGTAATTCCACCATTCTTTCCAGCGATGGTGACGATTCTATTAGTCTTGGAACCCTTGCCGGTGGTACCACCACCCTTCTCGATGGAGGAGATACTCTGATTGTTGGCAGCAGCCTTGGTGGCGTTATCAACATGGGTGACGGTGCTGATTTGGTTAGTGCGGCAGGTTCCGTCAGTGCTGGCACATTGATGGGCGGTAGCGGAGCTGACAGTTTCACCTTGGGTGGCGCAGCCGCAACTTCAAGTGTTGTTGGTGGTTTTGGTGCTGACACCATCCAAATTGATGGTTCTGTTAAGTCAGCGACTATCCGTGGCGGTGATGCTGCAACACCAGGTAGTGAGCTTGATGGAAACGACACAATCACTATTAGTGGTTCCGTTTCTGCTTCCAAGATCATCACTAACGTTGGTGCCGATTCTCTGGTAATCAACTCAGCGGCTATTAATTCCACAATGTTTGGTGGAAGCGGAGATGACTCCATCAGTATCGGTTCCAACCTTTCGAAAGGTGTCCTTTACGGAAATGCCGGCGCTGACTCTCTGCTAGTCAACACCAGCTTGGCTGGTGGTGCCTCCATCATCGGTGGTTCTGCTTCTGATGATGAGGATGCAGATTCGATCTCTGTCGGCAGTATCAATTCAGGATTTATTGCTGGCGAAGGTTCCAACGACACGATTGTTGTTAACGCAGCCGCTAAGAGTGCAACCATTAAAGGTGGTAGCGGAGCTGATTCCCTTACCCTGAATGGTGCTAACACTGCCGGCAAGATTTACGGAAACGCTGGCGACGACTCCTTTAGCATCGTTGGAGTAGTAACGAGCTCCACGGTCTCTGGTGGTGACGACGACGATTCCATTGTCTTCGACAGCGCCCTTACAAAGTCCAATGTGGGCGGTGATGATGGCGATGACTTGATGTCTGTCGCTGGAACTATCACTGCAAGTTCGCTGTACGGCGGCTCCGGTGATGACAGCTTCACTTTGGGTGCGATTACTGCTGGTACTTCTGTCCTTGGTGAGGCTGGCGCAGATTCGTTCTCCATCGTCAGTGCGCTGACTTCCTCTGTTGTTGGTGGCAGCGGTAATGATTCCATCATTATTGGTGGATCTGCCTACAAGTCCTTCCTTGATTCAGGAGATGACAAGGACTTGATCAGCTTTGGCGGAACATTCACCAGTTCAACAATTTCTGCAGGTTCCGGTAACGACACCATCTCCATCGCTGCTGGTGCAGGCGGCAAGGTCACGATTAATGCTGGCGCTGGCAACGACAGCCTCGTGATCGCAAGTGGTATTTCTGGTTCGACCATCCAAGGCGCTGGCGGCAACGATCACTTCAGCATTAGTGGTGGTGTTACATCTGACAGCTTGATGGGTGGCGCTGGTAACGACAGCTTCAACTTCACCGGCTCGCAGATTTCTGCTTCCACTATCAACGTTGGTCTTGGTAAAGACTCAATCCTTGGCAGTGGTTTAGGTGACAGCTTCACCCTCACCGCTACCTCTCTGAGCGGATCAACTCAGACTGCAATTTCTTTATCGGCAACAACCTTAATAGGCGGTGCTGGGGCAGATTACATTAACGTTGCCCAGATCATTACTGCTGGTCTATTCAGTGGTGATGCTGGAGCTGACTCGATCTACTTCGCTAAGTCTGTTGTTAACACAACAGTGAGTGGCTCAAATGCTTCTGATACAGTCAGCTTGAGCGGTGCTGCAGATGATTTGGTCTTAGCGACCTTCACATCAGGCAATGTCTTCTCTGCTAGCGGTGCAGATACCATCCGCTTCAAGGGAACGGCCACCGGCGGCACAGTTGACCTTGGTGTTGGGAGTGACAGCGTTTCCATCGGTGGGGTCCTCAACTCGACTCAAATCAGCACGGATGCAGGCGAAGATTCGATCCACTTCGCTAGCGGTGGTACAAGCGTTTCAATCTTCGCTGGCTCCGGTAACGACGTCATAACGTTCGGTTCCGACGCAATTAGCAGCTCTGATTCCTTGCTCGGTGGTGTTGGTAACGACTCCTTCGACTTCGACAACAACGTCACCGTTTCCACCATGCAGGGTGGTTCGGGTAATGACACCTTCGTGTTTGCTCAAACCGTTACAGGCGCGTATGTCTCAGGTGATGCTGATAAGGATTCCATCGTCTTCACCGAAGTCGTTAACGGTGGCACTTCAGTTATGGGTGGTGCTGGTAAGGACACCATCAGCTTTGCTAACGGCGCTACCAGCATCTCGATTGCTGGTGGAAGCGGTGCAGATAAGTTGACCTTCTCTGGAGCAGCTGTTGCTGGTTCCACGGTTGACCTTGGTTCCGATTCTGATGTCTTCACCCTTTCCGTTGGTGCGAGCGGTACCACGATCATGGGTGGTGCCAACAACGACACTCTGGTGTTTAGCGGTGACCTGACAGCAAGCAGCGTGCTTGGTGGTGATGGAAATGACTCCATCTCGATTTCTTCTGAAGTCACTTCCGGCAACTCCATCGCCGGTGGATCTGGTGCTGACACGATCTTGTTCAGCGCTGGTGTAAGTCAGGCTGCTGTCTCTGGTGATGCTGGAGCTGACAGCATCTCGTTTGGTGGCATTGTTTCCAACACCACAGTGGTTGGTGCCTCTGATGCAGACACCATCATCTTCAGCTCTAACGCTGACCTCGTCTCTTACGACGGCGGTTTCGGTACAGGATCTATCGTCGGCGGCTCTGGTGCTGACACACTCGTCTTCATCAACGCAGGTGATCTGAGCGGTGGCACTATCCGAGGTGGTGCAGGCGCTGATTCCTTAGTCTTTGCTGGCAACCTTGTCTCTGGTGTGTTCGGTGGTGATGCAGGTAACGACTTCTTCACGGGATCGATCTCCGTGGGTACCAGTGGCGTCAGCTTCTGGGGTGGAACAGGAAATGATTCCTTCAACTTCACTGATCTAACAGCCGGTACCTCCTCTACTGCCTACTTCTGGAATGAGGCTGGTACCGATTCTGTCCATTTTGCTGACGGAATCAGCTTCGGTTACGACAACTTGGGAGCGAGTCAGCATGGTGGCATTGTATTCGGTATCGATACTGATGCTGCTAACAACATCAGTTTCGGCTCAGGTCAAGGTACTGCCCTCTTTGGAACTGCCGATGGTTCCTCTGGCTTCTTTATTGGAGCCAGCGGCAACACACTGGTCAGCTACGGCTTTGGCACTGCAACAGGGGTTACGATCGTCTTTGCCGGTGGCGCTCAAGCGACCCTTGCAGGTGGTGATTTCTCTTCTGCAAGTGCGACTGGTATCTTCTCCAACGCTTCTGGTGCTGGAGCTGGTACGGGTAACTTCGGTTCTGCTACTGCAATTCCGACCTTCAGCTGATCACTTATCGATTCGTTCTCACCTCCCCTTCGGGGGAGGTTTTTTTTGTTTTGCGATATTTTGTATTGCAGCATGGCCAATTTCATTCAACTTTCGAACTGGGTCACCTCCTTCTATAAAGGCGACCGTCTCTCTTCTGAAACGCAGCTCCAGGCTGCGGCTTACCTCAATTCTGAGCTTGATATCTCCTCAGAGTTGGCTGTGATCAGGCGTTCTCAAGGGCGTGACAATTCCACCTCTCCTCTTAGTTCTCCTCATTACGCTTCAGGTTCTCTTACGTTGGTCGGATCTCAATCGCTTTACCAGCAAAGGGGAATTAGCAAAAATAGTCGTTACGAATTAGTTTTGCAGTTTCCAGAAATTGTCGATGCGATACTTCTTTATGGGCTTATAGATGTTCTTTCTTATGACACAATATGGCATGATCAAAAGTCATCGTTTTATCGTTTGGGTGAGTTGCTCGACCGTCAATTTAATGATCGACCAGATATCGTTCTTCAATTGGTTCAGAATAAGAATGCCTTTTCGATTTTAAAAACTTTGCCATACCAAAGGATTGAATCCTCGGCCTATTATCGGAATACAGCTTGCTCTATCTATTTCTTGCATAGTCTATGGGCAAAGGGGTGTTTTGAATTAATTGTTCGCAATTATGCTAGTTATGCCTTTAATCGTCGTAGTTTTCCAAAAAGTGACTTTATGCTTCGTTGCTTCACAAATTTAGGGCTTGACAGTCGAGTTAGTGCTTTATTTCGTGATGTTTATCATCGTTACCATAAAGAGCTACAGCTTCAGTCAATCAGTAACATGCTTTTTGTTGAGCACGGAATGGAAAAATTAGACCAGCATCGTATCTCAATTCTTGTAAAGGACTATCATAATTTGTCGCGGTTGGAAATTGCAGACCATGCTGATGTTGATCCGCCGAGTAAAATTCAGAACGCCAATCGTATGATTTCAATTCACGAGAAAAAGACGATAGCGGTTGTCTCGGCAGATCTCCGTAATCATCCTGTTGGTAGATTCTGGCTGCCAATTGTTAGTGCACTTTATCGTGATTATAATATTGTTTACGTAGCTCTTAATTCAGACCCCAACGTTGTCGATCAAACGCGTTCTCGTCTTAAATCATTGTCGACGCAGTGGTGTGATTTGTATTCCGGTGAGAATCCGTTACCGGTCCTTCGTTCGCTGGCGCCGGATGTCCTGATTGATTTAGGTGGTCATACTGCTGACAATCAACCTGGCCTCCTGAATTTTCGTATTGCCCCTTTGCAGATCACATATCTTGGTTTTTATGGACCCAGCTATGGCAATGAATGCGACTGGTGGGTGCTTGACCGTGAAATTGCTAGCCGTGTCGGGTCGTCCTATCACGGAGCTGAATCAATCTGGGCTTTGCCCTGTCCAAGTCTCTGTTTCGATCCTGATGTCCATGGTGTTCCTTCACCGGATAAAATTTACTACACGAATTCGTCTTCTCCTGTTTTTGGGTCATTTAATCATACGCGTAAGTTGACGCAACAGTGTCTATCTAGATTTCATTCCGTTTTAGGTGAGTTCCCCGATTCAAAACTTCTTTTTCGTGCGCATTCCTTTTTTGATCCGCAGATTCGTCGTTGGTTTTTGTCTAAACTTGTTCAGTCTGGTGTAGCGCCTTATAAATTGTTAGCAATACCCTACGCACCTACTCCTTTTGAAGGATACTGCGATTACGGGAGAATTCACGTACATTTTGATACCTTCCCTGTTTGTGGTACTACAACAACTCTTGATTCTTTAGCAATGGGCATTCCGGTTTTAACGTCTCCGAACCATCTGTACGCAGGTGCCATCTCGTCTGCAATCATTGAACATGCCGGTTTTACTGAGTGGATTGCTGAACATCCCGATGAACTTCCCCAGAAGGCTTCTGAACTTTTTGAGCGGTATCGAACAGCTGACTCGCGGCGAGCCTTAGCTAATCACATTCGTTCATCTTCCTTGTGTGACACCTTAAATACACCTCGAATCTTCTCCGAACAACTCATAGAAATGATGAAATGTTCAAACCTTAGAAGATAGCTGCAAGTGGCTTGAGTAGCTCCTCAAGTTTGTCAATTGTGTTGCTCAACGCATAATGTTTTTGAATATATTCCTTTGAATTTTTACCCCATGCCCGAAGTTTTTTCGGCTGTTTCAGGAGTTTATGAATGGCCTCTCCAAGGCCTTTTTCATCCCCTTGATAAAGGGCTCCGGTGATTCCGGGTTTGATCAATTCTTTGATCATTGCATTGTTATTTCCGATCACGGGTGTTCCACATGCCATGATTTCGATCAGGCTCCAGCTCAGCACGAACGCGCTCGAAAGGTAGACATGTAAGTCACTTCTCAAATACAACTTGATCAGCTGTTCATGGGGTATTCGAGGGAAGAAATGTATACGTGTCAGATCTATTTGTCCTTCAAGCTCATGCAATAAGATGTCTTTCCAGCTTCTCCCATCATCTGATGCACTAGAATAACTGACTCCATCACCTCCAACAATGACGATGTGCACTCTTTTATTCAAGGCTTGTAGCCTAACTAAAGATCTCATGAACGTAGGGAAACCACGCATCGGCTCAAGATTTCTGCTGATGTAGGTCACAACAGGTGTATCTTCACCCAACGTTAATTCTGGTGTAAGTGTTAAGCGATTGATTCTTTGATTCTGAAACATTGTCTCTTCTACTCCCTCATGTAATACGTTTATCTTATTCTGAAGTCTTTTGGGAAAACTATCGGCTTGAAATTGTGTTGGTAACATCGCGGTTTGCGCTTGGCTTAAAGACAATTCAACTAAACTATTTTTGTTTTGAAGATAATGCCATTGCTGTAGGGTCATTGATGCATCTGTTTGTCCTAATTGTGTAGGTCTAAGCCATAGTTCTGGCCAGAGAACTAGAGCACTGCTTGGATATATTCTTTTTAATAGTAAGGTCTCACCCCATCCTGGATGCCCCAAAATGATATCGGGAGCCCAGTCTTTCCCCTTGAGTAGATTAGCTTGTTCTGCAGCTAGCTCACTTCGATGAATCCATTCGTCGACTTCCTTTGTTAGTTGATGAATCCCGGAACATTCCTTTTGTTTATACTCGTATCTATACGTTTCAATCTTGTCATAAATGGGTTTTCCGTGGCTGCAAATCGCTTTTACTTCGTGGCCTCTGTCCACCAGAGCTGGTGCAATATCACGAAATTGGCCTGGGAAATTTTGGTGTATACAGAGTATTTTCACTTGCTTTGTCTCTTTAGTGGTGAGAAACGTGCAACAGGCTCGATATTGTGTCGAAGAGGCCAGGATGAAGCTTGACTACCTGTCAGCCGTGATAAACCTTCATTTTGTATGAGCTTTCGCCACCATATTCGAAATGTCTTTTCCAGTTCTTTAGCCATGTCGGCATGGTCCAGCAGTTGGCTCTTGCGCAGATCGCCACGTAAATGTTGTCGTGTCTGAGCTAGTTTTTCACTGTCCGACAGGAGTTCAACTGCCTTATTGCATAATTCATTTCGACTATTGCAGATCCACTCTGAATGCCCTGCGGCATTCAGAACGGCTGCCGCTTGGCGACTGACCATGGATTGTCCTGCAACCGTCAGTACAGGTACACCCATCCACAGCGCATCGGCAGTTGTTGTACATCCTGTATAAGGGAATGTATCCAATGCCAGATCTAGATTTTTGTATTGCTCAAGATGGGCTTGCACGTTTGGGCTATGGCCATGAAGATGCAGACGTTCTGGAGCAAGTCCGAGTCGTTCAAACAACTTTTTGATTCTTTTAGCTTCTTGCTCTTCTCCAAGATTTTTAGACTTTAAATACAAATGAGCTGTAGGAATCATTTGAAGCACAGCCATCCAATTTTCGGCTGTTTCCTGGGTTATTTTACGACTCTGATTGAAGCTGCCTAACATTGCAGTCTGTTTTTTGGCCAATGGCAGTGGGCTTACATCTGGGGCCTCATCCAAAGGGCGATAGCTCATGTAGCCTCTATTAAGTTTCCAGATTGTTTCCGTGCTGTATTGATCAATCTTTTCATTTTCGGCATGCACGGTATCATCTGTTATCCAATAATCAACTGTTTCCAGACCCGTTGTTCCGTAATAACCGAGATAGGTTGCTTGGATCGGGGCAGGCTTATGGGCTAGTACGGGAAGGCGGTTTCCTGCTGTGTGACCAGCAAGGTCAACAAGAATGTCAATTTCGTCTTGAATGATTTGTTGGATGACACTTTCATCGTCGGCAGATTGTATATCGCGCCAATGGTCTGCCTTACATTTTAATCTTTCACTATAGTCATCTCTTACCTCTCCAGCTGCGTATAAAGTGATTTCTAAATGTTGTCCTGACCATTGTTCAAGCAGCGGCTCGATAAAATAGCTGACGGCATGTCTGCAAAAATCGGGTGAAATTAATCCAATCTTCAATTTGCGATGTTGGTCTGGCCAGAGAACACGATCCCGCCAGCGCTCGTATGGTGCAGTACTGAACAACTGCCCATATTTTTTGGCCTCTTCGAACCGTTCTTTAGCTGGTTCAAGTTCATAGCCCACGAGTGTAAATAGTACATTGGAATGTGCAGCAGCATTCTCGCCCAGTTGTTTCGCACCTCTTCTGAGCCAATAGAGCGCATCTTGATAGCAGGTTATGTCCTTTAGTACGGATCCAAGGTTGTTCATAGCAGCTCCAAATTCTGGTGATGACTTGAGTGCACGTTCAAAACAGTCCTTCGCTTTATGAATATGTCCATGTTCTCTCAACATTAGTCCAAGTGTATTAAGACAAATGGCATAGTCAGGATCTTGCTCCAATGCCTTTTGGAAGAAATCATAGGCTTTTTCTAAATCTCCTTTCCCTTTGCTGATTACGCCTAATGCGTACAATAGATTCGGGTGTTCGTGATGGGTCTTCAGTAACGGGTGAAGTAGCTTTTCGGCTTTTAAATAATCTCGTTGTCCACAAAGTACTTGAGCGGTATTCAGTACCACGGCTAGATTATTGTCGTCATCTACGAGTTCTTGGCTTTTTGCCCAGTAGCATAGGGCATCTTCAACGTTTCCAACTTGTTGGCAGGCATTCCCAAGTTCAAGCAGTAGTTGAGATGCGTCCTTCTCGTTGCCAGAAGTCGGAAATGTTTCAAGAAAACTACCTATCTTTTCAATTACAACTTCATGTTCATGCATTGCATTCAACGTTATGGCAAGCCCGAGGTGAGGACCACTCATCTCGGGCGCAAGGCTCACCGCTTTTTCAAAGGCCGTGCGCGATTCAGTTAAATGGCCTAGGTCTCTAAGCACGTTTCCCAAATTTCCTTGGAGCCCGGGGTCGTCTGGCTTTAGTTCCACAGCTTTTCTCTGGAAGACCAAGCCCTCTTCTGGTCGTCCTAGCTGCCTGAGTAAGGCCCCTAGATTCCGATAGCCATCAACAAGGCCTTGATCTGCCTCGACTGCCTGTCGGTAAAGCTGTTCAGCCTTGTCAAGCTGCTGTTGCTGGTGCCAGTAGCACGCCTGATTAAACAGCTCCTGACCTTGTGCGTGTCCCTCCATACCCCTATGGTCTCATGAAATAATCATCCCAAATGGCTTGAGCGGACAATGGTCGCGAACACAGCTCCTGGGCGAGCGTTGGAACTGTTTCACGCTGGTGAACCGCTGCAGGCCATTGAAGCTGCGCAGGAGCTTTTAACGGCCTCTTCATTGGATAATGACCAAGCTGCCGAGATGCATCACCTTATCGGTGCATGTTTTCACCAGCTTGGTCAGAACGATGATGCATTGAAATACCTGCTTTTGGCGTCCAGACTTAATCCTTTAAATCCCACGTATTATAATACCTATGGTGTTGTTCTTCGTAAGTCCGGTCGTCTTGAAGCTGCTGTACGCTCCTACGAGTTTGCTTTAAAATATGAACACAACTTTGCTGATTGTTTTTACAACCGTGGTAATGCCTTAGCAGAACTTAAGCGCAAGGATGAAGCTGCCCTCGAGTTTAAACAGTGTCTCCGCTTGAATCCAACCCACAATAATGCCCACCATAATCTCGCAAATATATATCGTGATCAGAACCATATCGATTTAGCCCTCGATCATTATAGGATTTCGAATGAATGTCAGCCCTACAACCCCGATATGCATTGCAATTGGGGGCTTGCTTTGCAGCTTAAAGAGCAATGGGGGGACGCGATTGATCAGTTTGAAATAGCGATTAACCAAAAGAGCGACCATGCGCCGTCCTACGTCAATCTTGGCAGTGCACTCTCAGTCCAGGAGCGTTTCGACGAAGCATGTTCTGCGTTACGCAAGGGTGTTGAAATTGATGATTCTTGTCATGATGCAAAGTTTAATCTTGGACTAACACTTCTTACAATTGGCCAGATGGATGAAGGTTGGAAGTTTTACGAAACACGCCTCCATCTTCCTGATAAGGTAATCACTCCTTTCCCGGGTATTCCGGTTTGGGATGGCTCAGTTAATCTGGATAGTCCACTAATGGTGTGGGCTGAACAGGGCTATGGCGATAATATTCAATTTGTGAGGTATATACCAATATTAATGGAGATGGGGCTTGACGTTGTTTTGTCAACGCGAAAACCTTTGATGTCTTTATTTAGAGAGTGTTTATCTCCCTCGGCTCCTCCAATTGTTGAACATCGACGTCAGGATCTTAATGGTTTTCATCATCATATTCCATTGCTGAGCCTTCCGCGTGTTCTTGGTACTCGTCTCGATACTGTTCCATTGATGCCTGGCTATCTAAAACGTCCGGAACGGATCCCTGATCATTTGCAAATATCTCGACCCCCATTTGCCTTAAATATCGGTCTTGTCTGGGCTTCTGGCGTTGATAACAAGGAGATGTATGCAGACAAGAGCTTGCGACTGGAGCTTTTGTTGCCTCTATTCGATCGTTGGCGTAAGGAGCGCTTGGTCTGTATTCATTCTCTGCAAGTTGGTCAAGATGCCTCACAGCTCGCACCTTGGAAGGACGAATGGGGCGTTTACGATTGGAATGATAAGCTTTCGTCATTCTTAGACACCGCCTGTGTCATTTCCCAACTGGACCTTGTTGTTTCTGTCGATACCGCAGTAGCGCATGTTGCTGGTGCGCTTGATAAACCAGTTTGGGTATTACTCCAACATAATGCTGATTTCCGCTGGATGCGCGGTCGTACTGACTCTCCTTGGTATAGTTCGATGAGTCTTTTCCGCCAGAAATCACTTGGTGATTGGTCATCGGCCCTTGAGAGTTTACAAGAACGTCTTGTTCATCTTCTTGGCCCATGAATGATTTTCCGTTCGATGACCGTACTTGGCATTTACTTGTCCGTTCTAGTAGAACTCGTATATTAATCGAGTCATGGATTGAGGAGCAAATCTGCAAGAGTGTTTCGCTTGAAAAAGATGTTGAAAGTTCTCTCGTTGCCTCTTTCGCATCTTCTAAGTGGATGGACGAGGCTGATGATGTCTCATATGCTGCAACCCGTATGGCTCGGCTTCAGCGCTTTAAGCGCTCCCGTTTCCTTCCCAAGGTCGAAGAGTATTTCACGCGTACACGCTCAGCTAGAGATCAATTAATCTTTTCAATGCTCCGTTGTCGCAATTCCTCTCGTCTTCAAGAATTAGCTCTAGCGATTCGAGAAGGTGAATTAGAGCTTTCGGCAGCTGCGATCCGTTGGTCAGAGGGTCCAGAAAGTGCCCGTGGTGGCAGAATCGGTCCTGTTTTGGCATCGAATGTTGGCCATCCTGAGTTAACGAAGCGCTTACTCGTGGCCGTTGAGGGCCGTTTAATCGGCCCGTTTGATCTTGGCGACACAAATGTTCTTATTCGACTTGACAAAAGGCTTCCAGCTCGGCTAACCCATGACATGGAAGGCCAATTGATCGACGAACTTTATCAGGAGTGGATCAGTGCTCAAATTGGCCTAGTTGAAGAGGGTGGGACAATAGACCTGATTGAGTACCTTCCAGATTGACTTCGTCGTTGTCGTCCATTGTTCGGTTGTTGATGGAGCACCCGCCGCTTGACCACTTTGCGGCGGATTTGATACAGGCTGATGAACAGCAGGTTTCTGCATTGTTCGTGCCTTTAGGTGACTCTCTTGCTCAAGAACAAGTTCCCCTGTCCTCCGTGGTATTGGTTGTTGAGGGATCCCTCCGCGTCTTTGGTCGAGATGCGTCTGGTCAGGAATTTACATTGCGACGTGTTTTACCTGGGGAATGGTGGGGTGGTGTAAGTGTCTTAAATGGTCTTGCTGCTGCTGGATGTAGAACCAGCGCAGATTCAAAAATTTTAGTTGTACCTGCTGTGGTTTGGGAACGCTGGTGGCGGGACGATCGTCGCTTGGGTGAATGGCTTTCAAAACATTCGCAGCGTGAAGATCTTTATTCTGCCCTTAGGTCGCTTTTGGTTCAACGTGAATTGCAGGATCTGAGTCTTGCTGAACTTCTTGATAAACTCCAGCCAATATATCTTTTTTCAGAGGTTTTAAACTTAGATGATCTAAATCGTCTTGTCGAGCGTCATCCTCAGATGAGTTGGTTCCCTCAGTTTCCTGAATTATGTTTCCCTGATTTAGGTCCACCGAGTTTTCGCGGTTTCAATGTTTCACAACTGCGAGATGCTTTGGATAACTCATCTCGAGGGTTACGTCTCGTTGGTATTCCTGTAGCTCAGCTACAGACCCTCTTTGAAGCACCCAAGAAGCCTCGGCCTGCTGATAAATTAGCTGATGCGGTCCTCGTAGAGCAGCCAGTCTGGCAAAATCCTGATGGGTCTGAATTATTGACCCTGGCCATGCAGCAGGACCAGGGACCAGTAACTCTTAATCGCAAAGCTCTCCAGGTCAAGCCGGTTTTTGGTTCTACCCCAGTGGAGCAGGGTTTGGCATTGCTTCAGATGGTTTGCGAGGTCCTTCAGCTGCCCTTTCGGCGTGATGTTGTTGATCGGATGCTGAATGGCATGGTGGGAGACCGCACCAGTCCGTCATTGGAAAACCTGGGTCAAATAGCTGACGCTTTAGGTCTCACGGCAGTCATGATGCAAGTTCCTGCCTCGCATCTCAATCGTGTGAGTTTGCCTGCATTGGTAGAGACCGTTGATGGAGTTCTTCTGCTTGCTGGTGATTCGGGTTATTGTCTGCGTTTGATCGACCCTCGGGAGGGTGAGAGACTCATCAGCGCAACTGAATTGCAAGACCAACAGCCGACATACCGTCTGATAACTCTCTCCCGTCGTGTTGATTCTGCGACGAAGCGCTTTGATATAAGCTATTTCTTCCCCTTTTTACGGCGATACAAGAGTTCCCTTATATTGGTTTTTGTAGCCTCAATATTTATCAATATCTTTGGCCTTGCCCAGCCTTTAATTATTCAGCAGATTATCGACAAAGTGATTGGCCAGCAAAATTTTAGCACACTATATTTTCTTGGAGTGATGCTTATTGGAGTCAGCATTCTGTCAAACGTTCTTAATCTTATTCGCACATTTTTATTCACCGATACGACTAATCGTATTGATATTGCGACTTCTGGTAATATTTTGACTCATTTGTTCCGTTTACCTCTTAATTATTTTGATAAGCGGCCTGTTGGCGAAATTTCTACAAGAGTTGGAGAGTTAGGAAATATTCGCGGTTTTTTGACCGGTACTGCGCTGACTCTTATCCTGGATGTAATATTCGGTTTTGTTTATCTTTTTGTTTGCATTTCCTATAGTGGTTTGCTAACTGCTGTGGCTCTAGGTGTTGTTCCCCTTTACCTTGCACTTGTTTATATTATCGCGCCAGTTATTAAAAAGCAGCTTCGGATTGCCGCTGAGGCTAACGCCGCTGCAAGCGCCCTCATGGTTGAGGCGCTTAATGGAATGCAAACCGTAAAAGCTCAACATGCTGAGACGACCATCAGATGGCGTTGGCAGCAACGCTACGCACGTTTTGTTTCCAGTAACTTTCGAACCACAATTATTGGCTCCACAGCAGGTTCCATTGGTGCTTTTTTCAACGAAGTTGGCGGTCTTGCCGTTCTCTGGGTTGGTGCCTATCTGGTTTTGCAAGGGGATTTGACCATAGGCCAATTGATCGCTTTTCGAATAATCAGTGGAAACGTTGTTGGTCCTGTTATTCGTCTTGCTCAAACATGGCAGACAGTTCAGGGTCTTCAGATTTCTGTAGAACGTTTGGCTGATGTTGTAGATGCAGAACCCGAGCAACCTCTGGACGCACGTCCAATTGCTCTTCCACCGATCAACGGAAAAATCGAGTTTGACCAAGTAGATTTCCGTTTTAACGAACATGCTCCACTTGTCGTCAAACAAGTCTCATTTACAATTGAACCTGGTCAGTTTATTGGAATTGTTGGCCAAAGTGGCAGCGGAAAAAGTACAATTATGAAGTTATTGCCAAGAATGTATAAAGCTGCTTCCGGCACAATTCGGATCGACGATTATGATATTTCTAAAGTAGATATTGATTCTTTGCGTCAGCAGATCGGAATTGTTCCTCAGGATTCAATGTTGTTCGATGGGACAATACGCGAGAACATAGCTCTCAACTCTCCGGATTCAACAGACGAAGATATTATTTATGCAGCCAAGGTCGCTTGTGCTCATGCTTTTATAATGGATCTTCCGAACGGATATGACTCTCGTGTGGGTGAGCGTGGATCCGCTCTCTCTGGCGGACAACGGCAAAGAGTGGCGATTGCTCGGTCAATCCTGGCACGACCGCGTTTGTTGATTCTTGACGAAGCCACGAGTGCATTGGACTATTTGACGGAACGCACTGTCTGTGAGAATCTGCGTCGTGAATTGAAAAATGATACTGTATTCTTTATAACTCATCGACTTGGTACAATCCGTAATGCTGACAATATCCTCTTAATGGATAGCGGCCTTCTTCAGGAAACTGGCTCTCATGCTGAGCTTCTAAAGAAACGAGGCTTGTATTATGCCCTTTATCGCCAGCAAGATGCCTCCGTCAACTGATTCAAAACCTTCTAATCTTTCACCATCGGAAGGCTCATCACTTGTACGCCGAATCGTTAATTCTGTAATTCAGCGTTCCAATCGTAAAGTCTTTTTCGATTCTCCGGGAATGTTGGATCAAAGCCAACACTGGGGTGGACTCGTAATTTGGACCATTGCTGCTGGTACCACCGCTGCACTCACCTGGGCATTTATCGGTAAGGTTGATCAAACTGTTTCGGCATCAGGGACTCTTGAGCCCCTTCTTGGCAAAGTTGAGGTCAAGAGTCCTAGTGGTGGTATTGTTCGCGATATATGGGTCAAAGAAGGAGAGTTAGTTGAAACCGGTGATCGTCTTGCAACAGTAGAGAATCTAGGTTTAAAAGCTCAATTAGATAATATAACTCGCCAAATAGCTCTTTTGTCCTATGAAAATCAGCTTCTAAATCTCCTGATTGATGGACAGGGCTCCTTACCAAATACTTTACCTGCCCCTCCAGCCAATATTGCAAGTGAAGATCGTATCCGTTCAATCCAATTATCGGTACAGCAGACCGGAGCCCAGCTCCGTCAACTACGCACGCGCCGTATCTCACAAACTCAAACGTATGACTTAAGAGCACAGATGGCCATGGCTATGAAGACTCTCTTCGAGAATGGGGGGACATCTCGATTCAACTATTTATCAGCACAAGACGATGTTCAGCAAATTAGTTCTCAAATATCCCAGACCGACGAGCAGATCAATATTCTGATTGCACAGGCTGGTCGTCAGGTGAGTGCCAATACTCGCCAGTTGCTTAATCTTGAAGCTCAGCAAATTGATTCTAAGGAAGAAAACCGTAACCTTTTACTTTCTGCTTTCGCTCCGGGTCGTATCTTTAATCTTTCAGTACAGCCTGGTTCTGTTATCGGTGCTGGGTCTGAGGTGATGAGAATAATCCCAGAAGGTGGAGTCCGTGCAAGTGTCTATCTTTCCAATGCTGATTTGGGTTTCGTGTCGGAAGGTCAAGACGTCAAACTTTCTGTATCTTCTTTCCCTGCAGGTGAGTATGGATACCTCAAAGCTAATATTACAAGAATTGGTGCTGATTCTCTTAAGGGTAGCTCGTCTTCTCAACAGCAGCCTGCAAATACATATCCTGTACAAGTGACGCTGCAACAAAATCCCGATAAGAAGGTATTATTAGATCGTTTGAAGCCAGGTATGCAAGTTACAGCGTTGATTGTTGTACGGAAGCGCCCAGTGATTTCGCTTCTCACTGATATGTTTACGAAGGGTTCAGAGGATCTGCAGAACAGTCGTTGATGTCAGACAATTTTTTTCAAATTTATTTATCTAATATTGACGAAGAACTGCCACCAGTACTTGCACGTCAGTCCATTCGATTTAAACAACTATATTCTAATTGCTGTTACATGCTCCTTACTAGATCTTCCTTGCGTGATTGTCTTGTTGACATTATGCCAGCTGAGGTCCTTTTAGCCTACGACTCTTTGGTTCCGCTGGCCTACAAGTCTGATCTCGCTCGTTACTGTCTTCTATATCATTTTGGTGGTTGGTATGCTGATATTACGATCAAGCCTGAAATTGGTATGCGGTTAGGCTCTTCTATTGACTTTGCTTATTTCTATGACTTTGGTTCCGGTCTACCGTCGATTATGCGTTCAGCACATGATGTGATGAATGCTTTTTTTTATTCTCGACCGAATCATCCGATCCTGTCACATATGATTGAGTCTGTTTTACGCAATTGCCGCAACCATGATTATGGTGTCACAGCTCTTTGTCCCACGGGGCCGACGCTGTTTGGTCGCATCATTGCTCAGTTTGTTCCAGCGCCTTCTCTTCTTTTCGGCCATTTTATGCCTCTTACACCGTTTCATCAAAACCAAAACAAAGCATTTGTTGGACAAGACGGTTCTATCGTCGCCTGGCATAAATCCGCTTGGCATCGAAATCATCCTGGTGGGGGTGACTTGACCTGCTTTGGATTAAAAGGAACAAACAATTATCAGGAACTATGGGCTAAACGTTCTGTCTTTTCAATTTGATAGCAGTTTTCTTTGAACAAGTGCCTGGATTAAATTGTCCATACTTGCAACCCAGCTATATTTTTCCATTTGCTTCGCACCTTTCACCCCCCGATAATGCCATTCCTGTTTATTCTTCAGTTGTTGGCACCATAGCTCGACAAGCGTGTCTGGATTACTTTCTCCCCACATTGATCTATGATCGTAACCGTAAAACTTTGTAATTGATTCATCCACATCTTTGTTCTTGCTGATGCCTATTGCGTGCGGGATATCTCCGTCCAGTAAGTCTCGGTGACCAGTGTTGTTTGAAAGTATCGTTGGCAACCCACAAGCTAATGTCTCCATTGCCATTAAGTTTGTTCCACCCTCACAACGACTCATAAATACAGCACTATCAGCCTGCTTCACCAGTGATGGCAGTTGACTATTTGCCATTGCTGTAGGTACAACAACATTCCGAGCTGGAATTCCTTGCTCGACCAGCCATGGATGAATATCTTTGGCTTTCCCTGTTCGGGGTAGACCTCGAATATATGGAGATGCTTCGATTGTTGATAATCCGATGTCCGCAATATTGGTCCAACATGCAATTAGAAGAGCTTCTGGGCAATATGCCAGAAATTTTTTGAAGGCCTCAATCACGATGTCTTGCCCTTTTCTTGCCTCTAATTTTCCACCTGCAAAAATTACAAGGCTACGATCAAAAAGCTTTGGGATTGGTATAGCGTTGAATCGGCTAATGTCAATACCTTGGTGCATCATTAGACAATTTTTAAGGCCGCTGAGTTCAGCAACTTGCTGATTCCACGTTGAGCCTGTAACCACTAAATCAAACTTACGCATATGATCGATGAGTGCTTCTGGTAGCTTACTTCGTTCAAAGAATGTTACTCCAATTCGATGGTTACCACTAAATTTCTGTGCCACGAATCCATTCCCTAGCCCCTCAATTGTTAGTTCGCAATTTGTCTGTCTGATGACCTTACTGTCATTTCGATTCGCGATAATGAGGGCTTCGCTTTTTTGCTCTATCTGATCTGCCCAGAGATTCCAATGCAAGTCACAGTTTGAGCTTCTTTGGATCGGTTCGCTCACGATTGGTTGTGCGATTGACCGGCTGATCAGTGCTTGTGCGAGTTGAATGCCGTAGCTTCCCCAACCCGTGTATGGCGTCAATGGCCAATCGATCAGGATGCGCTGCTGATTTAATCCATCCATGATTGTCTACGCGTCGAGCATTCCGATAAAGTTACGCCCAGCATGCTCTACGGTTAGAAATTGACTGTTGGTTAAATGTGGTTTCATGATCTGGAACATTTTCATGACTCCCAATGTAGCTGCACTCTCAAGCGGCCCATGGAATGATGTGTCTTCGACGTCCCAGTATTCACTCTTGAAATATTTATTAGACTGCTTTTTATTTAGAAAAAAACATCCTGAATGAGTGTTGAATGGCTGTGTGAATAGAACGCTTTCCCCAAGATGATCCATATAGAGCTCTTTGTTCATGGATTGTCTGTATTTTTCTGTGGCTTCCGGATTGTAATCACCATCGATCAGGAACCTTCGCAGGTTTTTAAGGTTTTGGCTGGTTTCAATTCGATTTGGCTGCAATAAATAGATATCTGAGAACACTCGATTGAATCTTTGTAATTTTTTAAAAAAGTCAGCGTCTCTGATGATGATGTCATCTTCCAGGTAACAGTTGTAGTCGTACTTCGTGTAATCTTGCGCAAGAATTCGATGGCACTGAAATCCAAGATGTTTTGGCTGGTCTGGCTCACATTCAATGCGCGTAAATGCTCCTACGTTCTCTAAATCCTCCAGTTCGTTGAGTAGGTGTTTATCCTTAGTGATACAGATGGAGATTTTTAGCTCGCTTTCTATGTCTTTCACGATTTCGACGCGTCGTTTGACATGATTCAATGCACCTGTTGGATGTCCGAACAGTCGATGCAGTTGCAGGATCAGTTCCCTTAAGGCGCTGGTCCGTCCCAGCGAATCAGGGCTTAATGACCCGTGCCTGCCCCCTCCATCAGGATTGAAGTAATGAACGACTGCAAAGTGGAGACGCACGACGACGGGTTCTTTGTGGTTCAATTTACTTCTACACCCATCGCCAGCCTGTTAGGCATCAGTTGTTGTCACACCCGATCCCCCTCTCAAGACGCCTTCGGCGTCTGTTCGTACGGCTCCGTATAAGCCCTTTGTCTGTCCCCTTGTTCCTCCTGTTCTTATGGTCAGGCGTGGTGGCTGCACTGGCTCGCGTTGCCGACCCCTGGATTGTTGGCCTAGCCGCGACACCTTTGGCTTTTGCTGCCTGCTTGGCGTTGTTATGTCTTTGGGCCTATCGCAAAGATTTTTATGCCTGATCCGGCAGCTTTAATGCTTCCAGGGGATGCTTTTGATGTCGACCATCAGCAGATCATCGGTCGGCGTGTTGCTGGTCGTTCCATGGCTTTGGGTTTTGCTTCGCAACTGACTGCAGGTGATACTCTTTCTTTGATCTGTTTTAATCAACAGGAGCGTAGGCGGCTACAGGATCTTTTAATTCCTAATCTTCATCCAGAGGCTTCCCTTCGTTTTCCTGATCTTAATCCTGAGTCACTGACGGAGATCGGCGCCATTCATCTTCCAGATCCAGGTCTTTCTCGTTGGCAATTGCTGCGATCCTCCTGTCCCGCAAACGCTTTTTCGTTGACGGGTGTTATTCATACTTTGTCTTCATCCGATGTGATTAGTGAGCTGGAACGTTTGTTTTTGTCTCCTTTGTGTTCATGGGATGCTCTTGTTTGCACATCAACTGCTGGTCGTGATGTTGTAACTGCTGTTTTCAAGTCATTTCAACAATATCTTGAGTCCCATTTTTCCTGCTCCATCACCAAACGAGACGGGCTTCAGCTTCCCATCATTCCTTTGGCTGTTTCAGACCCCTTGCCTGAGACTATGGGTTTTGACTCAGACAGACGTCGTCACAGATGTCAGTCAAGAAAGACTCTTCAAATAGACCAATCGGCTTTCGTCATCCTTTTTGTTGGTCGCCTTAGTTTTCATAGCAAGTCTCATCCTCTTCCACTATATCGAGCTGTGAATCGCCTTTCGGCGGAAAATCCTGGTCGAAAGATTGTTCTTTTAGAGTGCGGTCACATCTTTAACCAGCCTATTGAAACAGCTTATCAAGACCTAGCGCGCCAGTTTTTGAACCTTTCGATTATTCGGCTGGGAGGCCTGGAACCAGCATCCGAGCAGGAAAAGCGTGATGCTTTTGCGGCAGCAGATGTCTTTGTCTCTCTTGCTGATAATCTTCAGGAGACTTTTGGCCTTTCAATTATTGAAGCGATGGCCGCTTCTTTGCCAGTCATTTCAACGGATTGGAATGGTTATAAAGATCTTGTTGATAACGGCATTACTGGGTTTAGAATACCTGTTTCAATGGTGAGCAATAATTCTGATCAATATGATTGGATCGATTCTATGTATGGCCTGGGTCTTATGCCATATGACACGATGATTGGGTTAAGGAGTATGGCGGCAATTGTTGAACATCAGCCGCTTTATAGAGCCTTGCATTTGTGTCTAAACTCATCATCCTTGGTTCAACTCATGGGGGCGAATGCCCGCCAACGTTGGATCGAATCCTTTAGTTGGAGTCCAGTTTATCGTCAATATCTTGATCTTTGGTCAGAATTGGCAGATCGTCGCGTATGTTCTAGTTCGGTACGTACATCTATATCTTCTTTTCCTACCCCTACCTCAAAACCTTTTTCTCATTATCCTACAAAGCTTATAAAGCCTTATTCTGTCGTATGTGGGTCGTTGTCGGAGGTTGAACTGCTTCCGCTGTCGACGCTCCGACTGTCGATGAATTCGTCGTTTCTAGAGTCTCTTTCAAATCAACATTTAGATGCAGTGATTAATTATCTTGAGCATCATCATTGTATAGATGTTCACGCACTTACCTCCTTTGGTCTCTCGCGTTCTAATGCCTTGGCACTCTTAGCTGCATTGATCAAGCTGGGTGTTGCAGTTTTGGATAAGGTCCAATGAGGACACAACTTTATTTTGTTTGCTATCCCGATACTGACCACCCCATTGGCGGTGTCAAGCAGATTTATCGTCAAGTTGAGTTGTTGTGTCAATGTGGTATTGATGCCAAGGTTCTTCATGAAAAATCTGGTTTTCGTGTGTCTTGGTTCAACTCTGATGCTCCTGTTGTTGATATTGATTCCTACATCGAGGGAAGACCAAATGCCGAGACAGATTTGATTGTTTTACCTGAGACTTGGGTTGCCAATATCCCTACGTATCTCACAGGAATTAAGAAAGTTATATTCAACCAGAACGCTTACTACACCTTTGGTTTGGAAGGAAAATTTGATGCTTCGGTTTTGAATTTTTATCAGCACCCTGATGTTCTTGGCGTTGTAACTGTATCCAGAGACAATCGAAATTTTCTCGTCGCTGGATGTGGTTTGGCGGATTCATTTGTTCATAGTGTTATTAATGGTATTGATCGTCGTTTATTTTACCCTCCTGAAGTCAAGGTACGTCGCATTGTCTTTTTCGAGCGCAAGCATTTTAATCATGCTAATACCGTTGCCTTAATGTCACGACAGCGTGATGTTCTGCGTCACTATGAGTTCAAATCTCTCGGAAAAATGCCCCACGAACAGGTTGCACGGGAACTTCGGGAGGCTTTGGTCTTTTTGAGTTGTGGTCACCCAGAAGGTTTTGGTCTTCCATTGGCGGAAGCGATCGCATGTGGTTGTATTGCCGTCGGATACCATGGTTTAGCTGGTCGAGATTTTTGTACTAAGGCACTGCACCATGTTGAGTATGGTGATCTCTTAGGTTTCGTAAATATTTTGGAGCAAGCTGTCTATGAATTTGAGGCCAACACCCAAGTGGTTTCATCTGACCTTCTGCGGAATGCTGATCATATGCTTCGCGAATATAGTTTTGAGCGAGAGAAAGAAATTTGTTTAAATGTCTGGCAGAATATTGTTAACCGTTTAAGTTCCTGCGATTAAACTAAAGCGATTTGTTTGTTCTTCTCTGCAGATATTTTCTTATATCCCCTAATGGTTCTTTCCAGCAGTTAAATACCTTTTGTTGGTAAATTCTTATAGTGTTCATGTACACACCTTTGCTTTGTAGAAGTTCCAGCCATCGCTCATCGGGATGTAGAGGCAATAAGAGGTTGGTTTTTGCCTCAGATGTGGCTGCAAGGTGTCCTAGCGATGTATCGACTGTAATAATTTCATGACTATTTGCAATGAGCTGAACTGTATCCTCAAGACTCTTAATCTTCTTTCTTATTAAATTAACTTTCGGTAACATTGATTTTAATATGGCGCACTCTCGATCACTATACTCTGATATGTCATTAATTGTGATTGTCTTTTCTTCTATCTCATTGGACCAATCTTTTAGCCATTCAATGATGCTCGCAAAAGGTACGGATCTGCTAAATGAGCTGAATTGGTTTTGAGGATCTTTTTTGCACCTCCAGCATACCAAGATATTCAAAGTTTCTTCTTGCAATTCCTTATTTATTTCGTGAATGCCTTCAAATATTAACGGTAAATACATCGTTCTTTCCATCCAGTAGCGATACATTGGTGTACTTAGTTCTACTGCAAACTTGTCGCACGAATTTGCTAGCAAATGTTTGCATTTTGAGTTTTTCAAATGATCCATAACCACCTTGCTGTTTTGCCCCTCTGCCCTCATTTTTAGGTCTGGGTCCCTTCCTATTCTTCTTCGTCTCTGGTGTGCCAACACTAATGATGCTGCTTCCAGTTGGTCTCCGATTCCTCCCACCAGCAGGATGCAAACGGCATGTCCGCAGCCTATGGCTCGATTAACGCGATCAACGGCTGCCGCCAGGTTTCCATGACTCGATAGGCTCGCCCATGTGTTGGATTTCTGTTGACCTCTTCTGGCTCGACACAATGCTTGCTTACCTATTGTTAGTGAATCAATCTCTTGCTTTATAATTTCGGCTTCGCAGTCAGTGTGCTCCCCTAAGTATGTCAGCATTGAAATATTTTTAGCTTTTTCCTCTATCAGCTTGGCAGCTGCGGCAGCTCTCCGTTGATAGCGGATCGCTAGTTGCAGATCATTGTTGTAGAGCCACCATCCTTGTTTCATATTTTCTAGGATGCTTTCACTGGAATGTTGTTGTGTTGATGTGATGATTTGATTTGTCTTCCATGATTTCTCTAAAACACTGGTCCAGTACCTCTGCACTTCTTTCGGGCCTAAATCTAGCGAACGCATTTTGTTTTGCTTTTCGCCCCATATCCTTAACTTTTGCTATATGGCGACTGCACCATTCCAGTTGCTGATAAAGGGCATCGCTGTCTCCTGGAGGCACGAGAAGTCCATCAATGCCGTGGGTGATTACTTCAAATGCCCCACCCATACCACTACTAATTGGCAAAACTCCATTCGACATCGCCTCTGCTACGACCATTCCAAATGCCTCCGGATAGAGAGACGGAAAGACTAGAACATCTATATCACGGTAGATATTTTTTAGCCCATGTGGCTCGACAAAACCCATCCAACGAACATTGTCTTTGATGTTTGCTCTTGCGCAATAGTCTACAAGTGCCTTTTCGTATTCTTTTGAAAAGGCATGGCCTGCAACTGTGATGTTAAATTGCTTCTTATATCTCTTCATTTTACTCGCTGCTTCCATGAGAACATGAAGTCCTTTGGAATGCATGAGAAGTCCAACAAAACCTATACGCAGCTGATCACCGCTGCACTTGCTTCTGAGCTCCTCCTCCGGTTTGCTTAGAGCTAGTGGTGGGTACACAATAGGATGGTTCTCGATATTATGTCCCATTGTTTTCAATAGGCGCTTCACCTCTCCTGACGCTGATGCAATCCTGAATGGCTTTGTGTAAGGGATCCAGTTACCTTGAAAGGGTGATCCCATAAACCCGATATGCATTATTGTTGGAATGTCTTTGGTTAAAATGTAGTCCAATAGCCCTTTGCCTAACAAGTCTAAATTACCAACAAGGCATGCACTTGGTATGTGCTCTGATATTGCATGACTTACAGTTTTTAAGTTGTGTTTGATTCGTTCTTCTTTTTCATGCCCCTCATCTAGGTTCTGAACCCCATTTTTGTACTCTCCAAGTAGTTTGAGTTTCCGTTGTATGTCATGCCTGCCTTGACCTGCCCCTAAATCTGGCTGGTCTCCTGTTAATACAACCTCAGAATATCCTCTTGCTTTCAGCCCCTCTGTAAGCCTTTCGATGCAAAGCCCAAACCCACCCAGGTTTTGTGGTGGGTAAATGTTGGTGATCACCAGCAGTTTCATGGCTCTATCCCACCTTCTTCTGGTACGGGTTTAGGGGACTTGTGCCACTCATTAGAATTTAGCCCTAACCCTGCGCGGCTTCATGGAACGTTACCACGGTCAGGAATTGGGTGAGCGGCCCCATATCGCCGTACTTGGTTCGAGCAAGATTGGAAATTTTGTCGTAACGGTTCCGCTTTTACAAGCTCTCGCAGAGCGTTTCAATTCTCCTGTCATTGATTTTTGGGGTAGTGAGCTCACGCGAGACTTTGAGACTGAGTTACCGCAAATTAGTTGGCGTTTTTCTTGGGATCGACCTGATGGAAACCTTTTATCCTCCTTGTCTGAAGCCGCCTCACAGCGTTTATCAGAAGTTGGCCCTCTTGATTTGCTGATCAACTGCGACGGGTTTAATCCCGTAACTCAAGTCCTTGCTAGCTGGTTGCGCCCTCATTTTGTCGCGGGTGCATCGCTATCTCTCAACAGCCGTTCGTCTTTTCCATGGGGAGATCATCCTTATCAGCGTTTTCTGAATGATCCCGATTGGGATTCTCCGGCTTTTTTAGCTCGTTATCCTGACTTCTTTAAGAGCAATTATATCGGCGAGCTGCTTTGTCGTTTGGCCTTTTTGGATATGCCTGATAGTCCTTGCAGCCTCCCATCTCGTCCTCCAAGCTTTAGCACTCCAGATGTATTAATTCACGTTACAACAACACGAGCGGCGAAGATCTGGCCCGCTGCTCACTGGCAGGAAGTTCTTTCTTGGTGTAGCAGGCAAGCTATCACTGTCGGGCTTGTCGGTAGTCCCCCGAAGCGTCAACAGGAGGATTACAACGCAGGTGATCTTGAAGATATTCTCCTTTCAACCACTGATTTGATCGACCTTCGTGGTCAAACGAGCTTGATTGAGTTGGCAGGTGCGTGCCTTCAAGCCAAAGCTGTCGTCAGTGTTGATGCTGGTCCGATGCACATTGCAGCTGCAGTCGGCACGCCAACCCTTGCTGTTGTAGGTAATGATCCATCCGGCCTTGGAGCCAGCCCGATTCGCTTATGGATGCCACGGAGCTCGAACTGTGAGCGAACTGTTTCAACATTCAGTTGCGACGGCTGTGAAGCCGTCCGCTTCCGCAATGATTCCTGTCTCAAAGAGTCTCACTTCTGCATGGAGGGCGTCCCTGCAAGCCAGGTCATCACATGGCTTGATCGGTTGCTCCGTACCGCTGAAGTCTCTCGGTAGGCTTAGCCCTTAATTCCGGTAGCCGCCGTCACCATGCTCAAGCTCCTGCTGGGTGATCCCAATGCCCGCAAGCTGAAGCGCTACCAGCCGATCGTCTCCGACATCAATCTGCTGGAAGAGGACATCGCCCCTTTGTCTGACGACGCGTTACGTGGCAAAACGGCGGATTTCCGGGAACGGCTCACCAGTGCCGGCAGCCTGGAGAACCAACGGCCCATATTGGATGAAATTCTGCCGGAGGCCTTTGCAGTCGTCAGGGAAGCCGGCAAACGGGTGCTCGGCATGCGCCACTTCGATGTGCAGCTGATTGGTGGAATGGTGCTCCATGAGGGCCAGATCGCTGAGATGAAAACTGGTGAAGGTAAAACTCTGGTTGCAACCCTGCCTAGTTATCTCAATGCGCTGACGGGCCGCGGTGTCCATGTGGTGACGGTGAATGATTACTTGGCTCGTCGCGATGCCGAGTGGATGGGCCAGGTGCACCGTTTCCTGGGTCTTTCCGTTGGTTTGATCCAGCAGGACATGCGTCCGGAAGAACGGCGCAGAAACTACAGCTGCGATATCACCTATGCCACCAACTCTGAGCTGGGGTTCGACTACCTGCGGGACAACATGGCCGCTGACATCAGCGAAGTGGTCCAGCGTCCGTTTCAGTACTGCGTGATTGACGAGGTGGATTCGATCCTCATCGATGAAGCGCGGACTCCACTGATCATTTCAGGTCAAGTGGAGCGTCCCCAGGAGAAGTACCAGCAGGCATCTGAAGTCGTTCAGGCCCTCGAGCGGGCGGCCGAAATGGGGAAGGAGGGCATCGATCCCGAAGGTGATTATGAAGTTGATGAGAAACAGCGCAGCTGCACCCTCACCGATGAGGGATTCGCGAAAGCTGAGCAGATGCTCGGTGTTGATGATTTGTTTGATCCTAAGGATCCTTGGGCTCACTACATCACCAATGCCCTCAAGGCAAAGGAATTGTTCATCAAGGATGTGAATTACATCGTTCGTGATGGTGAGGCGGTGATTGTTGATGAGTTCACCGGTCGGGTCATGCCCGGACGTCGCTGGAGTGATGGGCAGCACCAGGCCATTGAAGCGAAGGAAAGTCTGCCGATCCAACCGGAAACACAGACCCTGGCTTCGATCACGTACCAGAACTTCTTCCTGCTCTATCCCCGTTTGGCCGGCATGACCGGCACCGCCAAAACGGAAGAAGTGGAGTTTGAGAAGACCTACAAGCTCCAAACCACCATTGTTCCCACCAACCGTGTGAGGGCCCGACAGGACTGGGCTGACCAGGTCTACAAAACTGAGGTGGCCAAGTGGCGAGCCGTTGCCAACGAGTCCGCTGAGATCCATAAGCAGGGTCGGCCGGTGTTGGTGGGAACCACATCAGTCGAGAAGAGCGAAGTGCTGAGCTCCCTGCTTGCAGAGCAAGAGATTCCTCACAATCTTCTGAATGCCAAGCCTGAAAATGTTGAACGCGAATCGGAAATTGTGGCCCAGGCTGGCCGTGCTGGGGCGGTCACCATCGCAACCAATATGGCTGGTCGAGGCACCGACATCATCCTGGGCGGCAATAGCGATTACATGGCCCGTTTGAAGTTGCGGGAGGTGCTGCTGCCTCGGCTTGTGAAGCCTGAAGACGGTCATAAACCTCCACTCCCACTCCAGCGCAGCAGTGCTCCTTCTGGTTTCTCTGATGCTCCCCAGATGTCTGCAGGCAGTACCACAGAAAGCCTATACCCCTGTCAGCTCACTGACGACTCGGATCAAGTCTTGGCTCAGTTGGCGCGCGATCTCGTGAAGGAATGGGGCGATCGCGCCCTCACGGTGATTGAGCTTGAAGAACGAATTGCCACGGCTGCTGAAAAGGCACCAACCGACGATCTGCAGATTCAGTCCCTCAGGGAGGCCATTGCTTGCGTCAAGGCAGAGTATGACGCCGTTGTCAAACAGGAAGAAGCTCGCGTGCGTGAGGCCGGGGGGCTGCATGTGATCGGCACCGAACGCCACGAATCTCGCCGGGTCGACAACCAGCTGCGGGGTCGTGCCGGCCGTCAGGGCGATCCTGGCTCAACGCGTTTCTTCCTCTCGCTTGGCGACAACCTGTTGCGCATCTTCGGGGGCGATCGGGTGGCTGGTCTGATGAATGCTTTCCGGGTGGAAGAAGACATGCCAATCGAATCCGGCATGCTCACCCGCTCCTTGGAGGGCGCCCAGAAGAAGGTGGAGACGTACTACTACGACATCCGCAAGCAGGTGTTTGAGTACGACGAGGTGATGAACAACCAGCGTCGCGCTGTCTATTCAGAGCGTCGGAGGGTCCTCGATGGTCGCGCTCTCAAGAAACAGGTTATTGGTTACGGAGAACGAACGATGAGCGAGATTGTTGAAGCCTATGTCAACCCCGACTTGCCCCCGGAAGAATGGGATCTCGAGCAGCTCGTGGGCAAGGTCAAGGAGTTCATCTACCTGCTCGAGGATCTCACGGCGGAGCAAGTGAAGGGTCTTGGTATGGAGGAACTCAAAGCATTCCTGCAGGAGCAACTGCGTAACGCCTACGACATCAAGGAGGGTCAGGTTGAGCAGCAGCGTCCAGGGCTGATGCGGGAGGCGGAGCGCTTTTTCATCCTGCAGCAGATTGATACGCTTTGGCGTGAGCATCTGCAGGCGATGGATGCCCTTCGTGAATCTGTTGGTTTGCGTGGCTATGGCCAGAAAGACCCGCTGATTGAATACAAAAATGAAGGCTATGATATGTTTCTTGAGATGATGACGAATATGCGCCGCAATGTGATCTATTCGATGTTCATGTTCCAGCCAAACTCGCCTTCATAGTCGTGACGATTGCTTGGCTGGTTATTGGTACAAATCGCTACTTTGATCTAGCACTTGATTGTCTTCGCAGTATTAAGACTAATTACCATGGATCACAAGAACAAGAATTCATATTGTTCACTGATCAGGTAAAGAAGAACGAATCAGATTGGGTGAAAACGGTTGCCATACCGCATGAACCGTTCCCCATGGTTACCTTACATCGATACCGATACTTTAACTCTAACGCTAGTCTTTTGGACCATTTTGACTTTATCTTTTACGTCGATGCCGATATGAAATTTGTCGATGTAGGTGATGAAATACTTGGTGAGCGTGTTGTTACTCTTCATCCAGCTTTTGTCCACGAGACTTCAAGCAAATGTACTTTTGATCGAAATCCAGAATGTTTAGCATATGTTCCAGATTCATATGATGGTCCATATTTCCAAAATTGTTTTCAGGGTGGCAAAGCTATAGAGTTTTTAAAAATGAGTCGCCGCCTTGCTCGGAGAATCAAACGAGATCTAAAGAACCATGTTATGCCGCTGTGGCACGATGAAAGTCACATGAATTGGTACATGATTCAGAATCCCCCAACTCGCGTTTTGCATCCAGGTTATGCCTATCCTGACTGGTGGAAGGGCTTTAATTTTCCCAGGAGAATCATCAATGTTAAAAAAGATGCAGTTACACTACGCGATCTCTGAATCTGCTGGACGTTGGATTAAATGATTCGCCATTCTTGCAATCATCAAATCTTCTGACCCATTTAAAAATCTTTTATGTTGATGCGCTATAGAATAGCCTTCTCTTGCAACAAGTTTTGACAGCTCCTTGCTAATTACATAGCATTTTCCAGTGTAGAAGCTGGGTATTTGACTTTCAGATTTAAATACTTTTTTTGGATCGATCGTAGCCTTCTTTTTTTTTGCCCAGGTCTCTATATTCTCGAAGGAAGGACTTTTGATCAGTTGAAATCCGCTGTAGTGATCATTAATTTCAGTTGAATGATTGCCCTTGAGCGATGTTTTTAGTTGTGCTGTAATAAATTTCTCAAGTTCTTCTAGATCTAATGGCTGACGACCTTCAAATGCTGGGTCTTGAAAGTTGCGACGCATGCATGTTATATCGAACTTAATGATTTGAGTGAAATCAAACTCTAAATAGCAGTACTGGATAAATTTCTGAGTCTTTATACTTAAGTTGCCATAGTTTTCGTCCGTGTCGATTGTTAAACGCCGTTCTTTTAGCTGTGTTTGATGATTACCCCCTGCCCAGATTTCCATAATTAAGCAGTTTGGATCTTTTGAAATTGCAGTGTAGAGTTTTGAATCGTAAAAAGTTTCAAGGAACTCTATATCCTTGTCACATCCGTATAAGCCAAAGATCGTTACTGGAGGCTTTTCTTTTGTTTTGTCCTCCCAATTCCAATAATGTGTGTTTGACTTATTCTTTGTATTCAATTGGCGTTGTTTTCTATGGGAAAGCATCTCTATTCTTGAAGTGTCTGGTGATAATAAATTTCTTTGGGTTGGTCGAGGCTGGCATTTGATTGATGCCTGTAGTATTGCCATCCTCTCCGCTTCTAAACAATCGATATATTCCCTGATTACGATGTCACACTTGCCTAAGTTCACTGATTTATCTCTTCTACTCAATTTTATAAATTTTGTAAAACTTGATGTATATCTGTTAGATCTTGGTGAAAAGATGCGAATTAATCTGCTTTCCTCAAAATGGTAATAATGGCTCCACTTTCGCTTGGAATTACATTCTGGGAAAATAAATGTACTAGCAAGGAGATTTATATTGTCCATGCTCGTATATGGTGATATGCAGTCCCATAGACTTTTGCCAGCAGTGCGACTATGTATCCATTGTGTTGCTTTCATTTCTATAAAGGTTGAATCAGCGTAATGTTCTTTCAGTTGATTCTTTAAGCTTTCGATTTTTAGTTCTGTCTCAGTCGTATCTTTTGTGAATGAGAATAGATCTATGACTCCGTCACTTACGAATCTCTCTGCAATCTCAATGGAATTATCTTGTGAGCCTCGATCTACATAAATTACTTCAAGACCTTCCTTGATCCAGGCTGGCATCAGATATTTCAGTAACACTGCATTGTTTTTGCCGGTAATGATGCCAATAAATTTTGGATGTTTTGAAGCCATATGTTGTCGTGAAGCTGCTGTTTAGTGTCTTCGCGTGTGCTATGTTAATTTTTTATGACTATAAGAGCAAGTGCCGGTAGATCGCCAGGCAAAACTGATTTTTGTTCACATTCCCAAAACAGCGGGAACGTCAATTGAAGTTGCTCTCAATATATTTGGTGATTGGAGGAATGAGAATCTCTTAAATTTGTTTGGCCAGATTAAAAGTCCAAGTCTATTACGAAAAAATTTTTCTAGTAACTTCCTGCAGCACCTTCAATTGTATGAAATTAAGTACCTCTTGGGTGCTGAATTCGCTGATTATGAAATCTTTACTGTCGTACGTGATCCGTGGACTCGTTTTCTTTCTTCTTTCCGTCGTAAAGACCCAGATCTATGTACCTATGTTCGTTGGCGCTCTTTGTGCGAATTAGAAGACCTTTCTTTATCTGACTATTTTAAGATTGCACGTTGGGCGCGTCATCCTCATCTCAACTCGCAAGTCTCCTTCTTTCGACCAACTTCTAATTCATTGTCATTAGGGGATGTTTTGAAAAAAGTTCGAATCTTTAGATTTGAAGAACTATCTTTGCTGGAGAATTGGCTCTCTGTTAAGTATGATAAGCCAATCAATTTCATGCGGCATCAGCGTCCTGTTAGTGAAATTCCTAGGATGACTGAGGGCGATCTGATGAACTTAAAGCAGAAAGTATTCCACTTTTACCGTCGAGACTATCGTTTACTGGGATACGAATTGAAGTAACTGTTTTGCAGGTCTTGGGATATTATTAGAGAAATGCTGTTGAATTCTCTTGTCTTTGACAAGTATATTTTCGGCAATCTTCTGTTGTAAGCCAATTTCGTCTGGCCTCAGGTTGCAATAATACTCGAACAATGAGTAGGTTTTAAGGTATTTCCAGTATAAATGTCTCCAGGTTTCACCAATATTCTTCTGGATCCTAGAGTTGCATTCCAGTGCCTTTGTGCCTTGTCTGATTTTCCGCTCTAGTTGCCAATAGTTCCGAATTGGGAAGTGCAAGATTTCAATGTTTTTTGTATCTGAGTAGGAAATGCGGGTTGAAACGCTACTCAGTTGATGGTTTCCATCCTCTATGAAAGCATCTTCTATCGTTCGATGGCAAATTTTTGGTGGAAGAGGATTGCCTAAACTATTCAAAGATGCATGTTCTCGAATTTGCATGCTTTGCCAGAATGGTTGTGTTGGATCACTTTGATGGCTTGGTGGCAAGAAATTTGTTCTTTTTACTTTCAGGGCATTAATTGATTGCTTTATGTCGCCTAATGCTGTCTTCAGGCTTCTGGTTTTTGGGTACCAGAATTCGTCGGCATCGCTGTGAATAATCCAGTCGGCTTTGAGCTTGGTTGTCGAAAGTTTTGCCATTCGACTAACCCATATTGCCTGGTCATGATTATGTTTTGGTTCGTCGATAAGTGTTAAAAGTCCCTTTTGGGCGTATTTATTTAAAATACTCCTTGTTTTGTCAACAGACCCATTGTCGGTTGCTACAATATGATCAACACCCTTGTTAAGATGAAATTTGCAGAAACTATCAATAATATCTTCTTCGTCACGGCATAAAACTGTTAAAACTACTTTCATCAGATTATTGATCGCCTAGGAATTCCATAATTTCGCGATCTTTGAGGCTTTGTGATTCGCCTGAGCATTCTTCTCGAATATTTCGTCCTGCCGCTAACTCTTGTAGGCAGCGCTGCAGATTGCTGACCGTGCTTTCCAGTTCATCGATCCGCTCCATCAGGTTGCGGATCACATTGGCTTCCGCATCCGGTAAGGCGGAGTGGGCCAAGGGGTTGATTCGCACGCCGCTTTGGTGGATCACCCGGCCTGGGATGCCCACCACGGTGGAGTCCGCCTCCACATCGCGCACCACCACCGAACCAGCACCGATGCGGGTGTTGGCACCCACGTTGATTGCTCCGAGCACCTTGGCGCCAGCTCCCACCACCACGTTTTCCGCCAGGGTCGGGTGACGCTTGCCGTGGTCTTTGCCGGTGCCGCCCAGGGTCACCCCCTGATACAGCAGGCAGCGAGGCCCCACCTCAGCCGTTTCGCCGATCACCACCCCCATGCCGTGGTCGATGAACACGCTGTGACCAATCCTTGCCCCCGGGTGGATCTCAATGCCGGTGAGCGCCCTGCCGATTTGGCTGAGGCAGCGGGCAGCCAGTTTCAACGGCAAAGAGCTGTGCCAGAGATGGTGGCTGAGCCGATGCAGGCTGATGGCCTGAAATCCTGGATAGCAGAACAGAATCTCAAGCCAACCACGAGCTGCCGGGTCACGCTCGCGGATGATGGCGAGATCGGCTCGGATCTGATCGAACATCAGGGGTGAGTCAGCTGGCGGCCGCTGGGGTCTGCAGGCCGATCTCCTTCCGGAGGAGTTCGATCGTATCGGGGCTGAGGTAACTCTCGGCGCAATGCACCTGCGGCATGCGCATCAGTTGAGAGCGATTCTGCCGCAAGCTTTGCTCCACCAACGGCAGGCTGGGGCGGTCGCAGAGCACATGGCTGGAAGCTCGCAGCAATGCGAGCAGGCGGCTGCCCACGTCCGGCGTAGCGGTCATCAGAAGCAGTTCGTTGCCGCGCATGGAGTGAAGGATCACCTCCGCGGCACGCAGGATGCCGGGGCTGATGCTCACCAGGCCCACGCAGCTGCCCTGCCTCAGCTCCTTCAGCATCGCCAGCTCGTGGCGGAAGTCGTTGAGGTCCACCGCCACAGCGCGGACGCTGTGCTTTTTGGCCAGCTCCTCCACCGGTTGGAGGAAGTAGCGGCTGGTCACCACAGTGCCGTTGCTGGAGCTCTCCAGCACACTCTCGAGCTCCTCCATCGGCACCACCTCCACGGGCACATCGAGGCTTGGTTCCAGTTCCTCAGCGATCAACATCGAAGCGCCGATGTCTTCTCGGGGAGTGCTCACCAGCACGCGGGCGCCGCAGCGCAGCCGCCAGTCGATTTCGCGGGTCAGCAGTTCACGGGTTTGCTGCAGGGTGCAGCCGGCGTTGAGCAGGCCGTCCACACACTTGCGCACCTCCCGGTCGAGATCGGTGACGCCGCGGTTGCGGATGTGGGGAGGGGTCTTGATCTCACGGGGCTTCTGCTGATCGCGCACATAAATGCCCGAGCCGGCCATGGCTTCCACCACGCCGTCGGTCTCGAGCTGTCGGTACACCTTGCTGATCGTGTTGCGGTGCAGACCGGTTTGCATCGCCAGCTGGCGGGTGCTCGGCAAGCGGTGGCCGGGGGGGTAGTGACGTGCCGCGATTGCGAAGCAGATCTGGTTGTAGAGCTGGGTCGACGCCGGGATGTCGCTTTCCTGCTGGATGTGGAATCGCACGCCGGTGGGCCAGGTGGGAATGCGGCCACCATAAGGAGCGATCCCCGTGGTGACAATTGGGGGTGTGTCCTGTGGACCTGTGACAATTTCCGACTCAACAAGCGCTGGCTGGGTGTCCGTGGCCAATGGGCCGCTGTCACTGCGTTGCTGGTGGTCCAGACCCTCCCATTGGCGGCACGATATCAATGAGATATTCACTGCAAATCGTTTATATATCGTGCTGCCTGAGGTGTTCGGTGTGAATGCCTGGGTCCGATCGGTCGCTGATCGCCTTGCGGCGCAGGGGATTCCGGCGTTGGCCATGCCCCTGTTTGCCCGCACCGCCCCGGATCTGGAGCTCGCTTACAAAACATCCGATCTGGCCCAAGGGCGCGCCCATAAGGACGCCGCCACCGCTTCGCAAATCCTCAGCGATGTTTCAGCGGCCGTGGTTTGGTTGCAGCAGTGCTGCCCCAATGCCGCCATCGACCTGGCCGGCTTCTGCTTCGGGGGCCACGCCGCCCTGCTAGCGGCCACGCTGCCGCAGATCCGCCACAGTTTCGATTTCTACGGCGCTGGCGTCAGCCGCATGCGTCCCGGTGGTGGTGCACCCTCCCTGGAGCTGTTGCCGCAGGTGGCCGGCCAGCTCACTTGTGTGTGCGGCAGCGCTGATCCGCTAATCCCCGAGCAGGACCGCACCACAATCCGTTCGGCCCTGGCCACTGCTGATCCCTCAGGCGAGCGGCTTCGCTATATCGAAATTGACGGCATGGATCACGGATTCATGTGCGAAGCGCGCGGCAGCTTTGATGCCGAAGCGTCCGCTCTGGGATGGCAGCTGATGCTGGCCTAGGCCTGCTGGGCGGCCACTTTGACAGCGGTGGGCCGCGGCGGTGCCGGGATGGTGCGCACCGCCTTGGTCGGTGCCGCCTCCTTTTCCTCCTTCTTCACCAACGGAGTCTTGCGCGGCGTGAGGAACATGATCATGTTGCGACCCTCGCGCTTGGGAGCCTGCTGGATCTCAGCCTTCTCCTCCAGATCCTTCGCCATGCGGCGCAACAGGGTTTCCGCCAGCGCCGTGTGCTGAATCTCCCGGCCGCGGAAGATCACCGTGCACTTCACCTTGTCGCCGGCCTTGAGAAAACGCACGGCCTGACCGATCCGCACGTCGTAGTCGTGCTGGTCGATCTTGTAGCGCATCTTGACCTCCTTGACTTCGGTCTGATGCGACTTCTTCTTGGCTTCCTTGGCCTTCTTTTCCTGCTCGAATTTGAACTTGCCGTAATCCATGATCCGGCACACCGGCGGATCGGCCTTCTCGCTCACCAGCACCAAGTCCAGCTCGCGCTCCTTGGCCACATCCAGGGCTTCCTCCCTGCTGATCACCCCGAGCTGACTGCCATCTGAGTCGACCACCCGCAATTGGGGGTAGCTGATCCGGTCGTTGATGTTGGGCAGCTCCCGAACAGGAGCACGACGGTCAAAACGGGGGCGTGGGGGCATTCAGGCGGAGACAGGGACAGATGCAGACAATTCAACGATCACAACGTCTACATCTTTCACCTTAGATGCTGCTCGATCAACGTCATCGCCTGATCAAGTTCTGTAGCCGACTCCAGCCAATGGGGCTGGTGCTGACGGCGGAACCAGGTGCGCTGTCGCTTGGCGAATTGCCGAGTGCGCTGGGTGGTGATTCGGTTCGCTTTCGCCTGGTTCATCGTTCCTTGTAGGAGCTGCAGGGCTTCTCCGTAACCAATGGTCTGCAGCAATGGCAGATCAGCGCCGTAGCGCTCCGAAAGTTCCCGGGTCTCCTCCACCAACCCGTCGCTGTAGAGCTGGTCGGTGCGCTGCTGAATGCGCTGGCGCAGGTTGGCTGGATCCAGCCCCAGTTCCAGCACCCGCCAGGGCGGTGGTGCTGCAGTGGCCTGGCTGCTCATCGATCGACCGGTGGCGTACAGCACCTCCAGAGCCCGTTGGGTGCGAACGGCATCAGCGGGGGCGATCTTGGCGCCGGCCGTTGGATCGGCCTGCTGGAGCAGCGGATGGCAGATCGCTTGGCCCAATTGGCGCAGCTGCTCACGCAGCTGCGCCTGCGGTGGCACCGCCGGTGGTTTGAGGCCACTGGTGAGGGCCTTGAGATACAAGCCACTACCGCCCACCAGCAGTGCCATGCCTCGGCTTTGCAGCTCGCGCTGGATGCAGGGCTCCGCCTCGGCTTGGAATTCCTGCAGGGTGATCGGCTGATCGGGGTCGCGTAGATCCAACAGATGGTGCGGCACCCGCGCCCGTTGCTCCGCCGTTGGTTTGGCGGTGCCCACGGTCATCTCCCGGTACAGCTGCCTGGAGTCCACGTTGATCACCGGCAGGTTGAGCCGTTCAGCGATCTCCAGCGACAGGGCTGTTTTGCCACTGGCGGTGGGCCCCAGCAACGTGATCACCAAAGGTTCCGGCTGCGTCAACGATCGTACGGGGGTGCACCCCAGGATGGAACGGCGCTTCAGAGGCCTCTAGATGCCTCTATAGACAGCCGGTGGTAGATTGAGATTGCCAGATCAAGGTTTAGGTCTGTTGAGGCAGCCCAGAACCTTGTTTTCAGGCTTAGTCATTTCTGCATGAGCGACGCTTCCAAGGTCCAGAACGCCTACGGCGCTGAGCAGATTCAGGTGCTGGAGGGCCTGGAGCCGGTCCGCAAGCGCCCAGGCATGTATATCGGCACCACCGGGCCGCGTGGATTGCACCACCTTGTGTATGAGGTGGTGGACAACTCGGTGGACGAGGCCCTGGCGGGCCATTGCGACCGGATCCTGGTGATCCTCGGCGAGGACGGTTCCGCATCCATCAGCGACAACGGTCGTGGCATCCCCACTGATGTTCACCCGCGCACCGGCAAGAGCGCCCTGGAAACGGTGCTCACCGTGCTGCATGCCGGCGGCAAGTTCGGTGCTGGCGGTTACAAGGTGTCCGGCGGTCTGCACGGCGTCGGTGTGTCCGTCGTCAACGCCCTGAGTGAATGGGTCCAGGTGACGGTGCGCCGTCAGGGGCAGGTGCATCGTCAGCGCTTCGAGCGTGGTGCTGCCATCGGCAGCCTGGCTTCTGAGGACCAGCCTGCTAACGAGGCCGGCGAAACGGGCACCACCGTGTGCTTCAAGCCGGACATTGAGATCTTTACCGGCGGCATCGTTTTTGATTACGCCACCCTTTCGGCTCGTCTGCGCGAGCTGGCGTATCTCAATGGCGGTGTGCGGATCGTCTTCCGCGATGAACGGGAATCTGCCCGTAATGAGGCGGGCGAGGTCCACGAGGAAATCTATTTCTACGAAGGCGGCATCAAGGAATATGTCGCTTACATGAACAAGGAAAAAGATGCCTTGCATCCAGACATTATTCATGTGAATTCCGAAAAAGATGGTGTGCAGGTGGAGGCTGCTCTGCAATGGTGCTCCGATGCCTATTCGGACAGCATCCTTGGCTTTGCCAACAACATCCGCACCGTGGATGGCGGTACGCACATTGAAGGTCTCAAGACCGTTCTCACGCGTACCTTGAATGCCTTTGCCAAGAAATTAGGCAAGCGCAAGGAATCGGATTCCAACCTGGCGGGTGAAAACATCCGCGAAGGTCTCACCGCGGTGCTGTCGGTGAAGGTGCCTGAGCCGGAATTTGAGGGCCAGACCAAAACCAAGCTCGGCAATACCGAAGTCCGCGGCATTGTCGACAACCTGGTGGGTGAAGGCCTCAGCCAGTTCCTGGAATTCAACCCCTCGGTGATCGGGTTGATTCTGGAGAAGGCGATTCAGGCTTTCAATGCAGCCGAAGCGGCCCGCCGTGCCCGTGAACTGGTGCGCCGCAAGAGCGTTCTGGAGAGTTCAACCCTGCCGGGCAAGCTGGCGGACTGTAGTTCAAGGGATCCCAGCGAATCCGAGATCTACATCGTGGAGGGTGATTCCGCTGGTGGATCCGCCAAGCAGGGCCGTGATCGCCGCTTCCAGGCCATCCTTCCACTGCGCGGCAAAATTCTCAACATTGAGAAAACCGATGACGCCAAGATTTACAAAAATACCGAGATTCAGGCACTCATTACTGCCCTTGGCTTGGGCATCAAGGGTGAAGACTTTGACGTGAAGAATTTGCGCTATCACCGCGTTGTGATCATGACCGACGCCGATGTGGACGGCGCCCACATCCGTACGTTGCTTCTCACCTTCTTCTATCGCTACCAGAAAGCCTTGGTGGAAGGTGGCTATATCTACATTGCTTGCCCACCGCTCTACAAAGTGGAGCGTGGAAAGAATCACACCTATTGCTACAACGAAGGTGATCTACAGGCAACACTGCAGAGCTTCGGTGAGAAGGCCAACTACACCATCCAGCGTTTCAAGGGCCTGGGCGAAATGATGCCGAAGCAGTTGTGGGAAACCACGATGGATCCCACCACTCGAACGATGAAGCGGGTGGAGATTGAAGATGCACTGGAAGCGGATCGCATCTTCACGATCCTGATGGGCGACAAAGTGGCACCACGGCGGGAATTCATCGAAACCCACAGTGCCGAGCTCGACATGGCGGCCCTCGACATCTGATGGGGACTGTTCATTCAGGATCTGCTCATTCGGGCGCTGGCCAGATCGGTGGACTCTTGCGCTGGAGCTGGCTGTTGGGTGTCGCCTTGATGGCCCCCGCAGCGCTGCCGGCCGGTGGTGGTGATTGCAGGCAGCCCCAACTGCGTCGACGCAGCGGCAGTGGTCCGCTGCATCTCAATGCCGAGTCGCCGCTGCAGGTCAGCCCTCTGGGCGTGGCCCCAAGGTTGCACACGTTGCCGGTGGGCACCTCGTTGCGTTTGCTGCGTCGATGGTCCGGCTCTGATGGCCGCGACTGGTTGCAGGTCCAGACCCTGGCTGGTGAGCAACGCCGTGGCTGGATCCGCGCCTGAGGTTGTGCTGGTTGGCCTTGGGGCGATCCCCGGTGCCTGGTTGCGGCTGAAGGTGGTGAATCACTTCGAGCCGATGGTGCCCAAGAAGCACTGGGGCACGTTCTTGGTGAATGTGATCGCCTCATTTGCCCTTGGCCTTGTGCTGGCGCTTGTTGAGCGTTGTTCGACGAGCACCGGCATCGCCTTGTTGATGGGAGTGGGCTTCTTCGGCAGCCTCAGCACCTTTTCCACCTTTGTTGTGGAGCTCCTGAATGAGTTGCGGGCCGGTCACGTCCTGGCCGCTGCGGCTCTGGCCCTGATCTCCATCGTGGCGGGGATGATCGCCGCCGCCGCTGGTTACGGTCTAGGGGCCTATGGCTGAACAGCCCTCCAAGTTGCGCAGCGAACTGATCGAGTTGCTGCTGGTGGCTGCCGGTGCGGTGCCCGGTGCCTTGCTGCGCTGGCAGGTTGCGCTGCATCTGGGGGATCAGAACCTGCTGGTGAACGTTCTGGGGGCAGCCCTGCTCGGCTTGCTGGCCGGACGCCCTGCGGCACCGCGGCGTCAGTTGCTTGTCGGCATCGGCTTCTGCGGCTCGCTCACCACCTTCAGCAGCTGGATGCTGGCGGCCATGAAGCACCTCAGTACTGGTGATTGGCTCGCCGCCTTGGGCTTGATCGGGCTGACCCTCGGGCTGGGGCTGGGAGCCGCAGCCCTGGGTTTCAGCCTGGGGCGACGGCTCAGGACGCGAGAGCAGCCTCGATCGGAGCCTTGAGTTCCTCAGGGTCCACAGCGCTCTTGTAGCGGGCGATCACCGTGCCGTCCTTGCCCACCAGGAACTTCTCGAAGTTCCAGGCCACGTCACCGGCGGGGTCCATTTTGTTGAGGGTGGTGTAAGGCTCGGTGGTGCTGCCGATGGCGTGCACCTTCTCGAACAGCTCGAAGTCGGCGCCGTAGGTGGTGGAGCAGAAGCTCTTGATCTCCTCAAGGCTGCCGGGCTCCTGGGCACCGAAGTCGTTGCAGGGGAAACCCAGCACCGCAAGGCCCTTGTCGGCGTAGGCCGCGTTGAGGGCCTGGAGTCCGGCGTACTGCTTGGTGAAGCCGCAGCGGCTGGCCACATTCACAATCAGGAGCACCTTGCCGGCGTAGTCACCCAGGGATTTGCTGCTGCCGTCGGGGGTGGTGACGGTCACAGTGCTGACGCTGATCGCCATGGCTGAACAGGGGGAAGTTGCGGCGAGGATAACCGGCTGTAACGGCCATACACTTGGGCGCCGGCTGGTGAGCAATGACAGAGGGAACCGGGCAGATCACAGCGGGCGTCACCGTGGAACATCACCTGCTGGCGGAAGTGGTGACGCGGCAGCTTGAAGCGATGCTCAGCGTCGGGAATTACGACGCGGTGAAGCTGCTGTTGGAGCCGGTGCAGCCTGTGGATGTGGCTGAGGCTATTGGCAATCTTCCCCAGAACCTTCAGGCCATTGCCTTTCGCCTGCTCAGCAAGGACGAGGCCATCAGTGTTTACGAATACCTCGACACCGTCACCCAGCAGAACCTGCTGAGCCTGCTGCGCTCCGGCGAGATGCAGGAGGTGATGGAAGAGATGTCGCCGGACGACCGGGCGCAGTTGTTTGAAGAACTGCCGGCCAAGGTGGTGCGTCAGCTGCTGGACCAGCTCAGCCCGGAGGAACGCAGGGTCACCGCTGAGCTTCTCGGCTACGAAGCGGAAACCGCCGGTCGTCTGATGACGACCGAGTACATCGCCCTGAAGGAGAACCAGACCGCCCTTGAGGCCCTCGACATCGTCCGTCGGCGCGCTCGCGAAACTGAGACCATTTATTCCCTGTACGTCACCGACAACGAACGCCGGCTCACCGGAATCCTGTCGTTGCGAGATCTGGTGACGGCTGATCCCGACACCCTGATCCGTGATGTGATGACGGAGGAGGTGCTCAGCGTTCGCACCAACACCGATCAGGAGAAGGTGGCCCGCACGATCCAGCGCTACGACTTTCTGGCGGTGCCCGTGGTGGATCTGGAGCAGCGGCTGGTCGGCATCGTCACTGTGGATGACGTCATCGACGTGATCGAGCAGGAGGCCACCCGTGACCTCTATGCCGCCGGTGCCGTTCAGGCCGGTGATGAGGACGATTACTTCAGCAGCAACCTGTTCACCGTGGCCCGTCGCCGGGTGGTGTGGCTGGCGGTGCTAGTAGTGGCCAGCTTTTTCACCTCCGAGGTGATTGCCGCCAACGAGGAGGTGTTGCAGAAGGTTGTGCTGTTGGCGGCCTTCATTCCGCTACTCGGCGGCACAGGGGGGAACGTGGGGGCCCAGAGCTCCACCGTGGTGATCCGCGGCCTCAGCACCCAGAGCATCAGTGCTTTGGGACCGCTGAAGGCTGTGGGTCGTGAGGCGATGGCCGGCGCCCTGCTGGGGATTTTGATGATAATCCTGGTCGTGCCCTTCGCCTGGTGGCGCGGCGAAAGCCCTCTGGTGGGCTTGTCGGTGGGCATGAGCCTGCTGGCGATCACCACCCTGGCAGCCACCGCCGGTGCGGCCTTTCCACTGCTGTTTGACCGGATGGGGTTGGACCCGGCGCTGATGTCCACCCCGTTCATCACCACTTGCACGGATGTGGCCGGCACCCTGATCTATCTCAAGACAGCGGAATGGCTGCTGGTCAACTTGCCGCAGTTGCTGACGGCTGCAGGTATTTCTACCCAAATCGCCCCAGTCATACTGTCCTGAGAGCTCCTTTACGATTCTTAGGGGTACGCTTTACATAACTCAAAGAAGCGCCATGGCTCCCGCAGCTGCCACTGCTTCAAAACCTGCGACTGCCTCCCGCGGCGTCAGTGTTGACGTTGATCTGGTCCGTTCCTACCTGCGTGACATCGGCAGGGTTCCCCTGCTTACCCACGAGCAGGAAATCACCCTTGGCCGCCAAGTTCAAGACTTGATGGACATCGAGTCGATGCAGGCTGAATTGGAAAGTCGCGACGGCGACAAGCCCTCAGCCGACAAGCTGGCAAAGGCATCAGGTCTCACGTCACTCCAGCTCAAGCGTAAGTTGCAGCATGGACGTCGCGCCAAAGAGCGCATGGTGGCGGCCAACCTGCGCTTGGTTGTGAGTGTCGCCAAGAAGTACACCAAGCGGAACATGGAACTGCTGGATCTGATCCAGGAGGGAACGATCGGTTTGGTGCGGGGTGTGGAGAAATTTGACCCCACCCGTGGTTACAAGTTCTCCACCTATGCCTACTGGTGGATCCGTCAGGGCATCACCCGGGCGATTGCTGAGAAAAGCCGCACCATCCGGCTGCCAATTCACATCACTGAGATGTTGAACAAGCTCAAGAAGGGTCAGCGGGAGCTGAGCCAGGAGCTGGGCCGCACTCCTACCGTCACCGAGTTGGCTGAGTATGTGGAACTTCCTGAGGACGACGTCAAGGATCTGATGTGCCGTGCTCGTCAGCCCGTGAGCCTCGAGATGAAGGTCGGTGATGGGGATGACACCGAGCTCCTCGAGCTGTTGGCTGGTGATGCTGATCTGCCCAGTGACCAGGTTGAAGAGGACTGCATGAAAGGAGACCTGCGCAGCCTCTTGGGTCAACTGCCCCATCTGCAGGAGCAGGTGCTTCGCATGCGTTACGGCATGGATGGCGAAGACCCCATGAGCCTCACCGGCATCGGCCGCATCCTGGGCATGAGCCGCGATCGTGTCCGCAATCTGGAGCGGGACGGTCTAGCCGGCCTACGCCGAATCAGCGATCAGGTTGAGGCTTACGTTGCTAGTTAATTTTGTTGAGATTGGAGAAACTTTCTCTGTATCTTAAGCTTACTTTTTGTTCTTGGAATAACGGTTCGGGATATTTTTTCGTTTTCAATTTTTCATCATAGCCATAAATAATAAAATCTTGCATGTAAAATCGCCTTATTAGCTTTTCTTCTTGCTTATTGATATCATTAATGTATGAAATTAAGGCACCTGTTTTATGAGCATTCTTTTCTTTGATCCATATGTTGTGTGATCGAAGGTAGTGAGCTAAATCATTAAAATGTTCAATCCTTGCGGTGTATCTTGGAGTAATATCTGAGTGGTGCAAATTAAAATGTTGGCACCTATAATGCATATCCATTGTTTCTGGGTTAGGGTCATTAAGGAGTGCCCTTAAGAAATCACAGAAAGTTGGCTGTTTGTCTTTTTCAAATCCAAATCGTTTGCAAAATGGATGCCAGACGGCACTAGGATTAATTTCTTTATTAGGTCCTATTTTATTCTTGAAGCAAGAAAGAGCTCTGCTGAAGGGATTTCGGGTGATGCAAAAAAAATCATGATCTAAGTTTGGCGGAAGACCAAATCTTTTCTCTGCCTCACTATGAACATTGCCATCAAAGCCTCCAAGCATTGAATTCTTTATGGTAGAACAAGCTACTTTGGGATTTGAAATAAAAGTAATTTTGTGCTCTGGCGAGTAAAGAATATTTTTTTGTGAATTGTGAAATTGATTGATTGGCATTTTTATTTTGGTTTGAGGTAAAGGGAAGGATTCCATTTTATTTTGAGGGATATTTTATTGATTAAATTTGATGTATTTGTTCCCATTGCCGGCGATTTGTTGTTCCCTGGCATGCCTGTAATAAATTGCTGTTAAGGATTCTCGTTGCTTTTTTGTGGCCAATAAGTTCATAGCCTAATTGATAGAGAGTTGTTGGATGTTCGGAAAGAATTGTGTTGATGATGTCAATGCCTTCGTCTCCTAAAAATGCTAGATGGCGTGGAGTCATGTTTGTGATTGATTTCATGAGCGTATTTTTTTTGCCTTTAATATTTGTGGTTATAATTTTATTCTTTTCATTCTTTTGAAGTTGCTTTAAGGCTTTTTGAGCTGCTTGCTCTGGATGCACACAGAAGTGTTCATATTTTATTAGGGGAAGGTTTTGGAAATTTTGTACATTTTCTAGTTGAAATTTTGCTTTGTCAAGCCATGAATAGCTTAATCTTTGCGCTGCATTTTTGAAGGTTTCATTTTTGCTGTAGCGGTGAATGCATGAAGATATGTGCAGGTAAGGATTGCTGATGAAAAGGCATGCGCCCTTCGGTTTGAAATAATCCTGGATTGATTTAATGCGAATCATGTTTGGGGGACTTGATTCGATAAAAATTTTCTTGCTTGCATTTGTTAGATATTTCCTCCATGTTGACTTAATAAACTCCCAGTCCATTTTTGTTTGCGGGTTCCATGGATCTTTTCTCATCATGTCGGTAACCTCGGGTATCCACTGTCCCTCATTATTTCCGTGCGGGGGAAGATATCCATCAAGTATATTATTGGCAAGCAGTTGACTGAAAACGGTGCTGCCAGAATTGTTGAGGGTAAAAACGAAATAGAATGGATCAATGTGTGTTGAAAGCATATTGTTAGCATCGATGAGTCAGGTGTTTTGATTTGGCGTCTATTGGCATTATCCTATTATTTTTTTTAAGGCAGCATTAGTTGCGATTGGTTCCTCATCGTGGGGGCAGTGACCCATGCCTTTGATGACCGTTAATGATTTTACGCAACTGATGCTCTTGGCCCACTGTTGTGCTTCAGCTAGAGGTTCCCATGGGTCCTGTTCTCCCCAGATCAGATGTACCGGCACAGACAGGTTTTGCATGAGAGCCGGTGCTAAATGGTCGTCGAACAGGTTGATGAAGCCTCGGAAGGCTTCTGCTGCACCATCACGCTGGGTGGGTTGGAACAGCAAGTTCACCAGCTCGTCATCAATGTTGTTGCCGCTGGGGTAGGCCTGCTTCAGCACGCTGCGGATCACCCCAGGGCGGGCGGCATTGCGGAACAACGCTGTGCTCAGCCAGCGCTGTCGCACCATCGTTTTCAGCAGCGGTCGGATCCAGGCCATCCAGGCTGGCTGCGTGGCCAGTTGCTTGTCGTCCATCAGCCGCTGAGCACAGTCGATCAGCACCACACCTCGGCATTGATCCTGAAGTAGTTGCGCGGTCCGTAATGCCACGACACCACCGATCGAGTTGCCCACCAACAGCACCGGTCGACCGATCACCTCTCGACAGAAGTCCGCCACCTGCTGCCCCCAGAGGTCAAAGCCGTAGTGCACCGATCCCTCCTGCTCCGCTTCATCCTTCAAGCGGGCCCGGGGTTGATCACTGCGCCCAAACCCCAGCAAATCAATGGCGTAGGTGGGTACCAGCTCCGCCAGCACCGGTTGGTTGAAACGCCAATGCTCGGTGTTGGCTCCGAATCCATGGATGAGCAGAACCGCGAAAGGTGCTGACGTCACTCCCATCAACGACCAACCCAGTGCATGGCCGTTCCAGTTCCAGAGGTCGCGCGAGTGGGTCACGCCATTCAGCAAGGTGACGAGAACCTAGGAGGTTTGACCTCAGTGGCTCCTGGTCTGCCCAAGCAGCCAGGCGCTGAAGGCCAGCATCAACACACCAGCGCAGAACATCAGCAACTCAGTGATTGTGCTGACTTGGAATCCCACCATAGATTTGAAGGCGGTCACGATTAATGCCACCACAATCACTTTGGTCAGTTTTTGTTTGAGTCCATCCAACGATTCGATGTTCAGTAGGTTGCGCCGAATCTCGGAAGGATCCTGCTGGCAGGGATCGATGTCTGATATCACCAACTCGTAAATGCCGTAACCAAAAATCAGCAAGGCGATGCCGATCAGGTAGTAGTCGATTCCACCGACCACCTTGCCGATCAGAAGGGTACTGTTGGTGTAGGTGAAATGGCCCTGTAGAACCTTGTTGAGCGCGCTGAGTTCGGCATAGGTGCCGATCGCAAAGCAGCTCACACTGCCCAACAAGCTCATGACTACGGGGATCAGTGTGATCAACCGGAACTTCCAGATCAGCCGCTCAAAACTCCGCTCCATCGGGCTGGCTTGGAGACGTCCTCGTTGGGTCATGGAAAAGGATCCGCAGGGTATGGCTAGCACTTCGCTTGGTCACGCCAATTCCTGTGACGCAAGGCATGGCCCAGCAGACTTCTCCCATGACCGGTCTGTCTGCTGGTGCGGCACCGCCGATGACCCGGGCTCTGCTGGCCTGGTGGGAAGTGCATGGCCGGAAGGATCATGCGCTCAAGCCGTGGATGTTCACCAAAAACGGCAGGTGGCCTGAACCCCACGAACATCTCGATGTCCTGCAGTGCTGGATTGCTGAGGTGATGCTGCAGCAAACCCAGCTGTCGGTTGTGCTCCCTTACTGGGAGCGATGGATGGCTGTTTTCCCCACGTTGGACGCATTGGCCGCGGCATCTCTCGAGCAGGTTCGGCTGCAATGGCAGGGCCTTGGTTATTACTCGCGGGCTCGCCGTTTGCATGAGGCGGCACAGCTGCTGTTGGGTCGACCCTGGCCCCGCACTTTGGCGGGGTGGATGGCCTTGCCGGGCATCGGCCGCACCACCGCGGGCAGCATCCTCTCCAGTTCCTTCAATCTCCGGTTGCCGATCCTCGATGGCAACGTCAAACGGGTGTTGGCGCGATTGACGGCCCATCCGCGCCCTCCGGCCAGGGACGCGGCCATGTTCTGGTTTTGGAGCGAAGCCCTGCTTGATCCGCTGAGGCCTCGGGATACCAACCAGGCGTTGATGGATCTGGGGGCAACGGTTTGTACCCCCCGCAACCCCGACTGTGGGAGGTGTCCGTGGCAGTCCAGTTGCGCTGCTTACGCTGCCGGCGATCCGACCAGCTGGCCGATGAGCGATGCCCAGAAACCCCTGCCCTTTCAGGTCATTTGCGTCGGTGTTGTGTTCAATGCCCAAGGAGAGTTGTTGATCGACCAGCGTTTGGAGAAGGGGCTTCTCGGCGGCTTGTGGGAGTTCCCCGGTGGAAAACTGGAAGAGGGCGAAACGATCGAAACCTGTATTGCCCGAGAGTTGCAGGAGGAACTTGGCATTGCTGTGACGGTCGGCGCCGAATTGATCACCGTCGATCACGCCTACAGCCACAAGAAATTGCGTTTTGTGGTGCATCTCTGCACATGGGTTTCAGGAGATCCCCAGCCGTTGGCCAGCCAGCAGGTGCGCTGGGTGCGGCCCGAGGAACTGAAGAATTTCCCTTTCCCAGCCGCCAACGCACGGATCATTGAGGCCTTGCTTGGCAGCTTGGGCTGATCTGGTCAGCCTGAGGGAAGCCTTGACAATCCCTGGTGCAGCTCTCCTCGATGGTCGTCTGCCTGGGTGAAGCTCTGGTCGATCGTCTGGGTCCCCTTGGTGGTGACCCGGCGGTCGACGGTCCTGTGGATGATCGCCTTGGCGGAGCGCCCGCCAATGTGGCCTGTGGTCTAGCCCGACTGGGTACACCGGTGGGGTTTTTCGGTTGCCTAGGTGATGACCTCATTGGCGAACAGTTTTCAGCTCTGTTTCAGCAGCGCGGCGTCGAGAGCTCCGGCCTCCAGATGAACCCGGATCGCCCGTCCAGGATCGTTTTGGTGCGTCGCAACCAGAAAGGAGAACGCCAGTTTCAGGGGTTTGCCGGCGATCAAGGCCAGGGATTTGCTGATCAGGCGTTGGGTCCCATCCACCTTCCAAAGGGAGCCTGCTGGCTGTTGGTGGGCACCATCCCCTTGGCAACTGCCACATCGGCGTCAACGCTGAAGGCCGTCTTGGATCAGGCCCGCCAGCACGGCACCGCCGTCGCCCTGGATGTGAACTGGCGACCCACGTTCTGGGATGCCGCTGCCGATCCCGCGGCGGGTCCGTCCTCTGATGCCATCGCAGTCATGCGTCCGCTGCTGGAGCAAGCGGCCCTGATCAAGCTGGCGCGGGAGGAGGCGATCTGGTTGTTCGGCTCAACGGACCCGCAGGCCATCAGTGCTCAGCTCCCTCAGGCTCCGGATGTGGTGGTGACAGACGGGGCAGAACCGGTGCGTTGGTGGATGGATGGTGCATCTGGCACGCAGCCTGCTTTTCAGCCGCCGCAGGTGGTGGACACCACCGGTGCTGGTGATGCCTTCACGGCTGGTCTGTTGCACCGTTGGGCTGCAGCACCCAGAGAGCGAATCCGTTTTGCGGCCGCCTGCGGCGCCCTGGTTTGTGGAGGTGCGGGTGGCATTGATCCGCAGCCCACAGAAGCTCAGGTGGAGGCGTTTTTGGGTGGCTTGAGCTGAGCCCGTCGTCCTGTCTGCAGATAGGTGAGCTCCAACCGCCAGGCCTCCGGGAGTTGAAGTCCCAGTCGCTCCGGCCACTCCACAGCCATCAGGGCCCCGAGGGCACGCGCCTCCTCTTCCTCCTGCAAAAACAGCTCATCCGCTGACCCAGGAGCCTCCAGTCGGTAGAGATCGAGATGCACGAGGGGCGGATTCCCGTCCGGGTAGTGCTGGGCCAAGGCGAAGGTCGGACTGGTGATCGGTTCCGTGATGCTGCAGGCCTGTGCAAGGCCCTGCACGAGGGAGGTTTTGCCTGCACCCAGTTCTCCCTGGAGCAACAGGATGCTTCCCCTTGGCAGTTTCCTCAGCAGGTGCTCCCCCAGTCGCCGGGTCGTCTCAAGGGTCTCAAGCTCCCAGACACACTGTGTAAAGTCCGGTCCAAGCGAGCCCGAAGCCTCGGAGTCTCTGCAGAGATTCACCTCCACGTTTCCCAGGGAGCATTAAGTCATGGTGGCAGCGCCCACAACCGCGACCGAACTCAAGCTTGGTGTCGATTGCGTCATCGCCGACATCAACCAGGCCGCCTTCGGCCGCAAGGAGCTCGACATCGCCGAGACCGAAATGCCCGGTCTGATGGCGCTGCGTGAGAAGTACGGCACGGAGAAGCCGCTGATGGGCGCCCGCATCGCCGGCTCTCTGCACATGACGATCCAGACCGCCTGTCTGATTGAGACCCTGGTGGAGCTGGGCGCCGAGGTGCGCTGGGCGTCCTGCAACATCTTTTCCACCCAGGATCACGCCGCTGCCGCCATTGCAGCCCAGAACATTCCAGTCTTCGCCGTCAAGGGCGAGACCCTGGAGGAGTACTGGGAGTACACCCACCGCATCCTCGAGTGGGGTGACGGTGGTTCCCCCAACATGATCCTCGACGACGGTGGCGATGCCACCGGCCTGGTGATGCTCGGCAGCAAGGCTGAGCAGGACATCACCGTTCTGGACAATCCCTCCAACGAAGAGGAGACCTTTCTGTTCGCGTCGATCAAGAAGAAGCTGGCCCAGGATCCCACCTTCTATTCGCGCACCAAAGCCGAGATTCAGGGCGTCACGGAAGAGACCACCACGGGTGTGGCTCGCCTCTACAAGATGCAGAAGAGCGGTGAACTGCCCTTCCCCGCCATCAACGTCAACGACTCCGTCACCAAGAGCAAGTTCGACAACCTCTACGGCTGCCGCGAGTCGCTGGTGGACAGCATCAAGCGAGCCACCGATGTGATGGTGGCCGGCAAGCAGGCCCTGGTGATGGGCTACGGCGATGTGGGTAAGGGCTCAGCCCAGTCCCTGCGCGGTCTTGGCGCCACCGTCTGCATCGCCGAAGTGGATCCCATCTGCGCCCTGCAGGCTGCCATGGAGGGTTACCGCGTGGTCCGCCTGGAGGACGTGGTGGAGGAGATGGACATCTTCGTGACCGCCACCGGCAACTACCAGGTGATTCGCAACGAGCACCTGGAGAAAATGAAGGATGAGGCCATCGTCTGCAACATCGGCCACTTCGACAATGAGATCGATGTCGCTTCTCTCAAGGGATACGAGTGGGACAACATCAAGCCACAGGTGGACCACATCACCCTGCCCAGCGGCAACCGAATCATCCTGCTGGCGGAAGGCCGTCTAGTGAACCTCGGCTGCGCCACTGGTCACCCCAGCTTCGTGATGAGCAACTCCTTCACCAACCAGGTGCTGGCTCAGATCGAGTTGTTCACCAAGGGCAACGAGTACGGCAAAGAGGTCTACGTGCTGCCCAAGCACCTCGATGAGATGGTGGCCCGTCTGCACCTGGATCGCATCGGCGCCAAGCTCACCGAGCTGAGCAAAGACCAGGCCGATTACATCAACGTGCCTGTTGAAGGTCCCTATAAGCCCGACCACTACCGCTATTGATCCACCAATCGGCGGATTGTTCAGCCCCATGGAAGACTTGCGCGATCACGCTCAGGCTCCATGGGGCTTTCTGATGCCATCACGCAGCTGCCGCAGCTGATCGGTCAGGCGGTGGAGGCGAACCAATGGCTGGGGTACACCGCCATTTTTGCGGCGATGTTTCTGGAGAACCTGTTCCCGCCGATTCCTTCCGAATTGATCATGCCCCTCGGGGGGTTTTATGTGCAGCAGGGTCAGCTGGATCTGGTGCCGGTGGTGCTGGCCGGACTCTTGGGAACGGTGCTCGGTGCTCTTCCTTGGTATGGGATCGGTCGACTGATCAACGAAGAAAGAATTGAGCAGTGGCTTGGCAACCACGGTCGCTGGATCGGCATCAGCCCCGAAGAACTGGGACGCAGTCGCCGTTGGTTTGGCCGCTATGGAACGGCACTGGTGTTCTGGGGCCGGCTGGTGCCCGGCATCCGCACCTTGATCTCTGTGCCGGCTGGCATCGAGATGATGCCGATGGCCCCGTTTCTGCTCTGGACAACAGCCGGCAGCCTGATCTGGACCGTCCTGCTCTCTGTGGCGGGGATGGCGCTTGGCGAGGGCTATAGCAACGTTGAACTGTGGATCGACCCGGTTTCCAAAGCCGTGAAGGTGCTGCTGGTGGTGGCTGTTCTTGCTGGGGCGATCTGGCTGGGGCTGCGGGTCTGGTGCCGGCGTCAGTCGTCCGACTGACCGCCGGCGTCAACCGCTGGCTTTAGAAGGGGATCTCTTCATCCGTGGCCTGGCCACCGAAGCTGCCAGAGGCCTCCTGGTTGTCTCGCTTGGAGCCCAGCAGTTCAAGGCGATCGACGCGGACAACCGGTTTGCTGCGTTCTTCACCGCTGTTGCGGTCGGTCCAGCGATCCAGCTTGAAGCTGCCGATGATGCCCAGCAGCGAGCCTTTTTTCACGTAATCAGCGGCCACCTGGGCCTGTTTGCCCCAGATCTCGAGGTTGAACCAGTCCGGCTCGTCGTCGCGGCTGCGGCGATTCACGGCCATCGTGAGGTTGGCAACCATGCTTCCCGATTCGAAGTAGCGCACTTCGGGGTCGCGGCCGGCACGGCCGACGAGGGTGACGGAATTCACGCCCATGGGTCTTCTCCTTGTGTTGGTTTCAATGATGCGCCACGGTTTCTGTGGCTGCTTTCAAGGAGTTCCACCCCTCCCGCCGGATGTAACAGGCAGGGTCGAATTCCACCCCTATGATTCGCCGGCCTGAGGTCCTGTGGCCGTGCTGTTTCGTCGTTTCCAGCTGTCTCGCGACATCGGCATCGACCTGGGCACTGCCAACACGCTGATTTACGTCTCAGGTAAAGGCATCGTGCTACAGGAGCCCTCTGTGGTGGCACTGGATCTTGAGCGTGGCGCCACCCTCGCGGTGGGTGACGAAGCCAAATTGATGCTGGGCCGGACCCCGGGGAACATCCGCGCCGTGCGGCCGCTGCGCGACGGTGTGATCGCTGATTTCGATGCAGCAGAGCAGATGCTTAAGACCTTCATCACCAAGGGCAATGAAGGCAGAGGGATCATGGCGCCCCGTTTGGTGGTGGGTATCCCCAGTGGCGTCACCGGCGTTGAGCGTCGCGCCGTGCGTGAGGCCGGCATGGCCGGCGCTCGCGAGGTGCATCTGATCGATGAGCCGGTGGCCGCTGCCATCGGTGCCGGCCTGCCGGTCACCGAACCCGTCGGCACGATGATCGTCGACATCGGCGGTGGCACCACGGAGGTGGCGGTATTGAGCCTCGGTGGCACGGTGCTCAGTGAATCCGTGCGCGTCGCCGGTGATGAGATCAGTGATGCAATCGGCGTTTATCTCAAGAAGGTCCACAACATGGTGGTGGGCGAGCGCACTGCGGAAGACATCAAGATCCGCATTGGCTCTGCGTTCCCCGATGATGCCTTCGATCAGGAGTCGATGGACGTGCGAGGGCTGCACCTCCTCTCTGGACTGCCCCGCACCATCAACCTCAAAGCCGGAGACCTGAGGGAAGCGATCGCCGAGCCCCTCAACGTGATCGTTGAAGCTGTGAAGCGCACCCTCGAGCGCACCCCCCCCGAACTGGCTGCCGACATCGTCGATCGCGGCATCATGCTGGCCGGAGGTGGAGCGTTGGTGCGCGGTATCAGTGATCTGATCAGCCACGAGACCGGCATCTTTGTGCACATCGCAGAAGACCCTCTCCTCTGCGTGGTCAATGGCTGCGGCCAGGTGCTGGAGGACTGGAAGCGCCTGCAGCGTGTTGTGGACACGCCGGAATTCATCCGCTCCCCCGCCGGCGCCTGAGCCCATGGCCCCAACGCTGCGGCCTGGGAACAGTCGCTGGCGCGGACTGGGTCAGTTCACCCCTTGGCTTCTGCTGTTGGCAGGCCTGGTGTTGGTGCGTTTCAGCAAAGGTGCCGGATTCGCTGACGCCTATGCCTTGCTCAGCCGCCCGTTCTGGCCCGGTTCAGCCCAGCGGGAATGGATTGTGGCCGCCAGCGATCTGGAACAGAAATCCAGGTTGTCGCTCCTGGAGCAAGACAACCAGCGCCTGCGCGGTCTTCTGGCTCTTCAGGAGGCTGGCGCTGCTGAAGGTGTGGTGTCTGCGGCGGTGATTGCCCGCCGCCCCCGTGGCTGGTGGCAGCAACTGGAGCTCGGCAAGGGTGCTCTCCAGGGCATCGCCGTGAACGACGCCGTCCTGGGGCCTGGGGGACTGCTGGGCCGGGTCTCGAGCACGACACCCGCTACGGCACGGGTGAAATTGCTCACCTCTCCAGGCCACGAGATCGGCGTTTGGTTGCCCCGCTCCCGCCGCCATGGCCTGCTGGTGGGTCTGGGCTCCAGTCGACCTCAGCTGCGCTTTATCGATCGCGATCCTGATGTGCGGCCGGGTGATCTGGTGAGCACGTCGCCAGCCAGCACGTTGCTGCCGCCCAACATTCCTGTGGGGGTGGTTCAGGCCGTGGACGAGCAGGCGGCGCCGGCCACCACCGCTGTGGTGCAGCTGATCGCTGCGCCGGAGGCCATCGACTGGGTGCAGGTGAAGACGCGCTGACCATGGCCCGCCTGCATCAACAGCCGATCTGTGTGGCCTCAAGCCTGCTCGTGCCATTGGCCACCCTCGCCACACCTCCCTGGCTGGGTCTCGATGGCGTCCCACCGTCTTGGGCTGTGATCTGGCTGTTGCCCTGGGCGTTGGTGGAGGGTCCGCTTTCCGGAGCGTTGTCCGGCTTGGCGGTGGGATTGGTGATGGATGGTCTGCATCTGTCGGGTTGGAGTCAGATTCCGGCGTTGGTGCTGCTGGGTTGGTGGTGGGGGCGGCTCGGGCGTCGCGCCCAGCCAATTCAACGCAGCCTCAATCTCGGTTTGCTGGCTTGGCTGGGGTCCATGCTCCTGGGTACCACGGTGTTGGTTCAACTAGTGATTCGTTCCGGCTGGCCGCTGGAGCCCCAGCTGCAGGGCTGGGGGTGGCACACCCTCTGGTGTCAGGCTCTGATCACCGGGCTGCTGGCACCGATGCTCGCGTCTGTTCAACTGCTGATCTGGCGACGGAGGGTGCCGTCATGAGACTCAGCCGCCGGGAGCTGCTGATGGGATCCGTCGCGGCAGGGCTGGCGGCCTGCAGTCGATCTCCGTCGCAGCAGCGGTCCTTGGAGCTCTGGACCCTGCAACTGGCTCCCAAATTCAATGACTACTTCGCTGATGTGCTCGGGGTTTGGCAGCAACGCCACCCGGCTGCGGCCGTCCGCTGGACGGACCTCCCTTGGGGTTCAGTGGAGCGCAAGCTGCTGGCGGCCGTTTACGCCCGTACGGCGCCCGATGTGGTGAATCTCAACCCGCCGTTTGCCGCCAATCTCGCCAGCAAGGGGGGACTGACGGATCTGACTACGCTGCTGCCTCCGCATGCCGCTGATCTTTATCTTCCGTCCGTCTGGGATGCCTGTCGCGATGCCGATGCCGGGCAGATCGCGATTCCCTGGTACCTCACGGTTCGCCTCAGCCTGGTCAACCGAAGGTTGATTGAGCGCGCTGGCATTGATCAGCCCCCCAGATGTTGGGAGCAGATTCCCGACTTTGCGCGCAGGATCCGCGAGCGAACCGGTCGTTACGGACTGTTTATCACGACCGTGCCGGATGACTCGGCGGAGTTGCTGGAGTCCTTTGTGCAGATGGGGGTCACCCTGCTGGATGGCCAGCGCCGGGCTGCCTTCGACAGTCCAGCCGGTCGCCAGGCCTTCCGCTTCTGGACGGATCTGTACCGGCAGGGACTGCTTCCCCGGGAGGTGGTCAGCCAGGGGCAGCGCCGAGCGATCGAACTGTTCCAGAGCGGTGATCTCGCCATGGCAGCCACCGGCGCGGAGTTTTTGCGCAGCATTCAGGTGAATGCCCCGGGCATCGCCGCCGCAACGGAACCGCATCCGCCCCTCACCGGACCTGATGGCACGGCCAATGTGGCCGTGATGACCCTGGCTGTTCCGCAGCAAAGTGCGCGCGCCCAGGAGGCCGTGGATCTGGCCTTGTTCCTCACCAATGCCGCCAACCAAACCCGTTTTGCTGAACAGGCCCGGGTGCTGCCCTCGTCCGTTGACGCTCTGGCGGCGGTGCGCTCGTCTCTGGAGCAGGAACAACCCAGCACCGAGCCGGAGCGGCAGATCCGCAGGGCCCGTTTGCTCTCCGCCCAGACCCTCACGCAGGCCAGGGTTCTGGTGCCTGCATTGCCGGGCATCAAGCGTCTGCAGAGCATCGTGTACACCCAGCTGCAGCGCGCAATGCTGGGGCAGTTGAGCAGCGACGCAGCGCTCGGAGAGGCGGCCCGTGAATGGAACCTGTATTCCCAGGCCCGATGGCCCTAACCGAGGCCGAACATCCTTAAGAGAATCGGTAAAGGGAATGCGGCAGAAGCGCTTTCGTCCCGATCCGTTCGGGTTGAACGGTATGGTTTCAACCTGTTAAGCCAGGTTGATGTCTGGTGACGCCCTGAGCCAAACAAAAGCCACTGTTCTCGTTGTTGATGACGAGGCAGCTGTCAGGCGCGTGCTCGTGATGCGCCTGCAGCTGTCGGGGTATCGCGTTGTTTGCGCTGAAGACGGTGAGCAGGCCCTTGAGCTGTTTCACAGCGAGTCGCCCGACCTGGTAGTTCTTGATGTGATGCTGCCGAAGCTGGATGGCTTCGCTGTCTGTCGGCGGCTTCGGGCCGAATCCTGCGTCCCGATCATCTTTCTTTCCGCCGTCGACGCCATTTCCGAGAAAGTTGCTGGCTTGGATCTGGGAGCTGACGATTACCTGCCAAAACCGTTCAGCCCTAAGGAACTTGAGGCACGCATCTCCACCATCCTGCGCAGAGTCGGTCGAGGTGCTGCCGAAATTGAGAGCCGTGAGCTGCCCACAGGGCAAGGCGTGATGCGTCTCGGTGAGCTGGTGGTGGACACCAACCGCCGTCAGGTCACCCGCGGTGCTGAACGGATCAACCTCACCTACACCGAATTCAGCCTGCTGGAATTGTTGTTCCGTGAACCCGGCGAGGTGGTGCCGCGGGCAGAAATTCTGGAGCAGCTCTGGGGGTATCCGCCGCGCCGTGCTGCGGACCTGCGTGTGGTAGACGTTTACGTGGCGCGACTGCGGGGCAAGTTGGAGCCAGATCCCCGCAATCCCGAGCTGATTCTGACTGTTCGTGGCATCGGCTACTGCTCTCAGCGTCTGGGAGAGACCGCGGCGACGGCCTGATCCCCCCGCGAGCGGGCAGGATGGCGCCCGATTGACCCGTCTGCTGTGTCTGAGCTGCGCGACACCCGTTTGGAGAAATCCCAGGCGCTGGCTGATCTGGGCCAGGGTCCCTACGCCCTCAACTTTGAGCCAACCCATCGCATGGCGGCCCTGCAGGAGGCCCATGCCGACCTCCCCAATGGCGAGGAACGTGCGGTGACGGTGTCCGTCGCCGGACGGGTGATGACCCGGCGGGTGATGGGCAAGCTCGCTTTCTTCACCCTGGCGGATGAGACCGGAACCATTCAGCTGTTTCTCGAGAAAGCGAGCCTGGAGGCCCAGCAGGAGGGCTGGTTCAAGCAGATCACCGGGCTGGTGGATGGTGGCGACTGGCTTGGGGTGAGCGGCACGCTGCGCCGCACCGATCGCGGTGAGTTGTCGGTGAAGGTGAGCGATTGGCGCATGCTCACCAAGGCGCTGCAACCGCTGCCGGATAAGTGGCATGGCCTGGCCGATGTGGAGAAGCGCTATCGCCAGCGCTATCTCGACCTCATCGTGTCGCCAGACAGCCGGGAGACCTTCCGCCGCCGGGCACGGCTGGTGAGCGGCATCCGCCGCTGGCTGGATCAGCGGGATTTTCTCGAAATTGAGACGCCGGTGCTGCAGAGCGAACCGGGCGGTGCCGATGCTCGACCCTTCGAGACCCACCACAACGCCCTGGATCTTCCCCTCACCCTGCGCATCGCCACCGAACTACATCTCAAACGCCTGGTGGTGGGTGGCTTCGAGCGGGTGTATGAGCTGGGCCGGATCTTTCGCAACGAAGGGGTCAGCACCCGCCACAACCCTGAATTCACCTCGGTGGAGATCTATCAGGCCTATTCCGATTACATCGGAATGATGGAGCTCACCGAGCAGATGGTGAGCGCTGTTTGTCAGGAGGTGTGTGGCAGTTGTCAGATCACCTATCAGGACACCGAGATTGATCTCAGCCCTCCCTGGCGCCGGGCCACCATGCATGAGCTGGTTGCGGAAGCCACCGGTCTTGATTTCCAGAGTTTCCAGAGCCGTGAGGAGGCCGCGGCGGCGATGACTTCCAAGGGCCTGCATGCGCCTGAACTGGCGGACTCCGTGGGGCGTCTGCTGAATGAAGCCTTCGAGCAGGCGGTGGAGACAACGCTGATCCAACCCACCTTTGTGACCGATTACCCGGTGGAGATTTCACCGCTGGCCCGACCTCACCGCAGCAAACCCGGCCTGGTGGAACGGTTTGAGCTGTTCATCGTTGGCCGCGAGCATGCCAATGCATTCAGTGAGCTCACCGATCCGGTGGATCAGCGGCAGCGTCTGGAGGCCCAGCAGGCCCGTAAGGCCGCCGGGGATCTCGAAGCGCAGGGGTTAGATGAAGACTTCGTCACGGCCCTCGAGGTGGGCATGCCTCCCACCGGTGGGTTAGGCATTGGCATCGATCGTTTGGTGATGCTGCTCACGGACAGCCCGTCGATCCGCGATGTGATCGCCTTCCCACTCCTGCGGCCGGAGCCCAGGGCGGAGGATGCCCCCGCAATGGGATAATTCACCCAGTGGCATGGTCCGAATCCCATGAGTGGAGAGCGCGTAGGGTTCCGCTTCAAGCACGCTGATGCTGTGGTCAAGCGCAACCCCCAGGGCCGTTCCCGCCGGGGTTGGGTGATGGAACCGGTGGAGCAGACCACCAGCCGTGGCACCAAGATGCCCGCTTATCGGATTCGCTGGCGCGATAGCGAGCGCCCTGAAATCGTGCTGCAGCACATGCTGATTGCGGACCCGGATCCCACGCCTCCGCCCGAGGGTGTCAGCCTTGATCCCCCCGCCCCCAAGGCCTGAGTCAGTTCAGGCCGGCGTCACGGCGTAACTGCTCCAGTTCCTGTTCCGCTTCGAACAGGGCCCAGTCCCGATCAAGGGAAGTCACACCACTGCGCTGTTGCTGGCTCAGTTCGTGCAGTTGCTGATCCACTTCCTGGAACCGCCGGCCCAGGTCAGCCAGGTCCATCCATAGCGTTCGTCCCTGATTCATCAGGCCGTTGAGATGCTGTTCAGCCCGTTGGCTGAGCTCCTTCTCACCGGCACGTTTGGCTCGCTCCGTACGCTCCGTCCAGGCGCGGACGTCTGCGGCGAGGGCGAGGAGCTGTTTTCGCTGTTCCTCGGCATCCTGTTGCAATTGCTGCCGTTGGCGCTGCAGGGACTGAGCTCGGTCCAGCTGGTGTTGCTGCCTGAACAACTCCTCCTGTACGGGGTTCTGGCTCAGAAACGCAGCCAGCCGTTGGTCCAGCTCCCGTTCCAGTTGCTCCAGCCAGTTGCTCATGGGTTGCTCCCCGGTGTGGTGATCACCGGTTTCTCGATCTCGGCTTGCAGGGGTTCGATCGCGGCTGTCTTCGAGTTGAGGATTATCTGGGTCAACTGCGCCGCTTTCACTTCGCCGACCTCTCCCTCCAGTCCACCAAGACGATCAAACGCTGCCAGGTATACAGCTTCAAGCTCCTGGATCAGCTGCTCGCGCTGCTGCTTAATCGCCTGACGCCGTTCCTCGGTTTTCATCGCACTCACCTGGAATTCTGGTTCAGTCTGCCGGCTGCAGCAGATGCATCGATAGGTGATCCTCAGCGTCATGCCAGCGTTCCTGGATCGTCCAGCCGGCTCGCAGGGCCAGCTCGGCAGCGGCGGCGGGGCTGTATTTCACGCTGTGCTCCGTGATCCAGAGGTCACCGGTAGTGAAGGACCAGGGTCGCCCTGCCAACTGGACGGTCTGATCGCAACGGCTCACCAGTGCCATCTCGATGCGACTCGCCTGAGGTTGCCAACGGGCTCGATAGGCAAAGGATGTTGGGTCGATGTTTCCTTGCAGATCGCGATTCAGCCGTGTCAGCAGGTTGCGGGCGAAGGCTGCAGAGACCCCTGCTGCATCGTCGTAGGCGGCCTCCAGCAGCGTTGGATCGCGGGGTTGGTCCAGCCCCAGCAGTAGCGGCCCACCGCGGAGCAGGTGGCGAAACCGTCTCAATAGTTCTATGGCCTGATCAGGACTGAAGTTGCCCAGGGAACTTCCCGGAAAGAACCCCACAAGAGGTTGTCCATCCAGCAGTGGATGGGCCGGCAGGGCCTCTAGTTGGCTGTGGTCGCAGCAGATCCCCAGCATTGAAACCGTCGGATGATCCGCCCTCAGCGCCTCCAGCGCCTCCTGCAGCGCCGAAGAGCTGATGTCCAATGCCACAAAGGTGCTGGCATGCATGGCGTTCAACAGGGGGGACACCTTGGGGGCATGGCCGATGCCGAATTCCACCATCACCCCCTGGCCAACCGCAGCGGCCAAGGCCTTCGCATGCTGATCCAGCATGGCCAGTTCCGTGCGCGTCAGGCTGTATTCGGGTTGTTCGCAGATCGCAGCGAACAACCGTGAGCCTTCGTCGTCATACAGCAGCCAGGCTGGGAGCTGCCGAGGGCGGCTACGCAGGCCGTCTTCCACCAGCCGACGCAGATCGGCGGGCGCAGGGTGGAGATCCAGCAGCTCGATGGTCATCGCGCCAGCCGCAGGCCTGCAGCCATCCAACGGCTGGCGGGTGGGAAGAAATTTCTGTAGGTATTCCGGCTGTGGCCGGGGGGCGTCAGCCAGCAACTGCCCCGCAGCACAAACTGAGAACTCATGAACTTGCCGTTGTATTCGCCGATGGCGCCGGGCGGTGTCACAAACCCGGGGTAGGGGCGATAAGGGCTTGCTGTCCACTGCCACAACACCCCATGGCTGTGCAGCAGGGCTTCGCCGTGGACTGCAGCGGCGTGCTCCCATTCCGCTTCTGTTGGCAGCCGGGCATCACTCCAGCGGGCGAAGGCATCCGCTTCAAACCAGCTCAAGTGCCGCACAGGAGCATCCGGATCCAGCGGCTGGCGGCCGGCCAGGGTGAATTCCTCCTGAACGCCACGCCAGTAGCACGGGCCGGTCCAGCCGTTCTGCTGACAGAGGCTCCAGCCTTCACTCATCCATAAATCCGGGCGTGCGTAGCCACCGTCCGCGATGAAGGCCTGGAAGGCGCGATTGCTCACCAGGTCATTGCGGATCTGGAACCCATCCAGCCACACACGATGACGAGGCCCTTCGTTGTCGAAGTGGAAGCCCGCTCCCCCATGGCCGATCGTTACCAAACCTTCGTCGCAGCGCAGCCATCCATCGGATGTGGTCTGGCTGCTCAGGTCTGCCTCACGCTGATAGCAAGGCTCTAGCGGTTGACGGCTGAAGCCATCCAACAGGTCCATTAACAGCAGCTCCTGATGCTGCTGTTCGTGCTGAAGACCCAACTCCATGAGCTGAAGACAGGTTTCATCGGGTGCTTTGAGCAACTGCTCGAGTCCTTCATTCACCCGGGAGCGCCAGCGCAGGATGTCCGTGATGGTTGGCCGACTCAGCAGTCCCCGCTGGGGTCTGGGGTGTCGATCACCAACGCTGTCGTAATAGGAATTGAATTGATAGGCCCAGCGGGGATCACAGGGCACGTGCCCCTTGAGATGTGGTTGCAGCAGGAAGGTCTCAAAAAACCAGTTGGTGTGAGCCAGATGCCACTTCGGTGGACTGGCATCCGCCATTCCCTGCAGGCCCAGATCCTCCGGTTCCAGGGGATCGATCAACGCCTCACTGCGATGACGCACCTCCAGCAGGGTGTTCAGCTGCAAGACCAGGTTCAACGTTCGCCGCGGACCCTAAAGCGAGCTGCCCATCGCCGCAGCGTCCTTACGATTGAGTGAGGAAATTTGCGGGCTCTGAAGCTCGTCCGGTCCGGAGGTCGGAGATGGCCCGTGTTATCGCCAGCCAACGCGAGCGAGCCGCAGAGGGGCGTGTGTGGCCCGTAGTCGCCGCTCTAGTGATCTCAGCTTTGCTGGGAACGCTGATTGGTTGGTTGGTCCTCTCCCGTGGATCAAGTTCGGAGGATTCCCCTGCGGCCGACTCCAAGCGCGCGGAACGGGAGCGTGTGGTTAGTCCGCAGCCACCATCTCAACCTCAAGATTCAGAGTCGCGACAGCAGTTGCTCAACCGCCTGCGGGCGCTGCAGATCAACCGCACCTGGTTCCTCAGTTTGGTGGACAGCAGCTGGCTCAGCCGTTTCCCCGAGCGGGGAGGGCGGTTGCCTTCCGCTTCGGTGGAGGATGCTCCGTTGAGGCAGGTCTGGGAGGATCTGTCTGAGGAGTGGTTGGCGCGGGTTGAGCAACTGCCGCCATCGATCCGCGCCCGGCTGGGACAGCTCGACACCCAGGACTGGGACCAGCAGAAGCAGATCCTGATCCAGCAGGACGTTCACCCTCGGGTGATTCAGGAGCTGGTGACTGCCGCCGCGCGCAACGTTCTCCCTGGCGATGTCAGCGGAAGCCCCGCTGTAGAGCCTTACCGGCAGCTGTGGATCGCCGCAGCAATGGAGACGCTGCAGGGCATTCGGATCGATACGATCGCCGCGCGATCTGGGGAAGCCACCACCCGCTCGCTCAGGGTGTCGTCGGGCGGAGCCCGTTTGATCGCGGTGACGGTTCCAGCAGGATCATCGCTGGTGCTGGGGATCAACGGCACGCCGTTGATGGAGATGACAGTGTTTGGTTCGCAAGGCCAGGTGCTGGCGGCGAGGGGCCCGCTGCGGGTGGTCAGCCTCCCCGCCGAGGCGGGATCACCGGTGCAGGTGTTGGTGGTTAATGACGGCGTTGCTTCCGGAGTCCTGACCCTGTCCTGCCGCGCCGATGCACCGCCGCAGCCCAAAAAGGTTCAGCAGCCGGCCGCTGGGGAGCTTGCTCCAATCGAGCCGGAGCCGTTGGACTTTGACCCGATGGAGTGATTCAGAAGCGTGCCATCGCTGCCTTCACCTCTTTCTTGGATTGCTTTTCTTTTTCAGCCGCACGTTTGTCATGCAGTTTGCGGCCTTTTCCAAGGCCGATGGTGAGCTTGATCCAGGAGCCCTTGAGGTGGATGTTCAGGGGGATCAGGGCGAGGCCTTTCTGATCGAGTTGACCGCGCAGCTTGTCGATTTCGCGGCGGTGGGCCAACAGCTTGCGGGTGCGCAGGGGGTCGTGGTTGAAGTAGGCACCTGCATGGCTGTGGGGTGAGATGTGCACGTTGTGCAGCTGCAGTTCACCGTTGCGGATGAGGCAGAAGCCGTCCCGCAGGTTGGCTTTGCCGTTGCGGATCGACTTCACCTCGGTTCCCACCAGTTCGATGCCGGTTTCGAGGGTTTCCAGGATTTCGTATTGATGTCTGGCCTGACGGTTGTCCGCCAGCATCCGATTGGCGGCGGCACGGGCCGCGGCTGCGGCTGCTTTTTTTGCTCCCCCCTTGGCCATGGCTGCGGCTGCGTCTCCCGACCCTATCCAGGGCTGGGTACCCTGCAGAAATGGCGATCGTCTCCTCCAACGCCGGCTCCTCTGCTCCTCGTCGTGAGCCGGTGCTCGATGCGCAGCCGTCGCCGGAAGAAGCGACCGGGCGTCCCGACGATGGATTACGGCCCAAGCGCCTGGACGACTACATCGGCCAGGACGAACTGAAGCAGGTGTTGGGCATCGCCGTCCAGGCGGCCATCGGTCGTGGTGAGGCCCTGGACCATGTGTTGCTTTACGGCCCTCCGGGTCTCGGAAAGACCACCATGGCCCTGGTGCTGGCCGAGGAACTTGGGGTGACCTGCCGCATCACCAGTGCCCCGGCCCTGGAGCGTCCCCGGGACATCGTGGGTTTGCTGGTCAACGTGCAGCCACGGGATCTGCTGTTCATCGATGAGATCCATCGCCTCAACAGGGTGGCGGAGGAGCTGCTGTACCCCGCGATGGAGGATCGACGGCTGGACCTCACCGTTGGCAAGGGCAGCACAGCGCGAACCCGCTCTCTGGATTTGCCACCCTTCACCCTGGTAGGGGCCACCACCAAGGCTGGATCGCTCAGTTCACCGCTGCGCGACCGTTTCGGGCTGATCCAGCGGCTTGAGTTTTACGGCCTGGAGGATCTGGAGGCGATCGTGTCTCGAACCGCTGATCTGCTCGGAGTGTCCCTCTCCGCTGGGGCCTGCCGTCGTATTGCGGGCTGTTGCCGCGGCACGCCGCGGATCGCCAACCGTCTGTTGCGCCGGGTCCGTGATGTGGCCTGCGTTCAGGGGCGGCAGAACCAGATTGATGAAGGTCTGGTGAGCCAGGCCCTGAGCCTGCATCGGGTCGACCATCGTGGCCTGGATGCAGGTGATCGACGTCTACTGGCGCAACTAGATCAGCACCATGACGGTGGACCTGTAGGCCTTGAAACCCTCGCTGCGGCCCTCGGGGAAGATCCCACCACGCTGGAATCGGTGGTGGAACCCTTTCTGCTCCAGCAAGGGCTACTGGTACGCACACCGCGAGGCCGGATGCTCACCGAAGCCGCCCGCGCGCATCTCCGCGAGCAGGAGGCGGCATGACGCGCTGGTGTGCTGCGCTGTTGGCTGTTCTGCTGTGGCTCCTGCCTCAGAGCGTTGTAGCTGAGGATTTGGAAACGCTCTACGGCCGGGCTCTCCAGGCCAGTCAGAGCGGAGACTTTGTGGGGGCTTTGCCGCTCTGGGATCAGGTGCTAGAGCTATCCCCAAACGATGCCGCTGCCCTGAGCAACCGTGGCAATGTCCGTTTGGCCCTTGGAGATCCTGATGGGGCGATCGTCGATCAGACCCGTTCGATCGAGCTGGCTCCAGAGGAACTGGATCCGCACTTAAATCGGGGTACGGCTGAGGAGGCCCTTCAGGACTGGGCTGCCGCTGAAGCGGATTACCTCTGGATCCTGAAGCGGGACGCCACAGATGCCTCAGCGCTTTACAACCTTGGCAATGTGCGGGGTTCCACCGGGGATTGGGACAGCGCCAGACGCCTCTACCAGCAGGCAGCTGATGCCCGGCCCGGTTTCGCCATGGCCCGCTCCAGTGCCGCCCTGGCGGCATGGCAGCAGCAGGATCTGGTTTGGGCCGAGGCTGAACTGCGCAAGCTGATCCGCCGTTATCCCCTCTTTGCTGATGCTCGGGCCGCCCTCAGTGGCCTGCTCTGGCAAGGGGGGTCTTCCGGTGAAGCCGAAAGCCATTGGGCCGCGGCGGCTGGCCTCGACACCCGTTATCGCCAGAAGGAGTGGCTGCTTGATGTGCGGCGTTGGCCGCCGCAACCCGCCAAGCAGCTGATGGCCTTTCTGGCTTTGGAGGAGCGATGACGGTGCTGGATCAGGAGCTGTTGAACGGCCTGGATCAGGCCCTGCCCGAGCTGATCGAGCTGCGGAGACATCTGCATGCCCACCCTGAGCTCAGCGGCGAGGAGCATCAGACGGCAGCACTGGTGGCTGGAGAATTGCGGGCCTGCGGCTGGCGCGTTCAGGAGGGCGTCGGACGTACGGGGGTTGTGGCAGAAACGGGGCCGCTGGATGGACCCACGGTTGGCCTGCGGGTTGATATGGATGCCCTGCCTGTGGAGGAGCGCACCGGGCTCTCCTTTGCCTCCACGCGTCAGGGGGTGATGCACGCCTGCGGCCATGACCTGCACACCTGTATCGGACTCGGTGTGGCCCGGTTGCTGGGGGCCAGGGAGGAGTTGCCCTTTCGCGTTCGTTTGTTGTTTCAACCTGCGGAGGAGCTGGCGCAGGGGGCGGTGTGGATGCGGGATGCCGGCGCCACCGACGGGCTGAACGCCCTTTTTGGCGTGCATGTGGTGCCGAATCTGCCGGGGGGCAGCGTGGGTATCCGCCGCGGGTGCCTCACCGCAGCAGCGGGAGAACTGGAGATCCAGATCCAAGGGGAAGGCGGGCATGGTGCCCGTCCTCATCAGGCGGTGGATGCCATCTGGCTCGCCGCTCGGGTGGTGACCGAACTGCAGCAAGCCATCAGTCGCCGTCTTGATGCCCTGCAGCCTGTGGTGATCAGCTTCGGACGGGTGGAAGGTGGCCGTGCTTTCAATGTGATCGCCGATCGTGTGCGACTGCTGGGCACAGTGCGATGCCTCGATCTGGAGCTGCATGGGCGCCTGCCGGCCTGGATCGACGACACCGTGCAGGCGATCTGCCGCAGTGGTGGTGGCGAGGCGGAGGTGAGCTACCGCTGCATTGCTCCGCCGGTGCACAACGACCCTGGCCTGACTGATCTGATGGAACGTCGTGCTGTGCAGCTGCTGGGGCGTGATCAGGTTTTGCCGGTTGATCTGCCGTCGCTGGGAGCAGAAGACTTCGCCGAGCTGTTGCGGGATGTGCCCGGCACCATGCTCCGGCTTGGGGTGGCTGGGCCGGATGGCTGTGCGCCGCTGCATCACGGCCGGTTTCAGCTGGATGAGCGGGCCTTGGGGGTCGGCATTCAGGTGCTCACTGCCACCCTTTTGGAATGGATGGAGGTGCAGTCGCCCTTATGACTCGCTTGTCGTTCAGCTTTGTGTCTCTCGGTGCGCCGTTGCTGCTGATGCTGGCTTTAGTCGCTGTGCATCAACGCCAGGGCAGGGATCGGATTCAGGCTTTGCCGGCGGCGCTGGTGGGAACCGGCCTGATAATCGGCAGCGCAGTGGGCCGTCGCCGACACCGCGCCCGGATCCTGAGTGCGTTGCGCAGCAGTCGGCACTCTTCTCCGTGAGACTGATGGCATGACCGAGTCTTCCGACACCCCCGTTCCAGATCTCGCCTTGTTGCAGGAGGCCATTGCCAGCGGCGATCCGGTGCGCGCCATGCCGGCTCTGACCCAGCTCCGGTTTGTCTCCGACGCTGATGCGGTGCCGCTGCTGGTGTTGGGCACCGAGCAAAAGCCGTTCTTGGTGCGGTCGTTGAGCTGCAGTGGACTGGGCTACAAGCGCACCGAGCAGGGCTGGGAGGTGTTGAGTCGCTTGTTGGTGAACGATGAGGACCCGAATGTGCGGGCGGAAGCGGCCAATGCCCTAGCGAGCTATGGTGTGGAACAGGCCTGGCCGCTACTGCAACACGCTTTTGCCGCCGATGACGCCTGGCTGGTGCGTTGCAGCATTCTTTCGGCTCTGGCCGAGCAGCCGGAGATCAATCTCTCCTGGTTGATGGAACTGGCCACGATGGCGATCACCGATGCCGACGGGACGGTGCGGGTGAGCGGGGCCGAAATTCTTGGGCGTCTGGTGCGGGATGGAGCAGGTCAGGCCATTGGTGATCAGGCCAGAGCGCTGTTGCAGCCTCTTCAGCAGGACAGTGATCACCGTGTGGTGGCAGCTGCTCTAAATGGTCTGCAATCGAGCTGACCTGGAAAGCCAGGGATGCTTGCTAGCTTTCAAAGACCACTAGGGGTGCCTCGAACGGTTTTTAACCGACGGGGCTGAGATCACACCCTCTGAACCTGAACCGGGTCATGCCGGCGCAGGGAAGTGACCAGCGTGATCGAACCGGCCGTCGCCGACCTCTGGCTTCCCATCGCAGTTCCGATCATGCGCGCTTCCTGGGTGTCTCCCCGCAAGGGCCAGGCCAACGTGTCTCAGATGCACTACGCCCGTCAGGGGTTGGTGACTGAGGAAATGGCTTACGTGGCGAAGCGGGAAAACCTGCCCGAATCGTTGGTGATGGAGGAGGTGGCCCGGGGCCGCATGATCATTCCCGCCAACATCAATCACACCGGGCTGGAGCCCATGGCGATCGGCATCGCCAGCAAGTGCAAGGTGAATGCCAACATCGGCGCCTCTCCCAATGCCTCCGATGCTGCCGAGGAGGTGAACAAGCTGAAGCTGGCGGTGAAGTACGGCGCCGACACGGTGATGGACCTCTCCACCGGTGGAGTGAACCTTGATGAGGTGCGCACAGCGATCATCGATGCATCACCTGTGCCGATCGGCACGGTGCCGGTGTATCAGGCCCTGGAGAGTGTGCACGGCTCGATCGAGAAGCTAGGTGAAGACGACTTCCTTCAGATCATCGAGAAGCATTGCCAGCAGGGTGTGGACTACCAGACCATCCACGCGGGTTTGCTGATCGAGCACCTGCCCAAGGTGAAGGGGCGTCTTACCGGCATCGTCAGCCGCGGCGGAGGAATCCTGGCCCAGTGGATGCTCTACCACCACCGCCAGAACCCTCTGTACACACGTTTTGATGACATCTGCGAGATCTTCAAGCGTTACGACTGCACCTTCTCCTTGGGAGATTCCCTGCGTCCTGGCTGTCAGTACGATGCGTCCGATGCTGCTCAGCTGGCGGAACTGAAGACCCTCGGAGAACTCACCCGGCGTGCCTGGAAGCACGACGTGCAGGTGATGGTGGAAGGCCCTGGTCATGTGCCCCTGGACCAGATCGAGTTCAACGTGAAGAAGCAGATGGAGGAGTGCAGCGAAGCGCCCTTCTACGTGCTCGGCCCCTTGGTCACCGACATCGCTCCTGGCTACGACCACATCACCTCAGCCATCGGTGCGGCCATGGCGGGTTGGCATGGCACAGCGATGCTCTGCTACGTGACTCCTAAGGAGCACCTTGGTCTGCCCAACGCCGAAGACGTGCGTGAAGGCCTGATCGCTTACAAGATCGCTGCCCATGCGGCTGATATCGCCCGCCATCGCCCCGGTGCCCGTGATCGCGACGACGAGCTCAGCCGCGCCCGTTACAACTTCGATTGGAACAAACAGTTCGAATTGTCTTTGGATCCCGAGCGGGCCAAGGAGTATCACGACGAAACCCTGCCGGCCGATATTTATAAGCAGGCTGAGTTCTGCTCGATGTGCGGACCCAAGCACTGCCCGATGCAGACCAAGATCACCGAAGAGGACATCGAAGGTTTGGAGAAGGTGCTGGAAGCTCGTGGAGTAGCAGAGCTCACCCCTGTGAAGCTCGATAAGGCTGACTGACGCGGCCACTCCAAATTGGCTCGCATGCCCGGCTTCTGATTCAGGAGCCGATTTTTTGTTGAACAAAAAAAGACCCCCTGCCGCGGCAAGGGGTCTGAATTTTCGATTGGGCCGTCGTTGATCAGGCCAACAGGGCGCTGGCCTTGGCCACCACGTTCTCAACGGTGAAACCGAACTCCTTCAGGCAGGTGCCACCAGGCGCAGAAGCACCAAAGCGGTTCATGGTCACGCTGTCACCGTCTAGGCCGATGAAGCGGTGCCAGCCGAAGGATTCAGCGGCTTCCACCACCATGCGCTTGCGCACGGCGTTGGGGAGAACCTCTTCCTTGTAGGCATCGCTCTGCTCATCGAACAGCTCGACGCAAGGCATGGAGACCACGCGCACCTTCTTGCCGGCTTCCGTCAGTTGCTTGGCAGCCTGGACGCAGAGGTCGAGCTCAGTGCCGGTGCCGATCAGGATCAGCTCCGGGGTGCCGTCGCAATCGTCCAGCACGTAACCACCTTTGGCGACCTTGTCGATGGAGGAGTTGGCCTGGTTGGCCATGCCCTGGCGGCTGAGGCAGAGAGCGCTGGGGCGCTTGCGGTTTTGAATCGCCAGCTTGTAGGCACCGCTGGTTTCGTTGGCATCACCGGGGCGGAACACCAGCATCCCGGGCATGGCGCGCAGGGAGGGGATGGTCTCGATCGGCTGGTGGGTGGGGCCGTCTTCTCCGACGCCGATGGAGTCGTGGGTGAGCACGTAGATCACACCCAGCTCACTCAGGGCCGATAGGCGCATGGAGCCGCGCATGTAATCGGCGAACACCAAGAAGGTGCCGCCGTAAGGGATCAGGCCGCTGTCGTGATACGCGATGCCGTTGAGGATGGCCGCCATGGCGTGTTCACGCACACCGAAGTGCAGGTAGCGCTTCTCAGGGGTTTCAGGCTGGTAAGAGCCGGTCTCACCCTTGATGTCGGTGTAATTGGAGTGGGTGAGGTCAGCCGAGCCGCCGATCAGTTCGGGCAGGTTGGGGCCGAGGGCACCCAGGCAGATCTGGGAGTGCTTGCGGGTGGCCAGACCCTTCTCGTCAGGGCCAGCGGTGGGCAGATCCTTGTCCCATCCCTCGGGCAGTTCACCGCGGAGCATCCGTTCGAACTCAGCGGCTTCAGCAGGGAATTGGGTGCGGTACGTGGCCAGAGTCTGGTTCCACTCGGCTTCGAGGCTGGCGCCGCGATCGATGGCCTGGCGGAACTGGTCATAGGCCTCCTGGGGCACTTCGAAGGGGCCATACTCCCATCCCAGCTGCTGACGGGTCAGAACGGTCTCGTCTTCACCCAGGGGTGCACCGTGGACACCGGCGGTGTCGCCCTTGTTGGGGGAGCCGTAGCCGATGGTGGTGGTCACCTTGATGATCGACGGCTTGTCGGTGACGGCCTTGGCGGCTTCGATCGCCTTGGCGATGGCGTCCACGTCGGTGTTGCCATCAGCCACGTGCTGCACATGCCAGCCGTAGGCCTCGTAGCGCTTGAGCACGTCCTCGGTGAAGGACACGTCCGTGCGGCCGTCGATGGTGATGTGGTTGTCGTCGTAGAGGGCGATCAGCTTGCCCAGCTTCAGGTGGCCGGCCAGGGAGCAGGCTTCCGAAGCAATGCCCTCCTGGTTGCAGCCATCACCCATCACCACGTAGGTGTAGTGATCCACGAGGGTGGCGCCGGGCTTGTTGAACTTGGCGGCCAGGTGGGATTCAGCGATCGCCAGGCCGACGGCGTTGGAGATGCCGGCGCCCAGGGGGCCGGTGGTCACTTCAACACCGGGGGTTTCAAAGGTTTCGGGGTGGCCGGGCGTCTTGGAGCCCCACTGGCGGAACTGCTTGATGTCGTCGATCGACACCGAGTCGTAGCCGGTGAGGTGCAGCAGCGCGTACTGCAGCATGCAGCCGTGACCAGCCGACAGCACAAAGCGGTCGCGGTTGAACCACTTGGGGTTCTTGGGGTTGTGCTTGAGGAATTTGTCCCAAAGCGCGTAACCCATGGGTGCGCAGCCCATCGGCAGGCCGGGGTGGCCGCTCTTGGACTTGTTGATGGCATCGACGGCCAGCATCCGGATGCTGTTGATGCAGAGCGTGTCGAGAGACGCGGGCGCAGCGACCATGGTGTTAAGGAGAAAAGTTGGGGCGATTGTGACGCACGATGAGAGCCTGAGGCTCAACTGGCGCGTTTGAAAGCCAGGCAGACGTTGTGGCCGCCGAAGCCGAAGGAGTTGGACAACACCGCTCCCAGTGTCTGATCCCGCGCCTGATTGGGCACGACATCCAGATCACAGTCAGGATCCGGGTTGGTGTGGTTAATGGTCGGGGGAACGACCCCATGCTGGAGGGCCAGCACGCAGGCCACCGCTTCGATGCCGCCGGATCCACCCAGCAGGTGGCCGGTCATCGATTTGGTGGAGCTCACTGGAATCTGCAGCGCACGATCCCCCAAAGCACTCTTGATGGCCGAGGTCTCGTTCTTGTCGTTGGCAGGGGTGCTGGTGCCGTGGGCGTTCACATAATCGATCTCAGATGGATCGATGCCGCCATCAGCCAGGGCCAGTCGCATTGCTTCAGCGCCGCCGACACCGCCCGGTGTGGGTGAAGTGATGTGGTGGGCATCGCAGGTCATGCCGTAGCCCACCACTTCTCCGAGGATCGTGGCGCCACGCGCTTGCGCGTGCTCCAGCGTTTCGAGCACGAGCACGCCGGCCCCTTCGCCGATCACGAACCCGTCGCGTTCCTTGTCGAACGGGCGACTGGCGGTGGCGGGTTCGTCGTTGCGGAAGGACAGGGCCTTGGCGCTGGCGAACCCGGCAACACCCAGAGGGGTGATCGCCGATTCAGCACCACCACACACCATCGCGTCAGCTTTGCCCAGCTGCAGCAGCCGGAAGGCATCACCGATGGCGTTGGAGCCAGCCGCACAGGCGGTGGCCACAGCGGAACTCGGCCCCCTGGTGCCAAGGGCAATGGCGGCCAGACCGGTCGCCATGTTGGGAATCATCATCGGCACGGTGAAGGGGCTCACCCGTCCCGGACCTTTGCCTTCCAGCACGTGGGCCTGGGTCTCCATGGTGAGCAGACCGCCCACGCCGGAACCGATGATCGTGCCGATGCGATTGGCATTGGCATCGGAAATCGTGAGGCCGGCATCAGCGATGGCCTGTTTGGCGGCCACGACACCGAACTTGCAGAAGCGATCCCAGCGCTTGGCTTCCTTCGGTTCGATCAACCCAGCGGGATCGAAGTCCTTCACTTCCGCAGCGAAGCGACAAGCGTGGTCAGACGCATCAAACAGAGTGATTGCACCGACCCCGTTCCGTCCGGAAATCAGGCCGTTCCAGTAGCCCTGAACCGTGTTGCCGATCGGTGTGACCGCGCCGAGGCCCGTGACGACGACGCGATGGAGACCGTCCACCATGTCGTTGCTCAGGCCTGCTTGTCTTCGATGTATTTGACGGCGTCTCCCACGGTGGTGATGCCCTCGGCGGCTTCGTCAGGGATTTCGATGTCGAAGGCCTCTTCAAGGGCCATCACCAGTTCCACCGTGTCTAGGGAATCAGCGCCCAGGTCGTTCTGGAAGTTGGATTCGGGTTTCACCTCACCGGCATCGACGCTGAGTTGCTCCGCGACGATGGAACGGACTTTCTCGAGGATCGCTTCCTGTGACATGGCCGTGGCAACGGGACGCTGCATCTTACGGGGAGGCCCTCTTCTAACTTCTCGGACTTGGGCAGCTCATTAACAACGGTGACGGCTGCTGCGTGGCTCAGCGGTGGCACGGGTACGTTTGCTTCACGACCTCGTTCGCACCGGGTACATGTCCCACGCCGTCAAGATCTACGACACCTGCATCGGCTGCACCCAGTGTGTGCGCGCCTGCCCCCTCGATGTGCTCGAGATGGTGCCCTGGGATGGCTGTAAGGCCGGACAGATTGCTTCCTCTCCCCGTACCGAAGACTGCGTCGGCTGTAAGCGTTGCGAAACCGCCTGCCCCACCGACTTCCTCAGCATCCGGGTCTACCTGGGTGATGAAACCACCCGTTCCATGGGCTTGGCTTACTGACGTCAGCGTGATCACGCCATAAGCTCGGCCCGGCTTGTGCCGGGCTTTTTTTATGTGCGGAATCGTTGCCCTGGTGGGGTCCCAGCCTGCAGCGCCACAGTTGCTTGAGGGTCTGCGGCAACTGGAGTACCGCGGATACGACTCTTCTGGCGTGGCGACGGTCAACCGTGAGGGACGACTCACCTGTCTGCGGGCCAAAGGCAAGCTCGTCAACCTCAGTCAGCGTGTGGAGGCCATCGGGGCCCCCGGGCAGTGCGGCATCGGCCACACCCGTTGGGCCACTCACGGCAAACCGGAGGAGCACAACGCTCACCCCCACTGCAGTGCCGATGGAGGGGTCGCTGTGGTGCAGAACGGCATCATCGAAAACCACCGGCAGCTCCGGGATGGCCTTGAAGCTGGCGGCGTGGTGTTCCAGTCGGAAACGGACACCGAGGTCATCCCTCATCTGGTGTCCGCTGAACTTCACCGAAGCCTCCAGAACGGCGAACAGCCCAGCGGTTCCACCTTGCTTCAGGCGGTGCAGGCCGTGCTGCCCCAACTGCAGGGGGCCTACGCCCTGGCGGTGATCTGGGAGCAGACTCCTGGCGCTCTGGTGGTGGCCCGCCGGGCTGCCCCCTTGTTAATCGGCCTGGGTGAGGGCGAGTTCCTCTGTGCCAGCGACACCCCGGCTCTGGCCGGATTCACCCGCACGATCCTGCCGATGGAGGACGACGAAGTGGCCCTGTTGTCGCCGCTGGGGGTGGAGCTCTACGACGGCGACGGCGTGCGTCAGCAGCGGATGCCGACCCTGCTGACAGGAATGAACCACATGGCGGACAAGCGGGAGTTCCGCCATTTCATGCTCAAGGAAATCCATGAGCAGCCAGAGACGGCGGCACTGTGGGTGTCTCGCCATCTGCCAGCGGGGCTGCCGGCATCGATGCCCGTGGCCTTGCCGTTTGATGAGGCCTTTTATGCCGGCATCGAACGAATCGAGATCCTGGCCTGCGGCACCAGTCGCCATGCGGCTCTGGTGGGTGCCCATTTGCTGGAGCAATTCGCAGGATTGCCCACGGCCGTTCACTACGCCAGTGAATTTCGATACGCCCCGCCGCCGCTGGCCCCTAATACCCTCACGATTGGTGTCACCCAATCTGGCGAAACAGCCGACACCCTTGCGGCCTTGGCGATGGAGGCCCAGCGCCGCACCACCCACCCTGACCCGGCCTATGCACCGCGCCAGCTGGGGGTGACCAACCGTCCAGAGAGTTCGCTCTCCCGTCAGGTTCCCCATGTCTTGGACATCGGTGCCGGCATTGAAGTGGGCGTGGCGGCCACCAAAACGTTCATAGGACAGCTGTTGGCCTTCTATGGCCTGGCGATGGCCTTCGCAGCACGCCGCGGCAGTCGTTCAGCCGCTGAAATCCAGACGCTGGTGGATGAATTGCGCATGCTTCCCCAGCAGCTACAGGAGTTGGTGTCGCTCCATGATCAGCGCTCAGAAGCCTTGGCCCATCGCTTTGCCGAAACCCAGGACGTGATCTTCCTGGGTCGGGGCATCAACTACCCCATCGCGCTGGAGGGTGCTCTCAAGCTCAAAGAGATCAGCTACATCCATGCCGAGGGCTATCCGGCTGGTGAGATGAAGCACGGTCCTATTGCCCTGTTGGATGCCCATGTTCCGGTCGTGTCCATCGCGGTGCCGGGAACAGTGTTCGAGAAAGTGCTCAGCAACGCCCAGGAGGCCAAGGCCCGCGATGCTCGCTTGATTGGTGTGGCCCCAGAGGGACCTGACACGGCGCTGTTTGATGACTTGCTGCCGGTGCCGGAGGTGAGCGAGTGGATCAGCCCGTTGCTGACGGTGGTGCCCATGCAGCTGTTGAGTTACCACATCGCAGCCCATCGGGGCCTGGATGTGGACCAACCCCGCAATCTGGCTAAGAGTGTGACTGTGGAGTGATTTAAATCGGCGGATCCCATGGCCCGACAGGTCCGTCGCAGCAGCAATGCGGTCAAGACGCGCCGGTTGAGTGAACGACCGGGCGATCTGCCTGGGCCGTTGTTCGTTCATGGCGGCCTCGCACCGACGGGCCTTTCTGCGCTGTGTTTAGAGGCAGAGGGTGTGAGCACCCACTTGGCGTTGACCCTCGAGCAATTGCAGGATCTGCTCCAGCGGGGTGAGCCGCTCTGGGTCCGGATCAAGGGACTGGGAAGCCCTGATCTGCTGGCCGATGTGATCTCAATGCTGCGGGTCCCTGATGCTCTCCAGCCGGTGTTGGTGGAAACGCCTCAGCGCACGCTGGTGGATGCCGTTGGAGACGTGCTTCAGGTGGTGATCCATCGCCTCAGCATGGGGGCCAGCGGTCGGGTGATCAGCGAGCAGGTGGGTGTGGTTCTGATGCCGAATCTGGTGCTCACCGTTGAGGAAGTGCCGCGCCGGATGGCCTTTCCTGAATTCACCGAGTGGTTGGTGAAGCTGCCGGATTCGCCGGATCGTTCCCTGCTGGACGACATTTTTTTCTTCCTCCTGGATGAGGTGCTGGATGAGGTGCTGCCGCTGTTGGAGGATCTCGCCGAGGAACTGGATCAGCTCGAAGAGGCATCGCTGCGACGCCCCACGCCGCGGCTGCTGCGACAGGCCTACGACATCCGCTCCGACCTGCGCCGGGTTCGAACCGTGGTGTGGCCCCTGCGCAGCCAGCTGATTGTGTTGGTCCGGCAGGGCAAACGACTGCTGGATCGAGAAGCCGTTCGCGGTTTCCGGGAGGTGAGCACCCACGTGGATGGGGTGTTCGAAACCGCTGAAGTGCTGCGGCACCAGTGCGATGGCGTGACCGCCAGCTACATGGCCAGCATCAGCAACCGTATGAATCAGGTGATGAAGGTGCTCACGGTGATCTCAAGCATTTTTGTGCCGTTGACGTTCATCGCTGGTGTGTACGGCATGAATTTCGATCCGGAGGTGTCCCCCTGGAACATGCCGGAGCTGGAGTGGCCCTATGGCTATGTCCTTTGCATGGTGGTTATGGGTCTGATCTCTCTGACCCAGGTGATTTGGTTTCGCCGTCAGGGCTGGTTTCAGGACTGGACGGGCATGCGCTGATCGCTGCGGCCGTAGCGGTCCTCGAAGCGCACGATGTCGTCTTCGCCGAGATATTCACCGCTCTGCACTTCGATCAGCTCCACTGGGATGCGACCGGGGTTGGACAGGCGGTGTTTGCAGCCCAGCGGGATGTAGGTGCTCTGGTTTTCACCCACCAGTTGCTGTTCACCATCCCGCTCCACCAGGGCCGTGCCTTTCACCACCACCCAGTGCTCAGCCCGGTGATGGTGCATCTGCAATGACAGGCTGGCGCCGGGGTTCACCGAAATACGTTTTACCTGCCAGCGGTTGCCCTCGGTGACGCCGGTGTAGGCACCCCAGGGGCGGTAAATCTTGCGGTGGGCCTTGCCTTCCGGGCTGCCATCCGCCTCCAGTTGCTTGACCACCGATTTGATCTCCTGGGCCTTGGAGCGATCGGCGATCAGCACGGCATCGTCCGTTTCCACCACCACCAGGTTCTCTACGCCAAGACCCACCACCAGGCGGTGTTCGCTGCGCAAATAGCAGTTGCGACTGCCCTTGTTGATCACCCGCCCCTGCAGCACGTTGCCGTCACCGTCACGGTCCGCGGTTTCCCAGAGCGCACTCCAGCTGCCCACGTCACTCCAGCCGGCATCCAACGGCAGCACTGAACCCAGCTCCGTCTTCTCCATCACCGCCACATCAATGGCCACGTTGGGGCACTTGGCGAAGGCTTCCCGCTCCAGTCGCAGAAAGTCCAGATCGGCGACGTCCTGTTCAAGGGCGGCACGGCAACAGCTCACCACCTCCGGTGCCAGGCGCTCAAGCTCCCCCAGCATGGCGCTGGCCCTGAACAGGAACATGCCGCTGTTCCAGGTGAAGCGGCCGGTGGCCAAGAATTGCTCTGCGGTGGCCCGGTCCGGTTTTTCCACGAAGCGGGCGATCGGCACCTCACCCATGGATTCGCCGCTGAAGGGTTCGGCTGCCTCGATGTAGCCGTAGCCGGTTTCCGGAGCGGTGGGAACGATCCCGAAGGTCACCAAGCGACCGGCCTCTGCAGCGGATCTACCGGCATCCACCGCCTGGCGGAATTGCTTCGCATCGCGGATCAAGTGGTCGGCAGCCAGCACCAGCAGCAATGGGTCCTTCCCTTCAGCCGTGGCCTGCAGCGCCGCCACCGTGACGGCTGGAGCGGTGTTCCGTCCCATTGGTTCCAGCAGGATGGCGTTGGGTTCAACGCCGATCTGCCGCATCTGCTCGGCCACAATGAAGCGATGGTCTTCATTGCAGATCAGCAACGGTGCCTCGAGGCCATCGAGACCCTCCAGCCGCTGCTGGGTCTGCTGCATCAAGGTGGTGTCGCCATGCCCGCTGAGGGGCCAGTACTGCTTCGGGTAACTGGCGCGGGACAGGGGCCAGAGCCGTGTGCCTGTGCCACCGCAGAGGATCACAGGGATCAGAGGGGTGCTGGCCACGCTGTGAATCGTTGATTGATCCTAAGAATCGCCTGGGCTGGGACCTTCTGTCGATGGGCTCAGAGATCCAGCAGTCCAGGCGGCGGGGTGAGCAGCAACCAGCCCGCCTCGAGGTGTACCTCAGGCACGATCGATTCCACAAAGGGAATCAGCATCGTGCGACCTGCGGATGTCTTCAGCTCCAGCAGATCGTTGCCACCACTGATCAGGTCGGTCACGACTCCGATGGCGGGCTCGTCGGGGTGCAAGCGGCCCTCCAGACCAACAAGATCCAACAGATGGAATTCGCCCTCCTCAAGCTCGGGGCGGTCACTGGCGGGCACCAGCAGCTCCTGACCCACCAGCGCCTCTGCTGCATCGCGGCTGTCGATGCCCTCCAGGCGCACGATGAACAACGACTTGCCCGGAAGCTGGCGTCCTTTCTTGAGTTGAACTTCCTTGGGTTCTCCGCCCTTGCGTCCCTGCAGCCAACGGCTGCCAGGGGTGGTGAAGCGTTCCGGGAAATCGCTGGCGGGGTTCACCCGAAGTTCACCCTGCAGTCCCTGAGCGCCCACCAGCTTGCCTACGATCAGCCAGTCTTCGCTCTCGGCCATGCGTTCGGGGGGTGCTCCATCGATAATGACGCCAGAACTGACCTCGCCCGAGCCATGGCGTCTGCTGCTGCACCGATTCTTCCGGGCGCTACGGTCACGGTCCAAGACGTGACCTCGATTTACAACGGTTACACCGGTTTCGTGCAGCGCATCAGCGGTGATCGTGCTGCTGTGCTGTTCGAAGGTGGCAACTGGGACAAGCTGGTGACGATGCGGTTGAAGGACCTGCAGCCCGCCTAATCGATGGCGTCGGATCGCAGCCTGCGACAACGCCTGCGCTCCACGGTGCTGGAGGCAACCACTCCCGCAGGCAAGCTATACAACGTCTTGATTTTCGGGGCGATCCTGCTCAGCGTTCTGGCCTTGCTGCTGGAGCCGGACCCTCTGGGAAATTCGGCCCTGCGTCAGACCAATGTGGTCTGGATCGATGTGGCCCAGAACATCTGTCTGGCTGTGTTTGCGGCCGACTTCGTTCTGCACCTGCTCTTGGTGGAGCAACCGCGGCGATATCTGTTCAGCTTCTACGGGTTGATTGACGCCTCAGCGGTGCTGTTTTTCTTCGTGCCGCAGATTCGCAGTGAACTGCTGCTGTGGGTGTTCAAGTTCGGGCGCATCCTGCGGGTGTTCAAGCTGCTCAAGTTCATTGATGAAGCCCGCGTGCTCGGGCAGGCGTTGCGAGGCAGTGCCCGCACCATCTGCGTTTACCTGTTTTTTGTCTTCCTGTTGCAGGTGGTGCTGGGGTACTTCATCTTCGTGATTGAAAGTGCCAGCCCAGACTCCCAATTTCAGACGGTGTCGAACGGGGTGTACTGGGCCATCGTCACGATGACCACCGTGGGCTATGGGGATCTTGTTCCTCAGACGGCTCTTGGACGTTTACTGGCCTCCGTGGTGATGATGCTGGGCTTCGGCATCATTGCGATCCCCACCGGGTTGCTCACGGTTTCAGGGGTTCGGCACCAGCAAAAACAGCGGGGAATCACCTGCTCCGCCTGCGGCCGGCAAGGACACAGTGATGATGCCCGCCACTGTGATCAGTGCGGAACGTCGTTGCCGACAAGGGTCTGAGCGGCTGCGATCGCAGCGTTTTGTTCGGCCTCCTTGCGCGAGCGTCCGTGGCCTTCGGCCAACACTTGGCTGGCCACACGCACCGTGCTGCGGAATCGCTGTGGATCGCCATGGCTTTGGCTCCGTTCTTCAGTGCTGTACTCCGGGAGGCCCAATCCCTGACCCTGGCTCCACTCCTGCAGCGTGGTCTTGCCGTTGAAACGATGGGGTGCCGCCAGCACGTCAACACTGGTGCGATGCCAGTGGGGGGTGAGCCAACCCAGGATCGGCTCAAGGCTGCCGCTTGCTCTGTAGAGGGCTCCGATCAGTGCTTCGGTGGCATCAGCGCGAATCGTCGCTCGAGCAGCTGCATCACCCAGCGCTTTGGCCCCGAGGAGCAAGCAGGTTTCGATGTCGATCCTTTCCCCCAGCTCCGCCAGCCAGCGATCACTCACGAGCTGGGCGCGAAGGCTTGAGCTGTCGCCCACGGTCAAATCAGGATGGTGGCGGTCGAGATAGAGCGTTGCCGCAAGACGCAGCACCGCATCGCCGAGGAACTCAAGCCGCTCGTTGTGGTCGGTTCGTCCGCTCGAGGTATGGGTCATGGCGCGTTCCACCTCCAGAAGGAGGGTCGGGCTGTCCAGGTCCTCCAGGCTTAGCCGCCTGATCAGGCTCTGCAGAGAGTCACGACGCGCTTGGTCCACGGAAATGGGGGTGAAAGCAGGACATAAGCCGGGTTCTGTTCACGCCTCCGAAGAGGGTGGGTGGCTATCTATCTAGGACCGCCGTTACCGACGGCCTCGAGCGGCGCGTTCAAACGGAACGGGGCCAATGGCCAGCCGTCGTTCCTTGGCCTTGCTCCCAGCCGGGGTTTACCGAGCCAGCACCTCTCGATGCTGCTGGTGCGCTCTTACCGCACCTTTGCACCCTTGCCTGTGCCTGGGGGAATCCCCACGGGGCCATCGGCGGTGTGTTTCTGTGGCACTCTCCTCACGGTCACCCGCACTGGGCGTTACCCAGCAAGCCTGGCCATCAGGGAGCCCGGACTTTCCTCAGCCGACACTCAAAGAGATCGGCCGCAACCACCTCGCCTGCTTTCAGCCCACATCATGCCTCGCGGGCATAATCGAGGCAGATCGGGGGCTGTAGCTCAGCCGGATAGAGCAACGGTTTCCTAAACCGTAGGTCGTGGGTTCGAGTCCCGCCAGCCCCGTCAGGAGCGCCAACATCGGTAGTGGACGCTACATCTAGTGGGGTGGGCAGACCGTCCTCCACCGCTAGGGTTGGAGTAACCGGGTGGGTGCCATGACCCAGCTACACGACCTCCGACTGCGCCTTCTCGTACAGCAGGAAAGCGAGCGCATTGCTGACACCCAACCCACGGATCTCGACCTCTCTGTGGTGCAGGCCAGATGCCTGTGCTGGCTGGCACTGCTGGCGGAGGCCCATGAGGATCAGGCGAGCGATGCCGAGCGTCGTGGAGATACAGAACAGGCCATGGGCTGGTTTGCCGATTCGATGCGACTCCGGGATGTGATTGGTGTGGTGTCGTCGATTGAGATTCCTCTGCCTGGAACCATCGAGGACGATGACAAAAGTTCAGAGGACGACCGCGGACCTCTTGCTGCCTGATGGGTGGCATAGTGTGAGATGAGATCGAGGGACTGCGGTGCCGGAAGAGCCCTGTCAATGCCCGGACTGTCAACGGTTTTACCGGGAGCATGACCGGCTGATCCGCGAGTTCCCCACCCTGCGTCAGCAGCAGGAGTTGAACTGGGCTGCTCTCCAGTCTTTCAGGACCCTGTCTGGACGTGTTCTGGAAGATCTGCAGAAACAGCAGGGTGCACGTCAGCAGCAGGATCAGGCTGCGGCCAACGCCCGTGGACCGGCAGCTTCAGCGGACGAGTCCAGTGATGGCCTTCAACAGGCCATGGCGGACCTTGAGAACATCAACGCTCATCTGTTTTCAATCGAAGCACTTATGGAGCGCGTTTTTGATGTGCGCGTTCCTGAAGAGATCGAACAGAAGTTCCGTGAACTTGCCGGTGAGCTTGCTCCCGATCCCCTCAACGTTGATCGTCTGCGGTTGAACCGCCTTCTGCACCAGACGCCGGATCTACCCGACCGCAGCTGAAGCAGGCGTCTCGCTGTGTCGCTGACAAAGGCGGGCAATCATGCCCTCCTCATCCGCTGGGATCACAACGGTCGAAAAGTCTCCCCACCAGGACAAGGCTGTCGCCAACTCCTGCTTGAGTTGCTCGTCGTGCTCGCCGATTCCACCGGTCAGCGCCTGCACATCCACACCGCCGAGGCTGGCGGCCATCGACCCCAGCAGCTGCAGCAGCCTATGGCGGAACACATCCAAGGCTCGAATGGCCCCGTTGTGGCCGGTTGCAGCCGCTTCGCGAATGGTTCGCATGTCACCGCTGAGGCCGGACAGTCCCTTGAGGCCTGATTCCTTCTGCAGGATCGTGGCCATTTGGTCTTCGCTGTAGCCCTCTCGCATCAGTTCCAGCAAAAGCCCGGGGTCGACGTTGCCGGAACGGGTGGCCATCACCAGCCCTCCCAAGGGGGTAAATCCCATGGTGGTATCGATGCAACGCCCGCCTCTTACCGCTGCCAGCGAGGCCCCTGCTCCGAGGTGAGCGCTGATCAGCCGCAGCTGTGATGGATCTTTGCCCTGCCCACGCCATTGAGCGGCCACCGTTTCGGAGACGTGCTGATGGTTGATCCCGTGGAAACCGAAGCGACGGAAGCCCTTGTTCCTGAACTCGCTTGGGATGGCATAGGTTTAAGCCGCAGCGGGAAGGCTGCTGTGGAAGGCGGTGTCGAAACAGGCCCTTTGCGGCAGCTCTGGGGCCCAGTGACGGGCCCAGGCGAATCCTTTCAACGCAGGCGGATTCTGCAGCGGCGCCAGGGGGATCAGCTCCGTCAGGGTGGCTTCCACTTCTTGCGTAATCAGGGTTGGGGCCGTGAAGCCTTCACCGCCATGGACCACGCGGTGACCAATCAGAGACACCTGATGACGATGGGGTCCCAGGGCTAGCGCGAGCCAGCTGTCCAGCACCTCTTAAAGCGATTCATCCGCAGCCACACTGCGGCCGCCGTGCCAGGGGCAGGCCCCGGTGGAATCCACAAGGGCCGGCTTGAGGCTGGAACTGCCGAGATTGATAACCAGGGCAAGGTCGCCCATCAGCGCACGTCGCAGGTGATTTCGACGTTGAGGGGATCGACGTTCCAGATGTTCTTGCAGTACTCGCCGATGGATCGGTCAGAGGAGAAGAACCCGGTTCGGGCGGTGTTCAGCAGCGACATGCGGTTCCAGTGCATGCGATCAGTCCAGGCGAGGCTGACGGCCTCCTGGGCCCGCAGGTAGTCGGCGAAGTCCGCCATCACGAAGAACGGATCGTTGCCGGTGAGGTTGTCCAGCAGCGGACGGAACAGCTCGCTGTCGCCATTGCTGAAGTGGCCCATCTCGATCAAGCGCAGTGCTTCCTGCAGCTCAGGCATGGCGTTGATGAATGCGCCGGGGTTGTAACCGCTCTGCTTGAGTTCGTTGATCTCCTCCACGGTCTTGCCGAACAGGAAGAAGTTCTCAGCGCCCACCAGCTCGCGGATCTCCACATTGGCGCCATCTAGGGTGCCGATGGTGAGGGCACCGTTCATGGCGAACTTCATGTTGCCGGTGCCGGAGGCTTCCTTGCCGGCGGTGGAGATCTGCTCGGAGAGGTCGGAGGCGGGGTAGACCTGCTCGCCGAGCTTCACGTTGTAATCCGGCAGGAACACCACCCGCAGGCGGCCGTCCATGTCGGGATCGGCGTTGACGGTCTCGGCGATGCCGTTGATGAAGCGGATGATCAGCTTGGCCATGTAGTAGCCGGGAGCGGCCTTGCCACCGAAGATCACGGTGCGGGGGGCCATGCCGTCGGCTCGACCGTTCTTGATACGCAGGTACTGGGTGATCACCTGCAGCGCATTGAGGTGCTGGCGCTTGTACTCGTGGATGCGCTTCACCTGCACGTCGAACAACGTGGAGGGATCCACCAGCACACCGGTGTTGCGATGGATGTAGCTGGCCAGCTTGCGCTTCACCGACAGCTTGGTGTTGCCCCAGTGCTCAAGGAAGCCCTGGTCGTTCTGGCGCTCCTCCAGCTTGCGCAGGTTCTCCATGTTGGAGATCCAGTCCTCGCCGATGTGCTCGTTGAGCAGGGTGGACAGCTCGGGGTTGGCCAGGGCCACCCAACGGCGTGGGGTGACGCCATTGGTCACGTTGGTGAACTTCTCGGGCCAGAGCTCAGCGAATTCCGGCAGCAGATCGGTCTTGACCAAATCGGAGTGCAGTGCCGCCACGCCATTCACATGGTGGGCACCGATGGTGGCCAGGTGGGCCATGCGCACAGCCTTGCTGCCGTCTTCATCGATGATCGACAACTTGCGCTGGATAGCGTCGTTGCCGGGGTAACGCAGACGCAGCTGCTGGAGGAAGCGACGGTTGATCTCGTAGATCAGTTCCAGATGGCGGGGCAGCAGGTTGCCGAACAGGTTCAGGTCCCACTTCTCCAGTGCCTCCGGAAGCAGGGTGTGGTTGGTGTAAGCGACGGAACGGGAGGTGATGTCCCAAGCTTTGTCCCAATCCATGTGGCGGTCGTCGATCAGCAGACGCATCAGCTCCGCAACAGCGATGGCGGGGTGGGTGTCGTTGAGCTGAACGGTCCAGTACTTGGGGAAGTCCTCAACGGGTAGCCCGCGGTTGTCGAGACTGCGCAGCATGTCCTGCAGGGAGCAGCTCACGAAGAAGTGCTGCTGCTTCAGTCGCAGACGGCGACCTTCATCGGTGCCATCGTTGGGATACAGCACCTTGGAGAGGGTTTCGCTGCCCACCTTTTCCTCAACGGCGCCGTAGTAATCGCCGATGTTGAAGGCATAAAAGTCGAAGCTCTCGGTGGCATCGGCGCGCCAGAGCCGCAGTCGATCGCAGATGTTGACGCGATAACCCAGCACGGGGACATCGTGGGGGATTCCGATGGCGTGCTCGGCGGGAATCCAGCGGGAGCGGTAGCTGCCCTTGTCGTCGATGTAGCTCTCGGTACGGCCACCGAAGCCAACGAAGCAGGCTTCATCAGGCTGGGGCAGTTCCCAGGGCCAGCCGCCCTTCAGCCACTTGTCGGTGATCTCCACCTGCCAGCCATCGCGGATCAGCTGGTCGAAGATGCCGAATTCGTAGCGGATGCCATAGCCCGTGGCGGGGATCTTCAAGCTGGCGAGGGACTCCAAATAGCAGGCCGCCAGGCGTCCCAAACCACCGTTGCCAAGTCCAGGTTCTTCCTCCACATCCAGGATCTGCTGGAGGGATTCGATCCCGAAGTTCCGAAGCGCTGCCTCGGCTTCCTGTTGAATCCCGAGGTTCAGCAGATTGTTGTTCAGCTGGGGCCCGATCAGGAACTCTGCCGAGAGGTAAGCGACAGACTTCTGGGGATGGGCTCGCATCGCCTCAGTGGTGGCGAGATAGCGCATCATCAGGCGGTCGCGCACCGCATAGCTCAGCGCCATGTAGAGGTCATGGCGGCTGGCGGTAGGAGCGAGCTTGCCGAGGGTGAAGAACAGGTGCTCGGTCATGCCGTCGAAGACGCTCTTGGCGTCTAGGCCAGCCCGTTCGGGATCGTTGTAACAGCCGGGGGTCGGCAGGCGCAGGTCGAGGGGTTGGGACGTTGTCATGGGGTTTCAGTGAGCCATGGAGTGTGGAATCACCGTCAGGCCAGGGGTGCTCGCAGCCCAACTCAATGAATTGATCGGAACGTAGCTATCACAACTAGGGCTGCCTGAAAAAAGGGGTCCTTCTACAGCATTCCCGGTTAATTGGGATCATCCAGAGAACAGTTCAGCGGCGGAATCACCATTAATGTTCGTCAAAAGACTTGCTCGGCTTGATGCTGTTGCCAACTCTGCTGATCGAAATCAGCAGTCACGACCTTGAATTGGCGGAAACGATGATCAGCGTCCTTCGCTTCGTGCTGATTTTCGTGGCAGCCCGAACCCTCGCGGAGGTATTGGTGCGGTTCGAGCTGCCCACGATTCTCGGTGAGCTATTGGCTGGGGTGCTGATCGGTGCGTCGGGTCTGCATCTTCTTGTGCCGCCGGAGACCCAAGTTCAGCTTTCCGGAACTTTCTCTGCGGTCGTGTCCGGTCTGTCTCATGTGCCGGTGGAGAACATTCCAGAGCTTTATGACGAGAGCTTTGGGGCCCTGCAATCAGTGGCCACCTTGGGGCTTTACTCCCTGCTTTTCCTGACTGGGCTGGAGAGTGAGCTGGAGGAGCTGATGGCGGTAGGTGCTCAGGCGTTCAGTGTTGCCGTGGTGGGTGTAGTGCTGCCCTTCGCTCTAGGCACCTTCGGCCTGATGGCGATCTTCCACATAGGTGCGATTCCAGCGATCTTTGCGGGTGCATCGATGACGGCAACCAGCATCGGCATCACCGCGAGCGTTTTTGGTGAATTGGGGTATCTGCGCACCCGTGAGGGCCAGATCGTGATCGGTGCCGCTGTGCTCGACGACATCCTCGGAATCGTGATCTTGGCCATCGTGGTGTCCTTGGGAGCAGGCGGAAGCCTGCAGATCGGTCCCATAGTTCAGCTGGTGGTGGCTGCGGTGATGTTTGTTGTGGTAGCCCTGTTGTTGAGCCAAAAGGCTGCCCCTGCCTTCGACTGGCTGATTGATCAGCTCAAGGCTCCAGGCGCCAAGCTAATAGGGTCCTATTTGCTTCTCGCCGTGAGCTGCTTAGTGGCCTCGGCGATTGGTTTGGAGGCTGCTCTTGGGGCCTTTGCTGCTGGCTTGATCGCAAGTACTTCGAAGCACCGCCACGATATTCAGGCGGCGGTCACCCCCATCGTTGGCCTGTTCGCCACAATTTTCTTTGTGCTGGTTGGTGCCGGCATGGATCTGTCAGTTATCAATCCATCCGATCCTGGAGCCCGTTCCGCCCTTGTAGTGGCAGCCTTCCTGTTCGCAGTGGCGATCATCGGCAAAGTGGCGGCCGGCTGGGCCATCTTCAGTCAGGAGAAGACCAACAAACTGGTGGTGGGTCTTGGGATGATGCCTCGTGGCGAAGTCGGCTTGATTTTCCTGGGGCTGGGCACCGCCTCGGGTTTGCTCAGTGCTGGTCTTGAGGCAGCAATCCTGCTGATGGTGATCGGCACCACGTTCTTGGCTCCAGTGTTGTTGCGTCTCGTCCTGAAGGACAAGCCCCCTGAAGATGGGAATGAGGTCCCTGAGGAGTTCGCTGCTGATCCGCTGGCTGGAGCCTCCTGATTAGGTCCTGTCGCGATTGGTCAAGGTCAGCAAAAGGCTCCAGCCCAAGACCACCACGCCCAGGCTGGAGGCCCAGCCGGGACCCAAAGCCCAACTGCATCCCAGCTGTGTTGCTAGCCCAACGGCCATGGCCAGCAGCAGGCTGCTCAGGATCAGGACCCCCTGTCTCCAATCTTCTGGAATGGTGCTGGTCTCCAGGCTGGCTTCCAACCGACTGAGCGGTGCACTCAGGGGCACGTACAACGCCAGGGCCCAGATCAGGGCTCCCCTCCAGACAGCAGCATCGGCAAGGGGTCCGCTGATCACCTCGTAGCTCTGCATTCAGGCTTCGGACGGGCTGCCTAGCATCGCGCCTCCCGCCTTTCGTTGTGGACACCTACCGCTGGAGCCACCTCGGACATGCTGTCCACACGGTCCATCAACAGCCCGAGCAGGACTGCAGTGATCGTCCTGCGCTGTTGCTGGTTCATGGTTTTGGGGCGTCCACCGACCACTGGCGACACAACATTCCCGTGCTGGCCAAAACCCATGCCGTGCACGCGGTCGACCTACTGGGTTTTGGCCGCAGTGCCAAGCCAGCCGAGCTGGCCTATGGCGGCCCCCTCTGGCGCGACCAGCTGGTGGCCTATGTGAGGGAGCGCATCGGACGTCCCACGGTGATTGCTGGAAATTCCCTCGGAGGCTTTGCTGCCCTGGCGGCTGGTGCAGCGCTCCACCAGGACTGCGCTGGTGTGGTGTTGCTCAATGCGGCCGGTCCCTTCAGTGATGAACAGCAGCTTCCCAAGGGGTGGGGCGCCATTGCACGGCAAAGCATCGGCAGTGCTCTGCTGAAAAGCCCGGTGCTGCAGAGGTTGCTGTTTGAAAATCTGCGCCGTCCGGCAACGATTCGTCGCACCCTCAATCAGGTGTATGTCGACAAAACCAATGTGGACGACTGGTTGGTGGAGTCGATCCGTCGCCCATCGCTCGATCCCGGCGCCTTTGGTGTGTTCCGCACGGTGTTCGACATCCCCAGGGGGCAGCCCCTCGATGAGCTCTTCGCGGAGCTGACCGCACCTCTCCTGCTGCTCTGGGGGATCCGTGATCCTTGGATCAACGCCCCCGGACGGCGCTCCACGTTCCAGCGGCATGCGCCGGCGGCCACCACGGAGGTGGTGCTGGATGCGGGCCACTGCCCCCATGACGAGGTGCCTGAACAGGTGAATGCCTCGTTGTTGGATTGGCTGGCTGATCTGACGTGAGCCACAGCACCGACAGATGAGGATTGGCCAGCTAGCTGGGTAGGCCAGACTCGGCGCGCCTCAGCGGATGCCCATGACCCTCACCCAGCAGACCGCTCCCTATGCCCATTGGGAGTATCTCCATCCCGAGACCGGTGATCGTCTGCGGATCATTCCCGAACGGGGCGGCATCGTCAGCGAATGGCGCTGTGGTGAGCGTGAGGTGCTCTATTTCGACCAGGAGCGTTACGCCGACCCTGCCAAAAGCATTCGCGGGGGCATCCCCGTCCTGTTCCCCATCTGCGGCAATCTTCCCGGTGATCTGCTGCAGGTGAATGGTGTTGATCACACCCTCAAACAGCATGGTTTTGCCCGCAATCTTTCCTGGCAGCTGCAATTGCTGGATGACCAGAGAGGCGTGCGTCTCAGCCTTAGTAGCACCGACGACACTCTTACGGCCTATCCCTTTGCCTTTGTGGTGGAGATGGAGGTGCGTTCTGTTGCCATGGCCCTAGAGATCAGCACCACGATTCACAACCGCAGCGATCAGCCGATGCCCTTCAGCTTCGGGCTGCACCCTTATTTCAACGTGAGCGATCTGGCCAAGACCCGACTCACCGGTCTGGCGGAGCGTTGTCTGAATCATCTGGAGATGGCGGATGCTGCCACCGATGAGCAGCTGTCTTGCCTGCCGGAGGGCATCGATTTCCTCTGTCGGCCAGCTGGTGATGTCACCTTGATCGATGACGTCACCGGTGCCCAGCTTCAGCTTCAGCATCAGGAGCCAATGGATCTCACCGTGGTCTGGACCGAACCCCCCCGCAAGATGGTGTGCCTGGAGCCTTGGACCGGACCCCGCCAATCCTTGGTGAGTGGTGACCGCAAGCTGGTGCTGGAGCCCGGCACCCAGCAGACCGTGGCCTGCCGCTACGCCGTGTCCTGATTGACCCCCGGCAGTCGTCGGCGGCAGAGTTGCTGCCGCGGATCGAACTGTCGCTTCACAGCTTCGATCACCGGACGGGCTGGCGTATCCAACCAGGCGGGGATGGCAGCTGTTTCTGGTTGCACGAGCACGGTCAGTGCCCCGCCGAGCTCAATCACGCTGCGGCGTAGGGCTTCCACCTGGAACGGTTGGCTGGCTCCGCTCGACCAGCCATCACCGCAACCGGCACCGGCGGCAACGTCCCAGCTCCAACCGGTCAGTGCCCACGCAGCTGGGCTTTGCAGCAGTTCAGACACCTTGGCGGGGGGGAGCACGACGCGCACCAGCCAGGTCGGTGCAGAACAGGTCAGTCCGTTGTCCCTTGGGTCTGAGCACGGTTGATGGTCTGATGTCAGGCCATGGCTGCGGCCGATGTTGTCCAGCCGTTGCAGCTGCTCCTCAACCGCTTCGTCCGAAACGCTGCTCACCACGATTCTCAGCTGCAAACCCTGCTCAACGGAGCCCTGCCAGTCGCAGCGTTCGGGCGTGAGCGTGGAGCGCACTAGCTCGGCTCTGTAGCTCTCCAGGTCCGACAAGGCGCCATCGAGCACAAGCGCCGCTTGATGGGGCCGGACGGGCTGAACCCGCAGGGTGACGTCTGTGATCAGAGCCAAGCTGCCCCAGCTGCCGCAGAGCAGCCGCATCAGGTCATAGCCCGCCACATTTTTGACCACCCGTCCGCCGGCACGGGCTTCCACGCCATCGGCCCGCAGCAGGCCGATGCCGATGATCTGGTCGCGCACCCCGAGGTGACGTTGACGCAATCCACCGGCCAGGCCCCGCGCCACCAGGCCGCCAATGCTGCCGGCGTTGCCATCACGGGGCAGATCAACCGGCAGCCACTGGCCCTGTTTGGCCAGCAGAGCCTGAAGGCTGTCGAGGGGCATACCCGCTTCCACAGACAGGGTCAGGTCGTCGACGGCATGGTCGATGACACGATCCAGATGGCGGCAGCTCAGTACGTCATGGCCGGGATCCAGACGAGGCCCCCAGCCCAGGTGCTGACCCAGGCCGCTAGGGATCCACGGGGTGGCGTCTTGATGCCACAGGCGCACCAGCTCGATCAAGGCGCTTCGGTCGGCGGGGGAATGGCTCACGGCACGATGGTGCCATGAAGGTTGTGGTGATCGACGACGACCCCACCGGCTCGCAGACGGTGCACAGCTGCCCGCTGCTGCTGGAGTGGGATGAGGAAATCCTGAGGCGGGGCCTGAGGCACCCCTCGCCGCTGCTGTTTCTGCTGGCGGACACCCGGGCGCTGACCCCCGAGGATGCCGCAGCGCGCAATCGAGAGATTGTCCGCCATCTGGATGAAGCGCTGGCTGCAGAAGGGTTGGGTCGTGGCGATGTGCTGCTGGTTAGCCGCGGTGATTCCACCTTGCGCGGCCATGGCGTGCTGGAGCCAGTCACCTTGCAGGAAGCCTTTGGACCCTTTGACGCCACATTCCACATCCCTGCATTTCTTGAGGGTGGCCGCACCACGCGGAACGGCGTTCATCTGTTGAACGGTGAACCGGTGCACACCACCGCTTTTGCCAAAGATCGGATCTTTGGATTCAGCACCAGCGATCTAGCGAACTGGCTGGATGAGAAAAGTGGTGGTTTGATCCGTTCTGCCGAGGTGCAGCGGATCGACGTTCGCAAGCTTGATGCGGCTGGAGGGGCTGGTCTGCCGGGGTTGATCGATCGACTCCGATCCCTCAAAGGCAATGCGCCGGTGGTAGTCGATGCCGAACGGCAGGACCAGCTGAATGCTCTGGCTGCTGCCGTACGGGCGTTGCGCAGCGAGAAACGCTTTCTGTTCCGCTCCGCCGCCAGCATGGTGAAGGCTCTGGCGGATCCAGGGCCGCAACCACTGGATGCCGCAGGGTTGGCGGGACTGCGGCGACGTGCCTCGGACGATCGTGCTCTGCCCGGGCTGGTGATGGTGGGATCCTATGTGGCACTCGCGGATCAGCAGCTGGAGCGGCTGCTGGTGGAACCGGGCTGCCGAGGGGTTGAGCTGCCGGTACCTCGCATCGCCCGCGTGCTGGAGGGGCCGACACCCGATCTGCTGCTGGCGGATCTGGAGCGGGTCTGGTTGCAGCAGCTGCAAGAGCTGCTTGGAGCAGGCCTAACTCCGGTGTTGTTCACCAGCCGCGGTGAGTTGCGCTGCGCTTCCGAGCAGGAGGGCCGGCGTTTGTCCTGTGCCCTAGCTGAGTTGATGGCGCGACTGGCGGCTGCTTTGGCGCCGGATCTTGGTTATCTGATCAGCAAAGGAGGAACCACCACGCAGACCCTGCTTTCCAAAGGGCTGGGGCTGACGGCCGTGCAGCTGGAGGGGCAGTTGCTGCCGGGGCTGTCCTTGGTGCGTTCGTCAGAGGGGCGCCACTCTGGCCTGCCGATCATCACCTTTCCGGGAAACCTCGGCAGTGCCGACACCCTGCGCGACGCCTGGCAGCGCATGGAGGCCGGCTGAGGCGGCTAGCAGTTGCATCGGGTGCAACACCTCAGCGCGATCGCCCAGGTGACGTCGCAACTGAAGGGTGCAGCCGATGTTGGCGCTGGCGACGATTCCGGCGCCGGTGCTGCTGAGGTCAGCGGCTTTGATGCGGCCGAGCTCAGCGGCTTCATCGGGTTGAACCAGGTTGTAGATGCCCGCACTGCCGCAGCAGACGCCGGCTTCGATGGCCTCCCTGAGTCGGATGCCGGGAATGGCCCGCAGCAGAGCCCGGGGTTGGGTCTGAATGTTCTGGCCATGAATCATGTGGCAGGCGTCGTGCATGGCCACGGCCTCAGGCAGGGGTTGCAGCTGCGATGTGAATGTCTCGGAGAGGCCGCGATCGGCGAGAAACTCCTGCACGTCCAGGACTGGCGCACGGAACTGGAGGTCCCCTTTCAGCAGTTCGTCGTAAGCCTTCATCGTGTGGCCGCAACCGGACGCTGCCACCAGCACGGCATCGAGATCCCCGTCCACGCCGTTCATGCTGCTCACAAGATCAGAGGCCAACTGGCGGGTCAACTCCAGTTCCCCCTGGTGATGACTTACGGCACCGCAACAACCTTGATCCGGCGGGATCACCACCTCGAACCCATTGGCCTGCAGCACCTTCACCGTGGCGATGCTGACGGCCGGATCGAAGCAGCGCTGCACGCAGCCCAGCAGTAATGCAACGCGGCCGCGGCGGTCACCGGTCGCTGGATTGATCGTTGGCAGGAAGTCGTCGAAGCTTTCGGGAGCCAGCGCTGGCAGCAGTTGCTCCATCGCTTCAATCTCCGGACCAAAAAGCCGGGTCAGGCCGGAGCGGCGGGCAAAGGCCTGCAGCGATGTGCCGACATAGGCCCGCAGGGGTTGCAGCAGAGATCTCAGCCGCCTGGGGTAGGGCAGCACCTGCAGCAACAATTGACGGAAGCTGATCTGCCAGCTGCTGCGGTGCTGCAGCTGATTCAGCTTGGGTCGTGTCGCCTCAATCAGTTGGTCGTAGCGCACGCCGGATGGGCAGGCGGAGACGCAGGCGTAGCAGCCCAGGCAGGTGTCGAAATGGCTGGCGACGGTGGCGTCCAGTTCCAGTTCACCGGCTTCGATGGCCCGCAGAGCGTGGATACGGCCGCGAGGGGAATCCATTTCGCTGGCCAGCACGCGGTAACTGGCACAGGTGGGTAAGCAGAAGCCGCAGTGCACACAGGGATCTGCAGCGCCTGCTGGCAGGCCGGGGAGCTGAGACTTTGGTTCCATCCAGTAATTGTGAACCAAGAACAGAGGCTCCGTTGGTTTATTTGTGAGGTTTAAACCCTTTAGAAATCGTTTTATTGTTGATGTCTATAAAAAATTCGCAAATTGCCCGCTAAGCCTGCGCAATCAATTCGCGTGTTTTTAAGAGGGGCTTAAAAGCTCTCATGTCTTTGACTTCCCAAAATGATTCAACAAGTGGGCATTGATTTCGATATCTGGTGGCGGTGCTTTCGAACTCTGCTTGGCTTGGCTCAAGGAAGCCATAACAGATATCAAGAAAGATATCTATATGATCTAAGTTAACCTGTCGTTTGATTAATCCCTTCTCAATTAATTTCCAGGTAGCGAGTGACGAGGACTGAGATTGATTTTTCAGTTCTTCGAATGATTCGCGAATTGCACTACCATATTCCTTTATATGTTCCGCAGAAAATGATTTACCTTGATTCGTGCGATCGTTGCTGCTATGAGAATTCGATTGTAAAATGAATTGTCCAATAAAATGCTTCAATTCTTGATGGTATAACTTTTCCAGGGAAGTGTTTGATAATGACATCGATGCAAATTCTAGCTCCTTCATTACTTGTGAGCATTGAGAAAAGAATGTTTCAACGTAATCCTGCCCTAATAGCTGAACCTGGCGATTCAAATGTTCGAGAACTGATTCAAAGTGAGGAGCGATCTTTTCGGGTATTCGAAGTCGCGTGGTTGTTCCAAGCGCTGGATAGTTCTTTTGGAATGGCATATGACTTAAGAGCAGAAGCCTTCAAATGCTCAATCGCGACAAAAATTTCATCGAAGGTGTGGCGCGAGCAAAGCATGCTGGGTTATAAATTAGTAATCAAATTTTTAGCATGAGGTTAAATCCTGCGTTACGGCGACTTTTTGTGTGATTTCGGAGACAAATTTGTTGGCGACCTCTCTGTGTGACGCTTTCTTCTTTGGTATTTATCTGGATTGTTTGATTTGGGACGAATTGACTTTTGATTCGGGACGCATTTTATTTTTCATGCGTCCCGTTTGCCTTGAATATGTCCCGTGGGTTTGTCCTAGTTCTTTCACTTGTCCCGTGTATTTGTCCCGAACACACAAGCGATTGTCTGTTTTCTTGGACTTGGAGCATGAATTGATCTGATGTAGTGCGGCAAACATCTCTCTGAAAGAACCCTCGTTATCAAGGCAGTGATGTTGCGCGTTACTGATGTCAACGTGCAGCGCGATTCTTTAAGTCTCTTATTCCATGGCTAAGAAGGTCACCATCGGGCAAACAACTGCTCTGATCCCAGAAGCCGGTTCCGCGATTCAACCTGAGTGGCTGCTCGACGGGGAAAGTGGCAACACCAACTTCCCGTACTCCAGCTACAAGGCTCTCGCCACCGTCGGCGAGGTGGATGCCAAGACTAAGCTAGGTCTCACCGGTTATCCCGATGGTCAGGCTGCCTGGCTTGTGGATGATGACACCGTTCGTGTTGCCTATCAGTCTGAGTCTTATGCCAACGTCACTGGCTACCGCACTGGCGTAGCCGAAGGTGAGACCTATGCACGGGCAATGAAGACCGGTGTGACCTTCACTGGATCCAGGATCCACACCATTGACTACGCCCGCGATGCATTCGCGGATTTCATGAACAATGATTCTGCCGCCAGCGACATGGTTAAAGGCAGCGGTTTCCTGTTTAATCGTGTGTTCAACCTCTTTGGTGAAGAGGTCACTCCTAAGAACACTGATCCCACGGATCTGGCAGCCAAGTGGGGCAACCAGACCCTGCCTTCCGGTGACATCATTGAGTTCAGTGCCCCTCTCGCCGACGCTGACTTTTTCTTCCACTCCTTTTGTGGCGCTTGGTATGAGCCTGCCAATCGTTATGGCGAAGGACAGGGCTTCAGCGATGACATCTGGCTGATGGCCGAAGAGTGGGACATCGGTGAAGACGCTTTCGGTCCCGCAGGATCGGCCGTGGGTAACGAGACCATGGGTCTTGCTGCTATGGCCGTCGATGTTGCCAATGAAGTCGCCTACTCCGTACCGGCCCTGGGCCAGACCGGTTACGAGAAGATCGCACCTCTGAACACCGGTGAGAGCGATTACGTGGTGATGGTGACTGCCGGTTACAATCACGGCCAAGATCCTGCTCCTCTGAAGATCTACGTCGGCCGCAAGGGCTACGACGCAGAAGGCAACGTGATCACTGAGGATCACAGCGAGCGCGATCAGTTTCTGGGCCGCAACGGCATGCTCTGGGGTCAGCTCTATGGCCAAACCCTGAAGAACAAGCACTTCGACAAGCTGGGTATCGTCGCCGACGAAGATGGCAACGGCCGTTTCGACGACCAGGTGATGAACACCTACCTGACTTCCCAGGCGAAGGCTGGTGATTCCTACAAGGGTCGTTTCTATCCCACCAGCTTCCAGTGGGGCGGCTGGGATGAGCCCACCGCTGTTGGCAACACCGAGATGTTCCTCTGGGAGCGTCCCGAAGAGCAGCCCAAGAACTACACGTTCTTCCAGGGCGACAAAAAGACCGAGCACCAGGCCATAGATCCTTCTGGAAAGGCTCGCTGGTTCCAGAACATGACCGATGAGGGTGCTCTGCTTGGCTTCAACTTGAAGAATCTGGCCAAGCAGCTCAAGAGCAACCCTGATGCTGATGGTAACTCGCTGCCTGACTACATCAACTACAAATCTGTTGTGACCATCCCCGCCACGGATGGATCACTGCGTGTTGATGTGGGTGATGAAGGTCTAGCCCACAAAGGTGAAGCCAACCCTGACGGCAGCCTCACTCATGCCACGCACGTTGAAAAGGGTGTTGAGAAGATCGTTTCCAACGACGGTCTGTACTGGGCCAAGGGTAAGGACGGCAATGTTCTGATCCTGGATGAGGATTCCGGCAACGATTACGGCGAGCGCAAGATTGCACTTCCTCTCAAAGGAATGGAATTGCGTGATGAAGCCACCGGTTACTTCCTGGGTGCTGCTGGTGGTACTCTCAGCCCACGTTATGAAGCTGGCGCTGCTGCTCTGGCTGGAGCGTTCTCTGCTGCAGGGACTAATGAGTTCTCCGGCAGCTGGGATGTCACGGGCATGGTGACCCGCAAAGATGACGGCAGCTTCTATTCCAAGGAAGAGCTGTCTGGCAGTGGCATGCAGGATGTGGCCGATATGGTCCACATCGAGGATCACACCTACATCGGTGTTGTTCAGGCCCGTCCTGAGTCCGGCGGTCAGGTTGAGGAGATCGGCGGCGATGCCGGTGGCCAGGTGTTCATGTTCGAAATGAGCAACTTCTACTGATTGGCTCTGTCCAATCAAGTCTCAGCCCCCTCATTTGAGGGGGCTTTTTTGTCGTCTTTCTCAGAAGCGTTGGATGATCGCTTCAGCGAAGCCACTGCAGCTCACCGGATCCACCTGCGGTTCCATCAGCCGGGCCAGGTCGTAGGTGACCTGCTGATCTGCGATGGCGGCACTGAGGCCCTTGGTCACCAGATCAGCGGCCTCCTGCCAACCCAGGAATTCCAGCATCATCACGCCGCTGAGGATGACCGAGCCCGGGTTGATGCGATCCAGGCCGGCATGTTTCGGGGCGGTGCCGTGGGTGGCTTCAAAGATGGCGGCGGTTTCGCCGATGTTTGCGCCGGGCGCCATGCCAAGACCGCCCACCATCGCCGCAGCGGCATCCGAGATATAGTCGCCATTGAGGTTGAGGGTGGCCAGGATCGAATACTCCTGGGGCCTGGTCTGGATCTGCTGGAAGATGCTGTCGGCGATGCGGTCATCCACCAGCACCATCGACCTCCACTTGCCGCCTCCATGGCTGCTGCCGATGGCGTCGATCACGGCCTGCACCTCGGCATCGATGTCGGCCTTTTTCTCGGGAGTGAGGCTGTCGTAGCCCGGTTCAATCATGCGGGCGTTGGCCTGCACACTCAGGCCTGAATCCTTCTCGAGGTTGCCTAGGATCCAGCATTCACGCTCGGTGATGCACACGTCGCGGAAATCAGTGGTGGCCAGCTCGTAGCCCCAGTCGCGGAAGGCGCCCTCGGTGAATTTCATGATGTTGCCCTTGTGCACCAGGGTCACGTGGCGCTTATCGCCCTCCAGGCGCAGGGCGTGCTGGATCGCTTTGCGGATATGGCGTTGGCTGCCGTGTTTGCTCACGGGCTTGATGCCGATGCCGGAGCCTTCGGGGATCTGGCGTTTGCCCAGCTTGCCGTTGGCGGGGATCACCACCTCGTTGAGGTGCTTGCGCAGCTCCTGACCAACCTCGTCATCGGCCTCCCATTCCACACCCATATAAATGTCTTCGGTGTTCTCCCGGTAGACGATCACGTCCAGATCCTGGGGACGCTTGTGGGGGCTGGGGGTTCCTTCGTAGTACCGGCAAGGACGTACGCAGGAGTAGAGATCAAAGATCTGGCGCAGGGCCACGTTCAGCGAACGGATGCCGCCGCCCACGGGGGTGGTGAGGGGGCCCTTGATGGCCACGCCGTAGGTGCGGATCGCTTCGAGGGTGTCTTCGGGCAGGTACTGATACGTGCCGTAGAGGTCGCAGGCCTCATCCCCGGCGTACACCTTGAACCACTCGATGGTTTTGGCTCCGCCATAGGCCTTGGCCACGGCGGCATCCAGCACCTTTTGGGTGGCAGGCCAGATGTCCACACCGGTGCCATCACCGCGGATGAAGGGAATGATCGGGTTGTCGGCCACCATGGGTTGGCCGTTCTCGAAGCGAATTGGTGTGCCCTGGGATGGGGCGGTGAGCTTCTCGAACTGGGCCATGGCGGTCGGTTGGGCGTCAGCAGGGCGAGCCTATGACTGAGCCGGGAGCCCTACGGTTCACCCATCACAGCCGGGTTGGCATGGGCAGCGAGCAGCTCTGGGTGGTAGCGGCTTGTTTCAACGAGGAGGTGGTGATCATCCGGTTCATCGAACGCGTCCTGGCCTTGCCTCAGGTGAGCCGGTTGTTGTTAATCGACGACGGCTCCTCCGACGCAACGGTTGCGGTGACTCGCGCTTGGCAGCAGTCCCATCCTGATCAGGGGCTGACGCTGTTGGAACTCACCCGCAACTTCGGCAAGGAGGCCGCCATGCTCGCGGGCCTGGATTTTGCCGATGGCCGATGCAGCGCAGCCGTGTTGATCGACTCGGATCTGCAGCATCCGCCCGAACGCATCCCGGCGATGGTGAAGGCCTGGCAAGACGGTGCTGAGGTGGTCACGGCTGTCCGCGATGACCGCGACGCTGAAGGCCTGATGAAAGTGGCCACCGCCTCTTGGTTCTACCGGGTGTTCAATCGCCTGGTGGATTCGATCCAGTTGCAGGAAGGAGCCGGCGATTTTCGGTTGCTCAGTGCTCCGGTGATTGAGGCAGTCATTCAGATGCGCGAGGCCACGCGTTTCTCCAAAGGGCTGATGCCATGGACGGGCTACCGCAGTGTCGAAATTCCTTACAGCCGCGTCGCGCGGGCTGGAGGTGCAACCTCCTGGAGCTCTCTCAAACTGTGGCGTTACGCCCTTGACGGAATCTTTTCGTTCTCAGTGAAGCCCCTCAAGGTGTGGGGGGGGATCGGCCTGCTGATATCCCTGCTCAGCTTTCTCTACGCAGCACTGATTGTGCTGCGAACCGTGGTCTTCGGTGTGGATCTGCCGGGCTATGCCTCGTTGATCGTGGCGATCCTCTTTCTCGGTGGAATCCAGCTGATTGGCATCGGTGTTCTTGGCGAGTACATCGGCCGGATTTATATCGATGTCAAGCGCCGGCCCCACTACTTCATCCGCGCGGTGCACGAGTCCTGAGGGCCTTCCATTCGTGTTGCCGCCAAGGTGAACTGAAAAATGCGGCTGAGCGATGAAACTGATGTTGCTCAAGCTGATCTGGGTTTACAGCGGCCGCAGGATGGGCCAGCAGTAGGTCGCCATCACCCAAGGAACGTTCAGCAGCATCAAGGGCGGCACCCGCCATCTTTCCGGTGAACAGCACACCGGCAAAGCGCTGATTGGTGCGGATGCCAGCTGCCTTGAGTTTTCTCCGCGCCAGCCACGTGAGCGGTTGCAGCACCAGCCACTTGAGCAATCCGCCATCCCTGAGCGCTTTGATCCACAGCTCGAGGGGAAGGCCCTGCGGCAGCGGCTCTGCAGTAGTGCGCACCCAGACGATCTCCGGTTGTCCCAGCACAACATCCAGCACCAGTGGCACGAGATGAATGTGCTGATGTCCGTCGAGCTGGATCTGGTGCTGACCCGTGAGCTGCTGAAAACGATGGATCTGCGCCTGGATCGATTGGACGACCTGAGTCCGCAACGCACGACGTTTCGGCGGCAGCAGAGAACTCAGCAGCAGCGCGCCAAAACCTGCCGGTAGATCAGGACAGTGCTGTGGTTGGGGCCCTTCCGTCAGGCAGAGATGCAGAACAAGTGGATGGGCCTTGGGTAAGCATCGCCAGGCCTCGGCGGCTGATTCAGCCGTTGCTCCATCCACCAGCAGGCTGGCGCTGGTGAGACGCCCTGCTGTCGCCAGATCAAGGATGGCGGTGTTGACCCCAGGTGCGAGGCCAAGATCATCGGCGTGGATGGCAGGGCGTCCAAGGCGTTGACGTTGATGCAGAGCCCCGCGGGCTGCGCGATTCCAGATCAGCGCGTTGAGCGCAGTGGGCGTGAACACCAGCACCACGGTTGGAGCATTCAGCAGTGGGAGCAGCGAGCAGACGCTGATGTTCACGGCGTACTGCAGCAACAACCAACGCCGAGCGAAGCGTCGCCCTCCGGTCTCCTCCCGGAAGGTCACCAGGGCATGACCCAGATATCCCGCAATGGAGGCGGTGAGAAAGCCGATCGGGTTGGCCAGGCTGAGGGGGAGCCAAGACCCGAGGCTCAGCAGCACGGCTGCATGAATGACGGCGGCGATGAGGCCGATGGCGCCGTAGCGCACCAGTCGGTTCAAGGCCGCCGGCAGGTTCATCGCGTCGACAACCGCTTGAGCAGCGCTTCGATCAGGCTCCAGGCCCGTTGGTCATAGACCTGCACGAAGTCGCTGAAGCTCTGAGCGGCTGCCTCATCGGCACCGTCGGAGATCACCCGCAGCACCAGCCAGGGCACCCCTTCCTGCTCCGCCACCTGAGCCACGGCACCCCCTTCCATTTCCACCGCCTGCAGATCCGGCAAGGCCGCTTTGAGCTCCTGCAGTACTGCGGCATCACCAATGAACTGATCACCAGTGGCAATCAGTCCCGGGCGTATGGCTCCAAAGCCCTTTAGCTCGCCGGTTTCCTGGGCAGCGTTCAGGGAGCGGCTGGCCCAGGCCAGCCAGTCCGGATCGGGCTGCAGACGATCGCGGTTCAGCGGCGGCAGGGTGAAGCGGGGAAACAGGGGGCTGGCATTCATGTCGTGCTGAATCACGGCATCCGCCAGCACCACGTCCCATTGCTGCAGTGCGGTTTCGGCTGCACCGGCCACCCCGGTGAAGAGCAGCAGATCCAGGTCTGGAGCCGCCGCCATCAGACGGGTTGCAGCCCTGGCTGCGCACACCTTCCCCCACCCACTCCAGGCCAGGGTGAGTCGGACCCCATCGCCCCAGACGCCCTGGTGCAGCGTTAGGTCGCCATGGTCAGTGCTGCTGAGCTGCCTGAGATGACTCAGATCCGAGCCGATCTCCTCTGGCATGGCGCTAAGCAGGCCGATGTGCAGCGGGGGTGTCATGGCTTTGTGAACCTGGCGCAACCGTAACGGCGACATCGACTGTTTCTCTTCAACATGCCTTGAGGGACTGGCAGTGCTTTGAACGCAGGCGAATCCGTGCGCAGTGTCGATCAGGCCCAAGCCCTGGCCTCGGTGATCACACTGGTGCGGCAGCGGTTTCCAGCGGCCAAGGCCAACCTCACGCCCTGGCGGGATGACCCGCAGACCCGGCAGTGGTCAGAACAGGACAGTCTCGACCTCTCCTTTCATTTCCCTGGTTGGAGTCCACGACTTCAATGCCGCAGCCTCTTGATTCAGCTGCGGTTCTGCGGCGAATCGGCCGAGGTTCAGCCTTCACTGTTGGGAGTGTTGATGCGGGGCATGACCTACGACGGTGAACGCTGGCGGCTTGCCACCGTTGGGGAGTGGCTGCCAGAGGGCCCTCACCTGCCCCAACCGGATCAGGTGATCCAGCTGCAGATGATCTGCAGGGACCTGTTTGAGCTGTTCAGCGGTTCGACGGCCGCGGACGAGGCGGCGTAACCCTTCGCAACGGGTTAAGGCCGTTCTTCAAGTTCTCCTTATAAGGTTTTTTCATTGGTTGACTGATCTCTCAGCATGTCTGTCGCTCTGGCTGCCCAGCTCCGGGAAGGCACCAAGAAATCCCACACGATGGCCGAAAACACCGGCTTCGTTAGTTGCTTCCTAAAGGGAGTGGTGGACAAGGCCAGCTACCGCAAGCTGGTGGCTGATCTCTACTTCGTGTACACCGCAATGGAAGAGGAGATCTCAAAGCTGGGCGATCACCCCGTGGTCGGTCCGGTGGGCATGCAGGAGCTCAACCGACGTGAGGCCCTGGAGCAGGATCTCGTCTATTACTTCGGTGCTGGCTGGAAGGATCAGATTCAACCGTCTCCCTCAGCAGCGGCTTATGTGGAGCGGATCCATGCCGTGGCTCAGGAGTCACCGGAGTTGCTGGTGGGTCACCACTACACCCGCTACCTCGGCGACCTCTCCGGTGGCCAGATCCTCAAGAACATTGCCCAGAAGGCGATGAACATGGATGGAGATGATGGCCTCCACTTCTATGTCTTCAACGACATCTCCGACGAGAAGGCTTTCAAGACCACCTATCGCTCCACGATGGATGAGCTGCCCATCGATCAGGCGATGGCCGATCGGATCGTGGAAGAAGCCAATCACGCCTTCCACCTGAACATGAACATGTTCAAGGAACTGGAGGGCAACCTGGTGGCTGCCATCGGCAAGGTGCTGTTCGGCTTCCTGACCCGTCGCCAGCGCGCCGGCAGCACGGAGGCTGCGGCAGCCTGATTCCGTGCCCACCACGCTCATTCGCATCCTCGTCCCCGGCACCAGCAAACGGTTCCGTTGCGGTGGTCTGAGTGTGGAGCTGCAGACGGCTCGACTGTTGTCGAGCCTCTGTGCAACGGAGCTGGTGACCTACCGGGAGCGGCATCAGGATCATCCATGTCTGGATGATCTACTCACCGTTGAGCCTTCTCGGCCGGAGGTGCTCTGGATCGTCAGCTGGGGATTTGATGTTCCGGCATTGGTCCGTCGGTTACGGAGCCATCGCGTGGCTTATCACGCCCACAGCAGTGGGTATGGCTTCACGCTTCCCCCTGGGGTGCCGGTGCTGGCGGTGAGTCGGAACACCCTGGGCTACTGGGGTGATCGTTGCCCCCGCAACCCTTTGTTGCTGGTGCCCAATGCCATCGAGCCCGGTTGGCTGGAACGAGGCGCCCGGGGTAGTGCGGAGCGCCGTCCAATCGATGTGTTGGTGCAGGCCCGCAAGAGCAGTCGGTACGTGTTGGATCAGCTGGTCCCTGCCTTGCGGCAGCAAGGGCTCAGGGTGGAGGTTCAAAGCGGCTGGGTCGATGACCTCGTTGATCTGTTCAACCGCTCCTGCGTTTATCTCTACGACTCAGCCGAGTACTGGCGTGGACGCGGCGTTACGGAGGGCTTTGGCTTACCACCGCTGGAGGCCATGGCCTGCGGTTGTGTGGTCTTCGGCAGCCTGAATCACGCTCTGGCCGACCACGGTGATCCTGGTCGGATGGTCCATCAGATCGGCTGCGGGCGCTTGCTCTTTGATGTGCGCCGGATCCAGCACGCCGTCCGCGATCCAGCTGGGTGGAGACCACCGGCAGCAGCTCTGAATGCTGTGCTGGAGGGGAGCTCAGAGGCGTCCCTGCTGCAGCGTTGGACGGTGGCGCTGGATCAGCTGGATGCCCTGGACCTGGCTGAAGGTCCGCTGCTCAGCAGCCCACCCACCTGGCAACTGAGGCTGCAGCAGCTCTGCCAACGGCTGCAGCGAGTGGTCGATCGGTTGCCCGGCTGGCCTTCCACCCGCTGAGGGCAGTGGTTCGCACGCCTTAACGTCCTCAAATGCAGGCTGGCGTTGCGTCTGCCCGATCGCTGCCATGCCCTTGCGAAGCCAGACCTGGAGAGATCTGCGGCGCCTGCTGAAGGAGTTGCCACCCAGCCGGCTTCGTTTTCTTGTGGTGGTGCTGGTGGCCTCTTTCCTGCAGGGCCTGATGGACATCCTGCTTGTGGGTCTGTTGGCGCGGCTGGTGGGCTTGATGGCCGGCGTGAAACTGGCGGATCAGATCCCCGGCATCCACGTCTTTGGTGGGGGCATGCTCGATCAGGCCGGCTGGTTGCTGGGGTTGTTGGTCGTGGCGTTCTGGCTCACCTCCGGCCTGCGCTTTGGTGTGGCATTTCTGCAGAGCATGCTCAGCGCCGAGATCTGGAATGACCTGGTCAATAAGGTCTACCGGAATCTGATGCTGCAGGACTATGAGTTCTTCACGCATCACCGCACCGCCAATCTTTCCGAGAGCTTCAACCGGATCCTGAACAAGGTTTCCACGACCGTGGTCAGTCCAATGATCACGATTGCGGGCAATGCCCTTTCGGTGCTGGTGCTGCTGAGCGGTGTGGTGCTGGTTCTGGGCACCCCGGCTCTGCTGATGTTCGGTTTGATGCTTGGTTCCTATGCCTTGGCATCGAAGCTGATCATTCCCTATCTGCGCTTCGCCACCAAGCAGCGGGTGCGCTACTCCAGACGGATCCATTTGCTGCTGATGGAATCACTGCGATCGATGCGAGATGTGCAGCTCTATTCCGCCGAGCGATTCTTCATCAATCGCTTCGCCAGCGATGGCGTTGTGGCCAAGCGCTACGACCGGTTGACCAAATTGCTGCCGGATGTGCCTCGCTATGTGATCGAGCCAGCTGGAATCACGATTCTGTTTCTCGTGGGCCTCGGACCCTCCGTTCTCAGTGGGGATGCCGTCAGCGTGCGGGAGGCCATTCCCACCCTGGCAGCGGTGCTCGGTACCTTGCTGCGCATCTCCGGACCCCTGCAGAACACCTTCCGCAATATCAACAAACTTCGCGGCGGTTTGCCTGAAATTCAGGATGCACTGGAGTTGCTGGACCTTCGCCCCAAGCGCCTGAACACCAGCGCACCGGGGGTCCCCACGCCCAGTGGTGTGATGCCACGGCAGTTCATTCAGCTGCGTGATGTGAGCTTCAGCTACTCCGGCAGCGAGGAATCTGTGCTGTCGAACGTTGATCTCACCATTCCCGTTGGATCACGCATCGCCCTGGTCGGTCGCACGGGCAGCGGCAAAACCACCCTGGCCCATCTGCTGCTTGGTCTGTTCCGCCCCAGCAGTGGTGATCTCACCCTGGACGGTCTTCCCCTGAATGAGGAAGAGTTGCCGGCCTGGCAGGGCAACTGCGCCCTGGTGCCCCAGGACATCCGACTGCTGGATGCCAGCATCCGCGACAACGTCGCCTTCGGCTGTGATCCGGAGGAGATTGAGGACGATCAGGTCTGGGCAGCACTGGAAGCAGCTCAATTCGAAGATGTCGTCAGCGCTATGCCGTATGGGCTTTTCACCATGATCGGTGAAAACGGGATCAAGCTGTCTGGCGGACAGCGTCAGCGGTTGTCTCTAGCCCGTGCCTTCTACCGCGATGCCAAGGTGCTGGTGCTGGATGAAGCCACCAGTGCTCTCGATAACAAGACCGAGCACGACGTAATGCAGGCCCTGGATCTGGTGGGACGTCGCTGCACCACGATTGTGATCGCCCATCGCCTGTCCACCGTGCGCAAGTGCGATCGCATCTATGAGATCGAAGACGGGCGGATCAAAGCGTCTGGTGATTTCGACACCCTCTGCGGCCTGTCGGACAGCTTCCGTGAGATGACCCGGTTCGAAACCGCCTGAGCCGGTTATGGCCGATGTCATCGTCCTGGCCACCGCCGACTGGGACCATCCCCTCTGGACCAACAAGCAGCACACCGCCGTCAGCCTTGCTGCCCTTGGCCACCGGGTTCTCTACGTGGAATCCCTGGGGCTGCGTCCACCGCGCAAGGGGGCCGCGGATCTGCCGCGGATGCTCAAGCGCCTGCGTCGGGTGTTGCGCTGGCCGCGGCGCGTGCAAAACGGTGTCTGGGTCTGGTCTCCTCTGGTGCTGCCTGGAGCCTCTCATCCCCTGGCGCAGCGGCTCAACCGATTGCTGGTGCGCAGAGGGCTTGATCTCGCTCGGCGCTGGCTGAGGTTCCGTTCACCAATGCTGTGGACCTACAACCCGCTGACCCTTGAGGTCCTGTCGCTCTCGTCCTTTGCGGGTTCGATTTATCACTGCGTCGATCGCATCCAGGCTCAGCCTGAAATGCCGGCGGACCGCATCGAACGGGCGGAACAGCAGCTCTGTCAGGCCGTCAATGTCGTGTTCACGACGGCGCCGGAATTGCAGGCGTCTTTGGCACCGCTCAATCCCCACACCCATTTTTTTGGCAATGTGGCGGATTTCGACCACTTCGCCCGTGCATGGCGGGACCCGGGTCCTTGCCCTGACCCGCTGAAGAAATTGCCGTCACCCAGGCTGTTGTTCACCGGCGCCATCGATGCCTACAAGCTCGATCTGCCGTCGCTGACCCGACTGGCCCAGCGACGGCCCGACTGGACGTTTGTGCTCGTAGGGCCGGTGGGTGAGGCGGATCCCAGTACCGATGTGAGGGCCCTGCAGGCCTGCTCCAACATTCATCTGCCGGGCCCCCGCCCCTACGACGAGCTGCCGGATTGGTTGGCCCACAGCGACGTGGCGCTGCTGCCACTACGCCTCAATAGCTACACCCGCAACATGTTCCCGATGAAATTTTTCGAGTACTTGGGGGCGGGGCGGCCCGTGGTGGCCACAGCGATTCCTTCATTGCAGTCCTTCGGGGAAGCTGCCCAGCTGGTGGAACCCTCCGAGGGAGCGTTTGAAACCGCCATCAGCCAGTGCCTGGAGGACCATGGTCCTTCCCTTGAAACACGCCTTTCCCTGGCGCAGCGTCACACCTATGTGTCCCGATCGCGCGGGATGGTTGCCGTGCTGGAGCAGCTGGGGTTGATCGATCAGCCCTGGTCTGGCGGATCTGCGTCGAGGAGCGTTCAAAAGATGCTGCAGCGCGGTGATGTGGATGCCGCCATCGGACTGATCCGCCTCCAGTGGCAACAGAACGCCGACGTGTCCGCCTTGCATCAGTTGCTGTTTCGTCGTGGTGCCCGGCCGCCCTCTGCTTCGCTGCAGGTCGCGTTGTTTGAGGCGCTGGCGAAGGACGCGTCCCTGCCGATGCCGGAGCGTTCCTACAGCCAGATCGCTCTGACGTATCGCGTCCTCAAGGATCGTCGGGTCCACCTGTTGCAGTGCTGTCGGCTCGAGCTTGAGCCGTTGATCGCCCAGCTGGAGCAGGACCCTGGCACGTTGGTGTGTCAGCGCCCCAATCGACGTAACCGCGCCAAGTTGCTGATCTCTGCTTCGACGGCTCTCATGCTGGTTCTGGCCATGCAGGCAGATCGGAGTGCCCTGCTGCAGCTCAGCCAACGGATCGGCATTTGGTTGGATCGTCTCAACCTCGCAGCGATTCAGGCGGATGCTGCCTTCCGGATGACCCGCAATCTCTGCCGCTGCCTGCTGGTGGAGGCGGTGGCGCAGCCAACCCAGCAGGCGCGGCTGCGACTGCAGCGTCTTATTGACTTCACCGGGCAGGAACGCTTTGTGGGTCATCCGGCGCAGGAGGATCACCGGGGCATCGCGAGCGCTTCCCTGGCCGATCTTGAGGAGGCATCGGCCGCTGGCTGCGATCGTCTCTGTGCCCTGATCAGTGATGAGCCACGGGATCTTGGTGTCACGGCTGCTGATCTGCTGACGCTGCTGCGGGACGATGGCCGTACCGCCTGAACCGTTGATGCGCCGTGTCGTTCTCTACGTCGATTCCCTCAAGATCGGCGGAGCGGAGCGGGCCACCCTGACCTTTGCCCGCTGGCTGCGGCAGAACGGCTGGACGCCAATCGTCTTGACACGCCAGTCATGCACCTTCGATTTCTATCCGATTCCCGCCGGGGTGGAGCGGGCGGTGGAGCCTCCCGATCCCCGGTGGCTGCGTCTGCTTGGCCGCTGGGGATTGCCCTGGCGGGTGCGTCGCTTGCGTCATTGGCTGCGCCAGCAGCAGGTGAGCCTGGCCATCGGCATGACCACCAAGCCGGCTGTGAAGTTGCTGTTGGCAGCCCATCCCCTGAGGATTCCATGTGCAGTGTCCGAGCGGAATTTCCCGCCGTTGAAACCGATGGCACTCCCCTGGGGGGTGCTGCGGCGGTTCAGTTACCGCTGGGCCTCGTTGCATATCGTGCAGACCCGGGCGACCGGAGAGTGGCTTAAGCAACAGTTGTCGGCAGAGCCGCAATTGCTGTTGCCCAACCCAGTGCAGTGGCCGCTGCCCCGGTTTGAACCCGAGCTTGATCCAGACCAGTGGCTGACTGAGGTTTGCGTCGCCTCGGACGCGCCGGTGTTGCTGGCAGCCGGCACCAAAGCCCACCAGAAGGGCTTCGATCTGCTGGTGCAGGCGTTTGCAGATCTGATTCCCCGTCATCCCAATCTTCAGCTCGTCATCCTTGGGCTGACCCAGGAGACTTATCACGACTCAGATCAGCAAAAGGCCCTGCGGCGACTGCTCAGGCGTGATCCCGAGGCACAGGCACAACTGCATTTCCCTGGTCGGGTGGGGAACATGGCGGATTGGTACCGACGCTGCACGTTGTTTGTGCTGCCCTCACGGTACGAAGGGTTCCCCAATGTGCTGCTGGAGGCGATGGCAGAGGGCTGCTGTTGTCTGGCGGCCGACTGCCCCCATGGTCCTGCTGATCTGCTGCGCCACAACACTGATGGATTGCTGCTGCCGCGGCAGGCCACGGCGACACGCTGGTCTGAAGCCATCGATCGGCTGTTGCTGGATCCCAGTCAGCGTCAACGGCTCGAGGGGGAAGCGGCGACGGTGCGTGAGCGCTTTTCCGACCGTGCCCTGGAAGCTCAGTTGATGCAGGCGCTGGGGCAGCTCGACTGATGCCTTTGCATGTTCTGCTGATGGCGCCTAGTCGGCGGGCTGCATCGGAGACCTTCATCCGGGCCAATCTCCGCGGGTTGCCCTTCCGCAAAACCGCTGTTTTCGGGGATGAACGACCAATCGGCCGTCCTCTGGCTTTTGCCCATGGTCTGGCGGTGCTCCTCAGCAAGGCACTCACGGTGCTGGGTCTGCTGCGTCTGGCCTCTCTGCCGGCAGCCTGCACCACCTGGCTTCTGCTGCAGCGGCAACGCCCGGATGTGATGTTGGTGGATTTCGGTTTCCACGCCGTGCGGGTGATGGAGGCCGCTGCCTGGAGTGGGGTGCCGCTTGTGGTTCACTTCCGCGGCTCGGATGCCTCATCTGAATCGAAGTTTCAGCGGCTTCGCGATCGGTACCGGCGGCTGTTTCAACTCACCGATGGCGTGATCGTGAAGAGTCGGCCGATGCAGCAAGCACTGCAATCCCTAGGCGCTGAGTCGAAGTCGATGGTGATCAGTCCCTCGGGGGCGGATCCAGCCTTGTTCCATGGAGCGGATCCGGCCGCGGCACCCCCTCGCCTGTTGGCGGTGGGCCGTCTTGTGGCCAAGAAGGGACCGCTGCAGACCCTCCAGGCCTTCGCGCGCCTGGTGGCCAGACTCGACGAGCCGTTGCGCAGTCGAGCTGAGCTGCTGATCGTGGGCGAGGGCCCCCTGCAGGATCAGCTGCAGGAGTTCGTGGATGACCAACAGCTGTCTGGACAGGTGCAGCTGCGCGGACTTCGCTCGCCTCAGCAGATCGCTGATCTGATGCGATCAGCCCGTGGTTTTGTGCAGCATTCCGTGGTGGCGCCCGATGGCGACAGTGAGGGCAACCCTGTTGCGGTGATGGAAGCGCAACTCTCTGGTCTTCCTGTGGTCGCCACACGCCATGCCGGGATCCCTGAAGTGGTGCTCGACGGCGACACCGGTTTGCTGGTGGAGGAAAAGGATGTGGAGGCCATGGCTCAGGCCATGGGCCGGCTTCTGCTGGAACCAGATCTCGCAGCGCGCCTTGGTGCAGCAGGACGGCGACGGGTGGCCAATGGCTTCACCGTTCAGCACCATTGGTCCGCGGTGAGCGGTGTGTTGGAGCGGAGCGCTGCGGCCCGATCCCCCTGGACGCGATGACATCAATGTCCCTGAGCATCGTCACCGTCTGCATGAACAGACGGCAGCATCTGATCGAGACCGCTGCACGTGTGGCGGCCTGGCCCCATCACAGCGAACATCTGATTCTTGATTGGAGCAGCGCTGTACCCCTTCGGCGGGAAGAGTTGCCGGACGATGACCGTCTGCGCCTGGTGCGGGTGGATGGTGAGCGCGACTGGCACCTCTGCCGGTCCTACAACCTGGCGCTGCAGCTTGCCTGCGGTGATGTGCTGTTCAAGCTTGATGCCGATTGCTGGCCCCAACCGCAATTGGATCCAGCTGCGTTAAGGCGGGATGGATCCCTCTGCAGCTTCGGCAGCGGTCCGGATGGTCGTCTGGGGCAGTGGATTCTGGACAGGTCTTTGCTGGAGGCGGTCGGCGGCTTCAACGAATTTCTGGTCGGTTACGGCTTTGACGACAAGGACCTGAGGGCCCGTGTGATGGCCCGCTGTGGGGGAGAGGGGCCTCCGTTGCAAGCCCGACAGCTTGGGGTGATTGTTCATTCCGCCCTCGAACGGATCGGTGCAGGCCCGGAGAGTCGCCGGCTTCCCTTCCGCGAAGCCACCGCCCAGGCCCAGAAACGAGCCAGTGCCATGGCCAACCGTGTTTTGGCGGCGAGTTGTCCCTGGACGGCTCAGCGCAGGGGAAGTCGGTATCGCTGGAATGCCTCCAGTGCCTCTTGGCTGGTGGATGTGGAGTCGGTGCTGAGGGCTCCGATCGAGGTGGATGACGAGGTGCGGCGGCTGCGGCGCACGCTGTTCTGGGGTGAGTTGATGACCTTGCCGGCTGCGGTGGTGCGTCAGCTGCCGGAGCGCTTGCTGCCGGCGGATCAACGGGGACGGCTGCCCGTCGGTGCCCTGCATTGGTGGCTCTGGTACGTCATCCGACCGTTTTGGGCGTGGCCCAGCTGGTTGTTGGAGCAGATCCAGCTGCTGCGGGGCAGAAGACCAGGAGGCGACGGCAGCAAGGAGCGCTTCCGCACGGCCTATCGCAGCGGTGATGTGCAGGAGATGCTGTCCCTGCTGGCGGGAATGCAGCCGCGTCAGCGGCAGCAGTTGGTGGATCGACTGTTGTTCCAGCGGGCCCATCGTCCGGAGGATGTCGGCATCCAGATCGCTCTGCTGGAGGGATTGCAGCAGATGACGTTATTACCGGAGCATCAGCGGGCCTATGCCCTGATTGCTCTGGGTTGGACCCACCTGCGTGAGCGCTCTCCCGATCAGGCGAAACGCTGCGTTCGTCCCCTGGATGACGATATCCAACGGCTGCTGGCAGATCCGGAGACGCTTCAGTGTGGACGCCGTAACCGGGAGAACCGGCTGAAGCGGCTGATCTCCTGCTGGAACCTGCTGGGACACCTGCATCTACAAGATGAGAACTGGTCCGCTCTGCTGGAGCTGAGTGGCTCCTCCAGCGATCTTCTGCATCGACTCGACCCCGATCAGCTCCCTGGCGATGTGTTGCTCCGGGTGAGCAGCAACTGGGCACGAACGCTGCTGTGGCAAGGGCCGCAACAACCCCAAATGTTGGTTGATGATCTTCAGCGGCTGCTGGCGATCATTGAGTCCGATCGCTGTGCAGCATCCCGGCCTGAGGAGGATCACCGGGGGTTTGTGCGCAACTGGTTGCGTCGGATGTCCACGTGGATGGCAGACCCGTCCAAGCGGGTGTTGTCTCGCGAGGAGTTGTCTTCAGCCTTAACCGTTTCCACGTTGGATCTGATCGCTGCTGCTGAGCAGTACTGGCGTCAGGACGATCCGACACGCCCTTGATGGGGGGTCCACAACAGCGGAATGTCTATGGGCGTGACTTCATCAGAAAGGTCCTGCTTGAGGTAGTTGTGCAGCACTGGATGCTGGGTCTGTCGTCCTGAAACAACAGTTCGGCAAGACGTCGCTTGCGTTGGCGGACCGCTGGATCGATGCTGTTCAGGTTGGTGCGGGTCGTCGTGGTTGGGTTGCGTTGGATGGGTGCTGTTGTCGCTTTGGGTTGTTGCTTTTGACCGTCCGGTAGCTCTGAGATCAGGGCGTTTTGAAGCTCTGTCTGCCGGGTGGTGATGCTGGTGAATGGAATCACCAGACAGGGAATGTTGAGAGCAGCGCAGCGGTCGATCCAGCCATCGATCAGGTTCTGAATCAATGGCAAGTAGCGCACAGCCAACAGCTCAAACCGCTCGGAAGGATTGAGATCCTGAAAGTGGGATAAGCCCTCGATGCGGTTGATCAGCTTGGGGTCAATCGGACCGCTACCCCTGTCGCAATGGGCGATCAGGGAGCAGACCAACTGTCCCAGCGGACGGATGGGGATGCAGCAAACCGCTGGTTGGTAGCGGCGGGCGATCCGTTTGAGGTTCAGGCGCGTGGGCAGGTAATGGCCGTAGACCAGTGCCGCCTTAGGAGGTCGCTTTAGGCCGCTGTGAAACCGCCACCGCTCCAAACGACGCACAGCATCGATCTTCAGGCTCTGATGAACATCACCGTCCATGGCAGGCCTGTCTAAACCGGGAGGCATTAGGGCTTCCACCAGGGCCGTCAGGGTCTGGCTAGCGGTTTTGGGAGGTGCCGGGATTAGAACCGCCGGCGCTGTCCAGGGGTGGACGCTCACCATTTCACCTGCCAGGGCCAGCGATCCGGTAGGCACATGAACTGATCCCCGCCGATGCAGTCCTCAAGTCGCAGGATGCGGTCGTCGATGAAGGATTCCCCAACGACCGCCAGCGCGGGGAGCAGGGCCCAGGCGCAGCCCTGACGGGCAGTCCAGACCATCAGGGACAGCATCCAGAACAAACCGATCGGGTCCAGGCAGCGACTGAGGATGGGTGCCAGGACTCCTGTAGCCATGGATAGCTGGATCAGACCCAGCAGCAGGCTGTAGGCAAACAGCGTCCGCGCATCGTGATCGGCGGCCATGGCGGCGGGCCTCAGCCGGGCTCGCCAGATGGTCAACGCCACAGCCACCAGAGCGGACAGCTCAAGTCCGAACACCGCTTTGCGCAGTCCGTAGGTGTTGAAGTATCTGGCCTCAAACAGTTAGCTGCTCAGCTTCTCAATCAGTGCGGGCTGACTGAGGGCGATGCCGATGCTCACCATCACTAGCAGGCTGGCCAGAGTGATGGTTCGCCGGCCTGTGTTCTGTAGCAGCCCTGGACGGGTCAGAACGGGGACCAGGGCCAGGGTCGTTGTGATCGGAAGACTGTTATGAGCCAGGGCAGAGCCAGCGACGGCGGCGGCAACCCAGCCCCAACCGATCTGGCACCAGCCGGCGACGCGCAGCAGCAGGGGAGTGATCAGCACCGTGGCCAGGGCCTGGCGGGTGACACCGTTCTGCAGGAAGTTGCGGAGCAAGGGGGACCACAGCACCAGCAGGGCCCAGAGGCCACCCCACTGCGGTCGCTGTGTTGCCCTCGAAAGCATGAGTGGCACCACGGCATACCCAACCGCCACGAGTCCATGCAGGCTCGCCAACCGGTAGGGCAGAGCACTGATCAACGGGGCTGCCGCAATCCAGAGCGGTTCATCCAACACATCACGGGGGTCAATCGCCAGGTAACGGCTGAAGCGGGTGATGTCACTGGTGCCCCAGTTGGCCAGGGTGAAGAACAGCGTGCTGAGTGCCACCAGACCAGCGGCGAGACACCACCAGCGGCGAGACACCACCAGCGGCGACCCAACCACCCCATGCAGGTCGCCAGCAGCAGTTGCCCGATGGCCAGGGCCAGCATTGCTTCGGGATTTGTGGTGACCTGATCAATCCGGTAAGGCGCCTCGCTGGGGAAGCTCAGCAGCAGGGTCATGGCAACGCTCCACGCAACACCCGAGCCATGGTCTCGGGTGTTCGCACCTGGGAGAACCCCCAGAAGGGCTCCAGCAGTGACCGAATGGCCTGTTGATCGTCACCGCAGGCCTTCAGCGTCTCCCCCAGTTCCTGACGGCAGCTCCATTCGATCTGTTCCCGTTCCTGTTGTTCCGTGGAGAGGGAGGAGAGGTCCTGGTGGCTGTTGACTTCCAGCCAATGCAGACGCCGGTTACATGCAACGGCGTAACCCAGGTGGGTGCCGAAACTGTTGCTGGCCAGGCCGTCGCAGAGCTCCAGCAGGGTCCGCATGCTGTCCAGGAACCAGGGATTGGAGCGATGACCATTGCAGGCCTGAATCCAGTCCGGCGGCAGGGGCAGCGATTGAGGGTCTTGCCAGTGCCGCAGCCAAATCACCCGTTGGTATCCCTGTTCTTGGCAGAGACGCTGCAGGGCGGTGATCGCGCCAGAGCAGTCGTTATGCCGTTGAACAGATCCCCAGCTGTGGGCCAGCACCACCAGCAGCGTGCTGCCCAGCTCATGCCGCAGTTCGCGGATTGTTTCGGCTGCCATCACCGGGCGTGCGTAGGCGATCCAAGGGCCGATCGGGATGGCCGGGCGTTGATGCCGTTCTGCGATCCAGGCTGCTCGCCTGGGACCCATGCACAGATATCCCTGGCTCCAGGGTGTCGGCGGTTCGAATTCGGCCTCGCGGCTCACTTTCAGTCCATGCTCCAGCAACCACGGCAATGGCCGACCCACCAGCGGTAGACCGGCATGGCGCTTGAGCTGGATGTCGTGCCCGTAGTGATGGGAGGCGTTATCCCGTTCCCGCCGTGAAGGAGAGCGCAGGCTTTGATCCGGAGCCTGCCACTGCCCTTGGATCCAGAGCGATGTGGCTACAGCGGGATTAAATGGCCGGGCAACGAACGCCTGGGATACCAGGCCGCGGTAGCCCTCCAGGGCTAACCACTCGTTGGCATCAGGCCAGTGGGGCCGGCTGCTCCGCAGCAGGCTGCGCAGCGACCAGCGGATGCTCAACGGATCTCCAGGGCTGGCTGGGACTTCACCAGATCGTCGATCGCTTTCACCTGGCCGAGAAATGGCTCCAGCTGATCCAGGGGCAGAGCACTTGGCCCGTCGCAGCGGGCCTGGTTGGGATCGGGGTGGGCTTCGAGGAACAGACCCGCCAGGCCCACAGCCATCCCCGCTTTGGCCAGATCCACCACCTGGGAGCGACGGCCACCGGAGGCGGCACCGCCGGGGTCGCGGCACTGGAGGGCATGGGTGACATCGAAGATCAGAGGCAGGTCGTCGCAGGTGCGTTTCATCACCCCAAAGCCGAGCATGTCCACCACGAGGTTGTCGTAGCCGAAGTTGGTGCCGCGCTCACAGAGAAGCAGTTGCTCATTGCCGCATTCGCGGAATTTGTCAACGATGTTGCGCATCTGTTCCGGGCTGAGGAACTGCGGCTTCTTGATGTTGATCACCGCTCCTGTTTCAGCCATCGCCCGCACCAGATCGGTCTGCCTGGCCAGGAAAGCCGGCAGCTGAATGATGTCAGCCACCTTGGCGGCTGCCGTGGCCTCCTCCGGACTGTGGACGTCTGTGATCACAGGGATGCCGAGGGTGTCTTTGACGGCTTGCAGAATTTGCAGACCAGCCTCTAGTCCTGGCCCACGGAAGGAATGGATTGAGGAACGATTGGCCTTGTCGTAAGAGGCCTTGAACACCAGGGGGATTCCCAGGCGTTCGCACACCTGCTTGTAATGGCCAGCGCAGCGCAGCGCGAAGTCCAGATCCTCCAGGACGTTCACACCGCCGAGCAAGGCGAAGGGGCGGTCGTTGGCGAAGGTGATGTTGCCGAGCTGAATCTGACGTGCTGCCATCACCGACCACTGCTGCCAACTCGGAGCTTACCGGCTCTGTTTTGCGGGGTTATGAGCGATAGCCTCCAGCCATGAGCTTTCTGGCCGGCCTCAACGACGCCCAGCGCAGGGCGGTGGACCACCACGAAGGGCCCCTGCTGGTGGTGGCCGGTGCCGGCAGCGGCAAGACCCGTGCCCTCACCCACCGGATTGCCCATCTGATCGGCGAGCACGGCGCTGATCCGGCTCAGATCCTGGCGGTGACCTTCACCAACAAGGCCGCCCGTGAGATGAAGGAACGGCTGGAGGTGCTGCTGGCTCAGAAGCTGGCCCAGAGCCAGTACGGCCAGCCCTGGAGCACCCTGCCGCCGGTGGATCAACGGCAGTTGCGCTCACGCATCTACCGCGAGGTCAGCAAGGAGTTGTGGATCGGCACCTTCCACGCCCTGTTCGCGCGGATGCTCCGCTACGACATCGACAAGTTCAAGGACGCCGAGGGGCTGAGCTGGACCAAGCAGTTCTCGATCTACGACGAGGCCGATGCCCAGAGCCTGGTGAAGGAGATCGTGACCCAGGAACTGCAGCTCGATCCAAAGCGATTTGAGCCAAAGAAGACCCGCTGGGCCATCAGCAACGCCAAGAACCAGGGCTGGTTGCCGGATCAGCTTGAGGCCAATGCTGAAGGTCAGCGGGGCAAGCTCACCGCCGATGTGTACCGCCGCTACCGCAGGGCGCTGGCGGCGAACAATGCGCTGGATTTCGATGATCTGCTGTTGCTGCCTGTGCAGCTGCTGCAGCAGAACGAGCAGGTGCGTAGCTACTGGCACCGCCGCTTCGCCCATGTGTTGGTGGATGAATATCAAGACACCAACCGCACCCAGTACGACCTAATCAAGCTGTTGGTCACCGATGGCAAGGACCCGCAGACCTACAACGACTGGAGCGGACGCTCGGTGTTCGTGGTGGGAGATGCCGACCAGAGCATCTACAGCTTCCGCGCCGCCGACTTCACGATCCTGATGGGTTTCCAGGAGGACTTCGGTGATCAGGCGCCGGACGACGCCACCCGCACGATGGTGAAGCTGGAGGAGAACTACCGCTCCACCGCCACGATCCTGGCGGCGGCCAATGCCCTGATCGCCAAAAACAGCGAGCGGATCGACAAGGTGCTGCGACCCACCCGCGGCGAAGGGGAGTTGATCAGCCTCACCCGATGCGATGACGAAATCGCCGAGGCCGAGGCGGTGGTGCATCGGCTGCGGACGATGGAGGCGGCCAACCCCGAATTGAGCTGGGGCGATATGGCCGTGCTGTATCGCACCAATGCTCAGTCCCGCTCGATCGAGGAATCGCTGGTGCGCTGGGGCATCCCTTACATCGTTGTTGGGGGACTTCGTTTTTATGACCGGCGGGAGATCAAGGATCTGCTGGCCTATCTGCGGCTGTTGGTGAATCCGGCGGACACCGTCAGCCTGCTGCGGGTGATCAATGTGCCCAAACGGGGCATCGGCAAGACCACGATTCAGCGGCTCACTGATGCCGCCAATCAATTGGGAATTCCGCTTTGGGATGTGGTGAGTGATGCCGAAGCCGTGCGATCCCTTGGGGGACGGTCAGCCCGTGGTCTGCTGCAGTTCTGTGAGTTGCTCCACGACCTGCGCCGTCAGGTGCAGGTCGTGGCTCCGTCCGAGCTGATCCAGCAGGTGATGGAAAAGAGCGGCTACGTCAGCGAACTGATCGCGGAAGGCACCGATGAAGCGGAGGAACGTCGCCGCAACCTGCAGGAATTGGTCAACGCGGCTCTTCAGTACCAGGAGGAGAACGAGGAGGGGGATCTCGAAGGCTTCCTGGCCACGGCGGCGTTGTCGAGCGATGCCGACAGCAAGGACACCGCAGCGGATCGGGTCACCCTGATGACCTTGCACAGCAGCAAGGGCCTCGAATTTCCTGTGGTCTGCCTGGTGGGGCTGGAGCAGGGCCTGTTTCCCAGCTACCGCTCCCTCGATGATCCGGCCTCCCTGGAGGAGGAGCGCCGCCTCTGCTACGTCGGCATCACCCGCGCCAAGGAGCGCCTGTTTCTCTCCCATGCCAGTGAGCGTCGGCTCTGGGGTGGCATGCGCGAGGCCGCCGTGCCGTCGGTGTTTCTTTCAGAGCTGCCGGAGGCCCTGGTGCAGGGGGATCTCCCCCAGAGCGGTGGGGCGGCCCTGCGCCGGGAAAGACGCCTGGAGCGGCTCACCCGTGTGGATCGCGACAAGCCGACGACCGCTCCGGCCAATGCGGTGCGCCGCCGCCAGGCGGGTCCGGCCCCCGGGCGCAGCTGGAACGTTGGGGATCGCGTCACCCATGCCAGCTTCGGGGTTGGGGAGATCACCCACACCTTCGGTAGTGGCGAGAAGGTGTCGATCGCGGTGAAGTTCGCTGGGATGGGGCCGAAGATCCTTGATCCGCGGTTGGCGCCGATCGAGCCGATTGCCGCCGATGACTGAGCCCGGATTGCTGCTTATCCGTGGTCTGGGCCACAGCGGCAGCACCATCCTTGATCTGGCCCTCGGAGCCCATCCGCAGCTGATTGGCCTGGGGGAGGCGGTGCGGGTGCTGGAGCGACCCCATCTCGGCGAAGAGCACAAGGGGCCGCAGCAACTGCGGGGCGATCTCCGCTTTGAACGTCGCTGCACCTGTGGTGAGCTGGCCGGCGACTGTCCGGTATGGGGACCGCTGCTGGCGTGGTTGCCAGCTCACGACGATCGCCCCCTGCCGGAGAAGTTCAACCGCTTGATTGAGCCGTTGACCGCTTCGTCGCCCCGCTGGTTGGTGGAGTCGTTTCAGGCGGATGAGCAGCTGCTGGAGGCTCAAGCACTGGGTCGTCCGGTGCGGGTGATTCAGCTCACCCGTGATGTGCGCTCCTGGGTGCATTCAGAATCGCGGCGAGGTGTGGAACGCCATGGCCGCGGCGGAACTGTGGGTTGGCGCTCAATGCTGCGCTGGTGGCGCATCAATCGCTGTTGGGAGCAACGCTTGAACCGCTCCGGTTGTGCAGTGTTTCGGCTCGGTTACGAGGAGTTGGCCCTGGCTCCGGAGCAGGCCCTTCAGCAGCTCTGCGCTTGGCTTGAGGTTGGCTTCGATCCGGCGATGCTGCAGCCGGGGCTGAACTCCAGCAGTCACATCGTCAGTGGCAACCGCATGCGGTTCGACCCCGCTCAGAGCCAGGCGATTCGTTACGACGCGGCCTGGCTCTCTTCTGCGGCCCTATCTCTTCGGGTCGCGCCGTTGCTGCCAGCCGTGGCTCGCCTCAACCGCCGGCTCGTTTACAGCAATGGTTTGCTCGGAAGTGTCTGGCCCTCGGCCTAACCTCCCTGCCAGCCACTACCGGGCCGTGTCCACCGTTCCCTCGCCGATCCCGATTTTCATCGGCTACGACCCTCGGGAACGGGCCGCCACCAATGTGCTGATCGACAGCTTGTATCAGCACAGCAGTGTGCCGCTGGCTATCACGCCGTTGGTGGCGCACCAGTTGGAAGCTCAGGGCTTGTACTGGCGCGAACGTGATCCCAAACAGAGCACCGCCTTCTCCTTCACCCGCTTCCTCGTACCGCATTTGATGGGATACCAGGGCTGGGCCCTGTTCATGGATTGCGACATGCTCTGCCGGGGAGACATCAAGCAGTTGTGGGACCAGCGCGATGACCGCTACGGCGCGATGTGTGTACAGCACGAACATGTGCCAGGTGAGACGGTGAAATTCCTTGGTGAGGTGCAGAGCGCTTACCCCAAGAAGAACTGGAGTTCGCTGATGCTGCTCAATTGCAGCCGCTGCTCAACGCTCACTGTTGATTACGTCAACTCCGCCAGTGGACTGGAGCTGCACCGCTTCCATTGGCTCGAGGGGGATCATGAGATCGGCGCCATCCAGGGCGGTTGGAATCACCTGGTGGACGTGCAGGCCCCACCGGAGCCCCTGGACGCCTCGCCGATGTTGCACTGGACCCTCGGCGGTCCCTGGTTCCGCGAGCAGCGGACCATGGGCGGGCCGTTGGCGGCGGAATGGTTCGGCGCCCGGGATGATGCGATGAAGCTCTGGAACTGATGGCGATTCAACAGGCGGTGGTGGCGGTTCCGGCCCGTCTGCAGTCCTCCCGGCTGCCGAACAAGGTGCTGGCGGAGATCGGGGAAAAACCGATGATCCAGCGGGTGCTGGAACGGTGCCGTGAGGCGTCCACCGTGCAGGCGGTGGTGCTGTGCACTGACAGTTCTCAATTGCAGCAGCTGGCGGAAGGCTGGGGCTTTCCGGTGCTGATGACCTCTCCCGATTGCAGCTCCGGCAGTGAGCGGATCGCATCGGTGGCCGATCAGCTGATGGCGCTGGCCTGGGGGGAGGGCCCTGCAGTGGCGGAGCAGACCGCCGTGATCAACGTGCAGGGGGATCAGCCGTTCATCGATCCGGCGGTGATTGACGCGATGGTGGCGGAGTTTCAGCGCCTGGATCCCGTCCCGGCCGTTGTCACCCCGGTGTATGGCCTCACCCCGGAAACCATCCACAACCCCAACGTGGTGAAAACCCTGCTGGCCCATGACGGGCGGGCGCTGTACTTCTCCCGCTCCGCTATCCCGCACGTGCGGGACGTTGATCCTGTGGACTGGCACCGCCACACCACTTACTGGGGCCATGTGGGCATGTATGGCTTCCGGGGGGATGTGCTGGCGGGCTGGGATCAGCTGCCGGCGTCACCGCTGGAGGATCTGGAACGGCTGGAGCAGTTGCGCCTGATCGAGGCGGGGCACACCATCGCCACCTTCCCTGTAGCCGGAACATCTCTATCGGTGGACACGGCGGAACAACTGGAGGAGGCCCGCGAGTTGGTGTGAGTGGCGGTCGGAATCTCAAACTTTTCATAGGTTGAGATCAGTCTTCGCACCATCCCACGGAATCTCTTGTGTCTGAGCTGATATGCCCCTTCAGTGGCCACACGGGAGCCGTCACCCCAGCCGCCAATACGGGCAACAGGGAGTGGTGGCCGAATCAGATCAACCTCGGCCTGCTGCATCAGTACCATCCATCCTCCAATCCTCTGGGAGAGGACTTTGATTACCCCGCAGCCTTTGCAGGTTTGGATCTTGAGGCGCTGAAGGCGGATCTAAAGACGTTGATGACTGACTCCCAGGACTGGTGGCCTGCGGACTGGGGGCATTACGGCGGCCTGTTCATTCGTTTGGCATGGCACAGCGCTGGCACTTATCGCAGCGCCGACGGGCGCGGTGGCGCCGGTCACGGCAACCAGCGTTTTGCCCCTCTCAATAGTTGGCCTGACAACACCAATCTCGACAAGGCCCGAAGGTTGCTCTGGCCACTGAAACGCAAATACGGCAATGCGATTTCCTGGGCTGACTTAATCATTCTCAGCGGCAATGTGGCACTGGAATCCATGGGATTCCGCACCTTTGGCTTTGCCGGCGGTCGTACAGATATTTGGCAACCCGAAGAAGACGTGTTCTGGGGCAAGGAAACCGAGTGGTTAGGGGATGAACGCCACAACAACCAGGGAAAACTGGACCAGCCGCTGGCGGCTGTCGAGATGGGACTGATTTACGTCAATCCAGAGGGGCCGCACGGCAATCCCGATCCGGTGGCCTCTGGGCCGCAAGTGCGTGACACGTTTGCTCGAATGGGGATGACGGTGGAGGAGACCGTCGCTCTCGTGGCGGGTGGCCATACCTTTGGAAAGTGTCACGGTGCGGCTCCTGCTTCACATTTGGACGCGGAACCGGAGGGGGCTGAACTGCATCAGCAGGGCCTGGGCTGGCAGAACCGTTTTGAGAGCGGCAAGGGGGAACACACCATCACCAGTGGCATTGAAGGGGCCTGGAAACCCAACCCAACCCGTTGGGACCAGGGCTATTTCGAAATGATGTTTAGCTACGAGTGGGAACTGACCAAAAGTCCTGCAGGTGCTTGGCAGTGGGTCGCCAAAAATGTGAAACCGGAACACATGGTTCCGGATGCCCATGTTCCCGGTCGCTCGTCGGCACCGATCATGACCACAGCGGATCTGTCGCTGCGTCATGACCCGGTGATGGAGCCAGTGGCCCGTCGCTTCCATAAGGATCAAGACGCTTTCGCTGCTGCATTTGCCCGAGCCTGGTTCAAGCTCACCCATCGGGATCTTGGACCGCGCAGTCTCTATTTGGGTGCAGATGTGCCGGAGGAGGTGCAGATTTGGCAAGACCCGGTGCCATCGCTCGATCATCCGTTGATTGGAACGGCCGAGATCAGCGTTCTTAAGCAACGCATCCTGGAGAGCGGCTGCAGTGTCGGTGCCCTTGTAGCTACAGCCTGGGGTTCGGCATCAACGTTCCGTGGATCCGATCGACGCGGTGGTGCCAATGGTGGCCGGATCCGTCTGCAACCCCAGAACAACTGGGAGGTGAATGATCCCGAGCAGCTGCGCACCGTGTTGACAGCGCTGGAGACGGTGCAGCGCGAGTTCAACGCGAAAGCCATCGGTGGTCAACAAGTGTCGATGGCGGATCTGATCGTGTTGGCTGGATCCGCTGCCGTTGAGCAAGCGGCCACTTCTGGTAGTCACACCGTGACGGTTCCGTTCATGCCCGGACGTATGGATGCATCCGCAGATCAGACCGACACCGCCTCATTCAATTTGCTCAAGCCGATTGCCGATGGCTTTCGCAATTGGCAGCGCATCGGTCTGCCGCTTCGCGCGGAGGAGTGCCTCGTGGACCGTGCTCAACAGCTCGGTTTGAGTACACCGGAGATGACGGTGCTGATTGCCGGCCTGCGGGTACTGGGCGCCAACACAGGCGGCAACCGCCAGGGCGTATTGACCGATCGTATCGGCGTGTTGAGCAACGATTTCTGCGTGAATTTGCTCGATATGACTACTGTCTGGTCGCCGACCAGTGAGGCCATGGAGGGTTATTCAGGCCGGGATGCCGGAGGCGCTGAACGATGGACCGCGAGCCGTGCTGATCTCGTGTTCGGCTCCAATAGCCAGCTGCGAGCCATCGTTGAGGTGTATGCCCAGGACGATGGTGGCAGTCGTTTTGTGGCCGATTTTGTTCAGGCCTGGGTGAAGGTGATGAACCTCGACCGCTTTGATCTGAGCTGAGTTCGCCCCAGCACTTGGGTTCGATTGAGGAGGGGCACACCTTCGTCTCCCTCCCGATCACTCAGTGCACCGAACACCATCGACTAGCGGTCGGCCAGAGCTGGTTGAGGTCAAGTTCCGGGCAATGGAGCTGCACGGCCGCCAGGGTCGCCTCTTGCCATTGCCCCAGCTGCTTCAGCAGCTCCTCTGGCAGGTCCGTGTCGGTGCGGCTCACATTCACCCGTTGTTCCCACTGCGGTTCCTGGTACCGCACCCCGAGGAACCGGCAGAGCTCAGCCCAGCAGTCCCGATGGAACAGCTGCTCGTAAGTGCCGATGAAGCACTGCTTCAGGCCGAAGCTGTCCTGAAGGACCGTGAGGGTGTGGCCGTAGTCACTGCGCAGATTGATCCGTTCGGGGCGCTCGCGGCAGAGATCGCGCAGGGCCTGGATTTCGCCGGCGCTGTCCTGCAGCCCCTGCTTGCGCCGTTGCATGCGCAGGCTGGAGACGATGCGCTCGATCGGGTCCCGCATCAGGAACACCGGTCGCAGTGGAACCCCCTGGTCTTCGAAGCCAGTGCGAATGGTGAGCAGGGTGGCGGCGCTGAGCCCGCAGTAGGAGGGTGTGATGTCCCCGGTGAGTTGGATTCCCGGACGCCGCAGCAGCCTGGCGAAGTAGGCGTAATACCGCTCGGGGCGTTCTAGGAAACGCTGGCGACGCCATGTACGGGGTTTCAACAAAGACCGTCGGCTGCGGCCGCTGAAGCCTGCGGCCGGCAGGGTGAGCGCGTCATGGATGTGGTACTCCTTCAAGAAGCCGAAATCAGCGTCCCGGCGTTGGTTCAGCTGAGCGTGCAGCCAGGACGTGCCAGCCTTCTGGGCCCCGAGCCCCAGCAGGAACACGCCAGGGGCGTCAGTCGTTGCGGTCACGCCAACCCCTCCGGCTCAAGCTGCGCCAGCCATCGCGAGCTTGAAGGATCCGTTCCGCTAGCTCCCGTACGGCCCCATGACCGCCGCGGCGCGCGAGCACCAGGTCGGCGCCCCGGCGCACGGGAGCGCAGGCATCGGCGGGCGCCAGAAGCAGACCCACCACTGGTCGCACGGCCAGATCATTGAGATCGTCGCCGACAAAAACGGTCTGCGAAACGGTCACCCCCACCTGCTGCTGCAGGGTCTGCAGGGCAGCGGGTTTGTCCTTGATGCCCACCAGGCAGTGTTGGATGCCCAGTTGGCGGGCCCGTACTTCGGTCGCGCCCCCACGGCCACCGCTGAGAAAGGCAATCTGCACCCCTGCCTGCTGCAGCAGACGGATGCCCAGACCGTCCCGCACGTCGAAGCGTTTGATCAGTTGCCCGTCGGCATCGAACCAGAGCCCACCATCGGTGAGCACACCATCCACATCCAGCACCAGCAGCTGCAGCTGGTTCAGCTGGCGGCGCAGTCTCCACCAGCCCAGCTGGTTCCAGCCCGGCAGCCTCATGCCAGCCCTGCCTGCACCAGATCGTGGAGCCGCAGCAGCCCCAGCAACCGTTTCTGCTCCCCCACCACAGGCAGCACCGAGATCGGTTTGCGGCGGTTGTGTTCCATCCGTTCCAAGGCCTTCACCACCAGCACATCACCGTTCACGGTGATCGGGTCCCTGGTCATCAGATCGGCTGCCGTCAGGCTGCTCCAGCTGTCGGCACTGTGGTCCTGCAGTGCTCGGCGCAGATCGCCGTCGGTGAGCAGTCCCACCAGGGAGCCTGGCTGCTCCGGGTGCTCCACCCAGCCACTGCCGATGCCGTCGCGGGTCAGACCGCCGATTACTTCAGGCAGGGGGGTCTGAGGGTGCATGGGATGCAGCTTGCTCACCGGCACCATCAGGTCGGCTGCCGTCAGCGTGAGTTGTTTGCCCAATGATCCCGCCGGATGATTGAGGGCGAAATCAGCGGGCGAGATGCCGCGCCGTTCCATCCACACGGCTGCCAGGGCATCGCCGATGGCCATCGCCACCGCAGTGCTGGCGGTGGGAGCGAGATTGAGAGGGCAAACCTCCCGGTCCACCCCGGCTTCCAGCACCACATCGCTGCCGCGGGCAAGGGAGGACTCGGCCCGGCCGACGATGGCGATCCGGCCCGTGCCGCGCCGTTTGAGGTGGGGCAGCACCTCCAGCAGTTCTGCGGTTTCGCCGCTGTTGGAGAGCAGCAGACAGACGTCTTCTGGGGCCACCACCCCCAGATCCCCGTGCAGGGCGTCCAAGGGGTTGAGGAACAGGGCCATCAGGCCGATGGAGGAAAACGTGGCGGCGATCTTGCGAGCCACGATGCCGCTTTTGCCAACACCGGTGATCACCAGCTTGGCCTTGCGGTCGGCACAGCGCTCCAGCAGCCCTAGGGCTGCTTCCACTTGATCACTGCTGAGCCGTTCCGCCGCTGCAGCGATGGCGGAGGCTTCCTCCTGCAAACAGCGAGTGAGAGCGGACAACGCCGAGATCCGTGATGATCTGACCATTGTCATGCACGCCCCGCAATGGATCTGCCGGCTGTGCCGTCAGCCCTGCTGGATGCCCTTAAGGCGGCAGCCACTGAAGCCGGTGTGCCGCGACTGGCGCTGGTGGGGGGTGTGGTGAGGGATCTGTTGCTGCATCAACGCCATGGCCGTCCCTGGACTGGCGTTCCCGATCTGGATTGGGTGGTGGAGGGCAGCGCCGCCCATCTGGCGGACGTCCTGCAAGAGCGTTGCGGGACTGAACGGTTGAGCGGTGTTCAGCATCACGGTCAGTTCGGCACGGTGGCCCTGAACCTCGATGGTGTGCCCCTCGATCTGGCCACGGCGCGACATGAGCACTATCCGGGGCCAGCACAGAACCCCGTGGTGCAGCCGGGGTCGTTGGCGGCGGATCTGGTGCGGCGTGATCTGACGATCAATGCCATGGCTCTGGACCTGATTTCCGGGGAGTTGATCGATCCCCACGGCGGCCAGAGCGATCTGGCCGCAGGCCGCCTGCAGTTTCTGCATCCCGGCAGCATCAGCGATGACCCCACCCGGGTGATCCGGGCTGCGCGCTACGGCGCCCGGCTGGGGATGGCCCTGGGTGCCGAGGGGCTTGAACAGGTGGGTGCGACCGTCGCGGCGTGGCCCTGGAGCTGGCAAGTGGGGGATGCGCCGGAGACGGCACCGCCGGCCCTGGCCACCAGGTTGCGGATGGAGCTGGAGCGGCTGCTGGACCATGAACCGTGGCCCATCGCTTTGGACCTGCTGGAGTCCTGGCATGCAATGGCTCTGGTGGATCCCTGCTTGCAGCGTGATCCCGAACGAACCCGACGTCTGCGTTGGGGGCAACGCCTCGGGCTGCCACTGATGACGGCGCTGTTGGCGGCTGCGGCTGATCCTTGGGCTGTGGCGCGCCGCCTGCAGATTCCCGGCCAGCAGCAGCAGTGGTTGGAACGGCTGCCATCGCTGCAGGGCTGGTTGGCGTCGCATCCACTGCCCGTCCAGGCATCCCCAGATGCCTGGACGACAGCGCTGGAGCGCGGTGGTTGGCCGCCGCAGACGGTGGCGCTGATGGTGACGCTGCGGCCTGCGGCGTGGAGGCCACTGCTGCGTTGGTGGGGCCGCTGGCGGCATATTCAGTCGCCCCAGAATGCGCGCCAGTTGATCGCCGAGGGATGGCAACCGGGCCCAGGTCTGGGTGAGGAATTGCGCCGCCGTCGCGGCGTGCTGCTGGATCAGGGGCGATGAGACGAACGGCTCAGCTCTGGACCCTTATGGCTGCGCTGGTGGCGGCGGCCTTCGCTCTGCGGACCCTGGTGTTGATCGATGCCACCGCCCTGTGGAGCGATGAGCTCTACAGCGTGGGTAAAAGCTTCCAGCCAAGCCCGCTGGAGCTGTTGGGAATGCTGCGGCAGGACACCCATCCACCCTTTTATTACGGCCTGCTCTGGGTCTGGGGGCAACTGGTGGGGCAAAGCCCCGTCAGTCTGCGGTTGCTCTCCTGGTTGGCCTATCTGGCAGGGGGTGCCGTGATGGTGGCCCAGGCGCTGGCCCTCAGTGATGGTCGGCAGCGGGTGCTGCCCCTGGCGCTTCTGCTGGCGTTCTGCAGTCCCTACCCCGTGCGCTTCGCCATCGAGGGGAAAAGCTATGCGCTGCTGGTGCTGCTGGTGGCGCTGGCCTGGTGGTGGCGTCGTGCCGAACGATCTGTGGCCTATGGAGTGGTGGCGGCGCTGGCGGGCCTCACTCACTTCTACGGTCTGTTTCTGGTGCTTTCGGCAGCCGCCTGGGATGGGGCAAGGCGGCGCTGGCGTCTGGCGGGAGCTGCCGTGCTGGGGGCCATCCCAGCTTTGGGATGGATCATTTATTCCGCGGATTATCTGTTCAGTTCCCGCTCCGGCAGCTGGATCGGCCCACCGGACTTCGCCCTGCTGGAGGAGTCCCTGGCTCGGGCTCTGGGGCTCTGGCCCCTTCCCAAGCTGCTGTTGCTGTTGGTGCTCTTCGGGGGGCTGCAGCGTTGGGGCGGGATGCAACCGCTGCCATGGCGACGGAACCGTTTGCTGGATCGCAGTGCGCTGTTGCCCTCTGCTGTGATGGTGCTGGCTGTGGTGTTGGTCTCCTTTGTTAAGCCGCTGGCCTTCAGTCGCTATTTCGTGGTGCTGTTGCCGTCGGTGCTGCCGCTGCTGTGTGTGCTGCTGACCGCCTCACCACTCCATCGCTGGGGGCAACGTGTGGTGCTGGGGGTGTTGGTGCTGCTGCTGATCAGTTGGTGGGGGCTAGGTTTTTCGGAGCTGGATCCCGCAGCCGGCGGGGTGCGTGAACAGGACCAGTTCCGTGCGATCAGCCAGCGCACCAGCGGACAGAGGGAGCGCTACAGCCCCCGGGCCCGCCTGTTCAACCTCAGTGATCAGATGGAGTTCTCCATGGGACGCATCACTGCTCCACAGCTGCCCTGGGGCGATCGCGATGAACTGCGGGAACGGCTGTTGCGTTCACCGCTGCCGGATGAGCTTTGGCTGGCCAGCAGCGGGCCTCCGCAGAAGCTGAATCGCAAACTCAAGCCGCTGCAGCAGCAGGCCGAAGCCGCTGGATATGCCTGTGCCGACCGTTCTGAAGGCCTCAGCCATGGTCGGCTGTTGCGTTGCCGATCGGGATCCAGGGGCCCTCGGCTGTGAGGGTCTGCGCTGTGGTTTCTGGACAGGCCAGCAGCAAGGGACCGCAGGTCTGGGGATCAACCAGCAGCTCAAGCAGTGCCTGTGAGGGTTCCTCATCCAGTTGGATGGGCCCATCCAGCCACTGCCAGCTGCGGCGGTTGGCCGGCGCCAGGCTGCTGGCGTAGCCCTGAGCCAATCGATCCATGGCCTCGGGGTATGCCGGAATGCATTTGGCCCAAAGGGTGACTCGCAGGGGGGAGCTGCTCGCCAGCATTTCCCCCAGATGCCCGAGCAGACCGAAGCCGGTGACATCGGTGCAGGCGTGAATCGCCTGGCGATGGGGCTCCAGTTGATCCAGCAATCGGTGCTGACTGCGGCACATGTGCTGGAGCACGGTGTCCAAAGCTTCGGGTTGGCAGGCACCCGCCATCGCAGCAGCGAACAACACGCCGGTGCCCAGGGGGCGACTCAACAGCAGCACATCACCGTGGGCGATTCCCCCCTTGTTCCAGGGGGAAGCGCTGCGACCGTTGACGCAGAGGCTCAGCTGCACCCCAAGGCTGGGGCTGTGCGGGGGTTCACTGCGGGATTCCAGAGTGTGACCTCCGATCAGCTGCGCCTGCTGTTCCTGCAGCACCGATCGCACACCGCACAGCGTCTGCACCAGCAGTTCCTGCTGCTCCGCCGCCTCCAGCACGGGCAGGGTCACGATCGCTTGCGCGCTGTCGACCCTTGCACCGCTGGCCCAGAGATCGGAGCAGGCATGGAGGGTGGTGAGTCGAGCGTTCAGCCAGGGGTCGCTGACCAGTGCTGGGAACCCATCCACGCTCTGCAGCAGCGGCGGATCGCCCTCGATGCGTGCCGCATCCTCCGGCGGCCCGCTGAGCCCGGCCTGGTCCAGGGCGGCTTCGAGGGGCTGGGCCGGCAGCTTGGCCGCGCACCCCCGACACGCCATCGGTGCTGATGACGTCATTGGTTCGCTGCTGCGGAACCCCGCCATGAAGCGTCGGTCGATCCGTCGCTTCCACTGCCAGAGCCATCTGGAGGGCCCCAGCTGCCAACGTCCCCGGCGTGCCCAGGCCCGGCCCTGCTGATCGCCGATCAGCTGCAGTGCTTCGCGCTGCGGCCGCCAGGGGCGCAGCGGGCGATCCAGGCAACTGGCTTCCAGGTTCCGTGCCAGGGGGATGGCGGCTCTCACGGCCCAGACGCCGGAGGCCGGCCTGGGAGCTGCAGCCATAACGGCGCAGTCACCGCTGGCGAAGACATGCTCGCTGCCTTCCACTTGCATCTGGGCATTGGTGCGCAGGCGGCCATCGCCATCCACCGGCAGATCGCTGGCTGCCAGCCAGTGGGGGGCGCGACTGCCGGTGCAAAGCAGCCGGGGGCCAGCCAAGGCCTCGGGGGTCGTGACCAGGTCGATCGATGCCGCCGAAAGGATCCGCCGCTCCAGGGGACCTGGACCGTTTGAACGGGTTTGAAGCTGCAACGGGCGGTGAGGCCAGCGGCGCCGCAGCGCCAGCACCACCTCCATGGCAGCGGCGCCAGCCCCGACCACCGTGAAGGGGGTTGTGCTGTTGGGATCCTCGGAGGCGATGAAGGCCAGGGCCGGCTCCAGTGGCTTGATCGCGATGCCTTCAGCGCTTGGCCTGCTGATGGCACCGACATCGAGGCTGAGCAGACCGAAGTGGAGGGGCGGGCGTTCTGCGAGCAACAGACAGCGCTGGGCGGGGTCCAGGCCGGTGATCTCCGCCTGCACGAAGGCCACACCGGCGCGATCGCAGAGGGAGCGCAGATCGATGGCGGCTTCCTCCGGTGGGTCGATCCCGGCGATCAGGGCGGGAACCATGCCCGAATACAGCGCTGTACTGCAGCGGTTGATCAGCAGCACAGAACGGGCCGGCCGTCGGGTTGGATCCATGGCCCAGCGTTTGAGGATCAGCGCGTGGCTGTGGCCTCCGCCGGCCAGCAGCAGTGGCCCGGCAGGACTCATGGTGCTGACCGATAGCCCATTGGATTGGCCTGCTGCCAGGCCCAGCCATCGCGGCACATGTCCACCAGGCCGCGGCGGGCGGTCCAGCCCAAGACGGCTTCCGCCTGGCGGGGACAGGCCTGCAGCCTTGGCACATCACCGGGACGGCGGGCGACCACCTCGTAGGGAATGGTGATGCCGGTGGCTTGCTCGAACCCCTTGATCACATCGAGCACACTGAGTCCTGTGCCCGTGCCGATGTTCACGGTCAACTGGGTGGGTAACTCCTGGTTGAGCAGGTGGGTGAGCGTGACGCCGTGGGCTTCGGCTAGATCCATCACGTGCAGGTAGTCGCGGATGCCGGTGCCGTCGGGTGTTGGGTAGTCCTGCCCGAAGACCCGCAGCTTGTCCCTGCGTCCTGCAGCCACCTGGGTGATGAAGGGAAAAAGGTTGTTGGGAATGCCGAGGGGGTCCTCCCCGATGCAGCCGCTGGGGTGGGCGCCTACCGGGTTGAAGTAGCGCAGGCAGGCCACCCGCCAGCTGCTGGAGCGGCAAAGTGCTCCCAGCATCTGCTCCACGGCGAGTTTGGTCTGGGCATAGGGATGCACCGGCGCGGTGGCCATGCCCTCATGCAAGGGGAATTGCTCCGGTTCGCCGTACACGGTGGAGGTGCTGCTGAACACAAGGGTTCGGCAGCCATTCCGTTCCATGGCTGCCGCCAGGACCCGACTGCCGTTGAGGTTCACATCCCAGTAGCGCAGCGGGTCGGCCACCGATTCACCCACGGCTTTGAGCCCGGCGAAGTGGATCACGCCATCCACTGGGCCGCCCGAGCGGAAGGCTCGATCCAGCACCTCAGGGTTGCGCAGATCCCCTTCCACCAGCTGTAGGGCATCGGACGCCGCCAGCTCCTGGACCCGGCGCAGGGCTTCCGGACTGCTGTTGTCGAAGTTGTCCAACACCACCAGGGAGTGGCCCTGCTCCAGCAGCACCAGGCAGGTGTGGCTGCCGATGAATCCAGCCCCTCCGGTGATCAGGATTCTGCACGTCATGGGCGTGGGCAGCGCGTGACTCGATTGTGGATCAGGTCAGAGCCAGACCAGGTGTTTGCACCTAGGGTTCGACAACTAGTGATCAACGTGTGGACGGCGGAACGACGCTTCCTGAGCTGAGGCGGGCTATAAGTCCTGACGGCCGTTCTCTTTTAAGGAAATACAACCTGCTGAAGCCTCTTGTGGAACAAATGATCACCAGCGAAGCCATCGCTGGTGTGCCTGTTCCAGCTGATGCTCTGAAAAAAGCGAAGCTTGAGCTTCTCGATCAACGGGGCTTCGAGACCATGGAGCAGTGGTCAGAGATGCTCGCTGATCTGGATCGATCCGATGACGAGGTGATTGATCGGCTCGAACGGGTGATCCGTCGCCAGGAGTACATCAGGGAGCGTTTTGCACCCAAAGCGGAAGCTCGGTTTCTGGAGCGCAAGAACGAGCTGGATCAAGTGGTCTACAGCCTGCTGCGGCTGGCCAACAATTTTCTGGCCCGAGAGTTGTACCTACAGATCGAGTCTGGGGAATCCAACTTCGCTGATCTGGCCAAGCGCTATGCCGAGGGGCCTGAGCGCAACACCAACGGCATCGTCGGGCCGGTCTCTCTGACGCAGGCCCATCCAGCGCTCGTCGAAAAGCTGCGGGTGGCCCAACCCGGTGTCCTGCTGGAGCCATTCCGCATCGCCGATTGGTGGCTGGTGGTTCGGCTGGAGCGCTACTCCCCGGCCACGTTCACGCCAGAGGTCTCGGATCGAATGTGCCGGGAAATGTTCGATGCCTGGATTGCGGAGGAAACCGCCACTACCTTGAGCCGGCTTGAAGGCGAGTTCAGCGACTTCAGCATCTCCTGATGACCCAGTCCCCTCCCTTTCCTCTTCTCAACCATCCCGCCTTCAAGGGCGTGTCCGATGCCGCTCTGACGCAGTTGCAGGACTCCACCAAGCTGCTGCGCTTCGAGCTGGGTCAGCAGCTGTGCGAGCCGGATGACATCCCGGCCAGGATTCTCGTGTTGCTGAAGGGTCAGGCCCGTCTGGTGGGTCGTCACAACGGTCGTCTCACCACCGTTGGCAAGTTCGGCCCAGGCAGCGTGATCGGTGCCGCCAGCCTGCTCTGTGGCAATCCCTGCGAGAACGTGATCACCTCGGATGAGGTGATCGCCTGCGCGATCTCCGATGAGCAGTTGACCCAGCTGTACGGCCAGGAGGAAGCGTTCCGCCTCTGGTGTGATCAGCAGCTCTGGCCTCAGGAACTGCTCGCATTGCTGGAGGTTCTTGAGGAGGGAACGGCGGAGACCGACAGTTCCGCCCTTGAACAGCTGGAGCAAGCGTTGAAGACGGCCAAGCGCTGCCGCCCTGAACCCGAGGCGATTGATGCAGCATTGGCGACGGGCGGCCGTCTGTACCTCACCAGTTGCTGGGGAAACGCCACGGTGGGCCAGCCCCTCCAGGCGGCATCAGCGTTGCCCGTGGCGGATCGGTTCTCTCAACGCCTGGTGCTGTTCCCCAACGCATCGGACGTCAGCGATGGGCCGGAGCCCGGCGGTGATCTGGTGCCCGTGAATGCTGTGGAGGATGCGGAACTGCTGCCTCCGGTCAGTCGCTACAGCCCTGAGCGCAATGTGGTGGACAGCCTGAGGCTGATTCGCGCTGAAGGCCCGATACAGGAAACGCTGGCCTGCTTCCAGATGCTGGCCCAGTTGATGAAGCTGCCGTTCCGGCGCGACTCGATCGAGAAGGTCCTGCAGGACAACCTGCGCCGTGGTCTCACTCCCAATCTTCAGTTGTGCGGCCAGTTGGCGGCAAGTCTCGGACTGCACGTGATGGCGGCCAAGGTGCCGGCTGTGACGGGCACGCGTCTGCAGGTGCCATCGATGATTCCCTGGCAGGGCGGGTTCGCCCTGGTGGTGGCCAGCAATGAGCAGGGTCTGAAGCTTGCCTCGCCGAAACAAGGCATGGTCACGCTGGGTCCCGCTGACCTGGCGGACTGTTTCCCTGAGGGCATCGAGCTGCTTCTGATGGAGCGCTCTAATGCCACACCGGATCAGAAGTTCGGTCCGGGCTGGTTCTGGCCGGCGCTGAAGCGCTATCGGGGCGTGCTGATCCAGGTGCTGGCGGCCAGTTTTGTGGTGCAGCTGTTCACCCTGGCCAATCCCCTGCTGATCCAGGTGATCATCGACAAGGTGATCAGCCAACGCAGCCTGGACACCTTGCAGGTGCTGGGCATTGCCCTGGTGGTGGTGACCATTTTGGAAGGGGTGCTGGGCAGCCTCAAGACATTCCTCTTTGCCGAAACCACCAACCGGATCGATCAGCGCCTCGGCGCCGAGGTGATCGACCACCTGCTGCGGCTTCCCCTGGGCTACTTCGACCGCCGCCCGGTGGGTGAACTCGGCACCCGGGTGGCTGAGCTCGAGAAGATCCGCAACTTCCTCACGGGTCAGGCTCTCACCACGATTCTGGATGCCGCCTTCTCGGTGATTTACATCCTGGTGATGGTGATCTACAGCTGGTTGCTTACATTGATCGCCCTGTCTGTGTTGCCGATTCAGATCGGCCTCACGGTGCTGGGGGCTCCGCTGTTCCGCCGCCAGTTCCGTGCTGCTGCGGAAGAAAACGCCAAGACCCAGAGCCATCTGGTGGAAGTGCTCACCGGGATCCAGACGGTCAAGGCTCAGAACGTGGAGATGGTCAGCCGTTGGCGTTGGCAGGAGTTTTATTCCCAGTACATCGCTCGCACGTTTGAGAAGACGATCACCGGCACCGCTCTGAATCAGACCAGCCAGGTGCTGCAGAAGATTTCGCAGCTCATGGTGCTCTGGATCGGCGCCTCAATGGTGTTAAGCGGTGACCTGACCCTTGGCCAGTTGATCGCTTTCCGGATCATCTCCGGCTATGTGACCCAGCCACTGCTGCGGTTGTCGACGATCTGGCAGAGCATCCAGGAACTGCGGGTCAGCTTCGAGCGTCTTGCCGACGTGATTGACACCCCCGAGGAATCCGATGAGGTGGATAAATCCAAGGTGATGCTGCCGCCGTTAATGGGGGAGGTGCGGTTCGAGGATCTCTCCTTCCGTTTCCGCCCCGGACAACCGGAGGTGTTGAAGGACATCAATCTGGAGATCAAGGCTGGCACCTTCGTTGGCATCGTTGGCCAGAGCGGCAGCGGCAAGAGCACCCTGATGAAGCTGCTGCCTCGGCTCTATGAGCCGGGTGACGGGCGGATCCTGATCGACGGTTACGACATCGCCAAGGTGGAGCTCTATTCACTGCGCCGACAGATCGGCATTGTTCCTCAGGATCCGTTGTTGTTCAGCGGCACCGTCAGCGAGAACATCGCGTTGACGAATCCGGAAGCGTCCAGTGAGGAGATCGTGCGTGCGGCCCGCCTGGCCAATGCCCACGACTTCATCATGGAGCTGCCCAGTGGTTACAGCACACCGGTGGGTGAACGGGGGGCGTCCCTCAGTGGTGGCCAACGGCAGCGGGTGGCAATTGCTCGGACCCTGCTGAGCAATCCCAAGTTGCTGGTGATGGACGAAGCCACCAGCGCCCTTGACTATGAAACCGAGCGCAAGGTCTGCGACAACCTGCTCGAGAACCTGGATGACCAGACGGTGTTTTTCATTACCCACCGCCTGTCCACCATCCGTCAGGCCGACGTGATTGTGATGCTGCACCAGGGGGCCGTGGTCGAGGTCGGCACCCATGAGGAGCTGATGAAGCATCGGGGTCGCTACTACGCCCTTTACCGCCAGCAGGAGAGCACCTGACCATGAAGCTCAATCCGTTCAAGCGCGATACCCCAGCGCCCAACCAGGAGTCCACAGCCCTCGTCACCTACGACGAATCGGTGCTGCAGCAGGGACGTTTCTGGATGAAGACGGTCACCTGGACCTTGATCGGCACCACGGTGTTCGGTGTGGCCTGGCTGGCCCTGGCCCGAACAGAAGAGATCGTTGTGGCCCCCGGCCAGCTGGAGCCGGTGGGGTCCGTGCAGGACATTCAGATGCCCGTGGGTGGTGTGGCGGATCAGATCCTGGTGCAGGAAGGGGACTCCGTGAAGGTTGGTCAGGTGCTGATGAAGTTGGACACCGAAGCCACGGAAGAACAGCGTCTCAGTCTTGAAACAACCATCAAGCTCAAGCATGAGCAGCTCCGTCTGAAGGACCAGGAGAAGCAGCGCTATCTCCAGGTGAACAACGAGGAGGTGCAGATGCTGGAGAACAACCTCGAGCTTCAGTCCGAGATCCTTGAGCGATTCGAAGAGTTAGAGGAAGCTGGAGCGACCTCTGAGCTCCAATATCTCAGCCAACAGAACGCTGTCGAGGAGACCCGCGGTCGTCTGCTGCAGACCAAGGCGGACCGTCTGCGGCAGGTGGCGCTGCTTGAGCAACAGGTGGCGCAGCTCAATTCGGAACTGGCCGACCTGACGGGCCGTTTGGCCGAAGCACGGGTCACCCTCCGCTATCAGCAGCTGAAGTCTCCGGTGGATGGCGTGGTGTTTGATCTGAAGCCAACGGCCACGGGCTTCACTGCACAGTCCACCCAGACGGTGATGAAGGTTGTCCCTTACGGATCTTTGGAAGCGAAGGTGGAGGTGCCGAGTAACAAGATCGGTTTCGTCACGATTCCACCTGGATGCCCCAAGGATCTTGAGAGCTGCATGAAAGCTGACATCAGCATTGATTCCTACCCATCCACAGATTTCGGGGTATTGGAAGGGAAGGTGACCCGCATCGGTTCCGATGCTCTGCCGCCGGATCCCCAGGAGCAACGTCAAGAACTGAGCTTTCCCGTCACGGTCAAGCTTGATCAGCAGACGTTGGCGCTGAAAAGCGGTACCTCACTGCCGTTGCAGGTGGGCATGAGCCTGACGGCCAACATCAAGCTGCGCAAGGTGTCCTACCTGCAACTGTTGTTGGGTGAATTCCAAGACAAGGCTGAATCGCTGCAGCGCCTCTGAGCCGGATGCGGATCCTTTTCGTTCACCAGAACTTTCCCGGTCAGTACGTGCACATCGTGCAGCGTCTGGCCCAACAGGGGCAGCACCAGCTCGTGGCCTTGGGCATCAATCCTCTGGATCGAGGGCGTGGCATGCCCGAGAGCCTCAACCATTTCCGTTACCGCCTCGATCGAGGCAACACCGAGGGAGTTCATCCCCTTGTGATGGAGACGGAAACCAAGGTCATTCGAGCGGAGGGCTGTGCCCGAGCAGCTGAGCAGCTCAAGGCAAAGGGCTTCACGCCAGATTTGATCTGTGCCCATCCCGGGTGGGGTGAACCACTGTTTCTGAAGGCGATCTGGCCTGATACGCCCCTGCTTTGCTACCAAGAATTTTTCTACAACGAGTTCGGCTTCGACTCCAACTTCGATCCGGAATTCCAGGACAACCGCGGTTGGCAAGAGCAGGCGAAGCTCACGATGAAAAACGCCTATCTGCATCTCACCCTCGAGCAGGCGGATTGGAACATCTCTCCCACGCACTTTCAGGCCAGCAGCTTTCCCGAGCACTGGCGGCGTCGGATAAGCGTGATCCATGACGGTGTGGACACAAGTAAGGCCGTTCCTAATTCAGCCCCGGGGCCGCTCAAGCTTCCCGATGGCACTCTTCTTGAAAAGGGACAACTGATCGTCACCTTTGTGAATCGCTGTCTGGAGCCCTATCGGGGCTGTCATACGTTCATTCGAGCTATTCCTGAGCTGCAACAGAGCAACCCTGAGGCCCGTTTGGTGATCGTGGGACAAACCAAGGGGGTGAGTTACGGAGCTGCGTGTTCCGACGGTGAATGGAAGGATCGGTTTCTGGCAGAGATCGAGGGTCAGTACGACCCAAGCCGTGTGCACTTCACGGGCACGCTGCCTTATGGCCAATTTGTGCCACTCCTGCAGCTCAGTGCTTGCCACGTCTATCTCACCTATCCATTTGTGATGAGCTGGAGCCTGCTGGAGGCTATGGCCTGTGGTTGTGCTGTCGTAGGGTCCAACACCGCACCGGTGCGTGAAGCTATTCGCCATGGCCAGAACGGCCTCTTGGTGGATTTTTTTGCTCCTGCGGATCTTGCTGCTGCTGTTACCGAGTTGCTGCAGGACCGAGAGCTGGCAGTGGCTTTCGGTCAGGCTGCACGACGCACGGTCGAGGCCACCTATGAGCTGGACTCTTGTGTGACCCGACAACTGGCATTAATGGATCTGGTGGCCAGCGGCAGCATTAGCGACTGAGTTCACCGGGCAGACTGTTTCGTTGTTTTCGCATCCGGCACGTGACTCAGCTCCAAAGTCTTAGGGGCATGGTCGATCTCCTCCCGGAGGCTGTGCAGCGCTGGCAGGCCGTTGAAGCTGTTGCACGGGAGCATTTTCGCCGCTCTGGTTTCGGCGAGATCCGCACGCCTCTCCTGGAAACAACCGACCTGTTCTGTCGCGGAATCGGTGAGGCCACCGATGTTGTCGGCAAAGAAATGTACAGCTTCACAGATCGCGGTGAGCGCGCCTGCACACTGCGGCCGGAGGGCACCGCGTCGGTGGTGCGGGCGGCGCTGCAACACGGCCTGTTGAGCCAAGGTGCGCAGAAGCTTTGGTATGCCGGCCCGATGTTCCGATACGAGCGGCCCCAGGCCGGTCGACAGCGTCAGTTCCACCAGATTGGGGTGGAGTGGCTTGGCGCGGAAAGTGCCCGCTGTGACGTTGAGGTGATTGCTCTCGCCTGGGATCTGCTTGCCCGTCTCGGAGTGGGGGGCCTTGAGCTGGAAATCAACAGCCTCGGTTCTCCCGAGGATCGCCAGGTTTATCGAGCAGCACTGGTGAATTGGCTGGAGCAGCGGTCTGAGGCTCTGGATTCCGATTCCCAGGCCCGTCTCAGCACCAATCCCCTGAGGATTCTTGATTCGAAGAACAAGGACACCCAGGCATTACTCGAGCATGCACCAACCCTGGCCAATGCCCTCAGCCCGGAGAGCAGGCAGCGCTTTGATGCGGTTCAGCGTGGGTTGACCGCCCTGGGCATTCCCTTCCGGCTCAATCCGAGGCTGGTGCGGGGTCTGGATTACTACGGCCACACCACCTTCGAGATAACCAGTGATCAGTTGGGGGCGCAGGCCACGGTCTGTGGTGGCGGCCGGTACGACGGTTTGATTGCCGAACTCGGTGGAGCCTCGACACCGGCAATCGGCTGGGCCCTTGGCATGGAACGCCTGCTTCTGGTGCTGGAAGCTTCGGCTCAGGTTGATCCCGAAGGCACCGCGGCCCGCTTGGTGGCCGGCTCTGCACCGGATGCCTTCATCGTCAACCGTGGTGTGCAGGCCTCTGTCGCCGCTTTGGCTCTGGCCCGTGATCTGCGAGGCCATGGCTTGTCGGTTGACCTCGATGACTCGGGCTCAGCCTTCGGGAAGCAGTTCAAACGCGCCGATCGCCGTGGAGCACGCTGGGCCTTGGTGATTGGCGATGACGAGGTGGAGCGTGGTGAGCTGCGTTTAAAGCCGCTTCAGCAGTCGGGGGAAGAGGGTTGTGTCCGGCTCGATGACCGGGAGACCATTGTGGCGATTCTCAAGTCCCTCCAAGGGAACTGATCCCACACGTGCGTGGTAATTTTCACTCATATACGGACATTGAGCGTTGATCAATCTGGTGACTGGAGGGGCTGGTTTTGTCGGCTCCCATCTGGTTGATCGCCTGATGCATGCCGGGCAGGAGGTGATCTGTCTTGATAACTACTTCACGGGACGCAAAGGCAATATCACCCAGTGGATCGGTCATCCCAGGTTTGAGCTGATCCGGCATGACGTTACCGATCCGATTCGGCTCGAATGTGATCGCATCTGGCATTTGGCCTGCCCGGCATCACCGATTCACTATCAGTTCAATCCGATCAAGACCGCCAAGACAAGCTTTCTAGGCACTTACAACATGCTGGGTTTGGCTCGCCGTGTGGGTGCTCGGCTTCTCCTTGCTAGCACGAGTGAGGTGTATGGCGACCCGGAGGTGCATCCACAACCGGAGAGTTACCGCGGTTGTGTCAACACCATTGGAATTCGCAGTTGCTACGACGAGGGCAAGCGCATCGCTGAAACCCTCTGTTTTGACTACCAGAGGATGCACGATGTGGAAATCCGTGTCATGCGGATTTTCAACACCTATGGCCCACGGATGCTTCCCGATGATGGTCGTGTCGTGAGCAACTTCATTGTTCAGGCGCTCAAGGGTGAGCCACTGACCTTGTATGGCGATGGTTCGCAGACCCGCTCCTTCTGCTTCGTCGATGACCTTGTGGAGGGAATGATTCGCTTGATGAATGGGTCTCACACCGGCCCGATGAACATCGGCAACCCCGGTGAATTCACCATTCGGCAACTGGCCGAGCTTGTACGAGCTCGCATCCATCCAGACCTTCCACTGATCGAGAAACCTCTGCCCGCTGATGATCCACTGCAGCGACAGCCCGTGATTGATCTGGCGCAGCGGGAACTCGGTTGGAGCCCGACCGTTTCATTGGAAAACGGTCTGATCCCAACGATCGAATGGTTCCGTAAGGTCCTCGACCTACAGGCCACACAAACCGAGAGTGTCCGGGCATGACCGTTCAACGCATCTGTTGCATGGGTGCCGGCTATGTCGGCGGGCCAACCATGGCGGTGATTGCTGATCGCTGCCCTGAGGTGCAGGTCACGGTTGTTGATCTGAATGAACAACGCATTGCTGCCTGGAACGATGCGGACCTGAGTCGCTTGCCCGTTTATGAGCCAGGGTTGGATGCTGTGGTGGCCCGTGCCCGGGGCCGAAACCTCAGCTTTTCAACAGCGGTGGAAGCGACCGTCGCGGCGGCGGACTTGGTGTTCATCTCTGTGAACACGCCGACGAAAACGAAGGGACTGGGGGCGGGACAGGCCAGTGACCTGCGCTGGGTGGAGGCCTGTGCTCGCACGGTGGCCCAGGCAGCCACCGGCCACACGATCGTGGTGGAGAAAAGCACTCTGCCGGTGCGCACCGCCGCAGCGATCAAGACGATCCTCGAGGCCGCCCAGGCGGATGATCAGCAGCGCAGCTTCACGGTGCTCTCCAACCCTGAATTCCTGGCGGAGGGCACAGCGATCCGGGATCTTGAGGCACCCGACCGGGTGCTGATCGGAGGCGACGACACGGCATCGATCGAGGCGCTGGCGGCGGTCTACAGCCATTGGGTGCCGGAGCAGCAGATCCTGCGCACCAACCTCTGGAGCAGTGAGCTCTCCAAGCTCACGGCCAATGCGTTTCTGGCGCAGCGGATCAGTTCGATCAACTCCGTGGCGGCACTCTGCGAGGCCACCGGCGCCGATGTGCGGGAGGTGGCCCGGGCGATCGGCACCGACAGCCGCATCGGCCCGAAGTTTCTCAATGCAGGACCCGGCTTCGGCGGCAGCTGCTTCCAGAAGGACATCCTCAACCTCGTCTATCTCTGCCGTCATTTCGGCTTGCCGGAGGTGGCCGACTACTGGGAATCGGTGGTGGCGTTGAACACCTGGCAGCAGCACCGGATCGCACAGCTGGTAGTGCAGAAGCTGTTCGGCACGGTGACCGGCAAGCGCTTGGCCATTCTTGGGTTTGCCTTCAAGGCCGACACCAATGACACCCGCGAGGCGCCGGCGATTCGCATCTGCGGCGATCTGCTGGAGGAGGGGGCACAGCTGGCCATCCACGATCCCAAGGTGGAGCCAGCCCAGATGGCCCGTGACCTGAAGCAGGAGGCGGCAGCGGCGGCGGATGCCCTTAGCGGAACCGGCAGCTGGGCCCTGGCTGAGTCCGTTGAGGAGGCCGTCAGTGGTGCGGATGCGGTGCTGATCCTGACGGAATGGAACGACTACAGGCAGTTGAACTGGTCTGAATTGGCGGGACGGATGCGCAAACCGGCCTGGCTGTTTGATGCCCGGGCGGTGGCGGATCCGGAGGCGGTGCGGGCGGCAGGCTTGACCCTGTGGCGGGTCGGGGACGGCGAAGGCTGATGACACGCACGGTTCTGGTCACCGGTGCCGCGGGCTTCATCGGTGCAGCGCTCTCTCAGCGACTGCTGGCCCGCGGCGAGCGCGTGGTCGGTCTCGACAACCTCAACAACTACTACGACCCGGCCCTCAAACAGGCGCGTCTGCGCCAGGTCGAGGCCATGGCCTTGAAAGGAGCCTGGCGGTTTGAGCTGATCTCACTTGAGGACGGCGATGCGTTGACAGCTCTGTTTGCCGAGGAGCGTCCGGATGTGGTGGTGAATCTGGCTGCCCAGGCAGGGGTGCGTTACTCGCTGGAGAACCCTGCGGCCTACATCCAGAGCAATCTGGTGGGGTTTGGCCACATCCTGGAAGGCTGTCGTCACCACGACGTTGGTCACCTGGTGTATGCCTCCAGCAGTTCCGTGTATGGCGGCAACAGCAACCTGCCCTTTCACGAGCGCCAACCGGTCAACCACCCGGTGAGCCTGTATGCCGCGAGCAAGAAAGCCAATGAGCTGATGGCCCACACTTACAGCCACCTGTACGGGCTGCCGGCTACCGGTCTGCGCTTCTTCACGGTGTATGGGCCTTGGGGACGGCCGGACATGGCCCCGATGCTGTTCGCCCGGGCGATCCTGGCGGGTGAACCGATCAAGGTGTTCAACCATGGCCGGATGCAGCGGGATTTCACGTATATCGACGACATCGTGGAAGGAGTGCTGCGCTGCTGCGATCAACCAGCTACAGCAAACCCCGATTTCGATCCCCAGCAGCCGGACCCTGCAACGGCGGCGGCGCCGCACCGGGTGTTCAACATTGGCAACAGCCAGCCCACGGAGCTGTTGCGTTTCATCGAGGTGATGGAGCAGGCCCTTGGCTGTGATGCGATCAAGGATTTCCAGCTGATGCAGCCCGGTGATGTCGTGGCCACGGCTGCTGATACCAAGGCATTGGAGGATTGGGTGGGATTCAGGCCCTCAACAGCGATTGAAGTTGGTATGGCGAAGTTCGCAGAGTGGTATCGGGACTTCTACGGGGTCTGACTCTGAAGCGTGGCCACAGGAGAAGAGGAGGCCAAAAAAAACCGGCACAGGGCCGGTTGAACAATCAAACGCAACCTGAAAATCAGGCGGAACCGACGCCGGTGTATGAGCCGTAGAAAAACAGGCCGACCACGAACAGAACAGCCATACCACCTGCTGTGGCCACAAGCCACAGGGGCAGAACGCCTTCAGTCCAGCGGGAGCGCCAGGGCACTGCAGGACGACCATCAGGAAGACGGTCGGGAATTCGACCATCGGGGAAGGGAGACTTCTTGCCGCTCATGGGTCGAACCTCAGTTGAAGAAGTAGCTGGACATCAACACGCCGGTGACAAACACAAACAGCAGGCCCAGGTAAAGGCTGGTGCGGTTGAGTTCAACCGGAAGATTGTTCGGATTGGGGTTGCGTTGCATGGTGCTGATCAGCGACGGATGAATTGCATCGCGGCGAGGGCGCCGAGGAAAAACACAGTCGGAACACCGAGTGTGTGAAGGGCCAGCCAACGCACCGTGAAGATCGGATAGTTGCGTGGGGTGGTGGCGACGGGGGTTTGTGACATGGGTTATTTCAGGCGGACGTCGAGTTCGGATTTGCCCTCGTAGCGCTGGCTCACCACAGGAGCCTTGCTCTCGGAGGCCTGGAAGTAAGCATCCGGACGAGGCGTGCCGAAAGCGTCGTAGGCCAGGCCGGTGGACACGAACAGGAACCCGGCAAGGAAGATCGATGGAAGAGTCACGAAGTGAATCACCCAGTAGCGGATGCTCGTGATGATTTCGAAGAACGGGCGTTCCCCTGTAGAGCCTGCAGCCATAGCTCATGCATATCAGCTCGGCGATCCTAGGGGGTGATGACGGGTCGCCGAGTGAGGCCTGAGCCCTTGGTTACACAGCGTTGCCCACCCAACGCAACAGGTTGCCGCGCTCACCCAGCACAAAGGCGTGATCCCCATCGAACACCATGCGGGTGAAATTGCTGGGCTGGCGATCGCCCACGGGATCGATCTCCCAGCTGTCAGCACCGTCGCGACTCACCAGCAGGGTGCCGTTGCCGCCGCCGGCCCAGATCGTGCCATCGTCATCCCAGGCCATATCCATGTAGCCGTAACCGTTGGTGATCGGGATGATCGCCTTGGTCCAGCTTTCGAGGTTCCCCGGTTCGTCGTTCAGGCGGATCTGAGCCCCACGGGCCACCATCCAGAGGTTGCCGTCGGGTTGGTAGCCAATGCTCTGCAGTCGCTGGCTGCTCACCCGCTGGTGCACCTGCCAGACGGCATCCCCAGGCTGCCAGGTGGCGTAGAAATTACCCAGGCTGCTCACGCTCACGTAGCTGCCGTCATCACCGCGACGCAGATCACGCACAGCACCAGCGGCATCGGTGACCAGAGCCTCCCAGCTGCCTCCGTCGTCATGGGTCTCGTACACAGCCCCCACGTTGGTGGCCATTTCGGCGGAGTGGCTTCTCAGTGCCGTGATCAGGTACGGCTCACCAGGCAGCTTCGTGTCGAGGAACAGACGCGTCCAGTTCTGACCGCCATCGCTGGTGTGCATTAGCAGTCCAGGTTGACCGGCAATCCAGCCTTCATCGCCGTTGAAGTCGATGCTGATCAAACGGAAGTTTTCTTCCTCGGGCAGATCAAGGCTGCGATCGTTCCAGGTGGCCCCTCCATCGTTGGTTTCACGGATCATTCGGTTGCTGCCCACGATGTAGCCGTGGAGTGAATCCGTGAAGGCCACATCCAGGGGATTGGCTTCGGTGTCGAGGTTGAGGGCCTGCCAAGGGCTGGTTGAAGCGACAGGCAGGTGCGTCGTGACGCAGCCACTGAGGCTCACCCCCAGCACCAGCACAAGCAGCAGATTGATCGCAGAAGAGACGAAGCGCGTCATGGCGTTCAGCGGAGCGAATAGAGGGAGAGGAAGAAGGCGAAGGCCAGGGCGAGACCACCGAAGATCAGAACGTTTTTCTGACCAGGGGTCATGCGATTGACTCCGATGCCGAAATTGAGGTTCTCCTCAAAACCACTGGCTTTTGTGCGGGGGCCGATGTCTCGGAAGGCCGGTTTACGACTGCGGCAGACCGGACAGCGGAAGCCGGCTGGGTCGAGATCGTCAAAGGCTGTACCGGCCTCAATCCCCACCTTCTTGACCCCTTCTTCAGGGTCGTAGACATATCCACAGCTGCGGCACTCGAAGCGGTGGGTGCGTGGATCGCTTTCTGGGGCAGCCTCAACAGCGGTCTTTGCCTCATCGGCAACCGGCGGCTGGTCCGTTGTCGGCGGCTGTTCGGCCGGCTGAAGCTCGTCGCTCACCGCTCTGTTGCTGTGCGCGCCGACTCTATCCGCGTCAACTCTTGGCAGTGAATGCCAGAATGACCCTGTATACGGGGACGTTCATGTTTGCCCTGCCCGGCTACGACGCCTTCCTCGGGTTTTTGATGATCGCTGCGGCTGTTCCAGCCCTCGCATTGATCACCAACAAACTCCTGGCGCCCAAGAGCCGCGCCGGTGAGCGCCAGCTCACGTACGAATCCGGTATGGAGCCCATCGGTGGCGCCTGGATTCAGTTCAACATTCGCTATTACATGTTCGCCCTGGTCTTCGTCATTTTTGACGTCGAGACCGTCTTTCTCTACCCCTGGGCTGTGGCCTTTCACCGCTTGGGGGTTCTGGCGTTCATCGAAGCGCTCATCTTCATCACAATCCTGCTGGTCGCCTTGGCCTACGCCTGGCGCAAGGGCGCCCTCGAGTGGAGCTAGCTATGTCAGATCTCACCTCTCCTTCCATCACCGCAGTGCGCGACCTGCGGGAAGCCAGCTGCGGTCCGATCGGTGCCCCTAAGGTCACCAGTGACTTGAGCGAAAACGTCATCCTCACCAGCCTGGATGACCTTCACAACTGGGCCCGTCTCAGCAGCCTCTGGCCTCTGCTTTACGGCACGGCTTGCTGCTTCATTGAATTCGCAGCGCTGCTGGGATCGCGCTTTGATTTCGACAGCTTCGGACTGGTGCCCCGCAGTTCGCCACGTCAGGCAGATCTCCTGATCGTTGCAGGCACGGTGACGATGAAAATGGCTCCAGCTCTGGTTCGGTTGTACGAGCAGATGCCCGAGCCGAAATATGTGATTGCCATGGGCGCCTGCACGATCACCGGAGGCATGTTCAGTGCCGACTCCACCACTGCCGTGCGTGGCGTGGACAAGCTGATTCCCGTTGATCTCTACATGCCCGGTTGCCCACCGCGGCCGGAAGCGATTTTTGATGCGGTGATCAAACTGCGTAAGAAAGTTGGCGATGAATCCCTCGCCGAGCGGCGCAAACACGTTCAGACCCACCGTTATTTCACCGTGTCCCATCAGATGAAACGCGTGGAAGCACAGGTGACGGGCTCCTATCTCCGGGCTGAAACCCAGAAAACGGCCCTTGCCGCTGCACCTGCGGGTCAGACCCTGGCTACCGATGCGGCCGTTCTCACCCCCGCACCTGAAGCTATCGAGTCATGAGCGAAACCCCGAAGAATCCTCCTGCCTCCACCGAGGACACCTCTGCGGTTGTCGCCCCAACAGCGGGGCCTGTGAGCCATTGGCTGCAGCAGCAGGGCTTTGAGCATCAGGTGCTCGAACCCGATCACGTTGGCATCGAGCAGATCGGTGTGGACGCTGAGGTGCTTCCAATCATCGCTGCAGCGTTGAAAAGCAACGGTTTCGATTACCTCCAGTGCCACGGCGGTTACGACGAAGGCCCCGGCGAACACCTGGTCTGCTTCTATCACCTTCTGGCCATGGCCGAGCAGCTTGAGGCCATGGCGTCTGACCCCTCAGCCCAATTGCGGGAAGTGCGGTTGAAGGTCTTCCTCAGCCGTGAAGGAACACCCGTTCTTCCTTCGATTTACGGACTGTTCCGCGGTGCCGACTGGCAGGAGCGTGAAACATTCGACATGTACGGCATTCAATTCGACGGCCATCCCCACCCCAAACGCCTGCTGATGCCGGAAGACTGGAAGGGTTGGCCGCTGCGCAAGGACTATGTGCAGCCGGATTTCTACGAAATGCAGGACGCCTATTGATCCCGTTCACGGCGGTGGTTTCTGTAGAAGCGCATCACCGCCAGGGCGAGACTTCGTGAGTCATGCCGAAGTGTGGCCGTCGGTCTTGCTCCTTGAAGGGGAGCTTGGGTGACGTCGTATCCGTCACTGCGTAGATCGTCCGCATCACAGACTACGGGCTGAGCACCGCGGGACCGGTAATGTTCCACCAGGGGCGAATCCTCCAGATCATCCTGGGCCAGGACAGCTGTGAACAGCCGTTGGTCGATGCCGATGCTGGCCAGCTGTGCTTCGATCGCCCGCAGATGTCCACGCACATCCAGGCCATCCGTTTCCCCCGGTTGGGTCATCAGGTTGCAGATGTACAGCCGAGGCGCTCGGCTTCGACGGATGGCGCTGACCAGTTCCGGCACCAGCAGGTTGGGAAGCAACGAGGTGTAGAGACTGCCGGGACCTAGCAGGATCAGATCAGCACTGGCGATCGCCTCCAGGGCTCGGGGCAATGCCGGGGGGCGTTCCGGCAGACAGCCCAGCCGCACGATCGGGCTGGGGGCATGGCCGATGTTGCTTTCCCCCTCAATCCGATCACCATTCTCGAGCTCCGCCCAGAGCCGCACATCCACATTGGTGGCGGGCACCACTTGCCCCTGCACTGCCAAGACGCGACTGGAGGCCGTGATGGCGGTTTCCAGATTGCCTGTGATCGCCGTCAGGGCCGAAAGAAACAGGTTGCCGAAGCTATGGCCTTCCAGCCCGCTGCCGGCGGTGAAGCGGTACTGGAAGAGGCGGGTGAGCAGGGGTTCCTCGGTGGAGAGAGCTGCAAGGCAGTTGCGGATGTCCCCTGGGGGAAGCACCCCCAGCTCCCGCCGCAGTCGGCCGCTGCTGCCGCCGTCATCGGCCACGGTGACGATGGCGGTGATGTGGCTGCTATAGCGCTTCAGGCCACTCAAGAGGGTCGAGAGACCGGTGCCGCCGCCGATGGCCACGATGTTGGGGCCGCGGTTGAGGCGGCTCTGGGTGCGGAGAGCATCCACCAGCACCGTGTCCTTGTCCGGCGCAAGGGCCTGCTGGATCGCCCCGAAACTGCGGCTCTGCCCCCAGAGCACCAGGCCAGTGCCGATGATCAACACCAATGGGCCGGTGATTTCGCGCGGCAGCACGGTGGTGATCGTGCTGAGAAACCAGCTGAGGGTTTCGAGAATCCAGTAGATCGGTTTGAGGTCCGCCCAGACCGCGGCCCCCAGCAGGGCCATCATCAGGCCGAGCCCCGAGGTCAGCACCCAGCGTTTGACCACCAGACCCGGTTGCAGCCAGCGGACAGCCCGCTGGGAGCGCGTCATCAGGTCCCGCCGGCGATAGGCCCGCAGCACCCTGGCTTGACGACGTTTGCTGTGCGGTGTGACGGGCGGCAAGGGCCGGAGAGTCCGGTCGTTCTCTGAACTGTACGGAGCCCTATGGGGCACGCCAGGATGGACGTGATTTTCGTCCCAGCGCGTGAGCCAGTCCCAGCAGCCGGTGGTGGAGATGCGGGATCTCACGATGCAGTGGGGCGCGCGGCCGGTGCTGGATCGCGTCAGTTTGGTGATGCAGCCAGGCGAGCGCCTGGCGGTGGTGGGGCCCTCTGGTGCAGGCAAATCCACGGTTTTGCGCCTGTTGGCGGGGCTGCAGCTGCCCACGAGCGGTGAATTGCGGCTGTTTGACCGACCGCAGACCTACCTGCGGTTGGACCAGACCGACCCTCCCGATGTGCGCCTGGTGTTCCAGAACCCGGCTCTGCTGGCGTCGTTGACGGTGGAGCAGAACGTCGGTTTCCTGCTGCGGGAACAGGGGCAGCTGACGCGGGAGGAGATCCGTGAGCGGGTGGAGGCCTGCCTCGAGGCGGTGGGGTTGTTTGATGTCGCCCAACAGTACCCCGGGGAATTGAGCGGTGGCATGCAGAAACGGGTCAGCTTTGCCCGGGCGCTGATTGACAACCCGCAGCGGGGAGATGAGGCGATGCCTCTGTTGCTCTATGACGAGCCCACGGCGGGGTTGGATCCTGTGGCCTGCACCCGGATTGAGGATCTGATTGTCAAGACCACCACCGTGGCGAAGGGTTGCTCCGTGGTGGTCAGTCACGTGCGCAGCACAATCGAGCGCTCAGCAGAGCGGGTGGTGATGGTCTACGGGGGGCAGTTCCAGTGGTCGGGATCGGTGGAGGAGTTCCGCACGACCGACAACCCCTATGTCGAGCAGTTCAGGACGGGTAGCCTGCGCGGACCGATGCAGCCCTCGCACTGATTGCCATGCGACGCAGTGTTCGAGACGCGCTTGTTGGTTTCACCGTGATCGGGGGCATTGTTGGCTTTGCCGCCACGGCGATGTGGATGCGGGGCATACGGCTGGGGTCCGGCCATTGGACGGTGACGGCATCGTTCAGTGATGCCGGTGGTCTGGCGGAACGCTCGCCTGTCACTTATCGCGGCATCCTTGTGGGGTCGGTGCGATCTGTGCAGGTCACCCCTGAGGCGGTGGTGGCGGAACTGGAGATCGACAAGGGAGATCTGCTACTGGCCCTGCCGGTGACGGCCACGGTGGCCTCCGGTTCCCTGCTCGGGGGTGATGCCCAGGTGGCTCTGGTGAGTCGCGGTACCCCGCTTCCTGAGAACGCACCGCTGCCGAAGGCAGTCAGCTGCGAAGCCAGCCGTCAGCTCTGTGATGGCGCCACGATTCAGGGCCAGGAAGCCCCAAGCCTCACCACGGTGACCGAAAGCCTGCAGTTGCTGCTGTCCCAGGCCAAGGAGGCTCAGTTGGTACCCAACCTGGCCAAATCCACCAAGCAGTTCGAGCAGACCGCGATCGATGCATCGACGTTTCTCACCAATGCGGATGCAACCTCGCAGGAGATCGACGCACTGGTGAAGCAGCTGCGGGTGGAGATCGCCAGGGCACAACCCATGATCGAGAACCTCAATGCCGCGACCGCCAATGCGGTGCAGGCGTCAGCCCATGTGAACAACATCGTGGCTGCTCTGGACAACCCCAAGGCCCTCAATGAGCTGCGTCAGACCGCAGCCAACGCTGCTGAGCTCACGGCCAAAATCGATGCAGTGGGAGGGGATGTGGCCAAACTCACCGCTGATCCGGCGTTCATGGCCGGCTTGCGCAACGTGACCATCGGTCTAGGTGAATTGTTTGCGGAGGTGTATCCCGCCAAAACCAGAAAATAGGCACGATATTGCACCTATTTCAATACATTATTGAGTCAATATCGTGCCAGTTGAAGCGTCAGATGTCGTTGATGGCATTCATCGCCACCGCCGCAATCGCCTGATCGCTGGCCTTGGGCAGTTGCACGTATTTGCCTCCAGCCGCTTCGGCGAGGTCCTTGCCCATGCCGCTGCCGATGAACTTGCGCTCGGTGTCGATCACCAGCAGCTTGATGCCCAGCATCCGGTAGCGGCCGGCCACGTCCAGCACCTCCTGCTTCAGGTCGGGTTTCTCCTCACCCTCCAGCTCGGGTTGGCCCAGGGAGGTGCTCAGGGGCACGTTGCCGCGACCGTCTGTGATGGCCACCACCACCACCTGGCCGAGATCCCCCGTGGCTAGCGCATTGGCGCCGACGCGGGCCGCCTGGGTGAGGCCATGGGCCAGGGGTGAACCACCGCCGCAGGGCATCGATTCCAGCCGGCGGCGGGCGGCTGTGATCGAGCGGGTGGGGGGCAGCAACACCTCGGCCTGATCGCCGCGGAAGGGGATCAGGGCCACCTCGTCGCGATTTTCGTAAGCCTCGGTGAGCAGGCGAATCACGGCACCCTTGGCGCTCTGCATCCGGTTCAGGGCCATCGAGCCGCTGGCATCCACCAGGAACACCACCAGGGCACCGGCCTTGCGCTGCAGCAACTTGGCGCGGAGGTCGCCTTCTTCCACGATCACTGAACGGCCTGGTTCCCGCTCTCGCCGAATCTTCTGGTAGGGCGCAGCCGCCCGCAGGGTGGCGTCCACGGCGATGCGGCGCACCGGACCGCGCGGCAGCATCGGTTTCACGTAGCGGCCGCGGCTGTCGCTGAGCACCACCGATCGGCTGCCGCTGTTGCCGCTCTTGGCCTTGGCGGCATTAAAGAGCAGCAGATCCGGATCCACCTCGATCGCCTCCGGGTCGAGCATGAACTCTTCAGGAACGGCTGGAGGGGCCTGATCCTCTTCGCCGTCACCATCGTCGTCTTCCGTGTCGTTGTCGTCGTTGCTGTCCTCAGGAGGATCGTTGTCCTCCGCATCGGAGCCTTCCGGTGGTGGGGGCGGATTGTCCTGCTGTTGATCGCCCTGGTCCTGGGGCGGTGGTGGCGGCTCCTGGTCCTGCGGCGGCGGCGGTTCCATTTGCTGGTCCGGTGGCGGCATCTGGGAGGCCCGCGGTGCGATCACCAGCGCCACGGCCACCTGCAGATCGTCGGCCTCCACGGTGTCGCGGCCGGAGAGGGCGGCATGGGCCCGGGCCACCCGAACCGCGTAGAGCTCGGAACGATGCCCTTCCACACCGCCACGGATCGCCTCGGTGACGAGGTATTCGATCTGCTCGCGACTGATCTGCACATCCGGCAGCCACTGGCGAGCCAGCAGCAGCTGGGTGGCCAAAGCATCGGTCTCCTCGCCCCACTTCTGAGCAAAGCTGCGGCTGCATTGGCCGTGGCTCAGCACGGCGCCGGTGATCTCCACCCGCTGCTCGGTGCTCACCAGCTGGTTGGCCGACAGCGCAATGGCGAAGCGATCGAGCAGGTGATCGCGAACGTTGCCTTCCTCCGGGTTGTACGTGGCGATCAGAAGAGGCCTGCAGGGGTGGCTGAGGCTGAGGCCCTCCCGTTCCACCCGGTTTTCGCCGCTGCCCACGGCCGCCAGCATCAAATTGACGATGCCGTCGTCCAGCAGGTTCAGTTCATCGACATAGAGCACGCCGCGGTGGGCATCTGCCAGCAAACCCGGCTGGAACATCGCGCTGCCGCTAGCCAGGGACGCGGCCACATCCACTGCGCCCACCAACCTGTCTTCGGTGATCCCCAGGGGGATCTGCACGAAGGGTGCCGGGATCACCCTGGAGGGGGGGTCACCGCTGATGCGCTCAAGGGTGGTGGCATCCCACTCCTCAGGGTTCTGCGGATCGAGGTTGCGACCGACGCCGTTGTCGACATCGAGGATGTCGATGGGCGGCAACAGCGCGTGGAGGCCGCGGGCCAGAACGGATTTACCGGTGCCGCGCCCGCCGGCGATCACCACGCCGCCGAGGCCTGGATCCACCGCCGCCAGCAACAGCGCCACCTTGAGCGTGCCGTGGCCGGTGATGGCGGCCAGGGGAAAGGCTCGGGTCGCCCGGTCGTCGGTCACCGCAACACCGCTTGCCACCATGGACGCGTTCAGCCCGCATGTGCGCGCCAGTCTCGCTGATGCCCTCAACGGATGAAGCCCTGCTGGCGGTGGCCCTGGGGAGCAACCGACCCAGTGCGTTCGGAGATCCCCGCGACACCTTCCTGGCCGTGCGGCCTGTGTTGGAGGCAAACCTGGCCGCCTGGGCCGATCAGCCCCTGCGCTGCCGTTGGTCGTCCTTGCTCGACACCGCCCCGGTGGGCCCGGTGGAGCAGCCGCGCTACCTGAATGCGGTGCTGCTCGTGGAGGGCATCACGGCAAAGCCGATCGAACCGTTGGCCTTGCAGCTGCTCGACCGCCTGCATCAGCTGGAGAGGCAGTTCGGCCGGGATCGCAGCCGGGAGCAGCGCTGGGGACCCCGCAGCCTCGATCTGGATCTGTTGTTCTGGGGAGAGCTGCGGATGGAGCATCCTCGGCTGGTGCTGCCCCATCCGCGTCTGCATTTGCGGCCCTTCGTGCTGGAGCCGCTGTTGCAGGCGATGCAGAGCCCTCACCCGCCATGCTGGTGATCCTGTTCCTCTGATCCCCATGGCGCCGCTGCCGGCACCGGAGCCTTTTGAGCTGCTGGACACCGTTGAAGCGGTGGATGCGCGCAAGATCCGCTTCGAGCGCAACCGGATCAAATTGCCGATGGGCGTGGAGGCCACGTTCGGGATGATTCGCCACCCTGGGGCGTCCCTGGCGGTGCCGATCACAGCGGATGGCCATGTGGTGTTGCTGCGCCAGTACCGCTTCGCCGTGCAGGCGCGCTTGTTGGAATTTCCGGCCGGCACCCTGGAGGAGGGGGAGGACCCGCTGGAATCGATGCAGCGGGAACTGGGGGAAGAGGCCGGCTACAGCGCGGCCCGCTGGGATGCCTTGGGCCCGATGCTGCCTTGCCCCGGCTATTCAGATGAGGTGATCCATTGCTTCCTGGCCCGGGAGCTGACGCCCCTGGAGAACCCGCCGGCTGGCGATGAAGACGAGGACCTGGAGGTGGTGTTAATGACTCCTATGGATCTCGATGCGCGGCTGGGATCCGGCGATGAATGGCTCGATGGCAAAAGCGTCACCGCCTGGTATCGCGCCAAACAATTGTTAGGACTGGGATGACTACGCCACGCGTTCTCTTCTGGCACCGGCGTGATCTCCGCCTGACGGACAACCTCGGTTTGGCTGCTGCTGCAGCGATCAGCCCCGCCATCACTGGTGTCTATGTGCTGGATCCGCAGGTGATCTCCCCACCGGAGCATCTGCCGCCGATGGCTCCGGCTCGATTGTGGTTTCTGATCGAGAGCCTGATTGAGCTGCAACAGCGCTGGCGGGATGCCGGCAGTCGACTGCTGGTTGTGGAGGGCGATCCTGTGCAGCTACTGCCGCAGTTGGCGGAGCAGATTGCTGCCGAGGCGGTGGTGTGGAACCGAGACGTGGAGCCCTATTCCCGTGAACGGGATCGTCAGGTGGCCCAGCGGCTGCAGTCCGATGGCCGCAAGGTGGTGGTGGATTGGGACCAGCTGCTGATTGCCCCGGAGCTGCTCAAGACCGGCGGTGGAGACCCCTATCGCGTTTATGGCCCATTCCTGCGCAACTGGCGCGGCCAGGTGCAGGCCAAACAGCCCGTCACTGTTCCAGCACCGGCGGGCCTCGTTGATCTCGATCCGGCATCCGTCCCATCGAGCGACCCCCTCATGGCACGGCGGGACAGCCATGGTTTCAAGGGGACCGAGCTCTGCCCCTGCCGTCCCGGCGAGGCAGCGGCCATGCAGCAGCTCACCAGCTTCTGTGATGGCGCCTTGTTCGGTTACGAGCCGGACCGCAACTTCCCTGGCGTCGTCGGTACCTCGTACCTCAGTGCCGCGCTGAGCGTTGGCACCCTCAGCCCCCGCCAGGCCTGGTCTGCGGCCCAGGAGGCCCGTGGGCAGGCCCGCAGCGAAGAGCAGCTTCATGCCATTGCCGTTTGGGAGCAGGAGTTGTGCTGGCGCGAGTTCTACCAACAGGCTCTGTTTCATTTCCCCGAATTGGCGGATGGTCCCTACCGCGAGCAGTGGCGCCGCTTCCCCTGGGAGAACAACGAAGACTGGTTCGATTTCTGGAGGGAGGGTCAGACCGGCATGCCGATCATTGACGCTGCCATGCGCCAGCTGAACCAGACCGGTTGGATGCACAACCGCTGCCGCATGATCGTGGCCTCTTATCTGGTGAAGGATCTGATCTGCGACTGGCGCTGGGGGGAGCGCTCCTTCATGGAACTGGAGGTGGATGGCGATCTGGCCGCCAACAACGGCGGCTGGCAGTGGAGTGCCAGCAGTGGCATGGACCCCAAGCCCCTGCGGATCTTCAACCCCGCCACCCAGGCCTCAAAGTTCGATGCAACCGGCGATTACATCCGCCAGTGGGTACCGGAACTGCGCCATGTGAACACCAAGGATCTGCTCGGTGGTGACATCGGTGCTCTTGAACGGCGCGACTATCCCGAACCACTGGTGAATCACAAGACTCAGCAGGCCAAATTCAAGGCGCTCTACGCAACCATCCGCTCCTGACCGCCCGCTACCGGCAACGGTGTGGGTCTGGATCGCTCCAGTAATTGCGTCACGGTGTCGATCACGGTTTGCTGCTGCTCCTGTTCCAATTCCGGGAAGATCGGCAGGCTCAGAACCTGGCTGCAGAGCTGCTCTGTCACGGGAAGGGAGCCCTGTTCGAGCCCCAGGTCGGCGTAGGCCGGCTGACGGTGGATCGGGATGGGGTAATAAATGATCGTGTTCACGCCACGCTCCATCAGGGTCTGCTTCAGCCAGTCGCGGCAGCAGCTTTCCGGCAGTCCATGGCTCGCACTGGTCGCCGAGGGTGAGCAGCGGGCGTTGCAGAGGGGCTGACCCGTAGGGCAGCTGCCGATGCGCACCACAAACTGATTCCAGCTGTGACCCTCCTGCGGGTTGGGCAGGGTGAGTCCAGGCAAGTCGGTCAGGTGCGTGCGGTAACGCTCTGCGATTGCTGTGCGGCGCTCAATCCAGCCCTTCAGCTTGGGCAGCTTCACGTTCAGTACAGCTGCCTGGATTGCATCGAGGCGGCTGTTGTATCCCAGAGCCGTGTGCAGGTAGCGCTTCGGCATACCGTGCACCGCCAGCTCCCGCATGGTTTGTGTCAGGGAATCGTCGTTGCTGGTTGCTGCACCGCCGTCCCCAGCCGCACCAAGATTCTTAGTGGGGAAAAAGCTGAAGCAGCCCACATCACCAAAACTTCCCACGGGCTGGCCGTTCCACTGGGCTCCGGTGGCCTGGGCACAGTCCTCAACCACCTTGAGGTTGTGGGTTTCGGCGATGGCCATCAGTCGGCTCATGTCCACCGGCCGGCCGAACAGATGCACCGGCATCAAGGCTTTCGTCGCTGTGGTGATCGCCGATTCGATCTGATCGAGATCGATGAGGTACGTGGCCGGGTCTACATCCACGAAAACCGGCGTGGCACCAACGGCGCTGATGGCTTCAGCCGTGGCAAAAAAACTGAAGGAGCAGGTGATCACTTCATCCCCAGCACCAATGCCCAGGGCTCTCAGAGCAAGGATCAGAGCATCGGTGCCGCTGTTGCATCCCACGGCATGGCGGCAGCCGACGCTGGCGGCAAAGGAGTCTTCAAACGCCTTGATCTGCGGTCCGCCGATGTATTGACCGCTGCGCAACACGTTCAGCACCGCCTCCTCGAGGTCCTGGCCCAGATCGCTGATCTGTTGGCTGAGGCTGAAGGGGGGCACCTGCATATACAAAAGCTTAAGCGGATCAGCCGAACCAGTCCGGTTCCTGTCCGGGGTTCCATTTCACGTTGCAGCCCACCGAAGGACGTTGCTCTGGATGGACGGTCTGGCCAGCGAGCACTGCATCCAGGGCTGCGCGCAGATCAACGCCGTTGAGCGGCACGTCGTTGCCGGGGCGGCTGCCATCGAGCTGACCGCGATACCGCAGGGTCTGCAGGCTATTCGCATCAGCGTCGAACAGATAAAACTCTGGGGTGCAGGCGGCCCGCAGGGCCTTGGCCAGGCTCTGTTCCTCATCAAGCAGATATGGAAAGCTCCAGCCCCAACGTTTGGCCTGATCGGCCAACTGCTCTGGTCCGTCCTGGGGATGGGTGATCAGGCTGTTACTGCTGACCGCCAGCAATTGAACCGCTGTGCCGTATTCATACTCCAGCCGGCTCAGTTCCGGTTCCACGTGCTTCACAAACGGGCAGTGGGCACAGATCACCATCAGCAGCAGTGGCCGCCCATGCAGGTCGGCAGAGCTGATGCTGCCGCCAGCAACTGCCGGCAGGGAGAACGCCGGCAATGAAGTTCCCAGCTCTAACATCGTTGAAGTTTTGAGGGCCATGGCGATTCCTGCAGGTCCGTCGGGTTGCCATCAGGATGGCCGCTGCTTGTGAAAAGCGATGCAGCGCAGGCTGGCCATGGCAGGGGTGATGGTGTTGCTGGGTTGTACGGCGCCGGCGGAACCCCCCAGCTGGCGGGTCATGCCCCTGCAGCGCTATGCCCCCCATGACGGCTTGGCGGTGGTGAACCAGCCGGATGGCTACGGACTGCATATCTTTCTGGAGACCGACACCAGTGATCCAGCGATTTGTCGACCGCGCTGGCTACCGGACCCAGCCCGTTTGTTCAACGGCAACGGCACGACACCGTTCAGCTCCGGACTGGCGACCCGCGGCGAGTTCTTTGCGGCGGTGGCACGCAAGGACGTGACGAAAGCCCTGCAGCGTGAGCTGGAAGCACTTTGCAAGCAGCGCGCCCCTGATGCCCGTTGGCTCTGGACTGAACCGCCGCGGTCCGAGGCGGAGGTGGTGCCTGTGCAACTGCCGGCCCTGGAGCAGGGAGAGCTGCTCACCAACCCCGTCGATGAGTTGGAGCGGGTCGAAGCCTTGCTGCGCAATCAGCCGGGGCTGTAGCCCTCCCACACCACCGGTTCCGCCTCCCGCCAATAACGGCTGAAGCGTCCGAGCCGTGGCGGCCGGGGAAGCTCCACAAAGGGATCCGGATCCAGTTCGTCGAGAGGAAGCTTCGCTCCAATCGCATCGGCGATCTGCTGCAGGCGCGGATCCACGGCGGAGCTGGTCACCACGCCGTCAGCGTCGTGGCGCTGCGCGAAGGCCAGCACTTCAGCGGCCACATCGCCCTTGCGCAGGGTGACCGGTAGCTCCAGGGCCGCCTCGTAGAGAAAGCCCAGCCGTTTGCGGCTGATTCGGCTGGCCTGGATCCACTGGGTGTCAAAGACGAACAGAGCGAGGGCATCCGGCCAGGTCCGCAGGGCGGGATTGGCGGGGCCAAGGGCCTCGTCGTGAATCCAGAGGATCGGTCGTTGCATTGCCATGGTGTCTGTCCAGATCTATCGCTTGGGTCGGGCCAGCGCGGCACTGGCGCCTCCGCCGTTCCTGCGCTGGCGGTTGCGTCCCGTTCCGGTGTCCCGAATGGCCGGCATCGGGGTAAACAGCTGGCTTTCCAGCTGGTCGTAACTGCCCTCGAACGGACAGGCATCGGCGCTGGGGCATCCCTCGCAATACCGGCCATCGCTGTAGCGCTCCAGGTTGCCGCGGTTGAAGAAGTAGGGCTTTTGGCTGAAGCTGCTGGCCACCCACTGCCAACTCAGGTGATTACTGGCGGGATCGCCATCCAGCAGATGCTCGAGGAACCAGTTGGCCCCGGCTGTCCAATGCACCCGCCGCCAGTGCACCAGCCAGGCGGCCATCCACATCCGGGCGTGGTTGTGCAGCCATCCCGTGGTCACCAGCTCGTCGCGGAAGCCATCCATGCAGGCCAGTCCGGTGCGGCCGTCGCGCACGTCCTGAGGTAGCTCTCTGGCATAGGAGCTGGCGTCGTGACCGGTCTTGAATGCCTCCTGGTCGTCGTGGATGCCGTCGCCCAGATCGAGCCACATCCGCTGCCAGAAGTCGCGCCAGCCCAATTCGTTGATCAATTTCCCGCCATCGTCCCGCTTGCGGATCCGCTCAAACACCGCCTGCTTCACCTCCGCCAGCGTCAGCACGCCATGGCGGATGTACGGAGAGAGGCCAGTGACGGCACCGTTCAGATGGTTGCGACTTTTGGCGTAGCGAGCCGGTTGCACCCGCGCCAACTTGGCTTCCGCGGCCTGGCGGCCACCGGGGATCGGACTGAGCGGACCCTCTGCGCTGGGAAATTCCTCAACCAGCAGCGCCTCGAGGGCGTCTCGTGAGGCGAACTGACGGGGCAGATCGCCAGGGTTGTGGGGTGACGGGGTGCTGGGCACCGGCCTTTTGAAGCAAGCAAGCCGAGATCCTGGCGGGGGATGGGGGAGAATCGCGCGATCTCAACCCGTTCCGGTCCGTTCCGATGCTGCTTGATCTCACCGGCAAGAAGATCCTCGTCACCGGCATCGCTAACAACCGTTCGATCGCCTGGGGGATTGCTCAGCAGCTCAAGGCGGCCGGTGCTGAGCTCGGCATCACCTATCTGCCTGATGAAAAAGGCCGCTTCGAGGCCAAGGTGCGCGAACTCACTGCTCCCCTGGAGCCCAGCCTCTTCTTGCCTCTGAATGTTCAGGACGCCGACCAGATGGCTGAGGTTTTCGGCGAGATCAAGGCGAAGTGGGGAGTTCTTGATGGTCTGGTGCATTGCCTGGCCTTTGCCGGCAAGGAGGAGTTGATCGGCGATTACAGCGCCACCACGGCGGAAGGCTTTGCCCGCTCCCTCGACATCAGCGCCTATTCCCTGGCGCCCCTCTGTGCCCATGCCAAGCCGCTGTTCAGCGAGAAGGCCGGCGTGATCACGCTGTCCTATCTCGGCGCTGAGCGGGCGATTCCCAACTACAACGTGATGGGCGTCGCCAAGGCGGCTCTTGAGGCTTCCGTTCGCTATCTGGCCGCTGAGCTGGGTCCCGAGAAGCAGGTACGCGTCAACGCCATCAGCGCCGGCCCGATCCGCACCCTGGCCAGCTCTGCCATCGGCGGCATTCTCGACATGATCCACAACGTGGAGGAAAAGGCTCCCCTGCGCCGCACCGTGACTCAGATGGAGGTGGGTGGCACCGCTGCCTTCCTGCTCAGTGATCTGGCCAGCGGCATCTCCGGTCAGACCATCTACGTCGATGCGGGCTACTGCGTCACCGGCATGTGAGGCAGCATGAGGGCAGTGGAGCAACGGTGATGGCACGTCAGGGAACGATCCATCGGGTTACCGGTGAAACCGACGTGAAGGTGCGGCTGGACCTGGACGGCTCTGGCCAGTGCCAGGCCAGCACCGGGGTGCCGTTCCTTGACCACATGCTTCATCAGATCAGCAGCCACGGCCTGATCGACCTGGAGATCAATGCGGTGGGAGACACCCACATTGACGATCACCACACCAATGAAGATGTGGGCATCGCTGTGGGTCAGGCCCTGGCCCAGGCCCTGGGGGACCGCCGGGGCATCCACCGCTTCGGTCACTTTGTGGCACCGCTGGATGAGGCCTTGGTGCAGGTCGCCCTGGATTGTTCCGGACGCCCCCATCTGAGCTACAGCCTCAGCATTCCCAGTCAGAAGATCGGCAGCTACGACACCGAGCTGGTGAAGGAGTTCTTCGTGGCGGTGGTCAACAACAGCGGCCTCACGTTGCACATCCGCCAGCTCGATGGCGTGAACTCTCACCACATCGTGGAGGCCTGTTTCAAGGCCTTTTCCAGGGCGTTGCGCATGGCCACGGAAATCGATCCCCGTCGTGCGGGTGCCATTCCAAGCAGCAAAGGGGTGCTTGAGCAAGCTGGCGCCAACTGACGCCATCCCCGCGCTTCACAGTCCGTTGCGAGAGGATGGGCCAAAGTCGTTCGTTGGCCTGTGACCGTCGCCCCCGCCCGTCCCTACAACCGCAGCGACTGGGCCAGCTCCTTCGTCAACGTCGACGAGGAACTCACCGATGTAGCTCTCACCCCTGTACGAGGGGTCGTGCCGGCGGAGCTCCAAGGCACCTTTTACCGCAACGGTCCTGGCCGCTTGGAGCGGGATGGCCAGCGGGTCCATCACCCCTTTGATGGCGACGGCATGATCGCCGCCATGCGGTTTGACAACGGACGCGTCCAGCTGACCAATCGCTTCGTTCGCACCGAGGGCTTGCTGGCGGAGGAGAAGGCCGACAAGGTGTTGTACCGCGGTGTTTTTGGGAGTCAGAAGCCCGGCGGACGTTTGGCCAATGCCTTCGACCTGCGGTTGAAGAACATTGCCAACACCAATGTGGTTCGACTGGGGGACCAGCTCCTGGCTCTCTGGGAAGCGGCCGAGCCCCACGCCCTTGATCCTCAAAGCCTGGAAACGCGTGGGCTGTCACGGCTGGACGGCGTGCTGAAAAAGGGTGAGGCCTTCAGTGCCCACCCCCGCTTCGACCCCGGCCATAACGGCCGACCCAGCATGGTCACCTTTGGGGTCAAGACCGGTCCCCGCAGCACCATCCGCCTGATGGAATTCGCCACGGAGGGCCCTGACGCTGGAACCCTGCTGCACGATCGTTCCGACAACTTCCCTGGTTTCGCCTTCCTGCACGACTTCGCCATCACCCCCAATTGGGCGGTGTTCCTGCAGAACGCCATCGCCTTCAACCCCCTGCCTTTCGTCACCGGTGAAAAAGGGGCAGCCCAGTGCTTGCAGTCCAAACCGGGCGGCAAGGGGCGCTTCTGGCTGATTCCGCGGGATTCCGGCGAGTTCGCGGGGCAGAAGCCCCGCATCCTGGAAGCCCCTGAGGGCTTTGTTTTCCATCACCTCAACGCTTTTGAGGACGGCGATCACGTGGTGGTGGAGAGCATCGTCTACGACGACTTCCCCTCCATCGGCCCTGACGATGACTTCGCCGAGGTGGATTTCGACACGGTGCCGAACGGAATCCTGCATCGCTGCCGCCTTGATCTGAGCCGCGAGATAGTGAAGACCGAGCGGATTTCAGAGCGCACCTGCGAGTTCGCCATGGTGAACCCGGAGCGGCAGGGGCTGAGTGCCCAGTTCGCCTGGATGGCGGTGGCCGAGCGGGAGACTGGCAACGATCCGCTGCAGGCGATTCAGAAGTTGGATCTCAGCAGCGGTGCCACCCACACCTGGAGTGCTGCACCCCGCGGATTCGTGAGTGAACCATTGATGGTGCGTCGTCCCGGTGCTGAAGCCGAAGACGACGGCTGGGTGCTCGATCTCGTCTGGAACGGTGCACGACGGGCCTCCGATCTGGTGATCCTCAACGCCCGTGATCTGTCTGAAGTGGCGGTGCTGGAGCTGCCGTTGGCGGTGCCCCATGGGCTCCATGGCAGTTGGGCTGCAGAGTCCTGAGCTTTCCGTCAAATCTGGTCACATCTTCTCCGTTCTTTGACATTGCCTGGTTGCCTTCAGCGGCGGCTGCGGCGCTACAGCAGTTGAAGAGACCGCGGCGACAGGAATGTTTGTGAAGGGCGAAAGGATTGCTGCGTGGACATTGCCTGTCTTGTCAGCCTGCATCCTTATTCCTTCGCCTCGCCCCCTGCGGGCGGAAACCTGGTCCTGTTCCGGAACCAGGCTGAAACTTTCGGTGCAGGAGCGGGGCCGCAGTGCAGTGGAGCGTTTTCGCTTTTCCCTGGCCGTTTCGGGTGAGGGAGCTGATGAGGCAAAAGCACTGCAGCAGCTCAACCGTCGTCTGGACAGCGTGCGCCGGGAGTTGAAGCCGCTGGTGCAGGGTCAGCTGGTTGTGCCAGCGCCCCACACCCACAAACGGGGACGAGCGTCAGAACAGCGCTACATGGCCAACACAGGCGTGTCCGGGCACGTCGGGCTGGGCACGTACAACCGTTTGATTCAAGCGGTGGGTGGTATGCCAGGGGTGCGACTGCAGGGCATGGAATCTGTGGCGGCGCCAGAGAAGGAAGCTGCCCTGCGGCAGCGCTTGATGACGGACGCGTTGAATCAGGGTCAGGCTGATGCTGAAACGACGGCCCGGGCCATCGGTGCTTCGGAAGTCAGATTGCTAAGCATCGATCGTGCGGGGGCTATGGGCAGGCCAAGACCGTTGCGGATGGAGGCAGTCTCCCAGGGGTTTGATCCGGAGGAAGCTCCCGAACCAACGATCACCCTCCGCCTGCAACTGGAATACTGCCTCAGCTGAGTCCTTCTCGCTGCGCCTCCTTCCAGGCCAGCCGAGGAGCACTCCAAAGGGTGGCCAGCACCAGAGGGGTGACCGGTACGGCGGTGATCACGATGAAGGCCTGCAGCGCATCGATGGAGGTGCTGTCCCCCAGACCACTGCCGATGCGGAGCAGCACAAGGGTGAGGCTGCCGATCATCAGCGCCCAGAACAAGCGCAGCGGGGCAGGCGGTTCGTTGCGGCCACTCATCACCATGGCGGCCGCGTAGCTCATCGAGTCGGCACTGGTGCACATGAACAGCACCACCAACACCAGTCCGATCGGGATCAGCAAACCGGCCAGGGGGAGTTGGCTGAGGATCGCGAATAGGGCAGCCGCTGCACCGTTCTGGGCCAGGGCCTCACTGATTCCCGCACCCGCCAGTTCCAGTTGCAAGCCGGTGCCCCCGAGCAGGGTGAACCAGATGTTGGTCACGATCGGGCAGAGAATCGCAACGGCAAGCACCAGCTCGCGGATGCTGCGGCCGCGGCTGACGCCAGCGGTGAAAAGTCCCATCAGTGGTGCATACCCAAGGAACCAGCCCCAGTAGAAGACCGTCCATCCGTTGATCCAGTTGCCCGGCGCCACGTTGGGCGTCAGGGCCATCCGAGGCAGGTGGATCAGATATGTGAGAAAGCCGCTGAAAAAGTGCTGAATCAGCCACAGGCCAGGCCCGAGTAGCAGCAGCCCGGCCGCCATGGTGAGCGTCAGCCAGACGTTGAGTTCAGACAGCCACTTGATCCCCTTCTGAATGCCGCTGACGGTGGAGCTGGCGAAGACAGCGGTGAGCAGCACCACCACCAGCGATTGCAGCCCGGCGCTGTCGCTGAGCCAGGGCAGTTGGCCGGCGGCGTTGCTGAGTTGCAGCGAGAGAAATCCCAGGGGGCCAACCGTGCCGGCAATCGCGGCGACCACCGACAGCCCATCGGCCAGGTGACCGATCGGTCCATCCACCCAGCCCCGTGGCACGACATTCACCAGCAGGGTGCGTGGCCTGAGAGGCTCGCCCCGCCGTTCCAGGATCGAAAAGGTGATGGTGGTGGTGGTGGCCACCAGGGCCCAGGCGAGAAAGCCCCAGTGCAGAAAGCTCACCGCCAAGGCCGGATCCACCGCTTCTGCGGTGCCGCCCTGGATGCCTTCAAAAACGGGTGATGGGGTCTGGAAGTGATACAGCGGTTCAGCGGCAGACCAGAACACGCCCCCACCGGCCAGCAGGGTGCAGATCAGCACCGCGCACCAATCGAACAGTTTCAGGCTCGGTTTGGCCTCAGCTCCACCCAGCCGGAGTTTGCCGACGGGACTGATGGCAATGACCACGGCAATCAGAAACACCAGCAACACCATCCATTGCCACAGCCCGCCGAGGGCCGTGCTCACCACGGCTTTGCCGTTGTCGGTGAACTGCTTGGCCAGGGCGAGATCGATGGCTGACACCACCAAAAAGATCAGCAGCGGTGTGGCGCCGACCCACAGGGGTGGCTGTCGCCACCAGGACCGTTGGCTGGAGGATTGGATGGTCATGCTTCAGGCTCGGACGGCATCGCGCTGGTGGCTCCAGCAGGTGAGGTCAACGGCGGGCTGCTCGCCGCAGGCCAGCCGTGCCAAGGAATCTCCGATCAGTGGCGCGAACTTGAAGGCCTGACCGGAGCCACCGGCGAAAAGGCTGAGGGTGGGGCTGAGGCGATCCAGCACGAAGTTCACATCGCTGGCCATGGAGTAGGGGCTCATAACCGTCTCCACCCGCTCTTGCACACCGGCCACCTCGTTGAACAGGAAGGTGTCCAGCAGTTCCACGAGCCTTTCCGGCGGCTCAGTGGCCATGGCATTGGGCTCAGCGACTCTGAGCTCTTTTGGTGCCCAGTCGATGCCGGCTTTGATCCGTGGCCGTCCATCGGCGGTGTGGCTCAGCACCGGGAAGGCGTAGTACAGGCCACCGTCGTCACCCCGTTCGCGCTGGAAGCAGAACCACTGGGGATAACGATCGGCGAGGGCCGGGTCGACGGTGTAGTGGGCCCAGAGCATCGGCCAGACCTCCAGTTTCGGCGCAAGGCCAAGGGGCGCCAGCAGCAGCTGAGTCCAGATGCCGCTGGTCACCACCACCTGGCCAGCACCGATGTGATGGCCGTTGTCCAGGGTCACGCCGGTTCCGTCGGCATCGATGCCTGCAACTGGGCAGTGCTCGATCAACTCCTGACCAGCTTGCCGGGCTGTGCGGGTCCAGTGGGCGATCACCTTGTCGCTGCGCACGGCACCGGCGGTCGGTTCGAACAATCCCGTGAACTCCGGCTTGGGCTTCAGCGGGAAACGCGCTCTGATGGCATCGGCATCAAGGGCTTCGTAGGGAATGCCCTGATCGTCCATCACCCGGCGGGCGCCGGGGATTGAGCCTTCGATGGTCTCCTCGTCCCAGCTCTCGCCGTAAAACAGCAGGCCATGGGTTTCCCTGAGCTGCTCTCCGGCGTGGGTTTCCTCCTCCCGCCACAGACGGTTGGCCTCCTGGGCCAGGCGACAGAGCACCGGGTCGGAATACATCTCCCGGAACATCCTGGCCCACGCCAAAGCTGCTGGCTTTGGCGTGGGCCAGGGTCTTGGCTTCCAACAGCACCACATCACGGATGCCGCGGCGCGCCAGGGAAGCGGCGCAGCTGAGGCCAGCCATGCCACCACCGACGATGACGACGGCCGCTTGGTTCGGCAGAGAGGAGGCTTGATTCATGCGGCGTCTCCGAAGCTGAGGCCGATGGGATCGGTGGCTGGGGCGGCTGCCACTTCGTTCAAAGCGGCTCCAACCGACAGGCCCTGATCGCGCTGGTTGAGGTAATCCGTGGCCCTGCGGCGCACTTCCTCCCGCACGAAGGCGTAAACGTCCTTGGCGCCGGCATCCTTCCAGGCATCCGGCGAGAAGCGCTCGATCGAATCGGCGATCACAGCACCGGCGTTCACCAGGGGGTCCGGCAGGACGCGAATGCCCCGTTGACGCAATGCATCGGCTAGTTGAGGACTCTGGAACGGAGCATTGGCTGCCGGCACCACGGAGGTGACACGCAAGGCGGAGGCCATCTCCGCATTGATCAGACCGGAGATGGAACAGGGCAGCAGCAGGTCGAGCTTCAGTTCCCACCAAGGGCATCCCTGGGGAAGGGGCGTAGCACCGGGGAATCCAGCCCGCTCACGGCTGAGATCCACGGTGAACACGGTCCAGCCATGCTCCACCAAGGTTTGGGCCACAGTTCCCCCCACCGCGCCGCAGCCGTGCACCAGGGCACGGCCAGGTTTTGCATCCTTGAGTTCTGATTCGAGTACCGCTTCCACGGCGCCCAGGGTGCCGTGGGCCGTGGCGGCGCTGGCATCAACAGGACTGCCGACGGCAGCGAGCACATGTGGTGTCAGCTCTGTGAGCCTCTCCATGTCCTCGAGGCTGGTGTTGAGGTCACAGCCGGTGATCATGACCCCGTCAAGGGACTTTAGCAGTTCTGCTGTCACGTTGATCAGCTCATCCTTGACGGCGGCGGGTTCCTTGGCCCGCGCCACGATCTTGCCGCCGGCAAAACCGGTGCCGTAAAGATCGTGCTTGTGGGTCATCAGGCCGGCCAGCCGCTCGCCGTCGGCGATACAGGCTTCATCGCTGGGGTAGTTCAGCAGGCGCAATCCACCGTTGGCGGGTCGCTTGGCATCGGTGTCCTCGGCCACCACAAACACCGAGAGATGGTCGGAGACGTGTTCCGCCAGCACCGAAACAGTCGGTGTGGGTCTGGTTGTGGTGGTCATCAGGCCACCTTCTCCATCATCTGGTGGTGCTCGACGTAATCGAGACTCCACTCACTCGGAGCATCCGCGATGCGCTGCTCCAGACGTGCGTAAACCTGATCGGCCAACGCATCACCAGCAACACTGGCAAAGCTGTGGCGGCTCCAGCTGCGAATGGTGGCCATCAACCCAGCGGCAAAGCTGGCGGTGTCACCGTCCTCGTTCCAGCGACGGCGGTATGGACATTTCACGTACACCGTGCGCTCGTCGACCAGTCGCAGGCCATTGCGGTAGGGGGCTGAGGCCGTGTCCTTCAACGGCGCCATGAATTCCTCTGGCGACTTGTAGAAGTTCAGTACGGTCCCTTTGCGGTACTGCTCCTCGCTGATCAGACCTTCATCGGCCATGCCGCGCCAGATCTGGTGCAACTGGTCGTGGACATTGCGGGTCTCACCACCGTTATGACCGAGGTAGCGACCTTCACCATCCCGGGACAGGTTCACCGTCAGCAGTCGTCCACCCACCTGCAGCTCCTTGCTGCGCAATTCCAGGATGTAGGTCCAGTCCTTGAGGGCCTGAGCGGTGAAACGCTGCAGGGCCTCAGCATCGCCGGAAGCCAGCACGTGGGTGTGGGTGTCCAGAGGACCCGGCGACGCACTGAGCCAGTGCATGGCCGTGGCGGAGAAGCCGAAACTCACCGTGTTCGGAGCCACAGCTGGCTCGTAGAAGCTGCGGGCGCTCACCAGCACCGTCGGTTTGGGTCCCCTGGGGATTTGCAGAGCCAGGTTCTCGGCCAGGGCCACGTTGTCGTTGCTCGGCAGGTCATTGCCGATCAGCGTCAGGTGAGCATCGGGCTGGTTGGCGTGCAGGCGGTCCAGCACCTGATGCCAGAGACCGACTGCGGTGCCACCATCGGCAGCTCCGTAATCGATCAGCACATGACTGGTTTGAGCAGTCAGTTGGTCAACACAAGTCAAGGCCCAGTCCGAGGCGGCTTCGATGCAGAGGAGAGCGCCTTCGGTCTGCGCGCTGTAACCCGTGGTCATGGCGATGGCCATCGACCTCGTCAGCGGCAGCCGTCACCGTACAGGACGCATTTGTCAGAGCTTCGTGACAGAGAGCACCTGCCTATCAAGGCTAGGCGGAGAGCAAGTCCCGCAACTGCGGTTCCAGCAGGGCAAAGGCCTTGCCGCGGTGGCCATGGGATTTTTTCTCCGTCAGCGGCATCTGAGCGAAGGTGAGCCCGGTGCCGCTCACTTCAAAAATCGGGTCGTAGCCAAAGCCGCAGTCGCCGCGGGGGGTTGTGGTGATCCAGCCATCACAATGCCCTTCCACTTCGATCAACACGCTGCCATCAGGGGAGACAACACAAAGTGCGGCACAGAACTGAGCGTCACGTTCGCTGGCGTTGCTCAGCGCCCCGAGCAGTTTTTCGATCCGTTCCGGGTCTGTGGGGGCGTAACGCGCCGAATGAACGCCTGGGGCTCCCCCCAGAGCGTTCACGCTCAACCCGGAATCATCAGCAAGGGCCCAGCTGCCTGTCATGGCGGCCACAGCCGTGGCCTTGATCCGGGCATTGGCTGCGAATGTGCTGCCGGTCTCCTCCACATCAAACCCCTGCGGCTGCGCCTGAACGTTGAGAGGTAGGTGCTGCAGCAGGCCCTGAAATTCACGGATCTTGCCGGCGTTCCCGCTGGCGATCACCAGGGTTCTCATGCGGCTTCGGCGTAACGCTTTGCCCAGGCCAGCACAGCACGGACCCGATCGCGATCCGGGGCTTCGCAGTACAGGCGCAGCAGGGGCTCCGTGCCGGAGAAGCGCAGCATCAGCCAATGGCTGGCGCCCATGCGCAGCTTGATGCCGTCTGTGGTGTTCACTTCAACCACCGCGGCACCGGCCACCTCCTGGGGTGTGGAGCTCGCCAGCAGGGTCTCCAGACGTCGTCGCGCCTCCATGTCCGGCAGCCGCAGGTCCAGCCGGTCGTAATGGCTGGCACCACTATGGCGTCGCTGCAGAGCGTCAAGTCGGCGGCCGAGGGGTTGGCCGCCTTCCACCAGCGCTTCCAGCACGAGCATCGCGGCGAACAGGGCATCCCGTTCCGGCAGATGCATGCCGAAGCCCACCCCCCCGGACTCCTCCCCACCGATCAGCACCTCACCCGTCAGCATCTCGCTGGCGATGTACTTGAACCCGACGGCTAGTTCCAGGACTTCACGGTCCTGAGCTTCTGCCACCAGGCGCATCAGATCGGAACCGCTCACAGTCTTCACCACCGTTCCAGGCAGCTGGCGGGCCCGGGCGAGATGGTCGATCAGCAGGGGCATCAGCAGCTGAGTACTGCAGAACCGACCGTTCTCATCCACGGCGGCGATGCGATCACCATCCCCATCGAAGACCAGACCCACCGCTGGTGTGCCCGCTGCCGTGGAGTGCTGAACCGCTGTGATCAGGTCGCTGAGGTATGGGGCCAGGGGTTCCGGTGGATGGCCGCCGAACAGGGGATCACGCGTGCTGCGGATCTCGTCCACCAACTCAGAGGCTTCAGGGCCGAGCAGATCGCTGACACAGCCGGCTGCAGATCCATGCATCGGGTCGACGAACACCTTCAGGTTCATCGCCTTCAGGCCCGTCACCAAAGCGGTGAGGTCCAATTTGCGACGCAATCCCTCAAGGTGCTCACCCCGCCCGTCGAAACGGCTGGTGGTCGCTGCAATGGGTGGTGTGATGCCGCCAGCCGCCAGGCGTCGCTCCACCGATGCGGTGAAGTCCCCCTCCACCGAGCCTCCGAAGGGACCTTTGATTTTCAGACCCAGCCATTCAGGGGGGTTATGGCTGGCAGTGATCACCAGGGCTCCCAGCGCTTTGCGTTCCACCACCGCCCAGCTGCAGGCAGGTGTCGGCACGGGCGTCTCGGTGAGGAGTGGCTCAAGCTCGCAGCCACGCACGGCATTGGCGATGGCTTCCGCCAGTTCCGGTGCCAGGAAGCGGCGATCGAAGCCGATGATCACCGTGCGGCTGTTCAGACCGTCTGGTGCGCGATGGGCCAGCTCCTGGGCCGCTGCAGCTGCGACTGGCAGCAACCGCTCAACGGTGATGTCCACCCCCAGGACGCCGCGCCAGCCGTCGGTGCCGAACTTGATCGGCGCGGGTATGAGGCGGAGAGGTGCTGACGCCATGGCCGAAAGGGCAATGATCAGGATTTAGCAGTTGGCAGCCGTAAGGTCGGCCCATGGGTGCCACCCCGCCTGCCGACAACGTTCTCACCGACCGGTTGCTGCGGAGCTGGCTGCGTTGTCGCCGCAGGGCCTGGCTGGATCGTCATGGTGATCCAGCCTTACGGCAGTGGACGGCGCACCGCAATCTGATGCTGGACGATCAGCAACGTTGTTTTGTGGCGTTGCTGCCCCAGAAGCCCGGCCGCGGTGAGGCGGCCTGTGCCGAGGGCGCGGATGGCGTTGTTGGACTGCGGTTCAAAGGGAAGGGCCCTGGAGGGGAAGCCCTGGAGGCCCATCCCCCGCTGCTGATGCGGGTGAGCGGTCGCAGCCGCTGGGGAGATTTCGCCTACCAGCCGGTGCTGGCTCGCCAGGGTCGACGCATGACGCGGGAACATCAGCTTCCTCTGGCGCTGATGGCGCTGCTGCTGGAGCAGGAGCAGCAGGCGCCGGTGACGGAGATGCTCGTGGTCGGTGGGGGTGGCCGCCGACTTGAGCGGGATCGGGTTGGTTTGTCCGCCGGACTCCGCAAGCAACTGGCGGATGCGTTGCGCAAGCTGAGGCTGGATCTGCAGCGGGAGGAGCCGCCTGATCTGGCAGCGGATCGCCGTAAGTGCACCCTTTGCAGTTGGCGCCAGGTCTGCAATGGCGTCGCAGCTAGCGAGGGTCACCTCAGCGAAGTGAGCGGTATCGGGGCCAAGCGTCGGGAGATGCTCCAGGAGCTCAACATCCGCGGTCTGGCTGATCTGGCTGCTGCCGATCGGGAGCAGTTGGCCACGGCCATGGAACGCTTCGGGGAACAGCACGGTGACGTCGCCCGCACCCTGGTGGCCCAGGCCCGATGCCAGCGCAGCGGCAAGCCGGAACGGCTCAGCAGCACGCCGGCTCTGCCGGAACTGATTCCTGCCCCGGGGGTGCTGCTGTACGACATCGAGTCAGATCCGGACGCTCGCCATGACTTCCTGCATGGGTTCTGGAGTCTGCCCCGCGGCAGTGATGGACGTTGGGATCTGGCTGCTGCGCGTTATCAGCCGCTGATGGTGTTGGAGGAACACGGTGAGCCCCGCTGCTGGCAGCGCATCGCGCGTTACATCAGTCGATACGACGACTGGCCGGTGCTCCACTACGGCGAAACCGAATCTCTGGCACTGCTGCGCATGGCGCAACGGCAAGGCGTATCAGAGCAGGAGCAGGCTCGGTTGCGGCGGCGATTGGTCGATGTTCATGCCCGAATTCGCCAGAACTGGCGCCTTCCTCTCAATAGCTATGGCCTGAAGTCTGTGGCCTCCTGGCGTGGTTTTCAGTGGGGCCAGAGCGGTGTGGATGGGGCCCATGCCCTGCTGTGGTGGCGCCATTGGCAGGGGGAGGGACCGGAGCGACGCGGCAGTTCCCATGCCCTGCTTTGGATCTTTCAGTACAACCGGGATGATTGCCGTGCCACCTGGGCCGTCGCCGATTGGCTTCGCCATCAGGATCAGGCTGGCGGCTCCTGAAAGGCTGCCGGCTCTGCGAGCTGTACGGTCTGGCCGGTCGGCCCCTCCACGGAGGAGTGATCAAGAAACTGGCGACGCACCAGAGCCAGCCCCAGCGCGGCTCCCGGGTGTGAAAGGGCACTGGTGATGGTGCCGGCCCGGTCGGACCCGACGTTGAGCTGATCACCGGGTTGCAGGGGCTGGTCGCTGCGCCAGCAACGCAGTTGCTGCTTCACCCCTCCCTTGCCAGTGAGTTTCGCCATCGTTTCCTGACCCAGATAACAACCTTTGTCGAGGCTGATCCGCCCTGATAAGCCCAATTCAAGGGGGTTGGTTTCACCGTTCATCTCTGCTGGGCCAGGCGGGAATCCCTGTTGCAGGCGATGGCGTTCCAGCGCATCGCTCTCCAGTTGGGTGGACGCGTTGAGCTCCGCGGGCAACGGCTGGTCCTTGTCGAGCCACAACGCCGGACCCACAGGGTCAAGTCCTTGCACACGCCGCTGACGACGCGATGCATTCAGCCGGACCCGATCGGCGGGAAAAATCACCTGATCGAAGCCGCCTCTGACGGATTCCACATCGCCAGCCAGCACGAGAACATCAGCACCGGTGGCATCAAGTCTTAGTTCCAGCAGAGCGCGAAGCCGGCCCGTGGCCGTGAGCCAGCAACTTTGCTGAAGTTCTCCGTCAACGAGGCCGGAGAGATCAGCTGTTGTCTGCCCTTGCAGAAAATCCCTGGCACCCTTGCCCTCCAGTCGCAGCAGGGGAAAGGCGTCATCCCAGTGGATGGTGGTCGTCATCGGTTGAGCTCCTCGGCGGCGCTGGACACCTCCGACAGGCGGAACAGGCTCACCAATTCCAGGTTCGCAGCAGCCACGGCTGTGGCTCCTCCCTCCTCACGGTCCACGATCGTGATGACCCGTTTGACCACGTAGCCGGCCTTTCGCAGTTGATGAACTGCTTTCAACGATGAGCCACCGGTGGTGACCACGTCCTCCAGAACGGTGATCAATGCGCCCTTCAGTGGCAATGGCCCTTCCAGCCAAGCGCCGGTGCCATGCCCCTTGGCTTGTTTCCGAACGATCAAGGCGTTCAGGGGGCGCTCGACCAGCGCCGCCGCCATCGCGACTCCACTGACCAGCGGATCAGCGCCCAGGGTCAGTCCTGCGACGGCAACGGCCTGAGCGTCGAGATGATCGAGCATGGCGCTGCTGATCAGAGCCAGACCGGATCCGCTCAAGCTGACCGGTTTGCAATTCACGTAGTGCTCGCTCTCCCGTCCGGAGGCCAGCGTGAACTGACCACGGCGGTAGGCCTCCCGCGCCAGACGCTTCAACAGGATGCGTCTGGCGTCGTGGTCGTAGCGGAACGCTGAGGTCATGGACTGGCCGCGCACACGAACAGTTCTTAGTTTGCGCTTAGCCGTGTTGAGCTCTTGGGATCCACAACACAGTTGTCTGCGCCTTGGCGGCTCGGCCTGCTTGTGGTCGGCGTTGCCACAGGCTTAGGGCCCGTTGTTGCGGCAGGCCCTGTGATGTGAACAACAACGCTGGAGGCTCCTGAGCTGTCGTCTGCAGCCACCGAGCCCGTGGAGGTCACCACCTGCGCTCCGGTGGAGACCACCAGTGAGCTGGTGGAGCGTCGCCTCTACACCTGGACCGCTTCTTACGAACGGGGTGTTGATCTGGTGCATCAGACACCGATCTGTTCGGGATCGCCGTCGCAGGTGAGGGGGGTACCCAGCTGATGGGCCTGGGGCTCCCGGATCAGACCATCATCTGGGATGCCGTGGCGACCAGCTCCACCACCCGGGCGCTGCTGGAGGAGCAGAGCTCAGCACTGCCATTGAGAACTCAGGATCTGGCCAACGGTTTCGACAGCAGCCTTGCGTTGGAGAGCATCGGTTCGGAGCAGACCCTGCAGTCCAAACCGGAATTTTTGGAGATCGACAACGCAGCCCTTCAACCCCTGTGGTAACAATCGTGTTGACCTGGGGGTCTAGCAATCTGGTGAATGCAGCGAACTCATAATTCGCCTAAGGCGAGTTCGATCCTCGCGACCCCCATTTCTTTCGACTGATGCGGTTGCCACTGCTGGCCCTGCTTCTGCTGCTGCCGGCTTTCTTCGCTGCCGCTGAAGTCGCTCTTCTGCGACTGCGCCCCAGCCGCGTTGATGTCCTCGTGGAGGAGGGCAAGGCTGGTGCAGCCTCGATTCATCGGCTGCAGCGGCGGTTGCGCCGAGCCCTGATGCTGTCTCAGTTCGGAGCGACATTGGCCCTAGTGGCCCTGGGGTGGGCTGGTCGCGGTCTTGGCCAGCGTCTCTGGCCCGATGGCACCGCAGGGGTGGTTTGGTGGGATGTCGCTCTGTTTCTGGGGCTTGTGCTGCTGGCGACCCTGCTGGCTGGATTGCTGCCCAAGGCCTGGGTGCTCAGTCGTCCGGAACCCGCCGCTCTGCGCCTGGCACCTCTGCTGGAGATGGCGATGCGCTGCCTGTCGCCGCTGCTAAACCTGCTTGAGGGCCTGGCTGCCGTCTTGCTGCGGCTTGTGGGCCTGGCGCCGAAGTGGGATGAACTGGTGCCGGCCCTCTCCGCCGGCGAGCTGGAAACCCTGGTGGAATCTGGGCGCGTCACCGGCTTGTTCCCAGATGAGCGCAACATCCTCGAGGGGGTGTTTGCCTTGCGCGACACCCAGGTCCGCGAAGTGATGGTGCCCAGGTCCGGGATGGTGACGTTGTCGGTGGATGTCCGCTTTGCCGAGATGATGGAGGCCGTGCATCACACACGTCACGCCCGATTCCCAGTGATCGGGCAGTCTCTCGATGACGTGCGCGGCGTCCTGGATCTGCGGAGGATGGCCGAACCGATCGCCCGAGGCGAGCTGCAGGCGGACTCTCCACTGGAGCCCTACCTTCAGCCAGCAGTGCGCGTTCTGGAGACAAGCACCCTGGCGGAGCTGCTGCCGATGATCCGCAGCGGCCAGCCACTGCTGCTGGTGGTCGACGAACACGGCGGCACGGAGGGCTTGGTGACGGCGGCGGATCTCACCGGGGAAATTGTGGGAGATGAGCTGCAGGAAGACCCCAAGGAGCCTGAGCTCCTGCAGGACGACGACCAACCGGGGGCTTGGTTGGCGGCTGGCGATCTTGAAATCTTTGAACTGAACCGGCAGCTAGAGCTTGACCTGCCGGAAGCCGATGATCACCACACCCTGGCTGGGTTCCTGCTGGAACGCTTGCAGCACATTCCCGCCCCTGGAGAGGCCCTGCGTTTCAACGGCGTGCAGTTTGAGATCACCGCCATGGCCGGACCCCGGATTGAACGGGTGCGACTGGTGCTCCCGGATGCGTCCGAAGCAGTGGACTGAAGCCGGATAACCTGCCCGCAATCACCCCGGCTTGTCGATGTCTCCCGACCCCATGCGTCCGGTCAAGGTCGGGGTCATCGGCATTGGAAACATGGGCTGGCATCACGCCAGGGTGCTGAGCCTCCTGAAAGATGCTGATCTTGTGGGTGTGGCTGATCCCGATGGCGATCGCGGTGCCCTGGCGGTGGAGCAATTCGGCTGCCGTTGGTTCGCTGACTACCGCACGATGCTCAGCGAGGTGGAGGCCGTTTGCATTGCCGTGCCGACCCTGCTGCACCATCCAGTCGGCCTGGCCTGCCTGGAAGCCGGTCTGCATGTGTTGATCGAGAAGCCGATCGCTGCCAGTCAGGACGAAGCAACGGCACTGATCAGTGCTGCAAACGACGCCGGCCGTCTGCTGCAGGTGGGTCACATCGAGCGCTTCAACCCCGCCTTCCGTGAGCTCACGAAAGTGGTGGCCAATGAGGAGGTGGTGGTCCTGGAGGGGCGGCGCCACAGCCCCCATGCGGACCGAGCCAACGATGTGTCAGTGGTGCTGGATCTGATGATTCACGACATCGACTTGGTGCTGGAACTGGCTCAGGCGCCGGTGGTGCGGCTCGCCGCCGCCGGAGGTCGCAGTGCCGATGGACCGATCGATTACGTCAACGCGACCCTCGGGTTTGCGAACGGTGTGGTGGCCAGTCTCACGGCCAGCAAGATGAGCCACCGCAAGATCCGCAGCCTCAGTGCGCACTGCCGTTCCAGCTTGGTCGAGACCGATTTCCTGAATCACACCCTGCATATCCACCGCCGCGCCCACGAGTGGTATTCCGCCGATCACGGTGAGTTGCTTTACAGAAACGATGGCTTTATCGAGGAGGTCAGCACCACGTCGATCGAACCTCTCTACGCCGAGCTCGAGCATTTTCTGCAGTGTGTCCGTGGCCGTGAAACGCCCGCTGTTGACGGCCTGCAGGCCTCCAGAGCACTGCGTTTGGCCGATCTGATCGAGCAGGCGGTGGAACATCCCGACATGGGTGTCCCCCTCACCGATCCGATCTAGCGACGCGGACGGCGCCCGTCAGACCAGCCCTTCCTGTTCAGCCAGTTCCCGCAGAGCCGCCACCTGCCAGCGGCGGCAGTCACCAGGAGATGCGGCATAGAACTGCCCCCAGGCTCGGGCTTTGTGCTGGCTATAGCTGGCGGCGCTCAGCGAGGGATGCGTCTGTTGCCAGCCCACACGCACGGAGTGGCCAATCACCACATCCAACGCCAGGTCGTCATCGAAGTGCACCTCCGGGTTGGCTTCCACGAAGGCCATCAGAGACAAGAGGCACTCCGTACAGAGCTGTCGATATTCCGGCGCCTGGATTCGGCTGAGCAGATGCTCCACCAACGTGGCGAAGTTCTTTTCCCCCGCAGTTTTCTCGAGGATCAGGCGGCTGTTCAGTCGATTGCGGCGTTCCAGCTTGTCGCCGACCACCAGGCCGCGGCAGTGGTGCAACAACGACCAGATGCCGGCATAAAAATCCCTGGGCACCTTCTGCAGTGAACCAAGACGGATGCGGTGCTGCAGCCAGTCGCCGCCGCTGGGGGGCTGGTCAATGGGATCCGGCACCTTCCACTGCACCCGGCCGGTGACATGCAGCTGCTCACCGCGCTGCAGGGCAGCCCTGGCATGTTCAACATCGCTGAGGAGTTGTCGCAGCCGATCCCGGATCCGATGCGGTGAGCTGCTGCACAACGCTTCAAAGGCCTCGTCCTGGCTGAGCTGATCCTCTGCCGCCAGTTCAGAGGTGAGCAGCAGCAGCAGTTGACTGAGCTGCAGGGTGAGGATCCCTTTCAGCAGCCCGGGATCGCGCCGGGCCACGCCGTCCAGGGCCAGCAGCAGCTCCTGCTCAAGCATCCGCTCGCGTCCGTCCACCCCGCTGGTGCGTGCGATCCGTTCGGCGATGGCGCTGCTGTCTAGGGGGTGGCTGAGCCGTGCATCAGCGGTGTAGTTGCGGCCCACGACCACCTGTTTCTGACGCACCAGCAGATCGGTCAGGGCATCCTCCAGTTGGGGATGGACCATGCCCATCGCACCGGCGCAGCGCCGCACCACACTCCAGTCCTGGCAGCGCAGTCCGCGGTGGTACACCTCCTCCAGCAACTGCTGAATCGTCACGCTGCGGCCGTGCGGACTGGTTTCAAGGGCCTTGGCTCCGAAGCGGCGTTGCAGCAGGTCCAGAACGTCGGCCTGTTCATGCAGCGACTGGGTGTTCCACAACCTCCTCCGCAGGACGTCCGCGTCGGTTTCGTCGAGCTCCTGTTCTTCAGCGGCCGTGAGATCGCGGAGGTCGGTGGCGTCCTGTAGCAGAGAGGATCGGCTCGGCTCCAGGGCCGTCGGCTCAGTGTCGGCCCCCCCCTCTCGCAGGGTCACCCAACTGGCCTGAATGGCCAGCTGTTTCAGTTGGTCGAACTGCACAGGGATGTCCCCGATGCGGCCGCTGAGCAGCGTTTGTCCCAGCTGCAGGAACACCTCGGGATGATGCTGGAAGGATTCATCGCTGACGGGGATCAACAGCAGCGGCAGCCCGGGACCACGCCAGTGACGCTTCAACAGATGGAGTTCATCCACCACGCTGTCCTCCAACTGAAGCGGGTCATCGGCCAGGTAGCTGATGCCGTCCTCCAGCACCGCCGTCGTGAAGGCCAGGGTCTGTTCCCCCAGGCGGTACAGCCGTGCGGTGTCTTCGGTTTCGGTGCGCTGCACCGGTTTGCCACTCAGGCCGAGCCTCGGATTGGCCCCGATAGAGCTCCACCGGGTTGCCAGGGCATCCGAGGGCTGGATTGTGATCCCATCACCACTGTCCAGCGGTAGGCCGGCATCGATCAGGGCCTGCCTGACGAAGGTTGTCTCTGCAGCGAAGGCCACCAGCACGGCATCAGCTCCGAGCGCCATGGCCTGTCGCCGCTCGCACGGATCAAGATCCTCTGGGGTGATCAACCCCTCCAGCAGCATTTCGCCCAGCCAGGCCAGGCTTTGCGTCCAGATCAGGGGGAGATTGCTGTTGGCCTGGCGAGGTTGGCTGCCGGGCTGTCTCCGTTCCGCTTCGACCCGATCAGCGGCCACCTGATACAGCTCGGGGTAAAGCGCTTCCCCATCCCGATGCACGGCCAGGGTTGTCAGCTTGTCCTGCCAGGAGCGGGCATCCTGCCAGCGTTCCTCGCAGCAGGCGGTGACCAGTTCAAAGGCCAGAAACAGCGGCCATTCCGATTCGATCCCTTCGAACTGGGCGAGCTCCTCCGGTTCGTAGTGAAGACGATTGATGTCTTCCACGGCGGTTTGATGGCCATCCCGGAGAAAGCGTTTGTAGCCATAGGTGCCTCCCAGTTCCCGTCGCACCCGGCGCAGGGTCCGCTGCAACAGGTCCTGGTTTTCGATGGCCCAGGCCGGGAAGCCCACCACCGACAGGCAAGCGCTGTCGGCTTCCTTGCTGGCGGATTCCCGCGGCAGCAGGCTTTCGAGCGCCCGCCGCAGACGAACCACAGCTCCCTGGGGGATGAGCAGTTGGCACGTCCCATCGCCGTGGACTTCGAAGAGGTCGAGGCCTTCCAGGGCCTCCAGAGCGGCTTTCGCCATGCCGATGGAGCTGGAATTGCGTTCGGGCAAGCCGTTGTTGCCTTTGTCGCCCCGTTCCCAGATGCCGTAATCAGGGGTTCGATACGCCCGGGCGACGTAATACACGAGGTTCTGAATGAAATCCACCTCATCCCGGCTCTGGATCACGGTGCAGCCACCGCGGGTGAGTTGAGCCAGCTGGAGCAGAAACAGGGAGGTGGCATCGAGTTGCAGATGTCCCCAGGCGTCATCCGCCACCACCGGATCACCGCTGCTGCTGTCGTACTTCGCGTGCAGAGCGTCGAGAGGATCGAGGCTCACTTTGAAGCGCTCCACCTTCCCGGCCTGGCGGAGCATGGCTCGCAGCAACCCCCGCATCAGCGCGATCACCCGTTGCTCGAGCTCCCAGGCCCGCCGGTCGTGGGCTCCATGGCGGCGACGGTGGGCCATGGCCAGAGCCCAGACGCACTGCACGGAGTAGACACAGTCCCGCACCCAGGCATCGCCGTAGTTGCCGTGAACCGTGTGGGCGGTGCTGGCGGGCAGCAAACCACTAATTGGGTCCTGGCGTTGCAGCACCACCTGCTCAATCGAATGATCGAGCCGAGCCAGGACTGAATCGCGATGATCTTGATCCTGTTGGGTCTGTGTTGCCGTCACCACCATGACCCGTCTTGTCGCCGCTTTTAAATTCTCCAATGCAGCCCTTCGGCGATGGACTCAGTTACAACCACTCCAGACGATCGCCGCCGGTGCCGGGTTCTCGGAATCCCCGTGGATGCCTGCCGTGATGTTCAGGCAGCTGCCATCGGGCTGCACGCCCGTGGTGGTGGTCGCATCGTCACCCTCAACGCTGAGATGACGATGACGGCTCGCAGCTTGCCGGAGCTTGGCCACGCCATCGAGGGGGCAGACCTGGTGATCCCTGATGGTGCTGGAGTGGTTTGGGCGCTGGCCCGGCAACGGGTCAGCGTGGTGAAGACCGCCGGCATCGAACTGGCCTGGACGCTCCTCGAATACGCCGCAGCGCACAGCTGGAGAGTGGCTCTCGTGGGCGCAGCGCCTGCTGTGATGGACAGCCTTCGTAAATCGCTGCCCCAACGCATTCCAGGCCTGAACCTAGTCATGGCAGTGGATGGCTACCAGGCTGCAGATGCCTGGGATGGCGTCGAAGCCGAACTCCATCAGCTCAATCCCGATCTGGTCTTGGTTGCCCTGGGTGTTCCTCGTCAGGAAACCTGGTCGGAACGGTTGAGTGAAAGCCGAGCAGGACTCTGGATGGGGGTCGGCGGCAGCTTCGATGTCTGGGCTGGCGTCAAGAGGCGAGCTCCGGCATGGATGTGCCGCTATCGCATTGAGTGGCTGTATCGCCTGATTCAGGAGCCCAGTCGCTGGAGGCGAATGCTGTCTCTGCCTGCCTTCGCCTGGGCTGTCTTGCGGGGTGGCTGATCAGCGGAAACCAACGGAGGCCTGCCAGACAAAGGCCAGAAGCAGGAAGAAGACCGGGATCAGCGGAAGGATGTCGATCAACGGTGAGAAGGCCTGATAGGCCTCGGGCAGCTGTGCCAGCAGGTCGTGGGTGAAGGCGGCCATCCCTAGTATTCAAAAGGCGTTGGGCTGGACGCTACCACGTGTGATGGGCTGGTGAGTCCGGCTCCCAGGGAGCGAAATCCTCTGAAAAGCAGCCATCCCGGATTGCCTTGGATATCGCAGTGGTGAAGCGCAGGAGATGGGTGATGTTGTGGAGGCTCAGCAGGGTGAGTCCGAGCAATTCCTCACTGCGGATCAGATGGTTCAGGTATGCCCTGGTATGCCCTCCGCTGCATGTGGGACAGGGGCAGGACGGGTCCAGGGGTGTGTGGTCATGGCGGAAACGCGCATTGCGCAGGTTCCAGCGTTCACCACCTACGAGGGCTGTGCCATGACGGCCGAGCCGGGTGGGGAGAACGCAATCGAAGAGGTCGATGCCGCTGGCCACGGCCACGGCCATCTCCCGCAATGTGCCGATGCCCATCAAGTAGCGCGGTTTGTGTGTCGGGAGCAGCGGTGTGACGTCTCGCACGATCCGGTGCATCTCCTCCACCGGTTCGCCCACGCTGACCCCACCAACAGCAATTCCCGGCAGGTCGAAATCGGCGACGGCCCGCGCACTCTCCCGGCGCAAATGGGGAAAACATCCGCCCTGCACGATGCCGAAAAGGGCCTGGTTGTCGCGGCTGTGGGCTTCGACGCAGCGGGCCAGCCAGGCATGGGTGCGCCGGCAGGCATCGATTACATCGTTTTCGGTGGCCGTATAAGGAGGGCACTGATCAAAGGCCATCGCTACGTCAGCCCCGAGGGCCATCTGAATCTGCGTGGCGTGCTCCGGGGTCATGTCGATGATCCGGCCGTCCCGGGGGTTGCGGAAGACAACGCCGCGGTCATCGATTTTGTTCAGGTCTCCAAGGCTGAACACCTGAAAGCCGCCGGAGTCGGTGAGCATCGGACCGTCCCACCCCATAAAACGGTGCAACCCCCCGGCGGCCGCAACGATCTCCTCGCCGGGCTGAAGGTGCAGGTGATAAGTGTTGGACAGAACCATCTGTGCCCCGGTGCGGGCGAGCTGGTCCGTGCTGATCCCTTTGACAGTGGCCAGGGTGCCAACGGGCATGAAGCGGGGCGTGTGCACCGGTCCATGGGGTGTGTGAAAACAGCCGCAGCGGGCAGCGGTGTTGGCGCAATGGGCGCTGATCTCGAAGCCGAACAAGGCAAGGACCCCCCTGTCTCGACCCTACGGTGAGACCAGGACCGTGCAACAGAGCCATCGCCCGGAGCGTTTCCCCCTGGTTGTCCGATCTGGCGGGGGCCTGGATCTTCTACAGCGTCCTGCCTGCCTGGCCTTGGCCGTCACCCCGGTTTCAACGCATTGCCCGATTCGCCTCCTGGATCGGTTTGGTGATCGGTGCGATACAGGCGCTGCTCTGCTGGGGACTGCTTCAGCTCGGCTGGACCATGAGCGCTGCGGCGCCCATGGTGATCGCCCTCGGCATCTGGCTCAGCGGCGGGCTGCATCACGACGGAGTGATGGACACGGCAGATGGTCTGGCCGCTGGCCCGGAGCGTTGTCTTGAGGCGATGGAGGACAGCCGTGTGGGGGCCAGCGGTGTGCTGGCCCTGGTCATAGTGCTGATGCTGCAGCTGGGCGCTTTGGTCCAGCTCGGTTCGGCCGCGCCAGCGGCCCTGGTGACGGTCGGTGTCTGGAGCCGTGTGGCACCGCTCTGGGCGATGGCCCGATTTCCTTATTTACGCCGCGACGGTACGGCCGGCTTTCATCGCCGCCATGGACGCCCCCGCTGGGATGCCCTCCCCAGCGGAGTTGTGCTGCTGATTCTCTGCCTGGTGCTGAATCCGGTGATGCTGTTAGCCGGGGCTCCCGTTGCGCTGGTGGTCGCAGAGGGCCTCGGTCGGCGCCTGGGGGGGCACACCGGCGATAGTTATGGCGCCGTCCTGGTGCTGACGGAAACGTTCACGTTGGTGCTTCTGGCTCTGACCAGGTGAGATGGAAGGCATTCCCTTGCTGGGGAAGCTCTGCCGCTAAGCAAGACGGCTCAACGCAGAGCTCAAGAGTCCCGCCATCGTTTTCTGCCAGCTGACGGGCCAGGGCGAGCCCGAGTCCGGTGCCCGGACGGTCACGACCCCGCTGGCCCCGCACCCCTTCCTGGAAAATCGCGTCTCGTTCATCGGCGTCGATCGGCGGGCCTTCATCCCAGATGCACAGACCATCGGGCAGAGCCATCAGACCAATGGCCGACCCCGAGGGGCTGTAGCGGAAAGCATTTTCAAGAAGGTTGGCCACGATCTCCGCTGTGGCTGCGACCCGTGCCGATTCAGTGGCCCAGGCGGGCCAGTTGTCAGGCCCATGCCAAGGCCGCCCTTGCAGCGTGGCCATGGCCTTGGCCCGCTCGATCAAGGGCATCAACTGCTGTTGAAGGCTGGTGCCCACAGCACTGCTGTCCGGGGGAAGCATCAAGGGGGCAGGCTCCGGCTGACGTCCACTCAGGGCCGGTTGGCCGATGCTGTCGAGGGCATTGACGTAGCGATTGAGCTGGTTCTGCTCCGCCAGCATTCCCTCAACAAGTGGTCGATGTTCGCTGCTGCTCTCCAGACGCCGCAGCAGCAACTGGGCGTAGGTCCGCAGCGCTGACAGGGGATTCCGCAGCTGATGAACCATGGTGCGCAGCTGGGACTGCTTTTGTTCCAGGGCGTTGCGCAGCTGAAGGCATTCGATATCTCGCGCCAACCCATGACTGAGGGCAGCGGCGGTATCGCGCAGTTGCTGGTCCCGTTGCGGGTCCCACGCTTCGGCGGGGACAAGATCGGCGCGCAGGGCCCCAAGGATCAGTTCCCCATCGCGTAGGGGGTACCAGCGGCGTTCCTGAGCTGGACGCCTCAGCTCGGGATCGGCATCGGCGGGGGGGAGTGTTCGTTCAGCAGCCGAGAGCTGTCGAATCAGAACAAGGGGTGGTTGGTCCTTGTCTCCTGCCTGGCTGAAATAAAGGGCGAGATGCTGGAAGCAGCGGTTGCGGTTCAGTTGCTCCAGCTGTTGATCCGCAAAAGTCAGGAACGGTTCCGTCAGCTGCAATGGGCCTGGTGGGCGGATGGACACAGAACCAAGGAGCAATGATTAAGGGGACTTGAAAATTCTGGGAAAAGTCTTAAGATCCATTTATTGACCGAGGCGATGTTCGTCAAGAGCAGACGCCCGCCAACCCTTGTATCGGTTGCATTTCTGATGCGACCAAAGTTACAGCAGAGGCTGAAGCGTTCTCTGCTGGGTGCCGAATCCGGCATTGCTTTGGTGTTGGTGTTCTTTTGATGGTTGTGGGTCGTCCGCAGCCGTTGCATGACGCGGTCTGCAGACGCCCCTGCGTCGACCAGCCCCAGGTAATGACGGAGGGTTTCGGCCTCTCCGGTCCCCTTCTCTCTTCCTTTATTCACGTTCACCGGAGCTCGACCATGTCCAAGAAGCGCAAGCGCATCAGCCGCCGTCGTCTGGCTGGCCAACGGGTCCTTGCCCATGTGTCCACCCATCATCTGGAAACCGGTGAGTACAAGCCTGTGACGGCTGCACGTCGGTACATCGCTGAGGCCGGTTTGGTGCCTCCTGCGTTGCTCAACGTGCGACGCAATGAGCACACCACCGATCGCTTCTTCTGGGGCGAAAAGGGACTGTTCAGCGCCCAGTACGCCGAAGAGAATCACTTCCTCTTCCCGTCCTTGCGCACCATCGTCGATTCGATCGGTGAAGACACCTTGTTTGAGGGTCTCGATCTCGCTGCCGACGATTGGGAGGAGATGGAAGAGTACGAATACGCGTTCGTTTGAATCAGGATCCTTTCAAGACCCTCTTTAGAAACGTCAGCATCGGTTGCACCATCTCTTCAGGGATGGTGTGACCGTTGTCGAATGAGATGGTTTCACAGCGGTCGGATCGGAGCCGTTCAGTGATGCCGTCCATGGCTGTTGCAGGGACGATCGTGTCCTGCCGGCCGTGCATCACCAGAACTGGCGGGTGTTCATCCGCTGGCTGCCAGTTTGGGTGGGGATAGCCACTGCAGGAGATCACACCCGCCAGGGGCAGGCTGCAACCGCTGCTAAGCGCCATGGCGCCCCCCTGGGAAAATCCGAGCAGCACCGTGAGTTCCATCGACGGCCCATGACGGGTGATTGCCTTCAGGCGCTCCTGAAGCGCCTCGACGGCTGCTGGGACGGCATCCCAGTCGGCGGGGAAAAGGCCATACCACTGGCGGCCAGGGGGCTGGGGGTGGAGGTAGGGAGCCGCCAGCGCCACCACCTCCAGAGGAAGATTGATGGCGGCCGCGAGTGATCGTCCAAGGGGTTCCAGATCATCCGACGTGGCCCCCCAGCCGTGAAGCAACACCAGGCGGCTGTTCATTCGATCCCCCGTAACCCTGCTGCGTAGTTTGGCTCAGGACCCAGTCGTCACGAATCCATGGCTCCTTTTGCGCTGCTGAGCGTGTCCGATAAAAACGGCGTTGCGGCGCTGGCGGAGGCGTTGCATCGCACCCATGGTTATGCGCTTCTGTCCAGTGGTGGGACCGCCAAGGTTCTGGAAGATGCCGGACTTCCGGTGACCCGTGTGTCCGAGCACACCGGCGCACCGGAGATTCTCGGCGGACGGGTGAAGACCCTGCATCCGAGGGTGCACGGCGGCATCCTCGCCAAACGCGGTGATGACTCCCATCAGGCTGATCTGGAGCAGCAGGGCATCCCCGCCATTGATCTCGTGGTGGTGAACCTGTACCCGTTCCGGGAAACGGTGGCCCGAGCGGAATTCACCTGGGATCAGGCGATCGAAAACATCGATATCGGAGGTCCGGCGATGGTCCGGGCCGCTGCCAAAAATCATGCTGATGTGGCGGTGCTCACCAGCCCGGATCAGTACACATCTGTGCTGGCGGCCATGGCGGAATCGGCCGGTCGTGTGCCTGCGGACCTACGCCGCCGGCTGGCCCTCGAAGCGTTTCAGCACACCGCGGCCTACGACACCGCCATCAGCCGTTGGATGGCTGGCGAGGTTGAGCTTGAGAGCAGCCCCTGGCTGGAGGCAGTACCGCTTCGCCAGACCTTGCGTTATGGGGAGAACCCACACCAGAAGGCACGCTGGTTCAGCCATCCCCGTCAGGGATGGGGAGGAGCGATTCAGCTGCAGGGCAAGGAGCTCAGCACCAACAACCTGTTGGATCTGGAGGCAGCTCTGGCGACGGTTCGTGAGTTTGGTTACGGCCCAAACGCCGTCGGCCCCGCCGCTGTGGTGGTGAAGCACACCAACCCCTGTGGTGTGGCCGTGGGACCGGTGGTGGCTTCCGCGCTGACGAGCGCGCTGGATGCGGATCGCGTCAGTGCGTTCGGCGGCATCGTGGCGATCAACGGAACCGTGGAGGCCGCCGCAGCCCGTGAGCTCACCGGGTTGTTCCTGGAATGCGTCGTGGCCCCATCCTTCTCCCCGGAAGCCAGGGAAATCCTGGCCGCCAAGGCCAATCTCCGGCTGCTGGAGCTGTCGCCGGATGCGATCGCTGCTGCTGGTCCAGATCACGTCCGCAGCATCCTCGGGGGACTGCTGGTGCAGGACCTCGATGATCAAGCGATGACCCCTGATCAGTGGACGGTGGCAACCAAGAGGCCTCCCACCGCTCAGGAGAAGCAGGATCTTGAGTTCGCCTGGCGCCTTGTGCGGCATGTGCGCTCCAACGCCATTGTTGTGGCAAGAGATGGTCAGAGCCTCGGGGTCGGCGCCGGTCAGATGAATCGCGTGGGCTCAGCGCGGATTGCCCTGGAGGCGGCAGCTGAGAAAGCCCAGGGAGCAGTGCTGGCCAGTGACGGATTCTTTCCCTTCGATGACACCGTTCGCCTGGCGGCTAGCCATGGCATCACAGCCGTGATTCATCCCGGAGGCAGCCTTCGGGACGGGGAGTCGGTCAAGGCCTGCGATGAACTGGGTCTGGCCATGCTGCTCACCGGCCGCCGCCATTTTCTGCACTGAGGCGGACTGGGCCCGTCGACCCCTAGCCTCGTTTCCACAACGAGTCACGTCCGATGCTGGCCACCCTGCCTTTCAGCCTGAATTTCGTGCACCCCCTCACCGAATGGGGCCTGTTGGCCATGGGTGGCTGGGCGCTTTACCTGGGAATCAAGGCGAAGAAAACCCGCACCGGGACGCCAGAGCAGCGCAAAGAACTGGTCAAGGGGAAATTCGCTCTGCGCCACTACCTCTGGGGAAGCATCCTGCTGGCGGTGATGACCGTTGGCACCCTTGGCGGCATGGCCGTGACCTATCTGAACAACGGCAAGTTGTTCGTCGGACCTCACCTGCTGGTGGGTCTGGCCATGACGGGGATGATCGCCGTAGCGGCTTCTCTGTCCCCGCTGATGCAACGGGGCAACATGATCGCGCGCAAGGCCCATGTCGGCTTGAACATGGGCACGCTCACCCTGTTTCTCTGGCAGGCGGTCAGCGGCATGGAGATCGTCAACAAGATCTGGGCTAACCGCTGATCTTGGCGTCAGAACGCTGCCCGTCGACGAGGCGGGCAGTTGAGCCCATAGCTGGCGTGAAAGTCCTCCTGAACCTTCCAGGTCAGCCGTCTTGAAATCTGACGGACGATCTGGCGCAGCAGGTGATCGCCACTGGATTGCACCAGTTGTTCCGGAAGCATGGTGATCACCTTCGGGAGTCGTATCCAGACGCTGAGATCGAGATCCCAGTTCACGGATGTCGTCGATTCCTGGTCGATCAACTGCATGGACGCTTGAAAGTCCACGTCGTAGTGGTCGCGTAAGTCGAGCGACTGCGGAACGGTCCGAACGGTTTCGATGCGATACAGCTGTTCATCCTCTGGCAGCAGACGCAGCGCGATGGTCGGCTCCACCTCAAAACCGAAGTTGCCGAAGCGTCCGAGCGTCAGCGCATAGGACTGGTGGTCAAGCGCCGAAACCTGCATCGGTTTGGCACAGCGCTCGAACCAACTCTGGTGACCATTCAGATAAGACACGACCTGCCTGGTGGGCGCCAGCATCTCCATCTGATCGGAGAAGCCGCTGCGGTAGCAACGCACCTGCGGGTCCGAACCATGGAGCAGGTTGTCGGGATCAGAGCGCGACAAGAGCAGCACAGAGCGGGACTGAGACGGTTCAGGAGTTGTGAACCAATGTAAAGCTGAGGGCAATCAGCTCTCGCTGAGCAGCATCAGTTTCTCGATCACTTCTTCCACGGCCCGATCCGGTGTCGAGGCGCCGGAGGTGATGCCAACGGTGACTGGTCCAGCCGGCAGAAAGTTGCTTTCGCGTCGCAGGTTTTCGTTGAGTGGGTTGTGTTCAATGGCATTGGCCTGGGCATCGAGACGATCCGGCGTGTCGATGTGAAAGGAGCGGATGCCGCGGCTCACCGCGATCTCCTGCAGGTGCGTGGTGTTGGAGGAGTTGAAGCCGCCGATCACTACCATCAGATCAAGCGGTTCGTCCACGAGGGAGAACATGGCGTCCTGACGCTCCTGGGTGGCATCGCAGATGGTGTTGAAAGCCACGAAGTGATCGTTGAGCTCAGCTGGGCCGTACTTGCTCAGCATCGTGCGTTCGAACAGGCGTCCGATCTCTTCGGTTTCGCTTTTGAGCATCGTGGTCTGGTTGGCCACGCCCAGGCGTGAGAGATCACGGTCCGGGTCAAAGCCAGGGGAGCAGGCGGCGGAGAAGCGCTGCATGAAGGCGTCACGGTCGCCCTTGCCCAGGATGTAATCCGCCACGATCTGGGCTTCCTCCATGTCCAGAACCACCAGGTAAGTCCCAGCAAAGGAGCTGGTGGCGAGGGTCTCCTCGTGCTTCACCTTGCCGTGGATGATCGAGGTGATCGTGTGCTTCTTGTGCTTCTCCACCGTGGTCCACACCTTGGAAACCCAGGGGCATGTGGTGTCCACGATGTGGCAGCCCCGTTCGTTGAGCAGCTGCATCTCCTGAACGGTGGCGCCGAAGGCGGGAAGGATCACCACATCACCGGAGGTGACGCCGGAAAAATCCTTGACGCCTTGTTCAACAGGGATGAACTGAACATCCATCTCGCGCAGATGGTCGTTCACCGAAGGGTTGTGGATGATCTCATTGGTGATCCACAGGCGCTCGGCGGGGTAGTGCTTGCGGGTCTCGTAGGCCATGGCCACGGCCCGCTCCACCCCCCAGCAGAACCCGAAGGCCTCGGCCAGGCGAACCGTGAGCCGGCCATGGCTGAGTTTGTAGCCGTTATCCCGGATCGTGCCGATCAGGCCGCTCTGGTAGGCCTGTTCCAGGCTCTCGGCCACTTCCTCGGCCCGTCCGAAGCCCCGCCGGTTGTAGCGCTCTGAATGGTGGAGGGAGCGCTTGAAGGCGTGGGTGTCCATAACGGGCGCTGCAGTGTGATGACTCTATGGGGCGTGCTGCGATCAGCAGGCCATCAAAAAGCCCGGCCCTGAGGGCCGGGCAGTGAACTGAACCCTGAAAGGGATCAGTTGTTGGTGGTGGAGAAGCCGGCGTAGGCCTCCATGCCGTGCTCGCCGATGTCCAGACCTTCGGTCTCCTCCTGCTCGGAGACGCGGATGCCACCGAAGAGAGCACCGATGATCTGCCATGCGATGAAGCAGGTCACAACGGTCCAGATGGCATAAGCAGCGGTACCCAAAGCTTGGATGCCGAGCTGTTCAACACCACCGCCGACCAGAAGGCCGAGGGGGGAACCATCACCCTGAACGTCGAAACCCCAAAGGCCTATCACCAGGGTGCCCCACACGCCGCAGACGCCATGGACGGAGAAGGCGCCGACGGGATCGTCAATGCCCGCAGCGTCCAAAGCCGCCACCGAGAAGACCACGATGATGCCGCCCACCAAGCCGGCGAACCAGGACCCGGCAAGAGTGAGGTTGCCGCAGCCGGCGGTCACGCTCACCAGACCGGCCAGGATGCCGTTGATGATCATGGTGAGGTCAGGCTTCTTGGAGGAGATCGTGGAGATCACCGTGGCGCCGATGGCACCGCCGGCAGCGCCGAGGGTGGTGGTCACAGCCACGTAGGGGACCCACTGGTCCATGGCCAGTTGGGAGCCGGGGTTGAAGCCGTACCAACCGATCCAGAGGATCAGCGCGCCGAGCGTGGCGATGGACATGTTGTGGCCAGGGATGGCCTGCACTTTTCCGCCGACGTATTTACCGATGCGGGGTCCAAGCAGTGCAGCACCGACAAGGCCAGCCCAGGCACCGACGGAGTGCACGATTGAAGAACCGGCGAAGTCGATGAATTCCTTGTTGCCGACGCTGTTGAGCCAGCCTCCGTTCCATTCCCAGGCACCGGCGATCGGGTAGATCACAGCTGTCAGCACCAGGGCGAAGATCACGAATTCACCGAACTTGATCCGCTCAGCCACAAGACCGGAAACGATCGTGGCTGCGGTTCCGGCGAAGGCGGCCTGGAACAGGAAATCAACGGTGGGGACCAGGCCGGCATCGCTGATGGTTTCAGCCGTGACGGTGGGGTCAAAGAAGAATCCGGCGAAGTACAGCCAGCCCTCAATGGCGGCGTCGCCGTACATAAAGGAGTAGCCCACGAACCAGTAGGCCGTCACCGCCAGGGCGAACACAAATAGGTTCTTGGCCAGGATGTTGACAGCGTTTTTCTGACGGCACATGCCGGCTTCCACCATGGCGAAGCCGGCGTTCATGAAGATCACCAGGATGGTTGCTACCAGCAGCCAGAGGTTGTTGGCGAGGAAGGCTGCGTTGAGATCCGGCAGCTCTTCGGCTTTGGCTGAAAGAGTGAAAATGCCCAAGCCCATCAGCGCCAGAGGGGCGCAGGCGAGCCAGGTCATGGCGCGGTTGGAGCTGAAGCCACGGATGCTCTTAAGCAGCATCAAAGGGCCTTCCAGGAGGCTGGCCTCCTGAAGTGTTTTGCGACGCCTTTGGGGCGGCGCTTGGAACGCAGTTGTCATAAATGAGAGAGCAGAGCTGCTGGTCTCGCCGGAGGGCGTATCCGGCTGAACGCACCCAAGTTGCATTGCAGGCTGCACCTCAAGTGTTCTTCTTGATACAAAATCTCAAACTGGTCTCAAGGGTCTGACCCCTTCCCAGCGAATTCCATCCGCCTGGAAGCGGAAGCAGCAGGGCAGCACCTCCACGCTGGCTTTGATTGCCTGGCGGAACAGCTCTCCATAGCGCGGATCCGCGCTGTCCCCTGGCGCGAACTCCGTCACATCCGGACGACTCAGACAGGGAACCAACACCGCTCTGGCATCCGGAAGAACACCCATCAGCTCCACTAGGTGCTTCTGGCCACGTTCAGTCACCGTGTCAGGAAATAATGCTGTGGGACCATCGGTCCAGGTGGTGTTTTTCACCTCGAGATAAATCGGCCGCTGATCCGGATTGGAGTCGGCCGGTGTGAGCAGCAGATCAATCCGGCTGCGTTTGTTGGCTCCGTAGGCCACTTCGGCGCGGATACTGGCGATGGCTCCCAGCTGAGCGGCCAGGCAGCCGGCTTCGATAGTGGCCCGGATCAAACGGTTGGGCAGCGCCGTGTTGATGCCCACCCAGCAGGGGGCACCGTCCGCTCCTGGCACCTCGGCTTGCTCCCAGGTCCAAGCCAGCTTGCGCTTGGGTGAGGGGGCATGGCGCAGTCGCACCCGCTGGCCTGGGATCAACACCCCAGTCATCGGGCCCGTGTTGGCGCAGTGGGCGGTGATCACCTCTCCGCTGCTGAGTTCCACATCCGCCAGAAAACGCTTGTAACGCTTGATCAGAACGCCTTCTTCAAGCGCTTCAAAGCTGAGCAGGGCATCGCCGGGGGTCGTGCAGCCGGTCATGGCTCTAGCCAGGGTGTGCCCATGGTCTCCTGTGCTCCCACCACAATGCGGCCATCATCTGGGGATCGAATGGTGCGTTCACTCAAGGGCATCGCCCTGGTGGTGACCCTTGGCACGCTGCTCAGCAAGGTGGGAGGCCTAGTGCGGCAGCTGGTCATTGCTGCAGCCTTCGGCGTGGGCGCTGCCTATGACGCGTACAACTATGCCTATGTGCTGCCTGGATTTCTGTTGATCCTGCTGGGGGGAATCAACGGCCCCTTTCACAGCGCCATGGTCAGCGTGCTGAGCCGTCGTCCGCGAGCTGAAGGAGCTCACATCCTGGCGGCCTTGAACACCAGCGTGAGTGCCTTGCTCCTGCTTGTCACGCTGCTCCTGGTGCTGGCGGCTGATCCCTTGATCACGCTGGTGGGTCCAGGGTTGAGCCCGGAGCTGCATGCCATCGCCACTGTGCAGTTGCAGGTGATGGCGCCGATGGCCCTGTTGGCCGGTCTGATCGGCCTCGGCTTCGGCTCACTCAATGCCGCCGATGAGTTCTGGATCCCGGCGATTTCACCGTTGATGTCCAGTGCTGCGCTGGTGGTTGGGGTTGGGCTGCTCTGGTGGCAGTTGGGCAGCGGGATCACCTTGCCGTTTGCTGCCATGAGCGGTGGCGTGGTGCTGGCGCTGGCCACGCTTGTGGGGGCCTTGCTGCAGTGGCTGATTCAGCTGCCGGCCTTGATCCGTCAGGGTCTGGCGCGGTTTCAACTGGTGTGGGATTGGCGCCATCCCGGCGTGCGGGAGGTGTGGCAGGTGATGGGGCCAGCAACGTTGTCCTCCGGGATGCTGCAGATCAATGTGTTCACGGATCTGTTCTTCGCCTCTGGGATCGCAGGTGCTGCAGCGGGTCTGGGTTACGCCAATCTGCTGGTGCAGACGCCGCTGGGGCTGATTTCCAATGCCCTGCTGGTGCCCCTGCTGCCGACCTTTGCCCGTCTCACGGCCCGTGAGGATCGCCCCGAGCTGGTAGAGCGCATTCGCCAGGGACTGATGCTGTCAACGGCGTCAATGATTCCTCTGGGTGGGCTGTTCATCGCCCTGGGGGCGCCGATCGTGGCGCTCGTGTACGAACGCGGCGCGTTCGATGCTGCCGCGGCGCAGCTGGTCACCGGGCTGTTGATGGCCTACGGCCTCGGGATGCCGGTTTATCTCGGCCGGGACGTGCTGGTGCGGGTGTTCTATGCCCTTGGTGATGGCACCACACCGTTTCGGTTTTCGTTGGCGGGGATCGGCCTCAACGTGATCTTGGACTGGTTGCTGGTGGGTGGACCAACGCCGTGGGGCAATCAGTCGCCCATCAATTTCGGGGCGCCTGGACTGGTTCTGGCCACCGTGGCGATCAATGCACTCACATGCCTGGGTCTGCTCCTGGCCCTGCGCCAACGCCTCCAGGGACTGCCGCTGCGCCGGTGGGGACGTGATGCGTCATGTCTGAACCTTGCGGGTTGGATGGCGGCGGCTGTGGCCTGGGCCCTGCAGAGTTGGTTCAGCTGGCCGCAGGGACCGGTCGGTCTTGGGCTGCAGATCGCTTTGCCAGGCTTGCTTGGACTGCTTGTGTACGGCCTGGTGGCAATAGCCTTCGGCATCGCCGAGGTTCAGGACATCGCAGCGGTGGTTGGGCGCAGGCTCAGGCGTCGATGAGTCGTACGTCCCGCTCTTCGCGCACCTGAATCGGCAGTTCGAGCTGTTGGCGTCCCACCAGCTGAGGGCCCTGCACCGACACAATTCGCGCTTCGATGCCGAACTCCTTGAAGGCCGTATCCAACTCCTGAATCAGCGCCTTCTCCACCTGTGCTTCCGGGTCCACCACCCGACCGATCAAACGTTCCCCCAGCCGGCCGATGCGCTGACGCACCACCTCGCGTGCGTTGGTGACTTCGATGATCAGCACACCATCGCCCTCGGATGGCCGCAACCTTATCGGCAGTAGGGCTCCAGGATCTCCTCGAGTTCACGAAGCTGTGCCGGAGGCATCAGGCGCGAGAGCGGCAGCTTGCTGGCTCCACCAGCCACGGGAACTGTCACTGCCTCCAGAGACTTTCTCGCGGCCACCGAGGCCCCCTGGTCAATCAGGGCACTGCACTCAATGGCGAGAGGCTGGGCCAGATCTGCATCACCGAGATACAGATGCCAGCCGGAAACCTGGATGTAGAGGCGATCAGCCAGGGTGGATTGCAGCTCCTGCAGGTCGGCAGCGGGGAGAGACATCTGCGGTGATGGCATCTCCGCCCATGCTGCCGTTATTCCGCTGGTTCAATAGGTCCTGGGCGCTGGACCAGCACAGCGATAAACTGAACGAGCAGCACACCGAACCAGATCCCGGTGATCCAGGGCAGCCGATCGGCGGGAAACGGCTGACGCATCTCCTGCACGAACCAGGCACCGCTGTTCACGGCCGCAAAGACACCTGCGTGCAAACAGAGATTCACGATCCGCTCGAAATGGCGGTACGTCGGATCGGTTGGGTCAGCAGGGCCGTACCAGCGGATCGGCATCTCGACGATGAACGCAGTTCTCCCCCGATCCTGCCGCGCGTGTGCTCCAGTTGACGACGGGCCCCTCGATGGGGTCTCATGGTTTCACGCCAGCGCTTGTAGCTCAGCGGATTAGAGCATCTGACTACGGATCAGAGGGTCGGGAGTTCGAATCTCTCCAGGCGCGCTTGAAAACTGCCCAATTGGGCAGTTTTTTTTTGAGCAGCTGTTGTTCCAGTTTCCTTTCGAAACGGTTTCTTACGATCAAGGCAGGACAACGCCCGGGCGTCATGAGCGACAGCACTGCTTCTTCGATCAACACAGGTCTTGTGGCCGCCGATCCCGCCATTGCAGCCCTAATTGAGAAGGAGCAGCAGCGTCAGGAAACCCACCTGGAACTGATCGCCAGCGAAAATTTCGCCTCCCTGGCCGTGATGGACGCTCAGGGTTCGGTGCTGACGAACAAGTACGCCGAGGGGCTCCCCAGCAAGCGGTACTACGGCGGTTGTGAGCACGTTGATGCCATCGAAGAGCTGGCGATCGAACGGGCCAAGGAACTCTTCGGTGCGGCCTGGGCGAATGTGCAGCCCCACAGTGGTGCCCAGGCCAATTTCGCTGTCTTCCTAGCGCTGCTTCAGCCCGGAGACACGATCATGGGGCTAGACCTCTCCCATGGCGGTCACCTGACCCATGGCTCGCCTGTGAATGTGAGCGGCAAGTGGTTCAACGTGGTCCAGTACGGCGTCGATCGGGAGTCCCAGCGGCTCGACATGGAGGCCATCCGGCAGCTGGCTCTCGAGCACAAGCCGAAGCTGATCGTCTGTGGCTATTCGGCTTACCCCCGCACCATTGATTTCGGCGCCTTCCGCGCTATTGCCGATGAGGTGGGTGCGTTCCTGCTCGCCGATATGGCTCATATCGCTGGTCTGGTGGCGGCAGGCGTGCATCCCAGCCCCGTTCCCCACTGCGATGTGGTCACCACCACCACCCACAAGACCCTGCGCGGTCCCCGCGGTGGTCTGATCCTCTGCCGGGATGCCGACTTCGCCAAGAAATTCGATAAGGCTGTGTTCCCTGGCAGTCAGGGCGGACCTCTGGAACACGTCATCGCGGCCAAGGCGGTGGCCTTTGGCGAGGCGCTGCAACCAGCGTTTAAGACCTACAGCCAGCAGGTGGTAGCAAATGCAGCCGCTCTGGCAGAGCGGTTGATCGCCCGCGGCATCGACGTCGTCAGTGGAGGCACCGACAACCACGTGGTGTTGCTTGACCTTCGCTCTGTCGGCATGACCGGCAAGGTGGCTGATCTTCTCGTCAGTGATGTCCACATCACGGCCAACAAGAACACGGTGCCGTTTGATCCCGAATCCCCCTTCGTCACCAGCGGCCTGCGCCTTGGTACCGCAGCACTCACCACCCGGGGCTTTGATGCCGATGCGTTCCGCGAGGTGGCGGATGTCATCGCCGACCGCCTGCTGAACCCTGAGGATGACGCTGTTCAGCAGCAGTGCCTGCGGCGGGTTGAAGCGCTCTGCCAACGCTTCCCGCTCTATGCCGCTGCGCGTCAGCCGGCGCTTGCCTGACTGGACCAAGTCCCTGTGGATCCAAAGGTTCACTCTCCCTAGGATCCGGAGAACATCTTCCCTGCAAAGGGTTGTTCTGATTCAGGAGCCTGCGTGTCCCTCGCTGCCAGCCCCTTAGTGGTTGCCACGCTGAGTTTCCTTCTGGCAGCTGGGGTCACGATGGTTCTGGTCCCTGTTGTCCGTGGCCTGGGACTTCGGCTCCAGCTCACAGATCAGCCTGATCCCCGCAAGCAGCACACCGCCCCCATGGTCCGGTTGGGGGGCATCGCGATGGTGGCTGGCTTTGGACTGTCGCTCACCGTGATCTGGCTGCTCGGTGGATTTGGCCTGCTCGCTCCGGCCCGGGATCAGCTGATCTGGAGCACGCTGGCGGGTTCGTTGTGCTTTTTTCTGATTGGTCTTGCCGACGACCTGTTCGACCTTTCACCCTGGCCCCGGCTGGCGGGTCAGTTCGCTGTTGCCTGCGTGATCTGGAGCCAGGGCGTCCGCATCGGAGCCATTGATCTTCCCTGGGTGAACGGGTCCGGCTCAGCGATCGTGCTCAGTGACAGCCTGAGCCTCCTGGCCACTGTGATCTGGTTGGTCGGCATCACCAACGCGATCAACTGGCTGGATGGGCTGGATGGCCTAGCCGCCGGTGTCGCCGGCATCGCCGCCGTTGGGCTGATCTCGGTGAGTTTTTCCCTGCATCAGGTGGCGGCCGGTTTCCTGGCGGCGGCCCTCGCCGGGTGCTGTCTTGGCTTTCTCCGTCACAACTTCAATCCAGCCCGCATCTTCATGGGCGATGGCGGTTCCTATTTCCTTGGTTTCACCCTTGCCGCGGTCAGCATCGTCGGCCCGGCGAAGGGGCTGACCACCGTCAGCCTGCTGTTGCCGCTGCTGATCCTTTCCCTGCCGCTGGCCGACATGTCGGCGGTGATCATGGGGCGCCTGCGGGAGGGCCGTTCCCCCTTCCATCCCGATCGTCGACATCTGCATCACAGGCTGCTGCGGGCCGGTTTCAGCCATCGCCGCACGGTGTTGCTGATTTATGTCTTCACCCAGTGGCTGGCGTCCCTGGCCCTGGTGGTGGCCAATGCCGAAATGCGCTTTCTCTGGTTGGCACTGGCCACAGCGATCCTGGTGGCCACCGTGGTGATCAGCCGGCGTCAGCTTCAAACAGAGCGGGCCCTCACCCAGACATCACCATCCCCAGAAGCCAGCCTCACCTCCTGCCGCGATCGCCATGGCTGAAGCCGGTGTCGAAATTCTCTGCGTTGGCACGGAGCTTCTTCTGGGAGACATCCTCAATGGCAATGCCCGTTGGATTGCCGAACGGCTGGCGGGCCTTGGACTTCCCCACTACCGCCAGACCGTCGTTGGCGATAACCACCAACGGTTGGCCGCCGCCGCCCGCGAGGCCAGTGGGCGCTGTCGGGTTCTGATCACCACCGGTGGTCTTGGTCCCACACCGGATGACCTCACTACAGAATCCCTGGCTGCGGCATTTGAGACTCCTCTTGAGGAACGTCCGGAGCTTTGGGACGAGATTCAAGCCAAGCTCTCGGCCGGTGGTCGGGCGGTGGCGCAGAGTAATCGTCGCCAGGCCTTTCTTCCCAGGGGTGCGGCTGTGCTGCCCAATCCCCTGGGCTCGGCCCCCGGCATCATCTGGTCCCCCCTGCCGGATTTCACGATCCTCACCTTCCCTGGTGTGCCCTCGGAGATGCGGGCGATGTTTGAGGCCACGGCGGAACCCTGGCTGCGGCGTCACGGGGGGGCAACAGGGGTGTTCGTGAGTCGCCTGTTGCGCTTCAGCGGCATCGGTGAATCCAACTTGGCTGAGCAGGTGGCTGATCTGCTTGAGGGGGTGAATCCCACGGTGGCGCCGTACGCCTCCCTTGGAGACGTGAAGCTCAGACTCACGGCTCGTAGCAGCTCCGCAGAATCTGCAGCGGCTCTGTTGGATCCGGTGGAAGCTGAGCTGCGCCGCCGTACCGCTCAGCATTGCTACGGCACCAACGACGACAGCCTGGCGTCGGTGGTGTTGGCGTTGCTCCAACGGTCGGGGCAAACCCTCTCGGTGGCGGAGTCCTGCACCGGTGGTGGTCTTGGCGCCGCGTTGACGGCTGTTCCAGGTTCATCTGCTGTGTTTGCCGGTGGGGTGATTGCATACAGCAATGAGGTGAAGCAGCAGCTGCTCGATGTCCCTGCCGAGCTGCTTGAGCGCCATGGAGCTGTCTCGGATCCAGTGGTGACGGCCATGGCCGAGGGGGCGCGGCAGCGTCTGGGGACGGATTGGTCGATCGCGGTGAGCGGCATCGCCGGGCCCGGTGGCGGAACTGACGAGAAGCCTGTCGGGCTGGTGCATCTGGCAGTCAGCGGTCCCGATGGTTGTGAGGCGACTGCGGAACGGTTCGGTGACCGACGCGGGCGGGGTGCCGTTCAGCAGCTCACGGTGATCCGTGCCTTGGATCGCCTGCGTCGACGACTGCTGGCCTAGTCGTAGGGTCAACGGTCCCTGCAGCAGAGCGGCTTGAGTTCCGGCACCCTCTACGACAAGGTGTGGGACCTGCATCGGGTGGCAGAGCTTCCCGGCGGATCCACCCAACTGTTCGTGGGTCTTCATCTGATCCATGAGGTCACCAGTCCTCAGGCGTTTGCGGCGCTGCGCGACAAGGGTCTGAGCGTGCGCTACCCCGAGCGGACTGTGGCCACGGTCGATCACATCGTGCCCACCACCTCCCAGAGCCGTCCGTTTGCGGATCCCGTGGCTGAGGAGATGCTCAGCACCTTGGAGCGCAACTGTGCCGACCATGGGATCACCCTCAACGGCATCGGCAGCGGCCGACAGGGCATCGTGCATGTGATCGCTCCGGAGCTGGGGCTGACCCAGCCCGGGATGACTGTGGCCTGTGGCGACTCCCATACGTCGACCCATGGGGCCTTTGGCGCCATCGCATTCGGCATCGGCACCAGTCAGGTGCGCGATGTGCTGGCCAGTCAGAGCCTGGCCATGTCCAAGCTCAAGGTCCGGCGCATCCAGATGAACGGTCGGCTGTCTGATGGGGTCTCGGCCAAGGACCTGATCCTTCACGTGATCCGGACGCTCGGTGTGAAGGGGGGCGTCGGATTTGCCTATGAGTTCGCGGGCCCAGCGGTGGAGGCGCTGTCGATGGAAGAGCGGATGACCCTCTGCAATATGGCGATCGAGGGTGGTGCCCGTTGCGGTTATGTCAATCCAGATCAAGTCACCTTTGATTACCTCAGCGGTCGAGCAGGAGCCCCTACGGGCGCTGCCTGGGATCGGGCCGTGAGCTGGTGGCGCGGCTTGGCCAGCGATCCGGACGCTGTGGTGGATGACGAGGTGGTGTTTGATGCGGCCAGCATCGCTCCCACCGTGACCTGGGGAATCACACCGGGTCAGGGGCTGGGCATCGATGAGTGCATTCCGCAGCTTGAGCAGCTGGAGCCAGGTGAGCGACCCATCGCCGAGGAGGCCTATCGCTATATGGATCTGCAGCCCGGTACCGCCATTGCGGGGGTGCCTGTGGATGTCTGCTTCATTGGCAGTTGCACCAACGGTCGACTCAGCGATCTGCGGGCGGCGGCGGCTGTGGCCCGTGGTCGCTATGTCGCTGATGGCATCAAGGCCTTCGTGGTGCCGGGTTCTGAACAGGTGGCGAAGGCAGCGGAAGCGGAAGGACTCGATCGTGTGTTCCAAGACGCTGGCTTCGAGTGGCGTGAACCGGGTTGTTCGATGTGTCTGGCGATGAATCCCGATCGCCTCGAAGGCCGGCAGATCAGTGCCAGTTCCAGCAATCGCAACTTCAAGGGACGGCAGGGGTCTGCTAGCGGACGCACCCTGTTGATGAGTCCGGCGATGGTGGCAGCTGCCGCCGTCCACGGCCAGGTGACCGATGTCCGCACCCTGTCCCTTCAATCCGCGGTCTGATGAGCAGCTTTCCTTCCGGTCCGGTGAGCCAGGTGGTGGGTCGCGCCCTTGTCGTCAGCGGCGAGGACATTGACACCGATCGGATCATTCCTGCCCGCTTCCTCAAGTGCGTGAGTTTCGAGGCCCTGGGGGACCAGGTGTTCGCGGATGACCGTCGTGAACGCAAGGGTGAGCACCCCTTCGACCAGGCGCGATTTCAGGGGGCGTCGATTCTTGTGGTGAATGGCAACTTCGGTTGCGGATCCAGTCGCGAACATGCACCTCAGGCACTGATGCGCTGGGGCATCCGCGCGGTGGTGGGCGTCAGCTTCGCCGAGATTTTCTATGGCAACTGTCTCGCCCTCGGCATCCCCTGTGCCACGGCGTCGGCAGCGGAGGTGGAGGCGATTCAGCGACAAGTAAATGATCGTCCGGATCAGAACTGGTCTCTGGATCTGGAAGCTGAACAGCTGTCATCCGCGGATCAACAATGGGGTGTTGCTGTGGATGAGGGGCCGCGGCAGATGTTGCTGAGTGGCCGCTGGGATGCCACGTCGCAGTTGCTGGCCCATGGCCCAGAGGTTCAACAGTTGATGGTGGCATTGCCGTACATCAACGGCTTCAGCAAAGTCTGACGGCATTATCAGACTCTTGTGTCTATGAAAGAGACAGGGTTAGTGAGAGAAGTCCGTGATTCAACTTGGCTGGCTTGCGCTGTTGCTCGTTCTGCCGCTTCAGGCGGTGGAGCATCGGCCGAATCCACGGGAGCGGTTGCTGGATCAAAGATCATGCAGGGGCTGTGATCTGCGCCGCGTTGAGCTGCAGGAGGCCCACCTGATCGGCGCGGATCTTCGGGATGCTGATCTTGAGGGGGCGGATTTGCGTGGCGCCAACCTCGAGGGTGCCGATCTCAGTGGGGCCCGGCTGGTGATGGCTGATCTTCGCGGGGCCACGCTCACCAATGCCGATTTAACGGGCTCGGATCTGCGTGGTGCTGATCTCCGCTCTGCTGTTGTGATCAATGCCTTCGCGCCGGACGTGCGAACGGAGGGCATCCGTTTTGCTGGCGCCAAGCTCACCGGCAGCGATCTGATCATCGGCGGTGGGGACTGATTCAGAGCGGCAGTTCGCTGTCGTCCTCGAGGAACCAGTCCGCTGGGGTGTACGGAACGAAGGGCACTCCGCTGCCATCAAAGTTGAAGTCATTCAGCCGGAAACGGACTCCGCCAATGCCTTCATAGGGATTGAAGTAAACCCCCACGTCATAACTGCGGCGTTGCCAACGCAATTCGATGCTCGAATTGATCACATCGCCGTAGTACTCCGACGCTGAATCGACGTTGACATTGACGCCGGTGCTGAGCAGCAGAGGGCCGACGATCTGTTGGGTGAGACCGACGCCCAGCGTGCCGAAGTCGACAATTCGGTCGAACTCAAACGGACTGGCGCCATTGCGAAGGGTGCCGCCACCGATGACGGAAATCTGGGTGAAATCCAGGAATGGTTTGCTGAAGGTGCCGAGGGTCAGCGTTGGCCCTCCACTGAAGCTGATGCTCTCCTGATGGTCGCCGGCGCCGTAGAGCGCCACGGTGCTGTTCAGGTTGGTGGTGAGGCTGACGCCGGGCACCACAGCGACCGGGGAGTAGCGATAAGCGGCCAATGGGGTCAGCTCTGCGGTGGATCCGCGCCAGATCGGGATCGTGCTTGTAACAGAGGCAAACAGGCTGCCGCGACCGGAACGCAGCATGCGGTTGCTGTCGAAACGTTCGGCGTAGTAATCGCCCATGGCCCCACGCACGAGGTAGCGATGCCGCGAGTTGCCCAGCTCGAATTCCCCTTTCTTCTCGCCGTAGACGCCATAGGCCGCCTGGATATCGGTTTCACCGAGGGATCCATTCCAGGTGCGGTAGCGATAGGTGCCAAAGAGGTTGGCGGTCACCTCTCCCAGAGCTCCGAGATCGAAACTGCGCTCGATGCTTCCCCAGTAGCGGCTGTTGTCGAGGAAGTCGTCACCGCTGAAACTGCTGATGTCGGCGTCTGCTCTGACGTTGGTGCCGTCGTACCGACCGATCAGCTTCGCCTCAAGACCAAACAGGTCCCCTGGATCGATGTCGCTGCCGCCATCGACGGCGCGCTGCACCATCACCTGCGGTTGAAGGCTGAGCTCTGTGTCCGTGCCGAATGTGATCGGTTTGAGGTTGCGACCGACGAACAGGCCATCGCGGTCGTCGTTGTCAACACCGAACACCCAGCGATTTTCAACTTCCTCTTCCTTCTGAATCAGCTGCCGGCGGCTGACGGGCACGGGCAGACGCTCCTCAACGATCAGCCGGTTGCGCCGCGCTGAAATCAGCAGATCGCCATTTGGCTGTTCCCGAGCCACTACATCCTCAGCATCGATACGGGTCTGTGCCGGGGTGAACGGGTCATTGCTGAAACCCATCCGGTCAGCACGCCACCCGTTGGACGTGATCTGAATTCGCGCAGCCTGAACGCGCCAACGGCTGATCGTGCCATTGATCAACTGCGTCCTGCCCAGTCGCTTGAGCTGGGGCACTTTCACCACGCCGAAACGGTTTTCATCGCGGACACTGGAATTGAGGCGCCGCACAGGCACGCCACTGCGCCGTTCGATGGACAGGGTGCCTTGGAATTCGACGTCATCAATGCGTTGATCGATGCCGGCGATGGCCTGGCTGCGTCGCCTCTGTTGTTCAGCTGGAGACAGTGGCGATGGCGTTGGTGTTTGTGTTGGCGGGATGTATTCAGTGGCTTCGCCCCCATCTCCAAGCGCTGTCGATTCGAGCCGCTGACTCAGGGAGGTGGGGCGAACCCGTTGATGCCGTTCTGGATCCGGGCAGCCCAGGGGGGGCGCCATTGATGTGCCAACCGGTTCCGGCAGATCGCGGCCCCAGCGGTAGCGCAGGCCGAGCAGGTAGGCATTGCTGCCTTCCGTCACGCCGTTGTAGGTGCCAAAGGCTCCGGATCGGTGGTGGATGCGTCCCACGAGCGACACATCGGATGAAACCGCTGCTTCCACCTCGAAGCCGAGGTAGTTCAGCAACTTGGTGTAGTTCTCGCGGAAGGTCTTCTCATACAGGCTGTAATCCGTGTTGTAGCTGATGCCTTCGACGACGCTGAAGCTCAGCCAGGGCTGCACCCACAGCCGGGCACCGATCCCCAGGATCCCCTCGCCGAAACTCTGGGCTGGCAGGTCGGCATAGGGCTTGTCCTGATTGAACTCGCCGCCAGGCTGTTGTTTGGCGAGATGGCTGAACAGATCAGCCTCGAGCTCCAGGGCCAGAGGACCAGCGCGGAGAATCCGCTTCTGCAGGCCGATGCCCAAGACTGCTCCCGGACGCATGGTCCCGTTGAAGAGGAACGTGTCACCGAAGGCGGCATCGATCATCTGACCGCCCCAGGCTGTAACTGCCCATGGTCGCGGATGCCAGTCCGGAACCGGAGCGAGCAGTGGCGGACAGGCCATCGGCGCGGGTTCTGGACGGGCCTGCTGTTCGGTAGGTGTTGGGGTTGGATCTGCAACGTTGAAGACGCCCTTCATCGCGTCCAGGTCGATGACGCCGTAGACGTCATCCAGTTCCCCTTCGTTCTGGCTCAGGTTGTAGCGAAGAGCAGAGGCCTGAAAAACCTGGTTGTTGCGGGAGAGACGAACGGCTCCGCGGGCGAACATCGTCTGAAAGTTGGCATCAAACTCAACCCGATCGGCGATGAGCTGGCCTGTGCCGAGCTGCAGCCGCACATTGCCCTCTGCGATCATGACGTTTCGACGAACGTCGAAACGCTGACGGTCTGCCGTGAGTTGCAGGCGTTGACTAATCTGCGGGACAACAGCTTCAGCCGTTGGGTCGTCTAGCGCATCCTCGGCGGCGACGGCCCTGATCGAGACCAACGACTCGGATCCCATCAAAAGGATTCCGCAGATCACCAATGTCAGGCGTAATGCCGCCAAAGACTTTCAACAGAGGGCTGCGATCTTGACAGCTCGAGAGCCTCCACGCGCGCGCAGCGGTCCAGTGAGCAGCGCGGACCGAAATCCGTCCGTTAATTCAGTCTTCGAGGTCCTTTCGGCTGGGGGTTCGGCTTGGATCGCTCGCCAGGAAGCCGAACACGAAAATACCGATGAAGAAGAAGACGACCGAGTAAACGGAGATCTTGAGGGCGAGCATGGAGACCGACCGTCGTCTGTGTTTGCGTCAGCATCCTATGGGGCATGTCAGCGGTACCCGGGGTGACACCCCCCTCAAGGCAACACGAACGGAGTGGATTGAAACGTTTCGCAGCCGCTCCCGCCGTGATCTGCGCTCTGGTTGGAGGCGTTCCGACGCGCTGGAGCGCGAGCCGTTCATCTTTGAGTCCTGGGGGAAGAACAACCGCCCTGACTGGGCTGCCCGTGGATTGCTGATCTGGCCGAGGGGGCGTGCCTGGTTGCGGCTGGAGCAGACCGTGGTTCGGCCGGAGGCCTGGCCAGATGCAAGCCATCACCGGGCTCGGTTGTGTCTGAGCTGGTGGGCGGAATCGGCACGCCTCTGGGTTGATGGGGTGCTGGTGCATCAAGGCGATCTGTTCGACACCGCCTGTCGCTGGACGCTGCCGGAGGCTTTTCTTGCCGGACAGGTGCACAGGATCCAGCTGGAGCTCTGCAGTCCCCTCCATGACGACGGAGCGTTGATCAGCAGTTGGCTGGATCTCGAACCCAACCGTCCCGGCGAGGACCCAGCTGGGGCGTTGTTGCCAGAAGCTTTGCAATTGCACCTCGAGGCAGGAGGTGACTTGCCGTTCGGTTGGGAGCAGATGGATCCCAACTGTGAGGCGGCGCTCAAGGCGGTTGCGCAGCAGCTGAAAGCGCAGCCCACACCTCACGGCGCTGTGCATTGGTTCGGCCATGCCCATCTGGATCTGGCCTGGCTCTGGCCGGTGGCGGACACCTGGCAGGCGGCGGAGCGGACCTTTCGCTCCGCCCTCGCGCTGATGAAACGCTGGCCTGATCTTCGCTTCGCCCACTCCACGCCAGCGCTTTATGCCTGGATGGAGCACCACAGACCCGAGCTGTTTTCAGCGATCCGCAAGGCCAGTCGGGCCGGCCGCTGGGAACCCATCAACGGCCCCTGGGTGGAGACGGATTGTGTGCTGGTGAGCACAGCGTCGCTTTGGCAGCAGTTCGCCATCGGTCAGGCATACAGCCGCGAAACATTTCCAGAATGGCGTCATCACCTGGCCTGGCTGCCGGACAGCTTCGGGTTTGCAGCTGGTCTCCCTGCCGTCGCGCATGCCACAGGTGTTCGCTGGTTCTGCACCCACAAGTTGGCTTGGAATGCCAGTAATCCATTCCCCCATCGTTTGTTCCGGTGGCGCAGCCGCGGTGGGGGGGATGTGATGAGCCTGATGCTCCCCCCGATCGGACGGCGTGGGGATCCACTGGACATCCTCAAGGAGCAGCGCCAATGGCAGCAATGCAGCGGTGTTTCGGAGTTGTTGTGGATCCCTGGGGTCGGCGACCACGGTGGCGGACCCACCGAGGAGATGCTGGAGCAGATGCAGCTCTGGGATCCGGAACCCTTGGCGCTGCCCAGGCAGGCGGGGTCACTGCGTCAGTACCTCGACAGGCTTGAGCCCATGGCAGGGCAGTTGCCGGTCTGGCGGGATGAGCTGTACCTCGAGCTGCATCGCGGCTGTGCCACCAGCCGTCCGGATCAGAAACGTCACAACCGCAGCCTGGAGCGCCTGCTGCGGGAGAGCGACACTGTGGCAGCGCTTCTTGCTTTCGCAGGCCGCCCGTCCGTTGGTCGCGATTGGCGTCCCCTGCTGTTTCAGCAATTCCACGACATCCTTCCCGGTACCTCCATCCCAGAGGTGTTTGACCAGGCGGAGCCGATCTGGCGCCGGGCCCGCCGTCAGGCCCGAAATGAGCGTGATCAGGGCCTGCGTCAGTTGCTGGATGTTGGCTCTGGATCTGGTGCCAGCACCACTTGGCTGTGGATGGGCTGGCAGCCACTGGCCCGCTGGTCTCCACTTCTGAAATTGCCGCATGGGGCCTGGCATGCCGATGGTGCGGCGCTGCCACAGCAGCCCAGCGTGCAGGGCGGCACGTGGGTGCAGCTGCCCGAGCAGCGCGGGATCTGTTCTGTGGCGCTGAGCGATGGTCCTGCGGGCAGCGGGGAGATCGCGCCCAGGCATCCGGTCAGCGTGGTGCGGGTGTCGCCAGAGATCTGGCGTGTCAGCAATGGCTTAGTGGAGTTTGAGTGCTCCCCTGTAGGGCTGTTGCAGCTTCGGGATGCTCAGGGGGTTGATCAGCTTTCGGCACCTTTGCGCCCCTGCCGTTACCGGGACAGGGGTGAGTTCTGGGATGCCTGGGACATCACTGCGGAATACCGGAGGCATCCGCTGGAGCTGGTGCCCGTCGGGTCGGTTCAGCTGCGCGAGTCCGGTCCACTGGTGGCCCAGCTCGTAGTGACCTATCGGGTGGGTGCCAGCCGGATGCGCCTGGATCTGCGCCTCAAAGCGGATTGCCCCTGGTTGGAGCTGATCGTGTCTGTGGACTGGTGTCAGCGCCATGAGCTGCTGCGGTTGGACATCCCCCTCGCATCAACGGCGGTGCGTCTTGCGGCAGATACCAGTGGCGGGGTGATCGAACGTCCAGCGCATCCCCAGACCCCCCGTGAACAAGAGCGATGGGAAGTGCCGGCGATCTCCTGGCTGGCCTGTCAGGCCAAGGCTCCCGGCGGCGGCATCGCTGTTCTCTTGGATGGTCCGCAGGGGGTGGATGGGGCCACGGATCGATTGGGTGTTTCGCTGCTGCGTGGTGCCACCTGGCCGGATCCATCGGCGGATCAGGGCCAGCAGCGGATGCGATTGGCGCTGATGCCGTTTCAAGGCAGCTGGGCCCACGCAGCGGTACCGCAGGCAGCCATCGGCTTTCGCGAACCTGGCTGGCACGGACCGATCGCGGCAAGACAGCACCAGGCATCGATGGGGACACACCGCTGGTTGCCAGCGATTCCACGCCGGCTATGTCCGATCGCTCTGCGCCCAGACGCCAACGGCGTGGTGCTGCAACTGCTCAATCCAGGAGCTTCACGGTGCCGCTGGCAGCCTGGAGAAGGCTGGAAGGTGGGTCGAGCGGTCGCCGCTGACGACTGGATCGAACTGGCACCAGGGGAACTGGTTGAGCTGCGGTTGGCTCAGTCCTCGTGATCGTCGAAGGGATCATCCAGCGCCTTGGACGGCGGACCGAAGGCCTGGTACACACCGAAACCGGTCATGCCGAGCAGAACGGCGAGCACTCCGATAGCAACGGAGAGGGCAGGGGACGACGTTTCCATCACATCTCTCGACAGGACCGACCCCGAAACGGAATCGGCCCCTACAGTATCCAGACTTCAATTCACCCGAGACCCAAAGCGTCGCCATGGCTCAACGCACCCGTCTGGGAGACCTTCTCCGCCCTCTGAACTCCGAGTACGGCAAGGTCGTCCCCGGCTGGGGAACAACGCCCGTGATGGGCATCTTCATGGTCTTGTTCCTGGTGTTCCTGTTGGTGATTCTTCAGCTGTACAACAAGTCGCTGATCCTGGAAGGTATCAACGTCAACTGGAACGGTCTGGGTTGATCGATCGATGAATGTTTTCGGAGTCGGCCTACCCGAAATGGCGGTGATCGGCGCCGTTGCATTGCTTGTTTTCGGCCCCAAGCGTTTGCCTGAGCTTGGCCGAACACTTGGAAAAACATTGAAGGGCTTTCAATCGGCCTCGAAGGAATTCGAGCGGGAAATCAACAAAGCCATGGCAGATCCGGAACAGCAGCCCTCTTCCGACATTGAAGAACCCACCGCGAAACCCTCCAACGACTGACTCCTGATGGCCGATGTGCTCCGGCTGGTGGTCGGCCTGGGCAATCCAGGCACGAAGTACGAGGGAACCCGTCACAACATCGGCTTCATGGCATTGGAGCGGATGGCATCACGCGAGGGCTTCAGTTTTCGTCAGCAGAGCAAGTTGCATGGCCTGGCTTCGGAGTGCGGCATCGGTGAAAGCCGACTGAGGCTGCTCATGCCTCAGACCTACATGAACGACAGCGGTCGGTCCATCCGCGCAGCGCTCGACTGGTTTGGCTTCACGCCGGAACAACTGCTGGTTCTGGTGGATGACATGGACATCCCCCTGGGACGTCTGCGGTTGCGGGCCCAGGGCAGTGCTGGAGGTCACAACGGTTTGCGGAGCACAATCCAGCACCTGGGTACTCAGGCCTTTCCGCGCCTGCGCATCGGCATTGGTGCTCCTGCTGACAATCCCGCGGAACGGCGGGCGCGCACCGTGTCCCACGTGCTCGGTCCCTTCAGTCGTGCTGAGCAGCCTGAGGTGGATGCCGTGCTGGACGGTGTGTTAAAGGCCATCCAGCGCATTCAGCGCCAGGGTCTGGACCGCGCCGGCAATTGGATCAACGGCTTCCGTCCGGCCTTAGTGGAATGACAGCGCTTCCCGCCACGACAGCCCACCTCAGGGTTTTGCGGCAGTGCTTCAGTGATCAATGTGTTGAGGGTGAAGTCTCGGCAGGCGGTTTCGAGTGGACCTTTCAATGGGCCTTCGATCGCGGTGAGCTCACTGTTGAGCCGTCCCTGGGGCGAGCCCTTATTCAGGACGCGTTGCTGCGCTTTCTGGTGCGCGCCGACTATCGATTGGAGCCCGGCGGGGATTACACCTTCACGGTACGGGCACGCTTTTGAAGGCCGGTCGCGGCTGAGGCCACTGGCACCGATAGCCGAGGTGATCTTCGACCATCACCAGAGCTGCCACCGCATCCAACTCACCAGGGGGAAGCCGCAGGCCCCGCGGCAGCAGTTGCCTCCATCCCCAGGCGGGCCAGAGCTGCCAGTAGCGCTCCCGGGCGCGCAGGGTTGTTCCCCTTTCATCAACGATTTCAATGGAGGCCAGTCGTTGCAACGCTGAATTCCATTGATCTGAGCTGGTGCCGTTCCCCAACAGGATCAACCGCAGCTCCCCCTGGTTGGACCAGGTCTTCAGCTGACTGATGACGCGCGATGGGGGCAGCACGACACCATCGATGACCAGGCGCTGATCAGGATCCACCAACACCAGGCCGCACTTGGCACGACCGGGGTCAAGTCCCACCAGATGGCTCATGGCTCCATGATCACCCTGACGGCGACAGGATCCGCCGTGTCGCTGCTGCGGACAGCGATCACCTGCAGCTCGAGCGGTTCGTTGTCGGTTCGATCCACCAGCGCGAGACCCAGCTCGTTCAGTGCGCTGCCATCGAACTGCAGTCCTTCACTGAGCGAACCACGGCGTTGAACTTCTGCAAAGGCTGAAGCCAGCAGCAGGTTGAGCCGTGTTCTGACCGCCTCTGATCCGCGTTCGTCCTGCTCGAGGGTGGTGGTGGCCAGCACCTCGTCGACGCGGGTGATGGTTCTGTTCGGCTTCACATCCGGGTAGGCATACACCACGGACTCACCCCGCAGCACATTGCCAGCCGAACGCATCGACACGACCCAGGTGCCGGATTGACGCAGGGTTTGTTGCAGCCGTTCCACATCTCCTCGGGGAACCAGCAGGATCTGACGATCCGGGGTTTCCCCTGGTCTGACCCTTACGTAGGCGGTTTGGTTGGCTTCCTGCAGCAACCGATCCACCACCTGCTTGGCCTGACCTGGTTTCTCCAGCCTCACCGTGGCAGTCGCCAGGGCCTGGCCACTGCGCAGTACAACGGATCCACGGCGCAAGGCCAGCAGGTCCTGCTCTAAAGACTTGAGCTCCTTTTCCCCAGCCTTGATCCGATCGCGCACACCGCGCAATTCGGCTTCCGTCCGCTGAATATCGACGTCCCTGGCCTGGATGTCGGCGTTCAGTCGGTTCCGTTCCTGCTCCAGTTGACGCTTTTGCTGTTGCAGTGGTTCCAGCTCTCGGCGAAGGGTTGCGGACCGTTGCCGGGTGGAAATTAATTCCGCCTCGATCCGCTCCGTCGCTGACCGAGCCTCGCGCCGCTCCGTTTCGGCCGCATCAAGGGCCGCACGGCTGTCCCTGAGTCTGGCCTGGAGGGCATCGAGCTCGAACAGTCCAACCCGAAGCTGGCGGCTCACCAGGAGCAGAAGACCCAGGGACAGAGCACTGATCAGGCTGCCGGTGAGCACTGTGATCAAGACAGCTGTGCGACGCGGCCTCAGATTGAACAGGCTGAGCCGAGCCTTTCCCACGCGACTGCCCAGCCGATCCCCCAGGGTCGACAGCACGCCTCCGAGGATCAGCAAAGCCAGGATCAGCAGCCAGCCGCTCATCAGACCCCCATCGCACGGGGGGTGGACTCAGCTGAACCGCTTGGCCAGGGCGATGGGATCCAACACCGTGATCTTCTTGCGGTCAATCTGCACGAGTCCGGATTGGCGCAAGTCTCCCAGCAGACGGGTGATGGTGACGCGTGTGGAGCCGATCGCTTCGGCAATGGCTTGATGAGACAGGCGCAGATCAATCGTGATGCCAAGTTCATCGGGCACGCCGAAATCCCTGCACAGCACGAGCAGAAAACTCACCAATCGGGATGACATATCGCGATGGGTGAGGGTTTCGATCATCGTTTCCGTCTGCAGGATCCGACTGGAGAGACCCTGCAGAAGACGCAGGCCGACACCGGTGTCCGCCTCGATGGCAGCACGCACAGAGGCGGCCGGTGCGGTCACCATTTCCACCCGCGTGAAGGCAACAGCGTGATAAAAGCGGTCGGATCGGTGTCCGGTGAGCAGTGACAGCACTCCGAACAGGCTGTTTTCCCGCAGAAGCGCCACGGTGATCTCTTCGCCTGATTCGTACACCCTGGACAGGCGCACGGCTCCGCGACGGATCAGGTACACCCTTTCGGCCGGATCCCCCGGGAAGAAAATCGTCTTGTTGCGTTCCACCAACTCGGTGCTGGCTCCATCCAGATCACGGATGACATCCAGAAGGGTGCGGTTTCGTTCGGCTGCACCCGCAACCTGCGGTTGCTGGGGGGAATAGCGACTGAAACCACTGTTAGCCACCATGGTTTCCTCGCAACTGCTGGGAAGTTACGAATGTGCCCTGACGAGCCATGTAGTCGTTATTACGAAATCGCTGAACCGGCGGCTGTGGCCAGGGCGAAACGCTGACCTTGCATCAGCTCCTGAAGTCCTGATTCAGCCAGGTTGAGCATGGCATCGAGTTCGGAGCGGCTGAAGGGTGCCTGCTCTGCCGTCCCTTGCAGTTCCAGCAGGCGGCCATCACCGGCGGTGACCACATTGAGATCCACGTCGGCACGGCTGTCTTCGCTGTAGTCGAGATCCAGCAGCGGGATCCCGTCGATCAACCCTACCGAAACCGCCGCCAGCTGCTGGCGAATCGGATCCTGCGTCAACACACCCTGGGAGCGGAGTTGATCACAGGCTCGGCGCAAGGCGATCCAGGCCCCGGTGATCGAGGCGGTGCGGGTGCCGGCGTCGGCCTGGATCACATCGCAGTCGATCAGCAGCGTGCGCTCGCCGAGGGCGTCCATGTTGAGAACAGCCCGGAGACTGCGACCGATCAGGCGTTGGATCTCCTGCGTTCTGCCCGAGAGTTTCATCAACTCTCGCGACTGCCGTTGCGGTGTCGAACCGGGAAGCAGTCGATATTCAGCGCTGAGCCAGCCGCAACCGTTCCCCCGGCGCCAGCGGGGGACGTCCTCCTCCAAGGAAACGCTGCAGAGCACTGCGGTACGGCCCGTACGCACGATGAGGGAGCTGAGGGCGAAGGACATCGGATCCCAGTCCACGGAGAAGGGGCGCAACTCACTAGCTCCCCGGCCATCGGCCCGCGGGGGCGTGGGTGCAGGCATCGGCGCATCACAGCTGTCATCAAGCCTGACAGGCGATGCCCCGGCTTGATGGAACGTCACACCATGGATGGTGTCTTGACCCTTGTGGGGTGGCTTTGCACCGCTACATTCAAGGTCTGCCGGGATCTCCCGGATGCCTGCAGCCGAGATGACCGCCAGCCTCACCTCAAGCCATCGTTCCTCGGACTCCGTGGCTCAGGACCACAGGTCTCTGGAGCAGGCTGGTCTCCTTCCGTTGGTGCCGGTTCGCCCACCCCTGCAGCTGGTGGAGCCGGAGGGGCAGCTTCAGGTTCACACCGCGACCTATCGCGGCAGCTTCTCCAGTGTTCTCAGCCAGGCGATGCGCACCGCTGGGCTGGGCAGTCGAGTGCTGATTGCTCAATTCCTCAAAGGTGGGGTGCATCAGGGACCGCAAGGTTGCGTACGTCTTTGCGGCGGACTCACCTGGCTCCGCCCCGATGTACCGGCTTGTCTTTCTCAAGCTGATCACCCTGGTGGTGCGGCGGCTGTTGATGCGGTTTGGCAGTCCTGCCGTCGCCATCTGCGTGATGGCGACATCGATCAGCTGGTTCTGGATGAAGTCGGCCTCGCCGTTGGGTTGGGCTACGTCGAGGAGGGCGCGCTGCTGGATGCCCTCGACCAGCGGCCGCCCGCCATGGATGTGGTGATCACAGGGCCCGCCATTCCCCCCAGCATCGTGGCCATGGCTGATCAGGTCACCCAATTGCGTCGAGGTTTCTGATGCTCAAGAACGATCGCTGGATCGCCGAACAGGCCGCGCAGGGCATGCTCGAACCCTTCCAGAAGGGCTTGGTCCGCCATCTGGATCCCGAGCAGCAGGCCAGGCCTGTGCTGAGTTTCGGTTGTTCCTCCTATGGCTATGACCTGCGCCTTTCAGCGCAGGAATTCATGATTTTTCGCCATGTGCCGGGCACGGTGATGAATCCCAAGCGCTTCAACCCCGCCAACCTCGAGCCGACGCCGTTGCATGAGGACGAGGACGGTCGTTATTTCATCCTGCCGGCCCATTCCTATGGCCTTGGCGTTGCGCTGGAGAAGATGCGCGTCCCGCCCAACATCACGGTGATCTGCCTTGGCAAGAGCACCTATGCCCGTCTGGGCATCATCGTGAACACCACGCCTGCAGAAGCGAGCTGGGAAGGACACCTCACCCTTGAGTTCAGCAACAGCTCCGGTGCCGACTGCCGCATTTACGCCGAAGAAGGGATCTGTCAGCTGTTGTTCTTCGAGGGAGATCCCTGCGACACCACCTACAGCGATCGCCAGGGCAAATATCAACATCAACCGGAGCGGGTCACCCTGGCTCGGATCTAAGGGGCCAGCCTGGCGCGGTGAAGCCTGCTTTTCTTATACCAGCCCGCAAATTCAGGGGCCCAGGCCACCATGTGCGGCCACATCAGATCGCAGAGCTGGCGGATTTCCAGCTGCGCGTCGAGCTTGGCCCGTAGATCCATGAAGTGCAGAAAGGCCCGCAGACTGAAGCTCACCACGAAGTGCTGGCGATAGTCGAAGGGAAGGATGCCCCGGGCATGCTCTTCAGCGAAGCCTGCTGTTAGCAGGTCGCGATAACGCTCAGCTGAGGCTCGGCAATGGTCGAGGTCCAGGGCCCGCTGGCTTTCGGTATAGGCGTATTTCTTGCCCTGGCGATCGCTGTAGTCACCGACCGGTCGCAGGTAGAACACCTCCTCAAGATCCAGATCGCCGTTGGCAGCGCGGCAGATGCGCTCACCGGTGTATCGCATCGACTGCACATCAAAGCTGACGCCCACCCGGTGGGTGCGTGCCTGCTGCATGACAGAATGGGGGAACCAACCCACATTCAGCACGATCTGGGCGTGCTCCATCGGGCCGTAATGACCGCGTTCCCCAGCCAGCAGGCGTTTGACGCAGATCTCCCCCGCCCGTTGTTCATCGGGCCAGTTCTCACGATCAGCCGCGACGAAGCCCTCGCTGTAGTCCTGATGCATGGCCGCATACACACAGAGCTGAGGGTTGGGTGTGGCAGCGATCAGATCAACCCGGAAGCGATCCATGGTGATGACGACGGGTCAGTGTGGTGATCATGCCGCTGATGACGGCAAGCTGCCCGCATGAATCCACTGCACGGTGATCAACCGTGGCTGCGGGGACCAGACGTTGAGGATGCCTGTTGTGGTGCGTCGTCCGTGCGTTCACTGACACGACCCAGCCCCTGCAAGGACGGCAGTGGGGAGTCCTGAATCAACGCATCGGCGAGAAGGGAGAGTTCCTCGCCCCGTCGCAGGCCAATGGAGCGGCCGACGGCATCACCCTCGGCATTGAACAGATTGAGCTGGGGGATTCCGTTGACGTCGTAGCGATCAACCAGGTCCTGCCAGCGCGGGTTGTCAACGTTCACCATCACCACGTCCAGCTGTTGTTGCGTGCTCTGCTCAAGCTTCAGCATCGCCGGAGCCATCTCGCGGCAGACCTGGCACCAGTCGGCATAGAACTCAATCATCGTCGGACGCCCGTTGCTGAGGGCGACGTCAGGAGTTAGGGAACGCCGGGCCAGCTGTTCCAGAGGGGATCCGCTCTGCAATCCACCCCGCATCATGGTGAGACCAACAGCCAGGACGATGGCGGCCACCACAAGCACGATCCGTTGAACAGGACCCAGCAGTGGTTGTGGAGAACTGCCTGTCATGGCCTTGTCTGGGGGTGAATCCACTTTGGCAGTCACCTCTGATCCCCGTGATTAGCGTGAGGCCATGGGTTGTTTTGGTCTCCTGAACCTGCCGCTGCGGGCGCCGATGCTCAACGTGCTCTTCGTAGTCGCTGTGGTGATGGGCCACCAGTGGTCAATGGCCCAGATCCAGTTCATGCACTCCCGCAGCATCTCTCTGGAACTGCTGTTCGTTGTTGAAGGGGTACAGCTGCTGGCGGTGTTGGTGATCTGCACCATGCCGGACTTGCTGATGCGGAGACTCTCGTTGGTGATGGCGTCCAGTCGGGTCATGACCCTGCTCGTCACGCTTTTGATGGTGATCGTCCTTGGGATTTACCTGCTGAGGCTGAACTTGCTGTCTGATCTGCTGATCCTGGCTTCAGCGCTGTTGTTGGCGCGGCTTGATCTAGTCCGTCTTGGGGTGATGACTGCCCCCCGGCGCTCGCTGTTGCTGTTGGGAATCGTTCTCGTTGCCGGAATTGGACTTGGCCACTGTTTACCCCATCCCCTCGGCGCGGTCGTCGCACCCGGGCCACGCGTGGTCTGAGTAACCCAAAAGATTGTCGAGAACTTTTTTGGTGTAGTAGCGGGTTTCGGCGTAAGGAATCCGCTCCACCCAGAGTTCGATGTCCTCGTCGTTGCGGGGCTGAGGCCAGGAACGCACCGTGCCAGGGCCGGCGTTGTAGCTGGCAATGCTGAGGAAAGCATCCTCTTCCCAGAGCTGCAGCAGTGATCTCAGGTACGCAGCCCCGAGGGAGATGTTTGTCGAAGGCTCCATCAGCTCATGCTCCGAAAGCGGTTTCCCGGCGACGGAGGCGGCCGTTTCGGGCATGAGTTGCATCACACCAACGGCTCCAGCAATTGAACGCACGCCTGGAGAAAAGCGCGACTCCTGTTTTGCGATGGCCAACAACAACGTTGGATCCACCCCGTGCTGCGTCGATGCGGACTGGATGGCTTGTTGGAAGACGACAGGGTTCTGGCTCCGTTGCAGCAGCAGTCGCTGCCGACAGCTCGTGGGCACCCATCGCACACTCAGTCGCCAGAGCTGATCGAGGCCGCGCCAGGGGTCATTCACGCTGAGCCGCAGTCGTCCCTCCACCAACTGTTCCTCTGCTGCCAGGGGGTCTCGGGGATCACGCAGCGATAGCCAGGCGTCCCATGCCTGTTCGGTGAGCCCCAGCCTCCAGAGGGTGTCCACCTCTGGATAGCGACTGTTGAGAGGAGCCCACACCGGGACGGGCAGGGTTGTTGATGGTTTATTCAGATGCAGGGTCTTGGCTTCACCCAGACGCACTTCTGCCCGCCAGCGGTAATACCCTGGGCGGTGGGTGCCGATCAATCGCCGCCAATGGCGTTTGGCGGCGGTGCTGTTGCCTGTCCGTTCTTCAGTGAGCCCCAGCCAGAACAGTTGCCGTGCTTCCAGAGGGGGCGGCAAGGTGCCTGCAGGCAGGGCCATCAACAGGTCCCGGGCCCGTTCCCACTGCTCATCGAGCAGGGCAAACCGAGCTTCATCCCACTGCAGCTGCCAGCTATCGCGGTCGTCAGGCCACCGTTTGAGCACGTTGATGGCGCCATTGCCAGCATTGAGCCGAACCTGTGCCGCGGCCATAGCAGCGGAGCGCTCCGCCAGGGCTGGCGGAATGGCTTCTACGAGTGCCGGGTCCGGCAGCAGAGGCTCCATCAGCAGACGAACAGCTTCATCACTGGCCAATGATTTCGGCTGCCGCTGGGTGAGCTCCAACAGCATTAGTTTCCCTTGGATGCGCTGCTCCTCACCACCCCGCAACAGGGCACGCCCCACGGCGAGCGCTGTCTCCGCTCCAGCTGCTTTCCCTTGCAGACAGTCCAAGGCGGGGGATCCGGCTCCGAGCATGGCCAGGGCCCAGGCAAGGCTCTGGCGCTGTGCCTGGGTCGGCTCCCTGGCGCTGCAGGCTGCTTTCAGTCGGTCCATCGCGCCCGGCCAGCGCCAACCCCAACGCGCCAGATGGTGTGCTCCCTGATGCCCCCGTTCCGGGGTTGGCTCCAGGGCCACGGCGGTGGCCAGGGCTGCGGGGTGAGACGGATGCAGCTTTAGCAGCTCCTGACGCAGGCCAGGGACGTGCTGCCGGGCTCTCGCGCTCACGGTTGTCTCCGGAAAGCGGATCAGCAGTTGTTGCCAGAGGACGTCTGCCGCTGTGTGATTCCCCCGGCGCTTCTCTCTCTCGGCGGCAAGGGCCAGAGCAACGGCGGCCAGGGGATCGTCTCCCCAACCTTGCCCAGCCAGGGTCGGACCGCTTTTGGCCATCAACAAGGCCGCTTCACGCCGGCGCAGAGGATCCACCGACCATCGATAGGTCTGCCACAACTGGATCGGTGTCGTCTTGGGGGTCAGCGCTGGCTGTCGTTCCCGCAACAGGCGCTGGCCCATGACGGTGATCGTCAGGCTCAGTCCGGCCGTTGTGAGCAGAAGTGCGAAGAAGTTCCGGGGTCCTGCGGGCACGCTGTCGCCGGAACTCACCACATTCTGCGTCCCCCCAAGGGCGGCAGGTCACCTGTCACCTGGGATGCGGAGCGCTCGGCCCATGGTTTGTAGTCTTCGATCCACGATTGAGACCCATGGTTCAAAGCGCCGTCCCGTCGATCGGGCCCTCGCTCGGGTCTTCAGCGCCAGGTTTCGGCACGGACGGCATCCGGGGACGTGCCGGCACCGAGCTCTCACCGGCCCTCTGTCTGCAGGTGGGTTACTGGATCGGTCGCGTGCTCAAGGCCGATGGTCCGGTGTTGATCGGGATGGATTCCCGCAGCAGCGGCAGCATGCTGGTGGCGGCTTTGACCGCAGGACTGACGGCGGCGGGTCGAGATGTCTGGGAGCTTGGTCTCTGTGCCACGCCGGCGGTTCCCCTGCTGATCCGTGAAGTGGGTGCCGCCGGTGGACTGATGGTCTCGGCCAGTCACAACCCCCCCGCCGACAACGGCATCAAGGTGTTTGGTGCCGATGGCACAAAGCTGAGCGCCGAGCGTCAGGCCCGGGTGGAGGACGGCCTGCGGGGTGAGGTCGAGGACGATGGCCACAGACGCTGTGGTCGCTCGGTTCAGCGGCAGGACCTGCTCAGGTCGTATCAGGACAAGTTACTGAGTTCGGTGGGGGATCGGCGGCTCAATGGTGTCCCGATCGTTCTTGATCTCTGCTGGGGTTCAGCGACGGCCTGTGCCGCTGAGGTGTTTCAAACCCTCGGCGCAGACCTGACGGTGCTGCATGGCCAGCCGGATGGGGAACGGATCAATGTGGCTTGTGGTTCAACCCAGCTGGATCCCCTGCGCCAGGCCGTGGTGGCCCAAGGGGCGGTGATGGGCTTCGCCTTTGATGGTGACGCCGATCGGATGCTGGCGGTCGATGCCCGCGGTCGGGTGGTTGATGGAGATCATGTGTTGTACCTCTGGGGATCGGTGCTCCAGGACCAGAAGGCGCTTCCCGGCGATCGACTGGTTGCCACGGTGATGTCCAACCTGGGATTTGAGCGGGCCTGGGAGCGTCGCGGCGGTGTGCTTAAGCGCACGCCCGTCGGCGACCAGCATGTTCATGCCGCGATGGTGGCCAACGGTGCAGCCCTTGGGGGTGAGCAGTCGGGCCACATCCTGGCGGCATCCCATGGGCTCTGCGGTGATGGGGTGCTGACGGCGCTGCAGCTGGCGACGCTGTGCCATGCCCAGGACATCGCCTTGAGCGAATGGTTGGATCGCAGTTTCAAGGCTTATCCCCAGACGCTGGTGAATGTGACGGTTCCGGACCGAGCCCGCCGCAAGGGATGGTCCAGTTGCATGCCGCTTCAGGAGGCGGTGCTTCAGGCGGAGGCGAGCATGGGTGCAGCTGGGCGGGTGCTGGTGCGGGCTAGCGGCACCGAACCGGTGCTGCGGGTGATGGTGGAAGCGGAAGACCAGTCGCTGGTGGACCGCTGGACCCAGCATCTGGCTGCCATGGCCGACGAGCACCTCAACGCGGCCTGAGCACCAGCTCGCGGGCCATGGTGAGTGCGCCCCAGCAGGCATCGGAGGCAGCTGGGGCCCAGCGTGCACCGGGGATCTCAGCGATAATCCCCACCTCAACCGCCCGTTGGACGCTGCCGGGGTGTTGCAGTACGCCGCCGAGCCCCGCCACCGCTGGCTGCGGTAGCGCGAGTTCCCGGGCCACGGTGGCGGCACAGCTCACCAGAGCCGCAGCTGATCGTTGAAGGATGTCCTGAGCGGCCGGAAGGCCTGCATCAGCCGCTGCGACCAGCAGTGGTGCCAGGGCGGCCAGGTCCGCGGCAGTTCGTGACGGTTGAACCACCCAGGCTTTGACATCGGCATGTCCGCGGCAGCCCAGCTGCTCCCACATCCGCTGGCGCAGGGGGTGGTCCGGCCGTCGCCCATCGGCCATCTGCAGGGTGAGTTGCAACCCCTGATGGCCCAAATCAAAGGCGGAACCGGCGCCATCGAGCATCCAGCCCCAACCCCCGCAGCGGTGTTCTTTCCCCTGGTGGTCTCTGCCGAGGCAGATCATGCCAGTGCCGCTGATCAGGATGATCCCACCCCCTTCAGGGAAGGCTCCCCGCAGCGCGGTGCGCTCGTCGCCCGTGGCCAGGACTTTTTCCTCGGGGAGAGACAAGGCATCTGCCAGCAGGGCAGTGGCTTTCGGTTGCAGGGCTGAGCCCTGCTCGATTCCGCTGGCACCGATCACGGCGGCATCCAGCTTGCGTTCTCCTTCACCCTCAGAGGCGGATTTCAGGCTGGTGAGCACAGCCTGACGGAACCGCTCGGCTCCTCCCGCGGCCTCGAGGTGGGATACCCCAGGACCTGAACCCTCACCGATGATCTGCCAGCCGTCATCTTGCCAGCGGCAGACCCGGCAGCGGGTGCTGGTCTGGCCGGCATCGAATCCTGCGAGAAGCATCAATCCCGCAGCCAGCTGGCGCCGAGGCTGGCGAGAGCGAACCAGCCGATCAGTTGCACCTCCGGCCGGAAAAAGATCGTGTCTGTGATGCCCTGGGTAAGCAGCCCGGCAACGGCGGCGAGGCTGCCGATGGCGATCAACCCCTGCTGCCCATGAATGCGGAGGCCACGCTGGATGCTGCTCAACAGCAGTCCCAGGCAGGCCAGCAGGCCAGGGATACCGGTCTCCACCAGGATCTCCAACGGCACGGAGTATGCGCTGAGGGCATCGAACTTCGGCTGCTGATACAGCGGATAGATGCTGTTGAAGGCGGCATTGCCGGGTCCGATGCCGAGCCAGGGGCGGTCCTGAACCATCTCGATGGCCGCCAGCCACACGTTGATGCGGAAGTTGTTGGAGCTGTCACCGCGACCAGCCACCAGGCTGAGCACCCGGGTGCGGATCGGTTCCAGTTGGGTAACCACAAGGGCCAGCGTGATGCCGGCGATCAGCAGGGTGGCCAGTGGCAGCAGACGTCGCCACAGGGGCGGCAAGTGGGCTGTGCTTCTGAGCAGGATCAGCATGCCCGCCAGGGCCAGGGCCGCCAGCAGGCCCAGCCAGCCACCACGGCTGTAGGTGAAAACGGTGGCGCTGCCCGCCAGCAGTGCTGTCACCGCAGCGAGGAGGCGATAACTCAGCCGCTTCCAGCGCAGTACTGCAATGCACGCCAGGGGCACCAGCGGCAGGAGATAGCCCGCCAGAAGGTTGGGGTTACCCAGGGGCCCATAGATGCGAATGGTGCCGGCACTGACGGAGTTGGGATCGGCCCAGCCGGCGAGTTCGTCGATGGAGGCATACAACTGCCGCAGTGCCAGAACACTGCTGAACAGCCCTCCCCCCAGCAGCGCTGCCAACAGTCGGTCCCACCAGACGATCTGCCGTTCCAGCAGGGTGCGCATCAGGGCGTACACGCCCAGGTAGCTGGTCAGCTTCAGCAGGCCTTTGGCGGCAGCGATCGGAACGGGGGAGAAGCCTGTGCAGACCACGGCGATGGCGAGGTACAGCAGCACCCAGCGGCTGATGGCACTGAGGCGTTCGGTGGGGGTGATCAATGACCACAACAGCCAAAGCACGCCAGCCGCTGCAAGTTCCAGCCCCAGGCCACTGCGGCTGACGAACGGCAGGCTGCTCATCAGCAGCATCAGCACCACGCCCGACAGCAGCTCCAGCCGTTGTTGCACTGACGCTGCTGGTGTCAGGCATCCCCGCCAACGCAGCAGCAAAGGGATGGATCCCTGATCTGTAGCATCGGCCATCGCTCAGACGTCGGTAAAGACCGTTTCAGCGGGATTATCGAGCTCCTGCCAACGGCTTTCCAGTGCCTCTGGATCAGGGAGTGGAGATGCGTTGCGTCGGTACAGCACGCGGTACACCGGGAGGCTCTTCTCGAGAACGTATTGCTCCCGTTCCGTGGGAACGGCGAGTGGGTTGTCTGCTCGCCAGGGTCTGGCATCCGATTCCGGCCGAGTGAAACAACCGCTCAGTTCGGTGAGGGCGACCATCGGTTCGATGACTGCCAGCACGTCGCTCTGCAGAAACAGCTCCCGCCCGGGCTGAAGGGCGGCTGCGATGGCCAGCAGCAGGGCCGGCTGCAGCACCCGCCGCTTGCGATGCCTCCGCTTGAACCACGGGTCCGGAAATTGCACTGAGACCCGCTGCAATCGGTCGTCCGGCAGCGCTGCAAGCCAGGTTTCCAAGCTGATGTTGGCGTTGCAGAACAGCACCCGCACATTGCCGCTGGCGGTGTTTAAGGCATCACGGTCGGCGGCGGTCACCAGGGGGCGTCTGATTTCCACGCCGAGGTGGTTCCAGCCCGGGTTCAGTTCAGCCAGCCCCAGAATGCAGCGTCCACGGGCACAGCCGATGTCGAGGTGAATCGGTTGCTCGGGATGGTCGAATAGCTCACCAGGAGATGGCAGCTGCAGCGGCAGCTGGAAGAAGCGGCTGAGGGGATTGACGTGCTGGCGCAACGCTCAATCAGCATTGGAGGGTGGATCCTGCCTCAGCAACCCCCAACAGGCGGTGTAGCCATGAAGATGCGTCGATCCCGCCACTGGACCGATTTCCCCGTTGCAGAAGGCACCGGCCATCGGCAGGTCCGGCATCACCGTTCGGCCCAGGTTCACATCCCCATCCGGTTGACCGAACAATCCCTGGCCACGCCCCAGGCAGGCCATCAGCAGGCCGAACACCGGCGCTGAGCCAGCGTTTTCGGTGGAGGCGCGCAGCAGGTTGAGCGCTTCGTTGCGGGAGGCATCGGCTTCCCGTAGCTGGAACTGCACATTCATGCCGGGACGGACTCGATCAGCGACGGCAACGGCGCCGTTGTTGGGGTCCACCCCGATCAGATTGCGGACCAGAAAGGCTCCACCGGAAGCATCCAGACGGTTGGGCGTGAGCTGCAGGTTGCGGCGTTCGATCCCGAGGAAGAGGGAGTGACGCACCTGATCCCGTTCCTCCTCGCTCAGGTCCGCAAGGATTCGCTGCAGGCAGGCCACCGGAGTGTCACGACGCTCCCCATCACTGAGTTCCAACACCACGTTGCGTTGAACCTGCTCGATCGCAAAAACCGGACCGATCGGTCTGCATCCCTGAGCCACCACGCTGTCCAGTCGCCAATCGCCGCCGATGGAGCAGATCACCGCACCGGTCACCACCCGGTCATCGAACAGCAATGAGCCGTGGGGCGCGTTCTGCGGGCAGGCGATCCCGCCAATTTTCTCGGCGCCTGGAAAGGCATAGTCCATGCCGCTGATCAGATCGTTGATGTTGCTGCTGGTGGGATCGATCAGCAGGATCTGGCTGCGGCAGTGCTGGGGGTTGAGGCCACTCCACTCCTGCCATGTCTGTGCTGAACCGTCGAGATCCGGCAGTGAGGTCGTGGAAAGAGCCACGCTGTCGATCGCGGCCCCAGGAAGATTCAGCAGAGTCACGCTGAGGGATGGTGCCTGCTCGATTTCGGCGGCAGTGCCGTCAGCGCGGGTACCAACAACCCCCCCGCCAGCTGCTCCGAGCCAGTGTCGGGAGCTCAACTCCCGTCGTAAGAGGGGTAATAACCGTGGCAGATCGCTGGCGTAAGCGGTCGACGCGAATACCAGAGCAAGATCGGCTTCCCCGCGCCGTCCCAACTGGCTGACCACCTCGCGAACGGCTTCCTCCATGGAAGGGCGAGTGGAGAGGGCCGACCGACAACTGGGTGTTGAGGTTGCTGCTCGGATCCAGTCGAGAAGAGAGAACGTACCCATGAAATGGACCCTATCAATCCCCGGCAGCACGGTGCGGGAGATCGATAATGGATCGACTCATCGATGCCGTTTTGAACGAGCTTTCCTACAGGGCCCTGGTGTGGCTCACCTACAGGCTTGCGGCGACGGTAGCCCTGGGATTACCTCTGGTGCTGCTGATCTGGTCAGCCTGGCGGCGTGAACCTGTGGTGCAGCGACTGCTGGGTTTGTATTGGAAAGTGGCCAGCTTGATGGGGATTAGCCTGCTGTTGCTCACCGATGAGCGCCCGTTGGGTTACGTGACCGCTGTGGTCGCCCCCGTGCTGATGGTGGTGAGTGTCTGGTTCTGGGTGGACCTCAACGAGGAACTGGCGGACCAGCCCCCCTGGCGCCCCTTGCCGCTGACGGTGCGTCTCTGGCGGTGGGCACTCAGCGGCTTCGGTGTGATCAGCCTGGTGATGACTGCCACGGGGCTGCGATGCATGGAGTCCCAATCCAGCCCTGACTGCTCCGCCTGGCTAGAAGCACCGCAGGGCATTCATCGTGGGGTCGAAACACTGTTTGATTTCGTTTTTGGAGGTCAGTGGACTGAGGCCGTCGCGGCGTTCGTTGGTTATGCAGCGCTGGTGGCTTATCTCGCTGGACTGCTCCAGTGGCTGCTGGTGCGTTTGCCCCGCTACGGCCGAGTCGCCGGTGAGTTCTGATGACCGCTATCGAGCTTGTTCAGCAGCTGGAGGAGCGCAGCCGACTGCATGCAGAACGAGTTGTTCGATTGACGGGGAACGTGGATGGAGAGCCGTTCGAACTGTTGATTTTTCGAGGCTTCAGCAGCAGCACGACCCATCCCACCGCCTTTGATCCCGATGCCTCAGTGTTGCCTCCTGAAACTCGGCTGGAGCAGGCGGAACTGCTCCAAGGACCGCTGAATCCAAGCGACGCAGTTTTGTTGGCAGGGCCAATGGCCCCGGCTGATCTGCTGGTTCAGGCCAACTGGTGAGTCCGGCGCTCCAGAACGCCGACGCAGCGACCGCAGATGTGGGGATGGTCTGGATGCTGGCCCACGTCTCCCTCGTAGTGCCAGCAGCGCTCGCATTTGGTTCCCCGCGCTCGGCTCACTTCGATCAACGCGAGGTCGTCCTCGTTGCTGGCGAGCACTTCAGCCCAGGGCTCTCCACCCAGCTGTAACTGGGACACCAGCAGCCAATCCCGCAGACCATCCACGTCAGGATCACCGTTGTCGTTGAGCCAGGACAGGGCCGATTGCAGCTCGGGACTGCGAGCGTCGATGCGTACAGCTGCCTCCAGGGAGGCACCAAGCTCCTGCCGACCGCGGCAGTCCTCGAGCACTTTGTTGACTGCGGCCCGTAGATCGCGGAGTTGCTGCACGGGTGCAGAGAGCGTGTCGTTCCGCCAGTCGCTCGGAATGGTGGGCCAACCGCGCTGAAACACGGAGGTTTCCTGGACCGGGTAGGGGAGGTTCTGCCAGATGTCCTCGGCCATGTGGCACAGCACCGGAGCAATGAAACCCGCCAGCCGCTCGATGATCAAAGCCATCACGGTCTGGCAGCTGCGTCGGCGCTGGTCAGATGGGGCACTCACATACAAGCGGTCTTTGGCGATGTCGAGGTAGAAGTTGGAGAGGTCAGTGACGCAGAAGTTCTGCAGCAGCTGGAAGAAACGGAAAAACTCGAAGCTCTCGAAGGCTTCTGTGATCTCATCCATCACCTCGGCGGTGCGCTGCAGCATCCAGCGGTCCAGCAGCGGCAGGTCCGCCACCGCAATGGCATCGGATGTGGGGTTGAAGTCGTGCAGATTGCCGAGGAGGTATCGGCTGGTGTTGCGCACTTTCCGGTAAACGTCCGCGAGCTGACGAAGGATTCCAGCGCCGATGGGCACATCGGCGGAGTAGTCCACCGAGCTCACCCAGAGCCTTAGCACATCAGCGCCATAGGGAGGCTCCAGCTTCTGGTTCTTGCCCCCCTCGATGATCACCATCGGATCAACGACATTGCCGAGGGATTTGCTCATCTTTCGCCCTTTCTCGTCGAGGGCGAAGCCATGGGTGAGCACGCGTTTGTAGGGGGCATGGCCGTTGACGGCCACGGAGGTGAGCAGGGAACTCTGGAACCAGCCGCGGTGTTGATCGGATCCTTCGAGATAGAGGTCAGCGGGGTAGCTGAGCGACTCTCGCTGGCTTGATACGGCAGCCCAGCTGGATCCGGAGTCGAACCACACGTCCATGGTGTCGGTGCCTTTGCGCCATTGATCGGCCTGGTCGGCGTAGGCGGGTGGCAGCAGATCGGTTTCGTCTTTCTCCCACCACACGTCGCCGCCGTGAGCAGCGATCAGCGTTTCGATATGGCTCAGGGTGTCGGCATTGAGCAGCACCTCGCCGTTGCTGCGGTGATAAAAAACCGGGATCGGCACTCCCCAGGTGCGTTGGCGGGAGATGCACCAGTCCCCCCGCTCCTTCACCATTGCTTCGATCCGGTTGCGGCCTGATGCAGGGGTCCACTGCACCTGGTCGATGGCGTCGAGGGCGTCCTGGCGGAAGCCCTCCACCGACGCGAACCACTGCTCAGTGGCGCGGAAGATCGTGGGCTTCTTGGTGCGCCAGTCGTAGGGGTAGCGGTGGCTGTAGGCCTCCTGCTTGAGCAGTGCTCCGGCTTGCTCGAGGGCCTCGATGATCCCTGGATTGGCGTCTTTGAGCACGTTCAGGCCTGCGAAAGGACCTGCCTCTGCTGTGAGGGTGCCGGCTTCATCCACGGGGCACAGCACGGGCAGGCCGTGCTTCTGGCCTGTATGAAAGTCGTCGACGCCGTGCCCCGGGGCGGTGTGCACAAGGCCCGTGCCGGATTCGGTGGTGATGTACTCGCCGCCGATCACCACGGGGCTGGTGCGATCCAGCAGAGGGTGCTGATAAACGAGTCCAGCAAGCAGGGCACCTTTCACCGTGGCGCGGTGCTTGAGGGGACGCTCCAGGGTCGTGGAAAGCGACTCGATCAGATCGGCAGCCACCACCAGCATCCGGCCGTTGCCATCGTCGACCAGGGCGTAGTCGAGCCGTTCGTGGACGGAGACCGCCAGGTTGGCCGGCAAGGTCCAGGGGGTGGTGGTCCAGATCGCCACCTGAAGGGCCTGCCCAAGGGCGTCCGTCTCGGTGGGCAGTTCCAGTCCCTCCGCCTTGAGTGCATCCCGCAAGGGGGTTGGGACTTCAACCGCCGGAAACGCCACATAAACGCTGGGGCTGGTGTGGCCGTCGGGGTATTCCAGCTCCGCTTCGGCCAGGGCGGTGCGGGAGCTGGGGCTCCAGTGCACGGGTTTCAGTCCCCTGTAAATGTGGCCCTTGAGCACCATCTCGCCGAACACCTTGATCTGGGCGGCTTCGTACTCCCTCTGGAGAGTGAGATAGGGCTGTTCCCAGTCCGCCCAGATGCCCCAGCGCTGGAAGCCCTTCATCTGGCCGTCCACCTGCTTGCGGGCGTAGGCGGCGGCTTTCTTGCGCAGCTTGATCGGTGTCAGCGCCTGGCGCTGCTCCGGGTCTATCGACTGCAGCACCTTGAGTTCGATCGGCAGGCCGTGGCAGTCCCAGCCGGGCACGTAGCGCACCCTGCGGCCCTTGAGCACCTGATACTTATTGATCACATCCTTGAGCACCTTGTTGAGGGCATGCCCCATGTGCAGGGCCCCGTTGGCATAAGGCGGCCCGTCGTGAAGGGTGAACGTGGGCCCGTCGTTCTGGAGCCCCAGCTGTCCGTCGATGCCGTTGTCGCTCCAGAAGGCCTGCAGCTCCGGCTCGCGCTTCACCGCATTGGCGCGCATGCCGAAACCGGTCTGCAGCAGGTTGAGCGTGTCCTTGTAGGAGGGACGTCCCTCAGCGGCGGCGTCGCGCGTCTCCTTGGTCACTGGGTCCCTGCTCTGGCCTGGGGATTATCAGTCTTCACCCTCGCTGATGGTGGGTTCAGGGCTGGGCTCGGGTGTGGGAGACGGTTCCGCCTGCGTTGTGTCCACTGATTCAGGGCGCACCCACTTCTTGCCGGACACGCCTGATTTCCCTGCTGGCTTCAGTTGTTTGGCGATCCCGCCGAGGCCTTCCGACAAACCTCCGGCGGCCGTGCCGAGCTGGCGTAGACCAGTCAGCCAGTGATCGACGGAACGCAACCGGGCCTGTTCGTCTTCCCCGAGAGCCCGCCAGCGCGCCTGCCCCACTTCCGCACTGAGTCGACTGACCAGAAGGCCGCCACAGAGCACCGCCAACATCGGCGCTCCTCGCAATCGGTCGCTGCTGGTCACCAGCACCAGGCCCAGCAGCAGAACAATGGCCCCCAACACGCCGTCTCGCGGTCGGCTCAGTTCCACCGCCAGCAGCGGCAGCAACAGCAGAGCGAGACCGAACAGCAGGCAGACGTCGCCGCTCAGGGTCGCAAGCATCGGTAGTGCTGAATCATCTGCTTCATTGTGGATCGCTCCGTAAGCTCGGGGTTCAGCCCACCTGGCGGAATTGGTAGACGCGCTGGTTTTAGGTACCAGTGGCCTTGGTCGTGGGGGTTCAAGTCCCCCGGTGGGCATTCCTTTCTCTACCTTGGTTGCGGACTTTTTCAGCTTCGCCCTGATCTCCGGATGACGCAGAGCTCTGCTCTCCACCAGCAGCCTCGTCCGGTCAGCACGGGGTATCGATCGGTTCCACGCGAGTTCGTGGATCCGCCAGCGGCGTGGAACCCGACCGTGGCCCTGTTCCTTGGTGGTTATGGGCTGGCTGCCTTCACGATCTGGGGTTGGTTTCTAGGCGGTTTGCCGCTGCAGGTTCTGTTGTGCACAGGCTTCCTGGCCCTGCACCTGGAAGGAACCGTGATTCACGACGCCTGCCACAACGCAGCGCACCCCAACCGTTGGCTGAATCAGGCCATGGGGCACGGCTCGGCTCTGTTGCTGGGCTTCAGCTTTCCAGTGTTCACCCGTGTGCACTTGGAACATCACGCTCATGTGAATGATCCCAAGAACGATCCTGATCACATCGTCAGCACCTTTGGCCCGCTGTGGTTGATCGCACCGCGTTTTTTTTATCACGAGTGGTTTTTCTTCCAGCGGCGGCTATGGAGGCGCTGGGAACTGATGCAGTGGGGATTGGAACGCAGTGTTTTTGTTGTGATTGTGTTGGCGGCAGCGCGATTTGAATTTCTGCCGTTCATTTTCAATTGCTGGTTCGCTCCAGCCCTGATGGTGGGTGTCACTCTGGGGCTCTTCTTCGATTATTTGCCCCACCGGCCCTTCACATCGCGAAATCGCTGGACCAATGCCCGGATCTACCCGGGACGTCTGATGAATTGGCTGATCATGGGGCAGAACTACCACTTGGTTCATCACCTCTGGCCATCGATTCCCTGGTTCGAATACAAGCCCGCTTACGAAGCAACCAAGCCCCTGCTCGATTCCAAGGGTTCTCCGCAGCGATTGGGGATTTTTGAGACCCGCCGCGACGGGTACAACTTCCTTTACGACATTCTTGTCGGCGTGCGCAGTCACAAGCGCCGTCGCGGAAAAATGCGGGGTGCAGCACGTTTGATGCCGATTCGATCTCTCCAACGTCACTGGTTGGTATTTGTCGATCGCATTGCGATCAAAACCGAACCCCGGCGCCCCCTCAAGCGCTAATCAATCCGCCAGGATTTTCGGGACTCGGAAGAAATCTCCCTCCCGCTGGGGAGCTTGATTCAGGATTTCATCGCGGACAGGAGTTGGGGTAACGCCATCTTCACGTGTCACGTTGGTGACCTCAACGGCGCGGGTGGTTTCAGGGACGCCTTCGGTATCGATGCCTTCCAGCTGACCGACGTACTCAAGGATCGACTCCAGCTGACCGGTGTAGGTGGCGATCTTCTCCTCAGGCAGATCAAGGCGGGCCAGCTGGGCCACCTTGCGCACGTCGTCAGCGGAGATCCGGCTCATGTCTCGCTCAGGAAACTGCGGAGATCTTCGCTCAGCGCGGTCGCTGCTGTCTCGAGCAGAGCGGCACCATGCTCAGCGGTGGCCAACGATGGATGTGATCCCATCCGACCGTCCGGGTGCCGCCGTCTGAAGTCCTCGGGGCTGTGAATCGGTCCAGCTGGCGCCGGATCCGGCAGGGGGCGCTGCTTGGTTTGAAGACTCGGCTCCACCTGCAGGGTCACAGCAATCTCACTCGGGGTGGCGTGGTGGCCTTCCTTGTTGCCGTAAAGGTCGCGAGCCTGCCGCATCACCGGCCCGGCCATGAACCAGTTGGCAAGTCGGCAACGGAGCTGCGGTGCCGCGGGCAGGTCCCGGCTCGCAGCCGTGCCATGGGCCTGAGCGAAGGCGGCCTTGGTGGTGGCGATGTTGCCGCCATGGCCATTGATCACAAACACCCGTTCAAAGCCGTGGCGCGCCAACGACAGCACCAGGTCGTGCATAACCGCCAGCAGGGTGGCCGGTTGCAGGCTCATGGTGCCAGCAAAGCCGAGATGGTGTTCAGCCATGCCGAAGGCCTGAGCTGGAGTCACCAGCACCCCAGTGCGACGACCCACCTCGAGCGCCACGGCTTCTGCGGTGAGAGCATCAGTCCCTATGGCACCGGTGGGGCCGTGCTGTTCCGTGGATCCCAGGGGAACGATCACCCCCTTGCAGGTCTTGAGGTAATCGTCGACCTCGGGCCAGCTGCGCAGGGACAGACGGATCGCTTCGGTGCTGTCAACAGGACCAGGGAGGCTTGCAGTCATGCTCAGTGGGCGGTGCCGTTGCCGTCGTACTTGTCGGTGTTGTAGTACCCGCCGCGGGTCCCGAAGAACAGGCAGGCCAGAGGGAACAAAACGATGCTGCCTAGCAGCACCGTGCCGAGATTGAAACCTGAGAGGGCGGCGTTCATGACTCATCCACGAATGCGTCCAGCTTGGCGAGACCTCTTTGCTGTTGCAGCGTTCAGCCTTGATCTGTCGCGTCCTCGCTGTCTTGCAACGGCAGGTCAAGCCAGCGACGCAGCCAGCCTGTAAGCCAGATGAACGGCAAGGTGTCGGTAAGGGCCGCCAGCACCTTGAACAGATAACCGCTGCCGATGAAGGCGACCAGTTGTGGCATCACAGCCTTGTCCGCCTGGATTGGCAGCACGTGGGCGCCGTAGTGACTGATCAGCACCACAGCGGTGGTGTCCACCAACTGGCTGATCAGGGTGGAGCCGTTGTTGCGCAGCCACAGGGCATTGCCGTTGGTGAGGCGTTTCCAGAAATGGAACAGCCGCACATCCACAAACTGCGCCGTCAGATAAGCCACCATCGAGGCCCCCACTGACCCAAAACTGAGCTGTTGGATGGTGCGGAAGGTGCTCTCGTCGCTGCCAGCCAGGGCCGGGAAGAGCCCCCCCAGCCAGAGGATCAGCAACACCCAGCCGTTGAGTAGAAGCCCTACCCACACCACTTGGTTGGCTTTTTGTTCCCCCCAGAGTTCGCTGATCAGATCGGTGCACAGAAACGTGATCGGATAAGGAAGAGCACCAACGGCCACGACAATCGGCCAACTACCGATGCTGCCCAGCTCCAGAAAGCGCGTGAGCCCAAGGATGTTGAGCATCCCCAGCGTTCCCAAGAACAGGCCGGCCAGAACGAGGAACACGCCATCTCGCCGGGCTTGGACTGGGCTTGTCACAGCCTGAGTGCTCTGGATGTCTCAAGGCTGATCGAGTCGTGTCAGCCTGTCATCAGGATGGAACCAATACCGGCAACTTTTTTTGCTCGACCAGCGGAGGTCGTGGGTCCTGAACTGATTGGTTGCCGGTTGGTGAAACGCCAAGACGATGGCAGCCTGCTCTGGGGCGTGATCGTGGAGACGGAGGCGTATTCCCAGGACGAACCCGCCTGCCACGGCTACCGGCGCAGGACGCCCCAGAACGAAACCCTGTTTGGTACGCCAGGTCGCTTTTATGTGTACGTCAGCTATGGCATCCACCACTGCGTGAATGTGGTCACCGATCGCTCCAACTGGGCGAATGGGGTGCTGTTAAGGGCTGCAGCACTTCCGGGTGAGCCGGAGCGGGTTGCGGCAGGCCCTGGCTTGCTGGCTCGGCGCATTGGGCTCACCCGCAGCGATGACAGTCGGCCGGTGACGGGCGAACATGACGTGTGGCTGGTGCCACGCCCGGCCTCATTCGACAGCCCGGAGCTTGTGACGACCACGCGCATCGGTATCTCTCAGGGGCAGGATCTCCCACTGCGCTGGTATCTCCGTCTGAGCCGCAGCGTGAGTCGCCGAGCCAAGGGTGATCGCACTCCGAGCCAGTCGCAGGCCTGGTTCCCATCGAAGGTGATGGGCTGATGAGCGGTTGGCACCATCGCCACATTCTCGATCTGGCGGCTTTCTCCAGGGAGGATTACGCCGCCGTGCTGGAGCTGGCGGAGCGGTTTCGATCCCTGCCCGTCACCGGTGCCCGCAAACTTCCTGCCTTGCAGGGCCGTTTGGTGGCGACCCTGTTCTTTGAGCCCAGCACCCGCACCCGCAGCAGTTTTGAGCTGGCCGCCAAGCGCCTCTCAGCGGATGTGCAGAGCTTTTCGCCCTCCAGTAGCTCTCTGAGCAAGGGGGAAAGCGTGCTGGATACCGCCCGCACCTATGTGGCCATGGGCGCGGATGTGTTGGTGGTCCGCCATCGGTCCACCGGGGTGCCCCAGCAATTGGCCGAGGATCTGGAGTCGGCTGGGGAGCGCACGGTGGTGCTCAACGGCGGTGATGGATTGCACAGCCATCCCAGCCAGGGATTGCTGGATCTGCACACCCTGGCCCGTCACTTTGCACCGCAGCACCCAATGCCGGAAGCGTTGCAGGGGCGACGGATCGTGATTGTCGGCGACATCCTGCACTCCCGGGTGGCCCGCTCCAATCTCTGGGCTCTCACCGCCTGCGGCGCTGATGTTGTGCTCTGCGGCCCGCCGAGTTTGGTGCCTGATGCTTTCCGTGAGTTCGTGGAGGCTCCGCCGCCGGGCCAGTCTGCGGATCCGGTTCCACAGCGGGGATCGGTGCGGGTGGAGCGACGTCTGGAGCGTGCCTTGCCCGGCGCGGATGCGGTGATGACGCTGCGTCTGCAGAAGGAACGGATGACGCAGCAGCTGCTGACGGGGTTGGAGCGATACCACCGCGATTTCGGGCTGAGCCATGAGCGGCTCAGCCTGTGCGGGCAGCCTGTGCCGGTGCTTCACCCCGGTCCGGTCAACCGTGGCGTCGAGATGACCGGAGCGCTGCTGGATGATCCGTCGATCTGTCTGGTGGAGGAGCAGGTGCGGAACGGAGTCCCGATCCGCATGGCTTTGCTTTATTTGATGGCTGCCGCTGAATCGGCTGCGGAATCGAAACTGGTGTCCATCAGCTCCTGAGGCTGGGGATGTCCCGTCATCTGGTGGGAGTAGTAATCCATGGCTGCCCTGAGGGCGGCATCAGGCTCGGCGATTGAGACGCCTTCGCCGGCTTTCATCGGGAAGTGCGCGTCCACGGCATCGAGGGCCATGTGTTGGCTGGGCATTCCGGTCAGCAGGATGGCTGCCCGTTGCTGGGTCAGTAAGGCGAAGATCCACTTAATCGACAGCGAGATGCGGTTCTCCCAGTCAGGGATCAATACCAGGTGCACAAAGGCCCAGAGAATCCAGCCAATGCCATCGGCGAAGCGCAGTCCGCGCAGGTCGGCGACAGCGCTGGCGCGATCAAGCACGGCCATGCTGCCGAAATCGAAGTAACTGAAGGTCGGCCTTGGCCTGTCAGCAACGATGGCGGCGATGTCTTTGCCGATGAAGGCCCCGGCCTGTTTGGCAGGGGCAGCCATTCCGGGGAGGGGTTTGCCGTTGGACGTGTGGCTGTAGCTGCTGAGATCACCGGCAACTCGGATCTCCGGATGATCAGCGATGGAGAAGTCGTGCTCAACGATGACGCGACCGCCGCGGTCGACCTCGCACCCTGTGGCTTCAGCCAGCTTCTTGCCGAGGCTCGACGCACGCACGCCGGCGGTCCAGATGACGGTGGCTGCCTGAAGGCGGACGTCGCCATCGGGTGTCCCGACGATGACTTCACCCGGCCGCATGGTCTGGACACGACCCTTGGGCAGAAACTCGATGCCGTCAGCTTCCAACGACTTCAGAGCTGCTGACGACAACATCCCCGGCATGGCCCGAAGCACGCGATCACCTGGATCGACCAGCACGATCCGAGTCTTGTTGGGATCGAGCTGTTTGAAGGCGTTGTTGAGGGCCCAGCGCATCAGCTCGGAGACGGCACCGGCCATTTCGCAGCCGCTGGGGCCAGCCCCCACGATCACCACGGTCTGGAGGAACTGGCGTGCGTCGGGATCCGGGGTCTGCTCCGCCTGTTCCATCGCCATCAACAGGCGCCGGCGGATCTCTTCCGCGTGCTCGAGGATTTTCATCGGAGGCGCAAAGGTGCGCCATTCGTCGTGGCCGAAGAAGGTGCTGCCGGATCCTGTGGCCAGCACCAGGTGGTCGTAGCTGTAGACCTTTCCGTTGAAGACGATCTGCTTACCTTCGGGGTAAACGTTGGTGACTTCCCCCAGCAGCACCTGAACGTTGTGTTGCTTGCCAACCAGCTCGCGCAGGGGTGTGGCGATGTCGCCACGGGACACCAGACCCGTGGAAACCTGATACAGCAAGGGCTGGAACAGGTTGAAGTTGCGCTTATCAATCAGCGTGATGCGCACATCAGCCTTGGCCACAGCCTTGCAGGCATGCACGCCGGCAAATCCCCCGCCGACAATCACGACATGGGGGGCATGGCGGAGACGTTCCTCGGGAGGTTCGAGTTCAAGAAAAAAATGGCCGCCAGCCATGGCATTGGGGAAGGACCTGTCCGAAGGCTATGGAGAGGATTCCGGTTTGTCCGTGCTCTGTACGGCAAGAGATCACAGCAACTTGAACGCTTCAAGAAACAGCCCGTAAAGGAGTCCGATTCGGCTCACGTTCAGCACCTGTTCGACAAGTCTTGCCGAACCTGTGCTGCGGAGCCGCACGGTGACTTCCGTGCCAAGAACAACGATCAAGGCCCCGACGGGATCCATCTGACCCAAAACCCCGGCAACGGAGGTGATGGCACTGCCGACTAAAAAGCCGAAAAGTGCGGCGATGGAGAGCAGCGAAAGCCGTCGCCAAGGATTACCAGCCCACGTTTCCAGCCGCTGAACGAGGCCCCCGAAGCTTCGTTGCAGACGGGTCGACTGGGGCTGCACGATCGGTTGAGGTGGGAAAAGGGGCAGGGAAGAACGTTCGGTGATCCCCATCACCCGACCCTAACCCTGCCAACCATGGTCTACACCACATTTAGTGGTTAGGCATGTATCGAGACCTACAGATAGCGGAACTCAAGAAAAAACCCGGGAGTTGCCCGGGCCGGGAGATGGGGACTGACGCAGCAAAACCTGTCGATGCACTTTTGGCAACCCGCTTGCCAGAGGGTCAGCTGGACTCAGCTTTCGCCTTTCTGGACGACTTGCCCTCAAGCAGTTCCAGCAGGGCTTCCATTTGTGCCATCACACCGCGCACCTCTCCGGATTCCGGCAACAAACCATCTTCCATGACGCCCTGATGCATCTCTCTCAGCTCCTGGCGGATGTAGCGCAGGTGACTGACGACCTGCTCACGTTTCGACTGCGACATCGACAACAGGAAATTTCACTCTTCCCTTTTACCCCATGGTGTGTCATGCCGGGGACGAAGCGGGCGATTGCCGGCACTTAACCCTGCCGCCAGGCTGAGCACGGTGAAGGTGAGCAACGCGTCAGGTCGCGCCAGCACCGCCAGCATCACGACAGCTCCGAGGATCCAGTACCGACCCATCAGAACCGTGGCAATGAAATGGAGAATAGGGGATTCGAACCCCTGACCTCTGCGGTGCGATCACAGCGCTCTACCAACTGAGCTAATTCCCCGCAAAACCACGCTAGCGCTGAGCCACACTTGAACAGTCAGGCCCGATGCAGTGATGACCACCGCTCCAGGATCAGCCACCCCGATCACCCCCGAACGCCTGGCGCAGTTCGATGAAGAGTCGATCGCCGTATTGGCGAGACGATTGGACGATGACGACTACCCGACGCCGTTTGCGGGGTTGTCGGACTGGCATCTGCTCCGGGCCCTGGCCATTCATCGCCCCGAACTCACGGCCCCCTACGTGCATTTGGTCGATCAGGAACCCTTTGATGAGGACTGAGGTCTCCATACCTCTTAAGGGGCGCCGTCTTCTGGTTGCCGTCAGCGGCAGCATTGCTGCTGTGAAGACGCCGCTATTAGTCAGTGCCCTGGTGAAGGCAGGAGCTGAGGTGCGCTGTCTCGTCACGCCCAGTGCCGCCAAGCTGGTGAGTCCGCTTGCTCTGGCGAGCCTGAGTCGCCACCGCTGCTACACGGAAGACGACGGATGGGACTCGTCCTGCAGTCGACCGCTGCACATCGAGTTGGCGGAGTGGGCAGAACTCGTGCTGCTGGCTCCCTTGAGTGCCACGAGCCTCAGTCGCTGGAGCCAGGGATCTGCCGATGGTCTACTCGCCAGCGTCTTACTTGCTTGCGAGTGTCCTGTGCTGGCAGCCATCGCCATGAATACGGCGATGTGGAGTCACCCCGCTGTCCAGCGCAACTGGCAGGTCGTGCAGACCTTCCCAGGTGTGGTTCCCTTTATGCCTCAGCCGGGCCTGCTGGCCTGCGATCGCCTTGGTGACGGGCGTATGGCGGATCCGATGCTGATCGAGCTGGCGGCCAGCAGCCTGTTCAGCCGCGGCGATACCGGCCCCGTTGCAAACAGGGACTGGAGCGGACTCCGACTCCTGGTGTCGGCTGGGCCGACCGTTGAGCCCATTGATCAGGCTCGCTTGATCACCAACCGCAGCAGTGGGGCGATGGGCGTGTTGCTGGCCCAAGCTGCGCGTTTGCGGGGTGCAGAGGTGGTGTTGGTCCACGGTCCTCTGCAAGTTCCCGAGCCTTGGTTGGAATCCCTTCACTGCCATTCGGTCAGCAGCGCTGCAGAGATGCAGGCGGTGCTGGAGCAACAGCAGGCTGGGATGGATGCGATCGCCATGGTTGCAGCGGTCGCTGATCTCCGCCGCGATGCAACCGCCAACGGCTCTGCAGGCGGAAAAGTATCCAAAGCAAACCTGGCGGTTCAGCTCACCGATGGTTGGGAGTTGGTGCCCGATCTGTTGCAGGGTTTGGCTGAGCAGCGTCCAGCCGGGCAGTTGATCCTTGGCTTTGCTGCCTTGACCGGTGATCACAAAGCCCTGCGCCGTCTCGGTGAGGAGAAGCGCCTTCGTAAGGGATGTGATCTGTTGCTGGTCAATCCCATTGACCGGCCAGGGCAGGGGTTTGGCCAAGCCCGCAACGGCGGCTGGCTGTTAGGTGACGGATGGTCCAAGGAGCTTCCGGTAACCGGAAAGTTGCAGCTGGCCCATCAGCTGCTGGATGCTCTGCTTGCCGTCAGGCAGCAAGTCCCGTCGAGTCCTGCCCCAGCAGGTCGATGAAGGTGCGCAGCTGAAGCCGTGGGATGTAAGGCCAACCGCCGCTTTTTTCCATGGTTTGCAGCAGAGAAAACAGTTTCTGGCGATTTTCCGGAAGGCTCTGGCGGAACGGACCCTCCTGCACATCGCGATGGACAGCCTCCAGTTCCCGCAGCAACAGCAGCAGGCTGTCGGGATTGTTCTGTTCCTGATCCGCCAGCGCACGCAGTTCCTGAAGCAGTGGTGCCAGCCGCTCGTGCAGTGGGTGGTGCTCTTGGCTGTCCAAACGACTCCTGAAAGATGTTGAGAGCTGCGAAAGGCTAGCCGTGATGCCAGTTTGACCCCTGTAGGATCCGCGATTGACGGTGATCTCCGTCTGTACAGCGTTCAGCCCTCCGGCTTCTCCCATGCGCATCCGTCCTCTGCTGGCCGTCGTGCTGGCGCTCTGTCTCGCTTTCTTCACCACGGCCTGCAGTGGCGACAGTGAAGCTGTTCAGCGTGGCGCGTCCAACGTCACCTACGACGACATCCACAACACCGGTAAAGCCAACGATTGCCCCACGATTGGCGATTCCGCCCGTGGTTCGATCGCTCTGAGCGTGGGTGGCAGCTACGAACTGCGCGATGTCTGCATGCATCCCGTTCAGGTGTACGCCAAGGAGGAGCCCAAGAACGTGCGCCAGCAGGCCGAGTTCGTTGAGGGCAAGATTCTGACCCGTTACACCTCCAGCCTTGACGAGGTCTACGGCGATCTGAAGGTGACCGAGGTCGGACTCGAATTCCAAGAGAAAGGCGGCATCGACTTCCAGCCCATCACCGTTCTGGTGCCCGGCGGTGAGGAGTTCCCCTTCACCTTCTCCAGCAAGTCGCTCAAGGCCACGGCCGATGGTGACGCTCTGACCACCAGCACAGATTTCGAAGGCACCTATCGCACCCCCAGCTATCGCACCAGCAACTTCATCGATCCCAAGGGACGGGCTCTGACCACTGGTGTGCAGTACGCCCAGGGTCTGGTGGCTCTCGGTGGTGACGACGAACAGCTCGAGAAAGACAACAACAAGCGCTACATCGATGGCGTCGGCACGATGAGCCTGTCCATCACCAAGGTTGATCCTGAAACCGGTGAATTTGCCGGTGTGTTCAGTGCCATTCAGCCCTCCGACTCCGACATGGGCGGCCGTGAAGTGGTGGACATCAAGATCACCGGTGAGCTCTACGGCCGGCTTGAAGAGGCTTGATCCCAGCGATCAGTCGTTCCAACGTCATCTAGGGGGCTACGGCCCCCTTTTTTGATGCCTGGTGATAAATCGCGATGATCTGGGAGAATCGCCCGGACTTCAGGCCTTGCCATGACCGCCAGCGCACCTGCTTCTGCCCAGCGATCCGGTGTGATTGCCCCCTACGGCGGCTCCCTGGTGGATCTGATGGTGCCCCAGGACCAGCGGGAGTCGGTCAAGGCCACGGCCACCAAGTCGCTGGAATGCTCTGATCGCAATGCCTGCGATGTGGAACTGCTGGTGGTGGGTGGCTTCTCCCCCCTCCGCGGCTTCATGCATCAGGAGGACTACGACGCTGTGGTGAGCGGCCATCGTCTGGCGGCCGGTCAGCTGTTCGGGCTGCCGATCGTGATGGACACCGACCGTGAGGACGTGGTGGTCGGCGACACAGTTCTGTTGACCTACAAAGGCCAGAACCTGGCTGTCCTGCAGGTGGAAGCCAAATGGGAACCCAACAAGGTGGTCGAGGCCAAGGGTTGTTACGGCACCACGTCGATCGAACACCCTGCGGTGCGGATGATCACCATGGAGCGCAAGCGCTTCTACCTGGGTGGCAGCCTCAAGGGTCTTGAACTGCCCCAGCGTGTCTTCCCCTGCAAGACACCGGCAGAGGTACGCGCTGGCCTGCCCGACGGTGAAGACGTGGTGGCCTTCCAGTGCCGCAACCCGATCCACCGCGCCCACTACGAGCTGTTCACCCGTGCCCTGCACGCCCAGAACGTGAGCGAGAACGCCGCGGTGCTGGTGCACCCCACCTGCGGCCCCACCCAGCAGGACGACATTCCCGGCGCTGTGCGCTTCCAGACCTATGAGCGTCTGGCGGCTGAAGTGAACAACGACCGGATCCGCTGGGCTTACCTGCCCTATGCCATGCACATGGCGGGTCCCCGCGAGGCCCTGCAGCACATGATCATCCGCCGCAATTACGGCTGCACCCACTTCATCATCGGCCGCGACATGGCGGGATGTAAGTCGTCCCTGAGTGGTGACGACTTCTACGGCCCCTATGACGCCCAGAACTTCGCTAAGGAATGCGCTCCTGAGCTGACCATGGAAACGGTGCCCTCCCTGAACCTCGTCTACACCGAGGAAGAGGGATACGTCACCGCTGAGCATGCCGAGGCCCGTGGCCTGCATGTGAAGAAGCTCAGCGGCACGCAATTCCGCAAGATGCTGCGCGGCGGCGAGGAAATCCCCGAGTGGTTCGCCTTCAAGAGCGTGGTCGAGGTGCTGCGCGCCGCCTGAACCCTGAGGACCCGTTTAACATTCCTTTATCTGAGCGACGAGAGCCTTGAACAAGCGTTGGCGCAACATCGGCCTGACGGCCCTGCTAGTCCTGGCGATCGTGGTGATAGCCCCGGCCTTCCTGGGCGGTGGCAACACCCAGCAGGAAGCTCGGACCATGCGCTACAGCGATTTCGTTGAAGCGGTTGAGGACAATCAGATCAGTCGCGTGCTGATCTCCCCGGATCGGGGCACCGCTCAGGTGGTGGAAAACGACGGCCGCCGCGCCCAGGTGAACCTGGCTCCCGACAAGGAGCTGCTCGGTCTGCTGACCCAGCACGATGTGGATATCGCTGTGCAGCCCACCCGTCAGGCTCCGGCCTGGCAGCAGGCCGCTGGAAGCCTGATCTTCCCGCTGCTGTTGCTGGGTGGGTTGTTCTTCCTCTTCCGCCGTGCCCAGGGCGGCGGCGGTGGTAACCCCGCCATGCAGTTCGGCAAGAGCAAGGCCAGGGTGCAGATGGAGCCTTCCACCCAGGTCACCTTCAGCGATGTCGCCGGCATTGAAGGCGCCAAGCTCGAACTCACCGAAGTCGTCGACTTCCTCAAGAATCCGGATCGCTTCACGGCCGTTGGAGCCAAGATCCCCAAGGGTGTGTTGCTGGTGGGCCCTCCAGGCACCGGTAAGACCCTGCTCGCCAAGGCCGTTGCAGGTGAGGCGGGTGTCCCCTTCTTCTCGATCTCCGGCTCTGAATTTGTCGAGATGTTCGTGGGCGTCGGTGCCAGTCGTGTTCGCGACCTGTTCGAACAGGCCAAGAAAAACGCTCCCTGCATCGTCTTCATTGACGAGATAGATGCTGTCGGCCGTCAGCGTGGCGCTGGCTTAGGTGGCGGTAACGATGAACGCGAACAGACTCTCAACCAGCTCCTGACGGAGATGGATGGTTTCGAAGGCAACACCGGCATCATCATCGTCGCGGCGACCAACCGTCCGGACGTCTTGGATGCTGCGTTGATGCGCCCCGGTCGTTTCGATCGACAGGTCACCGTGGACCGGCCCGATTACGCCGGTCGTCTCCAGATCCTCAATGTTCACGCCCGCGGCAAGACGTTGTCCAAGGACGTCGACCTTGACAAGGTGGCCCGTCGCACCCCCGGCTACACCGGTGCTGATCTGGCCAACCTGCTTAATGAGGCTGCCATCCTGGCTGCCCGTCGCGAACTCACCGAGGTCAGCAACGACGAGATCAGTGATGCAATCGAGCGCGTCATGGCCGGTCCTGAGAAAAAGGATCGCGTCATGAGCGAGCGCCGCAAGCGTTTGGTGGCTTATCACGAGGCTGGTCACGCTCTGGTCGGTGCTCTGATGCCCGACTACGACCCCGTCCAGAAGATTTCGATCATTCCCCGCGGCAATGCCGGTGGTCTCACCTTCTTCACGCCCAGTGAAGAACGGATGGAGTCCGGTTTGTACTCCAGGGCTTATCTGCAGAACCAGATGGCGGTCGCTCTCGGTGGCCGTGTCGCTGAGGAGATTGTCTACGGCGAGGACGAAGTCACCACAGGTGCCTCCAACGACCTGCAGCAGGTGGCCTCAACGGCCCGTCAGATGATCACCCGCTTCGGCATGAGCGACACCCTCGGCCCTGTAGCCCTTGGTCGCGCTCAGGGTGGCATGTTCCTCGGCCGCGATATCGCAGCAGAGCGCGATTTCTCTGAAGACACTGCCGCCACCATCGACCAGGAAGTGTCTGAGCTGGTAGATGTGGCTTACAAGCGGGCCACCAAGGTGTTGGTGGACAACCGTGCTGTGCTGGATGAACTGGCCGACATGCTGGTAGAACAGGAGACTGTTGATGCCGAGGAGTTGCAAGAACTCCTGATTACCCGCGACGTTCGCGTTGCCGAATACATCTGATCGACCGGTCTGGTTGCAGTGTCAGGAGGCGTTGATCGCCTCCCTGGCTGCCCAACCGATCCTGGTTGTGGTCCGCCCCAATCCGACTGATCTGGATGGTGATGATGGTCCGGGATCACTCCTGGACCATTTGTCATGTCTGGCCAGCGTCGGTCTGCGTCATGTGGAGATCGGCTGGCAGCTCGACAGCAGATGGTGCTCCTTCGTTGCTCGGGTCCGTCAGCGTTGTCCATCGCTGCAGTTGGGAGCTGCCTCGCTGCTCACGACCGATGCCCTGGCGGATCTGAAGACCTGCGGACTGCCCTTCGCCATGTCGCCCTGCTTCGATCCGGCTCTGCTGGAGCGGGCTCGCCAACGCGGGATTCTGCTGGTGCCAGGGGTGTTCAGTCCCACAGAGCTTCAGCAGGCGGCGGCCATGGGTTGCGGACTGGTCAAGCTGTTTCCCGCCGTCAGCGTCGGAGTCGACTACATCCAGCGTCTACGCGCACCCCTCGGGCCGTTGCCGCAGGTGATTGCCGCCGGAGGCCTGGGGGTGGGTGATGTAGATGCCTGGCTAACGGCAGGTCACGCCGCCGTAGCCCTGGGACGACAGGTCATCGACATTCAGGGTCCTGATCCCGCCTTGTTGCGGTGGCTGCAGACCACTTCTGGTTGACATGCGTCCAGGATGCTACAGATGAGATAGTCATTCCTCTGCGTGATGTCGCAGCTCACGATCAAGCTCAGCGACAAGGCGGATGCCCTGATCGCCCAGCTCCAGAAAGAGATCTTCAACCGTCGGCGCAAGAAGGTCTCTGCCGCCGGCGTGGTGGAGACCCTGGTGGAAAGCGGTGCCAAGTCCCAGTCGGACAAACGCTTCGCCACCTCCTGGACCAATCTGATCAAGGACATCGAGAAGGCGGCCAAGCTGGCCTATGCCCATGGCAGCAAGCCCTCCACCCTCACCGATGAGGAGTGGGCCCTTGTTCTCAGCCATCGCAGTCGCTCCACCACGGCCCGTCCCCGGCGCATGGTGAAGAAAAGAGTGGTGGCGACCAAGAAGCCGGCGTCCCGTCGCACCCGCACCCGCAGTTCCGCTGCTGCTGCGGTGGCGTCGACCCCCGTCAGCAGCAATGGCAAAGCGCCGGTGACCGCCGGCTGACGCTCACCAGAGGCTGCACTGACCCTGCTGCCGCAGCAGGTGATCCACCAGCACCAGCGCCACCATCGCCTCCACCATCGGCACGGCCCTCGGCAGCACACAGGGGTCGTGTCGACCCTTGCCGGCCAGGGTGGTGGCCTTGCCGTCGGAATCAATGGTCTGCTGTTCCTTGCGGATAGTGGCTGTGGGCTTGAACGCCACCCGGATCACAATCGGCTCGCCGTTGCTGATGCCGCCCTGGATGCCACCTGAGTTGTTGGTAGCCGTCTGCAGTCTTCCGTCATCGGTGGGCACAAAGGCATCGTTGTGCTCGCTGCCCTTGAGCAGGGTTCCGCTGAAGCCAGAACCGATCTCAAAGCCCTTGGTGGCGGGGAGGGACATCACCGCCTTGGCCAGATCGGCCTCCAGCTTGTCGAACACGGGCATTCCCAGCCCCGGTGCTGGGTTGCGCACCACGCATTCGATCACGCCGCCACAGGAGTCGCCGTCGCGCCCGATCGCCTCGATCCGTTCCACCATCTGAGCGGCTGTGGGGGCGTCCGGGCAGCGAACGATGTTGCTCTCGATGGCGTCCAGCGTCACAGCCTGGGGATCCACATTCGCCTCGATGGTGTGGATGCGTTTGACCCAGGCGAGCACCTCCGTCCCTGCGGCCTTGGCTAGCAGCTGCTTGGCGATCGCACCGGCGGCCACGCGCCCGATTGTTTCGCGGGCTGAGGCCCGCCCGCCCCCACTGCGGGCTTGCACGCCGTATTTCACCTGGTAGGTGGCATCGGCATGGGAAGGCCGGAACGCCACGGCCATGTCCTTGTAGTCGCCGGGGCGCTGGTCCTTGTTGCGTACCAACATGGCGATCGGTGTTCCCATGGTGGTCTGCCCATCGAGAAGGCCGCTGAGCACCTCCACCTGATCGGCTTCCTTGCGTGGGGTGGTGATGTGGCTCTGGCCCGGCCGTCGCCGATCTAACTCCGCCTGGATTGCTTCAACATCAAGGTCCAGGCGTGGAGGGCAACCCTCCACGATCACGCCCACGCCACCGCCGTGGGACTCACCGAAGGTGCTGATCCGAAACAGATCGCCGAAGCTGCTGCCCATGGAGTCTCCGCTCTGCCAGGAGGCTACGAAGCCGCCGCGCGCAGCAGGGCCCGTTCCCGCATGTTCTGCAGGCGTTGCCACAGCTGGGCGATGGCAAGAAACAGCCAGCTCATGGCCACCAACCAGAAGGGCTGGTCACGGCGGAACACATCGAACAGCAGCACAACCCGTGGCTGGTCCGACCGGTTCACGGCGGAATGCAGGAAGGTGTCGTCCCAGAGAAAGCCTTCCCCTTCCTGCAGGTGATACGTCTTGCCATCGATCATTAGTTCACAGGAGCTGCGTCCATCCCCCAGATCGGCCACATACAAGGGCAGGTGGAACCGCCAGACGCCTTTGAACGGACCTTTGTGGGGCCGCAGCACTTTTCCCTGTGGGAACAGGCTCACCGCGGCGGACACCACATCGCTATAGCGGCTGAGAAAGCTCCTCAGGCTTGGGATCAAGGCCTGATTGGCGGGGTAGTCGTAGCCGTAGCCCCGCAGAGGCAGCATTCCCCACACCTTGCGGTCGAATTCGTAGAGCGTGCGCTGCTGCTCCATGATCTCGTGGTTGGCCGGCAGGCGCCCTGAGAGCGCGACCTCCAGGGTTTCCCGGCGAATGGCGTCGAAATTGCTTTGCAGTTCAGCGCTGGCGGGAAAGTGTTCGAGGACCGGCACCACGGCCGGATTGTGTAACGAGCGTTCGTAGCACCAGCGGGCGACCTCACGCCAGAAGCGGTAGTTCCAGGGGGCCCAGCGCAGCAGCTTGTTCCGCACAGCTCTAGCCCACTCGGGCGAAAGCATCGCATGTGCGTGAGCTGTTAAGCGTCTCCGACTATGAAGGACAGTCCTGCCAGGCCAAAGGAGCGATAGGGCTCAAATGCAAGATCACAACGTAATGTCTTGAACTCCAAGAAAGCATTACGAGCTCCTGAATTATCGAAACGTGTGCCACAATGGTAATGTTCGAAAGCGAGAACTACTCCGTTGGTGAGGTGAGTTGAAACGCAGCGCAGTACTGCTCTGACTTCGGTGAAGGAGTGTAAAGTGATAAATAAGCATGCCAACTGATGTGGAAGTGGAGGCGGATTCGTTGAAGAAGTTGGAATGAACTTGACTACTTCCATCTGCTGGGCACCAATGCCAGACCGCCAGCACCGATTCTTGAATGTCGCTTCAGACATTAGAGGAGTATTGGGGAGCCAACGCGGATGCAGATCTCGTTCTGTTTGAGGTTCAGGGATGCGGTCAAAAGAGCTGTAAGCCCAGAGTTTCCTATCGATTGGCTGGCTTCGTACTGCCTTCCAAGCCATCTGAAATGTAATGAATCTCCGGCATCCAAACTCGACATAGTCACCATTAATTCGGTTAAAATGAAGAAGTTTTAGGGATTTTCGAAGAAATGCAGCGGTGTCCGCACTGTTTGCGCGCTGTTCCTGAAATCTGGACAGAATATGGTTCATTCGCTTTATTGTTCTGAGGATGGTGTCATTGATAAGCGTCTCGAAGGCTCAATCTGCAACAGTAGTTCAAGTGCTCTCCGCAAGGTTGACGCCCAATCCATGTTTCTACGTCTTACCAGCAAAGTGTTGGGGTAAAAAGGGGATCGGTCGACATGGTCAGGCCAAGTCGTGACACTTTCACTGTCCAATACCACCACACAAGGAGTACCAAGGGCACCCGCCATGTGGGCTGTCGTGTTGCTGATCGTTAAGACGCGTTGGACGGATGCGATCTGAAGGGCATATCCATCGAGGTCTTCGAACTGATCTATCCGACGAGCTGCTTTAACGGGTCGGCCACTCTTTTGAACAAGTTCTTTAAGACCAGCCCGCCCTTCCTGATACTGCAAAGATTGCACGCGACCTCGCACATCACGAATGAGCTCTGCCCAGTCTTCTAAAGAAGGTAGGCATTTATAGATCGCTTTTGAGTACCAAGAGATGCCAAGCCCTCGAGGGTTTATCGCAGATGCAGGTGGAGGAATCAGCGGCAGAAAGCTGTTGAGAATGAGCTCCTCGTTATGGGCATAGAACAATGCAAGTTGTTCATAGGTAGTCCAAGCCGTATTGGTATCCTGTGGTAGAGCGTCATTGGTGCTGATGAAACGTACATAAGGAAAACTTCGCTGGAAGAGAGGAATTAGGCGCTCTTCGGTTTGAACAATGAGCTCGCTGACATCTGCAGCTGCCTTGGCTACAAGGTGAACCAGTCGTAGCTCATCACCAAGATCCCTCTTCCTTCCCTCCACGACGAGGGTCCTAACGCGATCGCAGGGTCCTCGCCATGGTCGGCCAGGCGAAGGCCTTTCCAGCATGGCTATTGCTTGAAAGGTTTTCCAGGCCTGTTTGTAGTAGCAGCAACGCTCCATTTTGTTGGCGGCTTCAGTCATGCTGATTAAATCGCTTTCAGCTTCTGCTTGAAGAGCCTTTTCCACATGCCAGGACAAGTTGGAGAAGCGCATCATTGTGTGGAGGTGGTCGCTTTAAGGAACCGTGGTAGTTGCTCAGCGGCTTATGAGTCGCTGCACAACTATCAACCTTGGCATAGAAGGAGGGATGGCCATTTCAGCTCTCAGGCCCTCTCCACCCCATCCCCGCAACGGATCCGCTGACGGTCGAATTTGCGTTGGAGGTGTGGTGTGATCCCAAGTTCTGCTCCGTCCCAGAGGCGATCCATTTCTCGGGTGAAGTGTTTAGAGAGCTGAGGTGAATGAATGACCAGCAGGGTTTCGTCGTTGGTGTGAGCAGCCGAGGGCGACCAATTGAAGGATCCTGTGACCACGGTTTTGTTATCGATCACGGCGAACTTGTGGTGCAGCGTGTCGCTTCTGGCGAGGCGAGGGGTGCCGACACCGCGAATGGGTTTTGCGAATGGTTTGTTGTGGGCCTCGAGTTTGCAATCGCGATCGGGCAGGGCCACCCCCAGCAGATCCAGCACCTCTGAGAACGATCGGCTGGCGAACCCAGGGTCAGCCACCAGCCGAATTTTCACACCGTCGTTGGCGCGCTCCTCCAGCACATCCGCCAGCTGCTGAGCCGAGAACACGAACAGGGCCATGTCGATCTGGTTCTTGGCGGAGGCCAGTAGTGCTGCCAGCCAGTTCAACCCGTGGTCGGCATTGCGTTTGGGGTGGGGTGCGAACAGCACCTCTACCTCCACATTGCCCACCTGCACGCGCTCGGCGTCCGTTCGGCCACCTTTGCCCAGCCCGAAGCGGCTGTCCTTGGCGCCACCAGGGCCATCGCCCCACATCCGCTCGAACTCGCGTCGGAAGACAGCAGCCAGTGCAGGGCTGTCGATGCGCAGCAGATGGTTGACGTTGCCTCGTGTTCTGGGTTTTCCGGCATCACCATGGAGGCCGGAACTGGTGAAATTGGCGCTGCCGTGATCACGCTGCGGTCGTCGACCACCACGAATTTGTGGTGCATCAATCCATTGCCACTGCTGCCGTCCTCGGTGTCATCCAGCAACGGCACCCCGGCCTGGAGCAGTAACCTCACGACATCATCCTGTCGGGCTTCCTCCGCAGTCGTGATGCCATCTCCATCGGCATCGGCCAGGTCCTGGAGTTGGTGCCAGCGATGCCGCTGGTGCTTGGGGAGATGGCTGGGTTGCTGGTCACTCCAGGGGGTGCTGTAGCTTTTCTCCAGCACGAGCTTCACATGCACCCCCCGCCTGTGGGCGGCGATCAGATGCCTGGCCAGGCTTGGTAACGACAGCTCTTGAACGGCCACCAGCAGGCTGGTGTCAGCACCCTCAATCGAATCGACGATCAATTGCTCCAGGTCATCACCGTTGCGCCATTGGCCTGTCAGGGGTGACTGGTAATGGCTCCCGACGCGGTGGTTGAAGGCCAGAGCAAATCCGGGCGGCAGGGGGAGATCAGCTTCAACAGCACCAACAATCTCCTCAGGTCTGCTGCAGCTACAGCACAGAAGCAGCTGCAACAGCAGGAGCGCAGTGGGGGAACGCATCAGTGTCGAAGCAGCTCTCTCTCAGTGTTCCCCTGGTCGGCGGCAGCCTGTCAGTGGGGCATCTCTGAGGTTTTGAGCATGGCGACGAACCAGAGGCCACTCAGCACAAGAGCCGCTGCGACCCCAGCGCCGATGCCCACTCGGGCCATCACCAGCGGAACGATCAAAGGAAAAGCCATCGCCCCTGCGAGAGGGGTGATGGCAACAAACCAACGCAGGGCGGTTGGCGACTCGGATTCGGAGGAGTTCAGAACCACTCGGCGCGAGCTTCGCTGGCGGGGTTGCTGTTGTCTTCGGGGGTCTGACGCTCGAAGTTGAGGGTGATGTTGCGCTTCTGTTCACCGTCTGCAGCTGTGGCTTCGATGGCGTAGACCTGCTCTCCATCACGGAATGGAACCTGGATGCGAAAGGTTCCATCGGTGGACAGAGGCACCTCTTCACCGCCGATTGTGAGACGGGCCGAGGGGTCGGTGGCGCCGTAGACGATCAATTCAGCATCGGCGACCAGCCAGAAAGAGCGCTGACGGGGAGCGACGCCACCAATGCCGGACTCATTGCGACCGCTGGCCCAGAGGCCGATGCCGGAGTCGCTCAGGCAGTAACGATCGGAATCGGCGGAGGAATCAAGAGCTTCCTGGAATTCCTCGGAGCCGACGCGACGACGACGGAAGTGAACCGTGGCACTTTGGTAAAGACGCTCATGCAAGCCACTGTCACTGGGTTCAGCGGGAGGAGCCACCGGAGCCGGTTCAGCAACAGCAGGGGAAGCGTTGTCCAGACTGAAGGGGACGAACTGGTCGAGAATCTGCTCACTGGGGTGCAGGGCAGGAACGCGGGCCACGGACGAGAAAGCCAGGGACATCCAGGTGGTGCCGATGCGATAGCCGAGCTCAACGCGGTAATCGCGATCGCAGAGAGGAACAGGCAGATACCACTCGGTGCTGTGGCTATCGACGGGGACTTCCTGGAGGGTGTGGGGATGGGCGCTGCCGTCCTGCATGCCGGTCACATCAGCAAGGCGAAGGCAGAGGCGGCTGGCTCCCTCTTTCTGAGCGCGCTTGCGATCGTTGTCGGAGATCTCCCAGAACACGTAGGCCCACTGGGGATCACGGGGGAGAAAGACCACGCGGGTCTCGGTTGTGGGGAGTGCCTGAGGGGTCAACTCGGCTTCGATGGCCTTGAGGTCGCCACCCCGCTTCTCCTGACGTTGCGCCACCTCACCAACCAGAGCTTCCTTGCTCTTACGGCTGTAAAGAGGTACACCGAGATCGCTGGCGATCTGGCGTAATTGACGCAGGGTCAGACGTGCCAATGAGGTCAGGGTCTGAGACACGTCCAAAACTCCAGGATTCGTTTGGGATCATTTTGCGATGAAAAAATCCTTTCCGAACCGTTAACGAACCCAGGGTCAGTGGATCCTGACCCTAAAGGCTTGGATGAAAGCGGGGATCACTGTCACTCACACAAAAAAGCGGGACTCAGGCCCCGCTTTTTTGATGGCTTGAGGACTGGATTCAGCGACCGATGCTGCGATAAGGAACGCGAGACATGTAGTCGATATCGGTGCTGGATGAGCCCCCACCTGGGTTGGGCATTGGGAGATCCTTGAGCCAGGCCATGTAGTCGCTGGGAGATCCACCACGCTTGATCTTGCCTCGTGCGGGAATCTGTTTTGCCGGACCGCCCATGAAGACGATCTGGGGGAAGCCCAGGATCCCCCGGTAGTACTCGTCGTAGCGAGGGCTGGTGATGTTGAACGGAGTATCACCGAGCTCACGGCCGGGGAGCACGCGATTGCGTTGCGACGGAACGGTGTCGTACCCAAAAGCGTCCAGGTATTCCTGACTGTCGAGCAGGACGTCCACCAGTCCCTCGACGCCCTTGGTGGCGATCACGATCGACCAGGCGATCTCTTCAGACTTGTTGGTTTTGCGTCCCAGCAGCTTCTCCACAAGGTGGCGCACCACCTTGTAGTTGCTGTTCATGCCGTAGAAGCTGCGCTTGAAGGTGTCCGAGAGAACCAGTCCGCGGATGAAGTCCCGAACCGTGATCTGACCGTCCTTCAGCTGGGACTCGAGATTCACGTCCCGATCGGACTTGAAGGCGTGGAAGTAGATCTGGCGGTAGGCGCTTTCGATCACCGTGACGAGGTTGTCCCGGTCCATGGCGATATCCATGGAATTGGCGCGGGCCGTTTCATCGGATTGAACACGCAGGGCTGCCACCCGAGAGTTCTGGGTGATTGGTGCGTACTCCAGAAGGGGAATGGCCACGCGAGCTTCAGCATCCACTGCCGGCGATCGTAGAAGTGCCCGCAAGCCCCCACTCCGTGGGCTTGAGCAGCGATTACATCCCGTAATAGTCGCCCTGGGTACTTCTGCTTACCAGCCGAAGGGGGCGAGGGTTTTGGCGGGCTCGTTGTTGGCGGATACGGCTGGGGGCGCGGTGTCCAGCATCCGTGTCTCCATGCAGAACGATGCGTTGTTGGACAACCCCTGAACCGTGCTGGTGCGTAGCCGCAGGTTGGGACCGGCGAACCAGAAGCGCTCTAGGGAACTCATCATTTCGTAGTCGGTGGTGAGGATCAGGCCGTTCTCCGCATCCATGTGGAACTGCCCAGCCACCGGTGCCTTCTCGGCATAGCCGCGATCCCGCAGCAACAACCCGCTTCGTCCGGAGTCGTCGCTGGGGATGAGGCCGAACATGGTCTGGTCTTCGTGGGATTCGCCGGCGCGATCCCAGGCCATGGAGCCGCTCCAGCGCACCCTGCAGCCTCCGACGATCCGCTCAACGCTCTCGTTGTTGCGCTGGGCGATCTCGGCCAGTCGCGCGTCCCCTTTGTGCAGCTCTTCCACCACGATGAATGACGCACCGGCTTCGGCCCGACGGTGCAACAGGTGGTGCTGGCTGCGCTGTGAGGTCCAGCGACCGCAGCTCAAGCGAAAGAAGCTGAGGGAATCAGCGATCTCAAGGGGCATCGGCGCTTCTGTTCTGAAGTTGATGATGGCAGCGGGCTTCCGCGGCAGTGATCAGGTCGTCGAGCTGGAGTTCAAGCGGGGGTTTGCCGAGGCTGTCGGCAAGGACCTGAAGTTGCTCGGCGGCTCCATTGAGTTGGTGCATTAATGATCGTAGAAAGGCTGGATCTTCTGCGACGACAGGCTGCTGTTCGCACCAACGGCGACGGCTGGCGGCATCGGGAAGCAGGCCTTCGTTGCCCCGTCCCATGGCCTGGAAGCTGTCAAGGCAGTGGGCCAGCAGACGCAAATGGTGGCGATCCATCTGCGGCAGCAGCGTGGCATCAATCCTGGCGATCACGGCGGCATCCACTGCCTTCAGTTCTGCAGTGGTGTGATGCGGAAGCCGCAGGCATGCCCTCCCTCGAGGCGCCAGTGCACCCTCTCCACCTGACAGTCGGGAACCGTCCTGCGGATCAGCACCAATTCCTGGTCACAGACGGCTGGAAATTCCTCGGCAATCCGCTGCACGGAGCAGTGGACTTCCTGCAGGCGCCAGCTCACCCCGTCGTCCTCCGGGCTGCAGAGGGTGACGTAGCCCTCGTCCCGCCGCAGGCTGGCCAGCTGCTCAAGGCGCTGTTGCAGCGGACCGTTGCCGATCCGATCCCGGTAGCGGCTGGCCTTGTCTTCCGCCTGCTGGTTCAGCAGGGTTCGCACGGTCTCTTCCGGCAGGCTGGCCCGCATGGAGTTCAGAAGTCCCAGGGCGAAGCGTTGGCTGCCATCGGGGAACTGATCCCGCCCTAGGTCGGTCAGGCGCCAGCGGTTGCTTGGCCGGCCAGGACCGGAGACGCTGGGGCTCGCTTCGGCCAGGCCAGCCTCGGCCAGGGTTTTCAACTGTCGTCGAACCGCCTGGACCGACAGGTTCAAGGTTCCGGCCAGGTCAGCGGCGTCGGCATCCCCGCGCTCCAGCAGCAGGGACAGCAAAGCGTCGCGAGTGCTGGCCTGAACTTGGGAACTCATGGTGCGCAGAACCTGTTTCCACGATGCCACCGGAATGGCCGCCCCGGCGTTCACAATGGTGTTTCTCCATAGGCCGACCTGTTGCCTTAGGCTTCGAATAAGGAAACCAGGTCGTTTCGTAACTTCATTGTTCCTCTATGTCTGACGCCGCTCCCGAGCCCACCGCCGAAAGCCTGGAGGTCATTCGCAAGTTCGCTGAGACCTACGCCCAGCGCACAGGCACGTACTTCTGTGCTGAGGCCAGCGTGACTTCCGTGGTGCTGAAGGGGCTGGCACGCCACAAGGACGAGCTCGGCGGTGCGCTGTGTCCCTGTCGTCATTACGAAGACAAGGAAGCTGAGGTGTCCCAGGCCTTCTGGAACTGCCCCTGTGTGCCGATGCGTGAGCGCAAGGAGTGCCACTGCATGCTCTTCCTCACCGAAGACAACCCCTTCGCCTGCCCGAACAAAACCCAGACGATCTCTACCGAGACGATTCACGCCACTGCCGGCTGACCTGAATGACCAGCACCTCCACACGGGACCTCGTCAGCCAGCCGTACAAGTACGGCTTCGTCACCGAGATTGAGACCGACAAGATCGCCAAAGGTCTCAGTGAAGACGTTGTTCGTCTGATCTCGGCCAAAAAAGAGGAGCCTGCGTTTCTGCTGGAGTTCCGGCTCAAGGCGTTCCGCCATTGGCTCACCCTTGAGGAGCCCGACTGGGCGGCTTTGGGGTATCCGCTGATCGATTATCAGGACATCGTTTACTACGCAGCTCCGAAGCAGCAGGACAAAAAGGCCAGCCTTGATGAGGTGGACCCCAAGCTGCTGGAGACCTTCGACAAGCTTGGGATCCCTCTGAGCGAGCAGAAGCGATTGAGCAACGTGGCTGTGGACGCTGTGTTTGACAGCGTTTCGATCGCCACCACGTACAAGGAGAAGTTGGCGGAGCACGGTGTGGTGTTCTGCTCCTTCAGCGAAGCGGTCAAGGAGCATCCCGAGTTGATCGAGCGCTACCTGGGTTCCGTGGTGGCAAGCAACGACAACTATTTCGCGGCACTGAACTCAGCAGTGTTCAGTGATGGCTCCTTTGTCTTCATCCCGAAGGGTGTCGAGTGCCCGATGGAGCTCTCCACCTATTTTCGGATCAATTCCGGCGACACGGGTCAGTTCGAGCGCACGCTGATCGTCGCCGAAGAAGGGGCTTCTGTGAGCTATCTCGAGGGCTGCACGGCTCCGATGTTCGACACCAATCAGTTGCACGCTGCTGTGGTGGAGCTGGTGGCCCTGGATGACGCCTCGATCAAGTACTCCACCGTTCAGAACTGGTACGCGGGTGATGAACATGGCGTCGGCGGCATCTACAACTTCGTCACCAAGCGGGGGCAGTGCCGGGGTGCCCGCAGCCGCATCAGCTGGACGCAGGTGGAAACTGGCTCCGCCATCACCTGGAAATACCCCAGTTGTGTGCTGCAGGGAGCTGATTCGGTTGGTGAGTTCTATTCCGTGGCACTCACCAACAATCGGCAGCAGGCCGATACCGGAACAAAGATGGTTCATGTGGGGCCCCGCACCCGCTCCACGATCGTGAGCAAGGGAATCAGCGCCGGTCATTCCAGCAACAGCTACCGCGGTTTGGTCCAGATGGGACCTGCAGCGAAAGGGGCCCGCAACTACAGCCAGTGCGACTCGATGTTGATCGGCGACCAGGCGGCCGCCAACACCTACCCCTACATCCGCTCCCAGCAGCCTCAGGCGGCCATCGAACACGAGGCCAGCACCTGCCGCATCTCCGAAGATCAGCTCTTTTATCTGCAGAGCCGCGGCATCGGCTTCGAAGAGGCGGTGTCGATGATGGTCAGCGGCTTCTGCCGCGATGTGTTCAACCAGCTGCCGATGGAGTTCGCCGCCGAGGCGGACAAGCTGCTGGCCCTCAAGCTCGAGGGATCCGTGGGCTGACCTCTGGCTCCATGTTCTCTTCTTTCTCTCTTCATCTCCAGTGATCCGCCCCGACGCCGAGCTGCTTCTCGACATCACCAACCTGCATGCCTCTGTTGAGGATCAGCCCATCCTCAAAGGGGTGAACCTGCAGGTGAGGGCCGGTGAGATCCATGCGGTGATGGGCCGCAACGGCAGCGGCAAAAGCACCCTGTCCAAGGTGTTGGCTGGTCATCCCTCTTATCGCGTTACAGCTGGCACCGTGCGGTACCGCGGCTCCGATCTGTTTGAGCTTGAGCCGGAGGAGAGGGCTCGCCTCGGGGTGTTCCTCGGTTTTCAGTACCCGGTGGAGATTCCCGGGGTGAGCAACCTTGAGTTCCTGCGCGTGGCCGCCAACGCCCGCCGCAGCAAGCAGGGGTTGGAGGAACTCGACACCTTCGACTTTGAAGACCATGTTCAGCAGAAGCTCCAGGTGGTCCAGATGGACCCCGCCTTCCTGGAACGCAGCGTCAATGAAGGGTTCTCCGGTGGAGAGAAGAAGCGCAATGAGATTCTCCAGATGGCCCTGTTGGACACCGTGGTGGCCATCCTCGATGAAACGGATTCCGGCCTGGACATCGATGCCCTGCGCATCGTGGCTGGGGGTGTGAACCAGTTGGCCACACCGGACAACGCCACGCTGCTGATCACCCACTATCAGCGTCTGCTCAATGAGATCACGCCCGATTACGTCCATGTGATGGCGGCCGGTCGCATCCTGCGTACCGGTGGTCGTGACCTGGCCCTGGAGCTGGAAAAGACCGGTTACGACTGGGTGGACAAGGAACTGGCAGCCCAGGGAGTCGCTTGACCATGGCAAGCGCGGTGTTGGCACCGGTTCAGGAGCGCGGACGGGCCGCATTGGAGAGGCTCGGTTTGCCGACCCGCCGCCAGGAGTCGTGGCGGCTCACGGATCTCAAACGCCTGGAGGCGTTGGCGCGGCTCCCCCTGAGTGCAGTTGTGGCGCCCCCAGCAATCCCTCCAGTCGCAGCAGGTGTGCACCGGTTGGTGCTCGATGGTCAGGGTGACCCCCTCGACGGTGTTGTTATGCCGGAGGGATTGAGTGTCCTCTCCGCGGTGGAACTGGAGCAGGCGTTGGGTCACACCCTGGATCGCTGCGGCTGTGCCGGTAGCTGGCCCGTGGAACTCAACCATGCCTCGGCGCGGCAGGTGTTGGCCCTACGGGTGCGTGGTGCGGTAGCTCCCTTGGAGCTGGTGCTGACCGGTGCTGCTGGTCTGACGGCCACCCGGGTTGTGCTGTTGGTGGAGGAGAAGGCGAGCCTGGATCTGCTGCAGGTGCTGCATTCCGATGGGGCCTCGGCCCATAGCCATGTGCTGGAGGTGCACCTGGGCCAGGAAGCCCAGCTGCGCCACGGACTGCTGGCCACGGCTGACGGTCAGGCGTCGTTGCTCGCCCATTTGGCGGTGGAGCAGGAGCCCCGCAGCCGTTATGTCTTCACCTCTGTGGTGCAGGGATGGGATCTGGCGCGGGTTGAGCCACGGGTAGTGCAGGTGGATGGACAGGCGACCACAGAGCTCAAGGGTCTGGCGGTCAGTCAGGCGGAGCAGCAGTTGGCCACCCACACGGCTGTGCGTTTCGACGGACCGGAGGGGGAGCTGGATCAGCTGCAGAAATGCCTGGCCGGCGGTCGCTCCCATGCCATCTTCAACGGTGCCATTCAGGTGCCCCGGGACGCGCAGCGCACCAATGCGGCACAGCTCAGCCGCAATCTGCTGCTGTCCGAGCGGGCGCGGGTGGACACCAAGCCCGAGTTGGAGATCGTGGCCGACGATGTCCGTTGCGCCCATGGCGCCACGGTGAGTCAGTTGCAGGAAGACGAGTTGTTCTATCTGCAGAGTCGCGGGATCGCCGCCGCTGATGCTGCCGCTCTGTTGCTGCGGGGGGCCTGCCAGGAGGTGATCGAGCACCTGCCGGCCTCGGCGGAGGCCTGGGGCCCCCTGGAGCGGGTGATGGCGGGGTTGAGCCGATGACAACAAGTTCTGCTGTGAAATATCGCGATGATATGGGTGTGCTATCTGATCGATATCGTGCCGATTTCCCGATCTTTGGCCAGCGTGCGCCGGATGGCCGCCCGCTGATTTACCTCGATCACGCCGCCACCAGTCAGAAGCCGCGCCAGGTGTTGCAGGCCCTGGAGCATTACTACGCCGCAGACAACGCCAACGTTCATCGCGGTGCTCATCAGCTCAGTGCCCGGGCCACCGAATCCTTTGAAGCAGCCCGCACGGTGACGGCGGAGTTCGTGCGCGCCGCCAGCCCGCGCGAAATCGTGTTCACCCGTAACGCCAGCGAGGCGATCAATCTCGTGGCCCGCAGCTGGGGTGACGCCAATCTGCGTGAGGGGGATGAGGTGTTGCTCACGCTGATGGAGCACCACAGCAATCTGGTGCCCTGGCAGTTGCTGGCCCAGCGCACCGGCTGTGTTCTGCGCCATGTGGGAATCACGGAGACCGGTGAGCTGGATCTCGAAGACTTCCGCAGCAAGCTCAGCGACCGCACCCGCCTGGTGAGCCTGGTGCACATCAGCAATGCCCTGGGTTGCTGCAATCCCCTGGACCAGGTGATCCCCGCGGCCCACGCCGCTGGAGCCCTGGTGCTGGTGGATGCCTGCCAGAGCCTGGCCCACAAGCCAATTGATGTGGCTGGGCTCGATGTTGATTTTCTGGTGGGCTCCTCCCACAAGCTCTGCGGCCCAACGGGAATGGGCTTCCTCTGGGCGCGGGAAGCGTTGCTGGAGGCGATGCCGCCGTTCCTGGGTGGCGGCGAGATGATTCAGGACGTGTTTCTCGATCACAGCACCTGGGCGGTGCTGCCCCACAAATTCGAGGCCGGCACTCCAGCCATCGGTGAAGCGGTGGGCATGGGGGCCGCGATTCGCTATCTGCAAGCCATCGGGCTGGAGGCGATTCAGGTCTGGGAAGCGCAGCTCACCCGCCACCTGTTCGAACGGCTCCAGGCCATCGAGGGTGTACGGGTTCTGGGGCCCACGCCGGAACAGCAGCCGGATCGCGGTGCGCTTGCCACCTTCCTGGTTGACGGCGTCCATGCCAACGACATCGCTGCCTTGATGGATGCCTCAGGGATCTGCATCCGCAGTGGCCACCACTGCTGTCAGCCCCTTCACCGCCATTACGGCGTGACGGCGTCGGCCCGGGCCAGCCTCAGTTTCATCAGCACCTTTGAAGAAATTGATCGGTTCAGCGAGGAGTTGACGTCCACCATCGGCTTTCTGAGAGAGCACGGTTGAAAGGTGTTCAGTCTCCAGTCGTGCCTTGAATTGAGGCTTTGCTGAAATTTTATTCTGATAGCTGAAAGTCCAGCCTTTGAAGGTTGAATATCGAATAAATGAGGGGTGTCAATCTCTCTCTAAATTTTGATTTTCTGGTTCTCTTAATACATATATCTTTCAGTGTTATCGTGAGCCACTCTGTTTTTGGGTTGATCGCAGCATGGCCAGCGCTGATTACATTCCATCAGTTTTGCTTGGTCAGGCGGTGACCTCTGAGCCTGGTCGCTCCCGGTATGAGTGGCGTAATCAACGCTCTTTTACGGCGATTAAATCCGATGGATCAGTCGTGAGTTGGGGCAGTGTTTCAACCGATGGGAATGAGGACGTTATTCGCTATACGAAAGAAGGCCCCTTCCAGCAGGTGTTCAGCAACAGGCATGCGTGGGCAGCCATCCGCTCCGACGGGAAGCTGATCACCTGGGGGAATGGCGGTCGTGGTGGCGAGAAGCGCGACGCAAAAGATGACCTTCAGGATGGAGTCGTCACAGTTTTCTCAACAAGGCGGTCATTCTCCGCACTCAAGTCGGATGGATCAGTCGTGAGTTGGGGGCAAGATCTGGAAGGAGGGGATAACAGCCTTGTGGCCGAACAATTGACCTCCGATGTTGTGAACCTGTTCTCCACTGGAACGTCGATGGCGGCCTTGAAGTCGGATGGTTCTGTGGTGACTTGGGGGCTCTCAACAGAAGATCCCAGGTCTGAATCTCTTGGTGGTGATATTGATACTGGTTCGCCCCGTGGCGGCGACAGCTCTGAGGTGGCGGACCTGATTGATTCCGATGTTGTTGATGTTTTTTCGAGCCGTTATGCCTTTGCAGCACTGAAAAATGATGGGAGTGTTGTGGCATGGGGGGATCCCCTGAGAGGAGGTGATACTGGAGATGCTCAAAGACTTTTAAAAAAAGGGGTTCAATCCGTTGCTTCAACTGGGACATCCTTCGCGGCACTGAAGAAGAATGGTCGTGTGGTGACTTGGGGCGATCCCTGGCGGGGTGGGAGTAAGGATGTTGTTGATTTTCATACCTATCATTGGACTCTGATGGAAGATGAAAGTGAGCCTTTCATCATTGGTCGTGTCAAGAAAGAACTGCGTTCAGGGGTCACTGAAATCTTCTCAACTCGTTATGCCTATGCGGCTCTCAAGGGCGATGGCTCACTCGTGACCTGGGGTCTGCAAAAGGCTGGTGGTGATTCATCGGGTGTCCTTGATCTCCTTCAAGTTGGTGTGAAGTCAGTGGCGTCAACGCGCTATGCCTTTGCGGCTTTGTTGAAGGACGGTTCGATTGTTTCTTGGGGTGATAAGGATGCTCGTGTGATGGACAAGAAGACTAGAAAAGCTCTTGCCAATGGTGAGTTTGTCTCCATTGCCTCGAGCCGCTACGGCTTTGCAGCTTTGGCTGATGATGGATCTGTCGTCAGCTGGGGTTCGACGGGATCTGCGGCCAATAGCAAATACCCCATTGATACATCTTCCGTGGAAGAAGAGCTGTCTGGTGGTGTTGTTGAAGTCTTTTCGACGGGTTATTCCTTCGCTGCGCTCAAGGATGATGGATCTGTTGTGGCTTGGGGTGATGCTGCCAAAGGTGGTGACACCTCTTCAGTGCGAAGACAGCTTGCCTCTGATGTCGTCACGATTGCAAGCCCATTCACGGACGTTTCAACGTTCAAGTTGATCGGTAATGAAGTTACTTGCATTATTGATTTTGATCTTTCATCTGATGTAGATGCCGCTAATCATCTGATGCTTGGAGGACTTGCGCGGCTGTCCGGAAAAGGGAATGATCGCGCTAACAGGATTGTGGCTAACAATTCTGGAAATGAATTGTTTGGGCGCAGTGGTGCTGATTCTTTGATCGGTGGTGAAGGCGACGATGTCCTCCGCGGGGGTGCTGGTGATGATCTGATGAATGGTGGACGAGGTGCCGACCAATTCGAGATGTCGAAGGGTCAAGATCTGATTGAAGACTTTGAACCATCTGAAGGTGACCAAATCATCGTTGAAAATGAAGATTTGATTTCAATGACTCCAACTGCTGGCGGTTTGATGTTGACACGCGATGGTGAGGGGCATTCCTTAGTGCTGCAAGGTCTGACTTCCAGTGATGTGTCTGGCTACGACATCTTTGCCTGACTTCGCTCGTTGGTGAGATCGAGATAAGCGCTGAAAAAATGCTCCGTATCTTTAATCACGTCAACTTGTGAGACTTGGTTGCGAAATAAGTGCTCTTTTAGTCTAAAAACTGCCATTTGCCGAGAGGATCATGCGTTCCTGATATTCGGGTATGGGTTCGATTGTGTCCACCAGAACAACTTCATCTAAGTTGCTTTTAGGAATCCACTATCAATATTTTGCGCAATCTCAGCTGAGGCGTTCAGGCAGACAGCTGATTGTTGAACGACGAGTCTTCGTTTTGTTTGAGGGGCACGACGTTGTTGCTTGGGATGGCGTATTGAACCCAGCGATAGGAGCGCTCGCCTGGACGGGGTGCTTCGGCGACAGGCTCAGGGCTGTTGTAGGTGTTGCCGCGGTAGCGAAGAATGCGCATCGAGCTCTTGGTTTGAGTGAAAGCATCCCAGGCATGTCTCAGGTCGGGAGTTCAGGTGAGTACATGGTCATCGTTGCTACTGAGTGAACGAGGCAACCATGAGTTCTGCTGAAGGGCCTTGCTTTTTTAAGTCTCGCGTTAGCGAATATGAGTGGTAGCCCTGCCGGCCGCCTTTCATGGCTTGAGGTCGAGGTGGCGCCGAAAAAAGGATTCCGTCTGTTCCAGAACCTGGATCTGGGTTTCCTGGTTTCGGAATCCGTGCCCTTCGTCGTCGAACAGCCGCACCTCCGCCGGGATCCCACTGCTACGCAGGGCATCGGCCATGCGTTGGGTTTGTTCCGGTGGCACCACCTTGTCCTGCAGGCCCTGGAAGAACAGCACAGGGCAGGTGATCTGCTCGGCGTGAAGCAGGGGTGAGCGTTGCTCATAGCGTTCTCGCTCGGCGGGCCAATCGCCGACCAGGCTGTCCAGGTAACAAGCCTCAAAGCGGTGGGTGTCCTGGGCCATGGCTGTGAGATCACAGACGGCATAGCGGCAGGCGCCGGCGCGGAACACATCGCTGAAGCAGAGGCCCGCCAAGGTGGTGAAGCCACCGGCGCTGCCCCCTTCGATGGCGATCTGGTCGGGATGGGCGCGACCGGAGCTGATGAGGGCTTGGGCTGCGGCGGCGCAGTCCGCCACATCCACCACCCCCCAGCCGCCGTTCAGCCGTTCCCGGTAGGCCCGGCCAAAACCGGTGGATCCGCCGTAGTTCACGTCCACCACGCCCCAACCGTGGCTGGTCCAGTACTGAATCGCCAAGCTGAGGCCGCGGCGGGCCATCGCTGTCGGGCCGCTGTGGCTTTTCACCAACAGCGGCGCTGGTGTGGGTGGTTGTCCCTGGGGCGGGTAGTACCAGGCGTGGGTGCGTTGGCCGGCATGACCGGCGAACCAGATCGGTTCCGCCACGCTGATGTCGGCCTGGGCGATCGGCCTCTCCATCGCAGGGGTGTGGACCCAGGAGCATGGGGCTGTTGGAGACAGGGTCAGTTCCAGCAGCCCGGCCATGGAGCTGCTGTTGCTGGCCACGGCCACGGCGCGACCGTTGAGGGCCCGCAGCCCGGCCAGGTCGTCGAAGGGTTGATCGATGTAAGTAACCGTGCCGTCCAGGCTCAGGCGTTGGAGCGACCAGCAGCCATCAGCGCAGGTTGCAGCGAGAAGTTGTTCCCCATCCCAGGCCGTGGTGCTCATGCCGTAGATCCACTGCGGCATCGCGGTTTCTGCCGTCATCGGCCAGGGGGTCTCCCAGGTGGTGCTCCCTGGTCGCCGTCGCTTCAGGTTCCACCAACCCTCGCTGTCTTCCGCCACCAGCAGCGATCCGTCCTGCAGCCATTGGGGCTGGAACACTGACACCCCTTCACCGCCAGCAATCGGCCGCGCTTCACTCAGTTCGCCGGATGGGCTGAGATCGGCGCACCACAGTTCACTGCTCTGCCAGGGCATGGCCGGTTGCTGCCATTCCACCCAGGCCAGTTGCGTGCCATCCGCACTGAGACAGCCATAGCCGGCGAAGTCCGCCGGCTGATGCCGCAGCTCCGGCTCTTGTTCCGTTGCATCCATGTCGGCGCTCACCAGTTGATCCACGCCATTGATCTCGCGGATACCAAGCCAGCGGCGGCGCTTCAGATCCAGCAGGCCATCCGCCAGCTGCCAGTCGCCATCGCGCGTCAGCTTCAAAGGATCCATCAGTGGCTCAGGCCTGTTGTCCCCCAGCAGCGGGAGCCGCCAGTCCTGGCGCCACAGTGCTCCGTCGGCGATCCACACCAGCAGCAACGTTTCGCCATCCATGCCGCTGCACAACACGCCGCCGCCGTAGTCATGCACCCGGCTGCGCAGGCTGATCGGTGAAGGAGTGAGTTCCGTCGGACTCAGCTCCGCAGCGCCGAAGGGGCGGATCAGGGCCGTGGTGCGCCCTTTTTCCTGAGGTCGCTGTTCCAGCCAGATCAGCCAGATTCGCTGATCCGGCCCCTCCAGCAGTTGTGGCTCCTTAAGGCCAGGAAGCTTGCCGACGGCGATCGATGCCGGAAGGGGGGTCGGAGCCATACCTGCTGGATCGAGCCAATTACCATGCTGTATTAACGCTGGGGTGGTCTTGGCCGGGAGTTTTGCGCAGCTGGCCCGAGCGGCTGAACAGTCGCGGGACACGATGTTGGTTCCGAAGACGGCGCTCGACACCCCTCCGCTGGAGATTCACACCCTCGGAGCTGAAGTGTTGCGTCAGTCGGCCCGGCGCATAGGCAAGGTGACCGAGCAGACCCGCGAGCTAGCTCGGGACATGCTCAGAAGCATGTACACAGCCAAGGGCATTGGACTGGCGGCTCCGCAGGTGGGGATTCATCAGCAGCTGCTGGTGATCGACCTCGACCTGGAGAACGCCGCGACACCTCCGCTGGTGTTGATCAACCCTGAGATCAGTGCCGCCAGCGCAAGCATCGACACCTATGAGGAGGGTTGTCTCAGCATTCCCGGTGTTTACCTCGATGTGGTCAGGCCGACCGCCATTGAGCTCAGCTTCCGTGATGAGATGGGACGGCCGAGAAAGATGAAGGCCAATGGCCTGATGGCCCGCTGCATCCAGCACGAGATGGATCATCTCAAGGGTGTGTTGTTTGTGGATCGCGTCACCGATGAAGCCGGTCTTGAGAAGGAATTGAAGGATCATGGTTTCCAGAGCCAGCACGTTAAGAGCGTTTCCTGATCCATGCCGATGAAGCCCCTGGCCGGACTGTTCCTGGCCCTCGCCTGTGTTTTCGGCATCGCCAGCACCGGTTGCGTGTTCGAGCTGGCCTACGGCGATCCCGATCTTGGGGTCAGCACCACCAGCTGGATCCTGGCGGTGGCGGCTCCCGCCACCGTGGCAACCCTGATTGTTGCGATTCGCCTCAACAAACCGGCCTGATCGGGGGCGACTGACCGGCTCGGCACTTTTACGATCCGCCCAGCTCCGCTTCCGGCCGTGATCTCTCGCCTTCTGTCCGCTGCCGCCGGTCTTGCCTTCGGCATGGCTGCCGTATCAGCAGCCCAGGCCCAGGGATCGCTGTTCACGGCTGTGCCTGTGGACACCAGCAAGTTCATCCTGGTGTCGGCCCCGATAGGCAACGGCGAGCGCTCACAGCTCAATATCTACGAGCAGCGGTCTGAGAAGCGCCCCTGCTTCGCCGTCAGCGGCAGCTCACCCGCCATCGTCGATCCCTTGTTGTCGACCTTTGATTTCACCGGGATCTGTAACCGCTACATCGACGGCAACGGCTATTCCCTGCGCATCGGTGGCGATGACCTCGGCACCCGTTACCGCCTCATGGTGGTGAACACCGGCAGCGACATGGAGCTGCTGGCAGCACCGACAAGGGATCGCAGCCAACCCACCTTCCTTATTGCCAGCACCGGTGGTGCCGGCAGTGACTTCCTCAAATTTAACCTGGAGCCCGGCTGGACCCTGATGCGTCGTGCCTACGGCAAGAAGACCCTTGGCCACATCTACGTGTTCCGAGACAGCGCTCCAGCCCAGTGATGGTTGGCGGCATCAGGTGTTTTCACCCGTTGCCGCATCGCGTCAGCGTTTCCACACTGAAGCCAGTGATCATGAGGATGCGATGAAAGCGAAGGTTCTCCATTGGTTCCACTGGCTGGGTCAAGCGATGGTCCATGCCCTCGGTTCAGAGAAGGATCGTCACCTGCAGCCACCGTCTTGAGCCGGGCGCATTTTGCTGATCAGGTGCATCAGGAAAAGCAGTGAGCCATCACTGACCCTTGGCAGCCCTGGACCAAATCGTCCTGCGAAACCCATGGCCTTGTGTTCGGCTTCGATTTCCTTTTTGATCTTTTTCCACTCCACGCCAAACGGTGGGTTGGAGAGCATGTAGTCGTACTTCTCCTCTGAGAGCTGGTCGTCCGAGAGGGTGTTGCCGAAGCAAATGCTGTTGATGTCCTGCCCCTTGATCAGCATGTCTGCCTTGCAGATGGCGTAGGACTCGGGGTTGAGTTCCTGGCCAGACAGCACCAGGCGAGCTGAGCTGTTGTGGCTCACCAAGTGCTCCTCAGCCACGCTCAGCATTCCGCCGGTTCCAGAGGCTGGGTCGTAGAGGCTGCGGACGATGCCGGGCTGGGTGAGTGCCTCGTCGTCTTCGATGAAGATCAGGTTCACCATCAGGCGGATCACCTCACGCGGGGTGAAGTGCTCTCCAGCGGTCTCGTTGGAGAGTTCTGCGAACTTGCGGATCAGCTCCTCAAAGACCAGACCCATTTCGGCGTTGCTCACCGTTTCTGGGTGCAGGTCGATCTGAGAAAACTTCTCGGTTATTAGATACAGCAGGTTGGCTTTCTCGAGCCGGTCCACCTGGAGGTGGAACTCGAAGCTCTCAAAGATGTCCCGTACCGCAGGGCTGAAGGCTTGGACGTAGGAGCGCAGGTTCTCGCCGATGTTGTCCGCGTCACCCATCAGCCGCTGCATGTCCAGCGCTGAGCTGTTGCAGAAGAGATGGCCTGCCTTGCGCAGCATGAACGGCTCTGGGTCGAGCCCCTGTCCCTCTCTGAGGGCCTTCTCTTCTAAGACGTCTGCCTTGGTGGGCTCCAGGACGCAGTCGAGCCTTCTCAGGACGGTGAACGGGAGGATGACCTTGCCGTAGTCGCTCTGCTTGTAGTCGCCGCGTAGTAGGTCAGCAACGGACCAGATGAAGGCTGAGAGATTGCTGTCGGCCACACGTCAGAACGTCCTCAACAGGATTTTCAGCCAGTCCTGTCAGGAAGTCATCCCTCGTTTGGGGGATTTGTCGAATCTGGATCGAACTTCTGGTCCATCCGGGCAAAAATAAACCCCCGCCAAAGGCAGGGGTTCCAAAACGTCTCTCGAGAGTGTGACCTTGTTTCCACCTCGTGAGGCGTTTTTCCTCACTCAATCACGATGTCAATTGACTGGCACAGTGACAGTTGGGAGTGGACGCTTTGCCGGCTGTTTGGCTTGCTAGTGCAGGTTCACACTCTTGGAGCGATGTGAGTCACGAGGTCAGCGTTGACCCAGTTGATGACGCCGGTATCGACGTCTAGCCCCTACGAGTTACCTGCCTCTAGGGCCATCACTTGATCCATTCTCTTTTCCTCGGCAGTGAGGAAATCGGCCCACATGCCTATTAGGAAGCTCAGAGTCGCTAATGCCCGAACCTGCTCGTTCGAGCCAGGACGGGTGTATTTGAAGTCCTTGAACATGCGGTCAGCGGCTGATCGCTGTTCTTGGCATCGGGCATCAATAGACATTGTCAGGCCTCGAGTTGCGCCACGGTAGCCATATTTCGTTACATTCCGTAATGAACTTGCTTTCGGGTCTTTATGTCCATCTCCAGTCAAGACCTGATCGTCTTCTTCGCCAGCTTCGGCGTGGCTCTCGTCGCCCTGAACCTCTACAAGCTGTCTCAGCCTGCAAAGGGCTGAAAAAAGCGCTCCGGTTGCTCCGGATTTCCGGAGCAAAATGTGGAAAGCGGCCAAAAAGAAACCCCGGAGAGATCTCCGAGGTCTTTAATCCATTCGGCTGATCCCCATCACCCGGCCGGTCTCGACAAAACTAACCTCGTTGGACTCATTTGTGCCACAACTGGACGGTTCCACAATTGTGTGGTGAAAATCCGACCCGCGCCTCTTGACACCATATGTGGGGCTAGTCAGCACGAAGCAGCTGAGTCATATTTAGGTTTCCCCCATCACCCAGCCCGTTGTGCGAGTCACACCGGGTTTTTTTGTGCCCTGAAGCGCTAGGGATGGTGCTCTGGGCGGCTGTTGCGACCCGAAGACACAGTTTGGATCCACTGACCTTGTGGATAACTGAGGGCAAAAAGAAACCCCCGCCAAAGGCAGGGGCTCCGAAAACTCACGGGGTTGTGTCCTTGTTTCCAACCCGTGAGGTTTTTCCTCACGTCCAAAACCTAGCCAGATGAATGGCCATGCCAACTGTCACTGTGCCAGTTTTGGGTGACGCCTTTTGGCTTGTCCTAAGCGATCAAGCATCGACTTCTTTCTTGTCGCCCTGCTTTTCCATCATCTGCTCGGGGGTTGCTTCGGCTGACTTACTGGAGGAGCATCCGCCAGCGTTAGCCACGTTGGCGAAGGCGGCCAAAACCATGTCGCGATGATCACGGTGCCGCCAATGAAGGCGAAATTTGGGGACCGGTTCATGAGAAGTAGACCTAAGAGTCTGGTGCCCCTATCCACTCAAATCAGACCCTGGGGACGATGTGAGTCACTTAGTCAGCGTTGACCCAGTTGATGACGCCTGTATCGACATCAGCCCCTTGTAACAACGTTGGAACCCTTGGGTTTCTGGCACCGCCATCGACCCAGATAGATCACATCAGCCATCCGCCAGGCCCCATCCGTGTCAGTGACGATCACGGTCATGCCTGCTTTGACGCGCAGAAAGAGGGGATCTGACTTGGGCGCTGCAACGGCGCTCGCATGATCAACCGACATACCTTTCTTAAACTAGTACGCATGTACTAGCAGTGTGTGGACGTCTTGGGCAAGGGTGGAACCGTTAAAAGCTGCTTAAACGTCTGATCCTTCGCTTTGCCGAAGCCCCAGCCCTCCACTGAGATGGCCCTGCTCTTGCCGGGTCGACGGATGGCTTCGCTCACGTAGAGGAGCTTGAGCTCGCCACCTGCAGCCTCCGCTCGACAGAACTGCTTGAGCAGATTACGGAGCAGGGCCGGTTCCTTATCGATCAGGTCGGCTGCCGATTCCTGTTTGAAGCTCTGCACCTGTTGGATGAATGTCTCGACAGCGGTGGAGCTCTTGGCCTGGATCGTGCGGGCCAGCTCATCCCGCTTCTTGTCCAACACTTGCCGCAGGTCGGGGTCATCCATCGCCTCGAGTTGCTGAATCCTGTCCTTCAAGGCGATTTCTCCAGCGCTCAGCTCGTTTTGCTGGGCTGCCAGAACTTCCTGCATGCGGCACACCAGTTCAGCGGCATGCACCTGAAGCATGGTGAACATGGCAATTGCCGTCTCCCTGGCCCGCATCGTTTTGTACCGGGAAGGGCAACCCACGGCGATGCACCTGAGGCACCAGTAATCAGCACCTTTGCCTGGTTGGTGGTGGTGGAGGTTCCGGCCGCAGTCGCCGCATTGCACCAATCCAGTCAGGATCTTGGTGTCATGGCCCAACCCCCGGCGGTCTGGCTGCTTCCGTGCCTCATAGACGGAGTGGATGAAGGCCAGCTGCTCTCGCTTCAGCAGTGCAGGTTGAAACGGTTTGCCGTCGTCGTCGGTCCAGATGATCTCCTCAAAATCACCTGGCGGCCGTGACACCCTGAGCTTCTTGCCGGTCTTTAGATCGACCTCCTTCCTCTGCTGCCCGTAGACCCGAGCACCTGCGAGCGTCGGGTTTCGGATCCAACGCTGTAGTGAATAGTTGGACCCCCACCTGATCCCATGCTCACGATGAAACCAATCCACCAGGGCGCCGGTGTTGGGGTCCTTGAGGAACCGCTGGATTGCCTCCTCTGCGATGTGCCAGCTGGTGGGGTCGGGTTCATACCTGCTGCCGTCCTCACTGAAGACGTAGGAAAACAGCGGTTTTGAACCGAACGGTTTGCGCTGGTCGCGCCGGTGTTTGAAGCCAGCTTTCAGTCGTTCAGCCAGTCGATCGGTCTCAGCCTCTGCCCAGCTGATCAGCATGCGGGCCATGAACCTCCCACCTGAGGTGCTGAGGTCGAGGCTGTCGTCCAGGGCCACCAGGCTGGGGCTGTTGTCCTGGCTGAAATACCGGAGCAGCTCAGCGCCATGGCTGCTGCTGCGGCTCAAGCGGTCGAGGCGAGTCACGACGACCGTGTTCATCAAACCTGCACCACAGTCACGGATCAGGCGTGACAGCTCGGGTCTGTCGTCCTTGGATCCGCTATCGATATCGATGTAACGCAGTGGTTCGTTGCCCCCGTGGGCGGTTGCGGCGGCTTCTAGACGGGCGATCTGCTGCTCGAGAGCGTTCTCCTGCTCATCGGAGCCGGTGCTGACCCTGGCGTAGATCGCGACCCGCAACTCTTGAGCGCTACTGAATTGCTCTCAGGCTAATAGGTGTGGCCTCACCACCAGCTGAATCCCCGGCAGTCCGGGCGCCAGGTCGACTTCAACGGTGACGGGATGGGCCTGCAGGCCCTGCAGCGATGCACTGAGACAACGTGCCAGCATTCAGGAAGTGGTGTGATGCATGGGGTTGATGCCCCGCCTGTCACATCAGCAGCCCCCTCCTGATCTTTTCGACATGGCGGACGACACCATCTTTGGAAAGATCCTCAGGGGGGACATCCCCTGCGATGAGGTTTACAGCGACGATCGCTGCCTGGCCTTTCGCGACATCGCCCCCCAGGCCCCCGTGCATGTGCTGGTGATACCCAGGCAGCCGATTGAAAGCCTGCGCAGCGCTAGTAGCGGCGATGAAGCGCTGTTGGGGCACCTGCTGCTGGTGGCGGCCCGGGTTGCGCGGCAGGAGGGTCTGGAGGATTTCCGCACTGTGATCAACAGTGGCGCCGCCGCGGGGCAGACCGTGTTCCACCTGCATGTGCACGTGATCGGTGGCCGATCTCTGGATTGGCCGCCCGGTTGAGGTCAGCCTCGCCACAATGAACCCATGACGGTTTCTTCCATGGAGTCGCGCCAGGGTTTGCGCGGCCAGCTCAACAAGCTGCGCAACCTGGCCCAGCCTTTCTTCCTGCCCCTCGATCAGGCCAGCGGCTGGCAATTCGTTGGGTTGCTGGTGGCGCTGTTGTTCTGCGTCGGCGGGTTAGTGCTGGTGGCTCTCACCGGCCTGATTGGTCTGTTTGAACAGCTCTTGCCGGAGGTCACCGAGAAGTATTTCGGCGGGGTGTCCAGCACGATCGCCGGCATCTGGAGCAGCGCCTGGGGGGTGGTCTTCAGCGGTTTGTTCCTGATGGGAGGAGCGGCGTTCCTGGCGATGCGCCAACAGCTTCGCAACCGCCGCTGGCTGCACTGGCTGATGCTCGGCGTGATTGTGCTGATGTTGCTGACGGTCAATGGCATCAATGCCGGCATCGGCTTCATCGCGCGAGACCTCACCAATGCCCTGGTCGCCAAACAGGCAGATGGCTTCTACCGGATCCTGATCATTTACGCCTGCTGCTTTGTGGTGGCGTTGCCGATCCGTGTATCTCAGATCTTTTTCACATTGAAGCTGGGGATTATCTGGCGCGATTGGTTGTCCCGCAGCCTGATCGGGGACTACATGCGCAACCGCGCCTATTACGTCCTCAATCCCAACGATGAACAGGCGACGGATGTTGATAATCCAGACCAGCGCATCACCGATGACACCCGCTCTTTCACGTCTCAGAGTCTCCAATTCACCCTTGGAGTGTTCGATGCTCTGCTAACCTTTTCCCTCAACATTCTTATTCTCTGGAGCATCAGTACAACATTGACGCTGTCACTCTTCGGCTACGCAAGTTTTGCGACCGCAGTGCTGGTGATCTCTGGGCGCAAGCTGGTGAAAATCAACTTTGATCAGCTGCGCTACGAGGCTGATTTTCGCTACGGATTGGTTCATATCCGCAACAACGCCGAGTCCATTGCCTTTTATTCCGGTGAAGAGCCTGAGGCTGCTGAAACTGAGCGGCGTCTCGGCTCTGTTGTTCGTAATTTCAACCTTCTGATTATCTGGCGCGTCATCATCGATGTGATGCGTCGCTCGATCGGATATGCCGGAAACTTCTTTCCTTATCTGGTCATGGCTGTTCCCTACTTTGCAGGGGAGATTGATTACGGGGGCTTCATTCAAGCCAACTTCGCCTTCGGAATGGTGGAGGGATCGCTGTTCTACGTAGTGAATCAGATCGAGGAATTGGCGCAATTCACGGCTGGAATTTCTCGCCTTGAGGGATTCCAGAGTGAGGTGGAGCAGGTGAGCCGTGAAGCCAGGGGTGCTGACCCTGTGCAGCAGGGAGCTGAGTCGATCGTGGTGCGCCATGCCGATCTAACGCCACCCGGTGCTGATCAGCCAATCGTGCGGGATCTCAGTCTCAGCGTCGGCGAAACCGACAAGTTGCTGGTGGTGGGTCCCTCCGGCTGCGGCAAGACCTCATTGCTGCGGATGATCAGTGGTCTTTGGTCCCCCAGTAAGGGGGACGTTGAACGTCCACCCACAGGCGAGCTCCTGTTCATCCCCCAGAAGCCCTACATGCTGTTGGGGTCGTTGCGGGAACAGCTCTGTTACCCCACCGATGAAGGCCGGTTCAGTGACGACCAACTTCGCCATGTGCTGGATGAGGTGAATCTCAGCACGCTCTCGACCCGCTACCCCGACCTGGACGTCAAGCAGGACTGGCCTCGCATCCTTTCTCTTGGTGAGCAGCAACGCCTGGCCTTTGGCCGATTGCTGCTGAATGCCCCCCGGTTCGTGGTGCTGGATGAAGCCACCAGCGCCCTGGATGTGGCCACTGAGGATCATCTCTACGCCTTGCTGCGTCAGCGGGAACTGGCGGTGATCAGCATTGGCCACCGTCCCACCCTCAAGCAGTTCCACGATTCAGTGCTCGAGCTCAGCGGCAACGGTGACTGGCGGCTGATGTCGGCGACCAGCTATGACTTCGGGCGTTCCTGATCCGGCCGGATGACCTCCCCCAGCGAGACCCCTGCAACCGCATCGGTTCCGGAGACGTCCGCCACAACCAGCGATGTCCCCGCCTTTGGCTGGAGTGTTTATGCCGAGCGGGTGAACGGTCGGTTTGCCATGGTCGGCTTCACGGCAATTCTTGTGATCGAGGCGATCAGCGGAGACACTTTTTTGCATTGGGCCGGTCTGCTGCCCTGATCAGGGCAGGCGAATCAAATCCACCTCCCAGCGTCCGCCGCGGCTCACCTGCACCGCCAGCCGACGCCCATCAGCATTGAGGCTCACGGAACGCGGCACCCCTGGTGGCTCCAGCGGCAGCCGTTGCACCGTGCCCACATTGCGGCGATACAGCACCAGTTCGGTGCGTTCATTCCGCTGCTGCACCACCGCCAGGCGCATGCCATCAGCGCTGACGCTGACGCTGATCGGCTGGGCATCAGCGCGGTTGAGCCCCGGCAAGGGCACCGGTTGCCGTGACCCCAGATTCACTAGGTCCACCCGTTCCCGTCCACCCCGCAGGGTCAGGCTGGCCAGCCAGCGTTGCGCCAGGGCGGGGTCGCGTCGGCTGCTGGCGTTCTGACGCAGCAGACCGTTGAAATCGGGCAGTGGTGTCGGCCGCGGTCCACTGCAGCCCAGCAACAGGAGGGAGAGCAGCAGCAGCGAGGCGGTCGGCGTCATCGGGAGCTCTCCAATGGCGGCGTGTTGAGGGCCTGGCCGGCCGCACGATCCGGCTCAAGCACTTCGCTGAGATCGAGCAGTTCCACCCGCCACTGGCCCTGATCGGCCACCTGCAGGGCCAGGCGGCGGGCATCCGGCGCCAGGCTCAGGCGCACTGGATCCCGTCCACCGGGCAGTGGCAAGGGATGCAGCCGGCCATTGAGGCGGTCCAGCACCACCGCCAGCCGACGTTTGCCGCGTTGGGTGATCAAGGCCAGGTAGCGGCCGTTCCAGCTCAGGGAAGGTGAGCTATGGGGCTGATGGCGCCGCAATTGCGGCACCGGCCGGATGCTGCCGTCCTCTCCGCGCAGTTGCACCGTGGGGCGACCCTGGATATGGCTGATCACCGCCAGCAGGCGCCCGTCGCCACTGAGGGCGGGATCCTCCTGGCTGCGGTCGATCCAACCGGTTGCCGCTCGCTCAACCCGGCCGCTGCAACCCAGCAGGCTCGTGGCCAGCAGGAGCAGCAGCAGCGGCGATCGGACTGATGTCAGTCGTCGAAGCGGGAACTGTTGTCCCGGGGGCGAGATGTTGATCCGCTGCTGCGGGAACTTCGGGGGGCCGGGCGATTGCTGGCACTCTCTGGACGCCCTGAAGGTCTTTCGGACGTTGCTGTTCTTTTGGCACTGAAGGCAGCATCTTCAGCAGCGGGACGGTTGGGTTGAGCCGCAGTGCTGATTCGGGTCTCGGTCTCGGGTGCTGACTCGACGGCACTACGTCCCGCGGGTCTGCTGCCGCGGCGCTGGTCCTGTCGCTGGGTACGACGGTCACCAAAGTCGGAAGGTTTCTCCTGTGGCTCATCACCAGCCCGGAAACGGGCCATGCGGCGAGACCGTTCATCGTCTTGACGGGCCCAGCGTTCTTCGGGGCGTTCGTCATCACGACCACGGCGGCTTTCAGCCTGTTCCGGAATGGCAGCGCGGGAGGTGGAGGTACGACGCGGTCGGTAGCTCTCGTCCACCGGCTCCTCCTCGAAGCGCTCCTCACGTCCGCTGAAACGCCTGCGCAGCGGTTGGGGTTCGTCAAAGCGGTCGTATCCATCGTCCCAGCCACCTCTTAAGCCCCCCGGTGCCTCCCGTGGTGGTGCTGGTTCGTCATCGAAATAGGCGGACCGTCGGGCTTGTTCCGTTGCCACACCGCGCAGGCGAACGCTTTCGTACGCGAAAAACACGGTGGTTCCCGCGAGTAGGAACTGGCCAAACTGAAGAATTGGATCAAGGCGCCAACCCTGGAAGAACAGGATGCCTCCGCACAGCAGACCGATGGCTGCAAAGAAAACGTCGTAATCCCGCGCCAAGGCAGGCTTGAACGAGCGCATGAAGTACAGCATCGCCCCACCAACGGCCAGCACGATGCCGACGATGCTGGCCCAATTCAGACTGGCGTTAACCAATGAAGCGCCTCCTCAAGACTTTCAGTTTACGAGGGGCGCCAGGGTTGGGTCAGAGCTTGCGATCGAGGCGGTCGGTCTGGCTGATCAGGATCAGGCCGATGGTGGCGGGGACCACAACGATCAAACCTCCCCACACGAGGCTGCTCAGGAAGTTGGAGAGGGAGGGGGTCATGGCGTCGGAGCCGTCGAGTTCTATGCCACAAAGATCCTAGGGATCAAGACCCGCTTTCTACGATGCCGGTCCCAATGCTTTGAGCTTTGTGACGCCCTCGCTGCTTCAGGTGCTTCCCGTCGTTCATCTGGTCCTGGGGTTGCTGCTGGCGGCGCTGACCCTGGCGTTCCTGCTGCGGATCGTGCTCACCTGGTATCCCCAGGTGGACCTGAAGCAAGGTGCCTGGCCCTTGATTGCCTGGCCCACCGAGCCGGTGCTGTCACTCACCCGTCGGGTTGTGGCCCCGATCGGCGGAGTTGATGTCACCCCGGTGATCTGGGTTGGATTTTTGAGCCTGCTGAGGGAGCTGCTCGTGGGGCAGCAGGGACTGCTCTCCCAGGCACTGATGCGCTCTCAGGCGATCAGTTGAGCATGTCCTGCTCGACGAACTTGGTGTGGACGTCGCCGTTAATGAACTCCGGGCGATCCAGCAGGGCCAAGTGGAATTCCACCGTGGTGGGAATCCCGGTGACGGCGCATTCATTAAGGGCACGTTTCATCCGCGACAACGCCATCTCGCGGTTGCGACCCCAGACGATCACCTTGCCGATCAGCGAGTCGTAGAAGGGCGGGATGTCGTAGCCGGTGTACACGTGGCTGTCGACACGGACACCCGGACCACCCGGAGGCAACCAGCCGGTGATGCGCCCAGGTGCCGGTCGGAAATTGTGGGTGGCGTCTTCGGCATTGATCCGGCATTCGATCGCATGGCCGGAGAGGTTGATCTCTTCCTGCTGAACGCTGATGGGCTCGCCACCGGCAATGCGCAGTTGCTCGGCGATCAGGTCGATCCCTGTCACCATCTCCGTGACCGGATGCTCCACCTGGATGCGGGTGTTCATCTCCATGAAATAGAACCCACCGCTGCGGTCGAGCAGGAACTCGACAGTGCCAGCGCCTTCGTAGTTGATGCTTCGGGCTGCGGCCACGGCCGCTTCGCCCATGCGACGGCGTAGATCAGGATCCAGGGCCGGGCTGGGGGCTTCCTCCAGCAGTTTCTGGTGGCGTCGCTGAATCGAGCAGTCCCGTTCGCCGAGGTGAACGACATTGCCGTGGCGATCCGCAAGCACCTGCACTTCCACGTGCCGGGGGCGATCAATGAATTTCTCCATGTACAGCCCGGGATTGCCGAAGGCGGCTTCCGCCTCGCCCTGGGCGGCCTTGAACAGATTGTTCAGCTGGTCCGGGCTCTGCACCAGACGCATGCCACGACCTCCGCCGCCGGCGGTGGCTTTGATCATCACGGGATACCCCATCTGCTCCGCCAGCACGGCGGCATCCTGTGGTCCTGCCAGCAATCCCTCGCTGCCGGGAACGGTTGGAACGCCCACCGCCTGCATGGTGGCCTTGGCGGTGGATTTGTCCCCCATGGAGCGGATCGCGTGGGGGGAAGGACCGATGAAGGTCAGGCCGTGGTCGCCGCACATCTCGGCGAATTTGTCGTTTTCAGCCAGGAAGCCGTAACCGGGATGGATCGCGTCAACCCCGCGGGAGGTGGCGGCGGCCAGGATGTTGGGAACGTTGAGATAGCTCTTGCTGCTCAGGGCGTCGCCGACGCAGACCGCTTCATCGGCCAGCTGAACATGAAGCGCGTCCTTATCGACCGTGCTGTACACGGTCACGGTGGCGATGCCGAGTTCGCGGCAACTGCGCAGGATCCGGAGGGCGATTTCGCCGCGGTTGGCGATCAGCACTTTGCCGATGGGCATCCCGCAGCAGTTCAGGCCTGATGGCGGATCGTATCAGCGACGACCGGGATGGTCTGGGCCCTGACCCCCGGTCGGTATGATCACTCCTCGACAAAGCCCGAGCGGCTGAGTCGACCACGCGGATGTGGTGGAATTGGTAGACACGCACGTTTGAGGGGCGTGTGGCTTCGGCCTTGCGAGTTCAAGTCTCGCCATCCGCACTCCATTCCCTTGGCCAGACCTGCGACCGACGATCCCGGGCCTGCCGTTGTCATTGTCACCAACGGACCAGGAGAACTGACGACCTGGGTGCGTCCGTTGGCAGAACGCCTTCACGCCACCCTCCCCCTGAGGCCGAGAACGTCGGGAACTGCCGCGAGCCTGCAGTTGGTACTGGTGCCCTGTCCCAATGCCACCGGTCAGGAACGGGCGGCGGCCGAGCCCTGGAACCTGTTTGAACGCATCACCCCGGCGGCGCGGTTCTGGGACCTGCTGCTGCGACCTGGGCGCTACGGCCCCTGGCCTCAGCGAGGGGTTGTGGTGTTCCTGGGAGGCGATCAGTTCTGGACGGTGCTGCTGTCGGCACGTCTGGGGTATCAACACATCACCTATGCGGAGTGGGTGGCGCGCTGGCCCGGTTGGAACGATCGGGTGGCCGCGATGTCGGAGGCGGTGCTGCAGCAGCTGCCCCGCCGCTTCCAGCCCCGCTGCCGGGTGGTGGGTGATCTGATGGCGGATCTATCCACGTTTGCTCGGCAGGCCACCCCGTTGCCGGAGGGGCAATGGATCGGTTTGCTGCCGGGCTCCAAGCCGGCGAAGTTGAGCATCGGCATGCCGTTTCTGCTGGAGACGGCGGATCGCCTGGCGCAGCGGCGTCCCGGTTGCCGCTTCCTGTTGCCGGTGGCGCCGACCACCAACCTGGGGGAGTTACTGCGTTTTGCCGGAGAGGCCAATCCCATTGCCCGCGCTTACAGCGGTGCCGTGGTGGATGTCAGCGATGGGGTGCTGCGGACCCAGGCCGGCACTTGCATCCACCTCATTGAGCAGCACCCTGCCCACGGTCCCCTCAGCCAGTGTCAATTGGCCCTGACCACCGTTGGCGCCAACACGGCGGAACTGGGAGCACTGGGGGTGCCGATGATCGTGATCGTGCCGACCCAACACCTGGAGGTGATGCAGGCCTGGGATGGAGGCCTGGGTCTGCTGGCCCGTCTGCCCGGTCTGCGGCGGATCATCGGTGTGTTGCTCTCCCTCTGGCGGCTGCGCAACAACGGATGGATGGCCTGGCCCAACATCAGTGCCGGTCGGGCGGTGGTGCCCGAACGGGTCGGGGCCATCACACCCCAGCAGATCGCAGCGGAAGCAGCGGAATGGCTGGCAGCACCGGAGCGATTGCAAGGCCAGCGCGCTGACCTTCAGGCTTTGCGAGGCCGACCCGGTGCTGTTTCGGCTCTGGCGGAGGAGGTGCGCCAGTTGCTGCCTCGCCAGTTGGACTCTGCCTAGGGTTTGACAGCTTTTTGCCTGAGGTGTCCGATGTCCGAGCGGATCGAACGCTCCCCTGAGGAGTGGAAGCAGACGCTTTCTCCGGAGCAGTTTCAGGTGGCCCGCTGCGGTGGCACCGAACGGGCCTTTACAGGGGCTTACTGGAACAAGAAAGACAGCGGCACGTACCACTGCGTCTGCTGCGACGCACCGCTGTTCAGCTCGCAGACCAAGTTTGAGTCGGGCACCGGCTGGCCCAGCTTCTGGGATGGGGTTTCCTCGGAGGCCATCACCACCAAGCAGGACCTGAGCCACGGCATGGTGCGCGTGGAGATCAACTGCGCCCGCTGCGATGCCCACCTCGGGCATGTCTTTCCCGATGGGCCCGCTCCCACCGGTCAGCGTTACTGCGTCAACAGTGCCTCGCTGGATTTCAAGGCCAGTTGAACCTCAGGGCTGCCAGTGCAGCTGCCCGGTGCCGCCGTTGCAGTAGTTGGTGGCCTTGTTGCGTTCACTGACGCGCACGTCCTGACGGATCTGGCCATCGCTGAGACGATGGCCACTGAGGACCTGGCGGTAGCGCTGTTCCACGCAGCGTTCCAACCCATCGGGCTTGGCAAAGCTGTAAGCAATCAGGCTGAGCAGAATCAAAACTCCGCCGCGGTACAGCCAGGTCCAGGGCTTGTGCCCTGTTGGCGTGGGGGCAGGGACCGCACGCAGACGCCGCTCAGGTCGTCGGACTGGCGGAGACGTCACGCAGGTGTTGGGTGATCACCCGCGAATTACACCGTCCTCACCAGGGGTCGTCGAGGTCGTCGTCAGCAGCTGTCGGCCGGCTGCGGCGCTGCGGTTGTTCGCGATCCATCTGTTCCCTTGCCATGGGTTCACCATCCATGGGTTCAACATCCATGGGTTCAACATCCATGGGTTCACGCTCGGGTGGCATGACGCGGCGCGACACCGGCATCGAGCGGCGCGGCAGCGGATACGGATCCTCAGGCTCCTGATCGAGATAAAGGCGCTGAGGCATCTCGTCGCGGCGCCGCTCCTCCAGCTCCACGTATTCCATGTCCTCCTCCGGCTCGAAGCGGGCGGTCTCGGCAGCGGTCAGCCGCCGTTGTTCCTCCTCCACCGGCTGGCCGGAGCTCAACTGGTTCTCCACCGGCACCAAATTGACGCGATAGCGCTCCCGCTCCTGCTCCTCCCAGCTCGGTCCACCGACCCCAAGCTTCTCCAGAACGCCGCTGTTGAGCTGCTTGAGTTTGTCTTCGGCGCCCTCGTAAACAATGATCCGATCCGGGCCGCTGCTGACGATCTCCTCCACCGGCATTTCCCAGGTGCTGAGAACGCCTTCCCCCAGCAGGGGCACCCCCAGGGCACCCATCACCAGGGTGGTGAGTTCACCGGTTTCAATATCGAAGGCGAAACCGAGCACCCGGCCGAGCTGCCGGCCGGATTCGGTGATTACCTGGCAATTGATCACTCGGCTGTAGCGCTCAGGATTGAAGCCGTCGCTCAGGGAATCGGCCGAATCCACCAGGATCACATCCCCCACCTGACGGATGCGGTCCAGCGGCATCCAGCGGGGTAGACCCGGAAGAAAGCGGGTCAAGCGGTTGTCACGCAGTCCGACGGCCACTACTTCGCGGCGGTCGATGTCGACGATTACCTCGCCGACGACCCCCAGTCGCCGGCCTGTGTCGCGGGTGATCACCTGCGTTCCCATCAGCTCCGAGCGCAACCACAGGCGGTCGCTGGGCACCCCGGTCTGGGCGTCGTTCGCGGGAGGGGTCAGACTCATCGCGTCATTGTGACGTAGGGCTTCTGCTCTGCCAGTTCAGGCGGCATCGGGAAGTCCGACCACCTGGGTGTGTGCGCCGCGGGCCTGGGTCACTCCGATGGTCCGTTCCGCCGCCGCAATCATCGGTCGACGGTGGCTCACCACCATGAACTGGGCCTGTTCGGCCTGGGTGGCGATCAGAGCGGCCAGGCGCTCCACATTCACGCCATCAAGAAAGCTGTCCACCTCATCTAGGGCATAGAAGGGGGAGGGGCGGAAACGCTGCAGCGCAAATAGAAAGCTGAGGGCGGTGAGAGATTTCTCTCCTCCAGACATCGCCGCCAGCCGACGCACCGCTTTCCCCTTGGGATGGGCCACCAGGGTCAGGCCTCCCTCGAGGGGGTCGTCGGGATTCTCCAGTTGCAGGTGGCCGTCGCCATCGGAAAGGGAGGCAAAAATCTCCCTGAAATGGCCGTCCACGGCGGTGAAGGCCTCCATGAAGGCCTCCTGGCGCAGGGTGGCGACGGTTTCGATCCGCAGCAGCAGCTCTTCCCGTTCGCTGTTGAGCACCTCCAGCCGTTCGTTGAGTTCGGCCAGCCGTTGCTCGAGGGCCTCCAGTTCCTCCAGCGCCAGCATGTTCACCGGCTCCAGCGCTTCCATGCGTTGCTGAATCGCCTGCAGGTCGGCCTGCAGGGCTTCCAGCCCTGCAAGTCGTAGCTCCTCGGGAATTTCAGGGCGGGGATCCGGCAGGGCCTGCTCCATCTCCTGCAGCCTTACGGCGCCACTGCGCTGCTCTTCGATCAGTCCCTCGAGTTCCTCCCGCAGCCGCTCCAGGTTCCATTCGGCCTGCTGCAACGCCTGCCGTTGGCTGCCCACCTCCGCCTCAGCGGCATCCCTGGCACGGCGCTGCTCGCCGAACCGTTCTTGCAGATCGGACTGTTGTTGCTGCAGGGAACTGCGCTGTTGTTGCAGCTGTTGCTGTTGCTCGCGCCAACTGGTGTGGGTTGCGGCCAGGGCCTGAACAGCCTCTTGCAGCCGGCGCTCCTCCTCCTCAAGGGTCTGGCGCTGATCCCCCAGACGTTCGATCGCCAGCTGCCGTTCGCGTTGGGATTGCAGCAGCGCGTCCCGTTCCTTGCGGGCGCTGTCCAGGCGGCCATCAGCCGCCTCCAGATCCTGCTGCAGTTGCTGCCAGGCGCCGGCATCGTCATGGCCGTCGCTGTTGCGTTCTGCGGCTTCCAGCTGGTGCAGTTCCTCCTGCAGTGGCGACAGCTGCCGTCCGATCACCGCCAGCCGTTGCTGCTGACCGCTCTGCTCCTGCGACAGCCGGCTCAGGCGTTCAGCCCGCTGCCGGCTGCGTTCCAGCAGGGGGCCATGGTTGCGGCGGGCGGCATTGCGTTCGGCCACCAGGGCGGCCTGGCGTTGTTCCAGCTCCCGCAGTTGCGGTTTATGCTGCTCCAGGGTCTGGGCCAGCTTTGATTCCTCACGGCGGCAGGCGGCCAGGGTTTCCCCCAGTTCCAGCAGGCGCCTCCGCAGCGGTTCTGCTTCGTCTTGATCGCTGCTGCGGCCAAAACTCAGTCCACCGCTGCGTGTGGACAGGCTGCCGCCGGTCATGGCGCCGCTTTTCTCCAGCAGCTCACCATCGATGGTGACGGCGCGGCTGCGGCCGAGTTGCTGACGGGCACTGCTGAGATCGCTGAACACCACCGTGTCGCCGAAGACGTAGGCAAACACCTGGTCGTAGACGGGTTCAAACCGCACCAGGTCCACGGCGCGGCCCACCAGGCCATTGCTGTTGTCGCCTTCGCCGGCGCGGGGCCCCCGGGCGAAGGCGGCACCGCTGTTGCCACCGCCTGGGGCGCGGATTTTGTTAAGGGGCAGGAAGGTGAGCCGGCCGGCACGGCTGCTTTTGAGTAACGCGATGGCCTGGGCGGCGATGCGGTCGTCATCGACCACCACCTGGCCGAGACGAGCACCGGCGGCCACTTCCAGGGCGAGTCGGTGACGGTCATCGACTTCCCCCAATTGCGCCACCGGGCCATGAATGCCGTCAAGACCGGCCTCCAGCAGCAGGCGCAGGGCGCCAGTGCCGCGGCTCTCTTGAAGTGCGTCGCGGCGGCTCTCCAACCGAGCGATCTCCCGTTCCAGCCGGGTCTGCTCCTGCTCCAGTCGCGATCGGGTGCGCTGTTGGATCGCCAGGGAGTCTGCGGTCTGCTGCAGCGCCTGTTTCCCGGACGAGAGACTCTGCAGCAGGGTCTGCCAGTCCTGCTCCAGCTGCTCCAGTCGCTGCTGCACCGCCTGCTCGTCGTTGCCGTCCAGCTGTTGCTCCTGCTGCAGTTCCGTCAGCCGTTCCGCGTCCTGCCGCAGCCGCTCCTGCAGTTGCTGCTGTTCCTCCAGCAGCGGTGCCAGGGCGACCTGCAGCTCCTGGCGACGGCCGCTTCGTCGTTTCTGCTCCTCAAGCCAGGCACCGGAGCGGCCGGCTACATCACCGAGGCGCCGCCTGGACACCTCCACCGCTGCTTCCGCCCCCCGACAGGTGGCCTCGGCAGCAGCCAGAGCGTCCTGATCGGGATCTTGCTCAAGCTCGCGTGACTGGTGCAGCCAGTCCTGGCGGCGGTTGGCCAGGTCATGGCGCAACCCTTGCAGCCGCTGTCCTTCCTCCTGATGGCGGCCAGCCTGCCGTTCCAGTTCCCGGGCGCTGGTCTCCAGACCTTTCAGCTCGGCCTGAACAGCCAACAGCTGATCTTCCCCCAGGGCTTTCACCTGCTCCTGCAGGGTTTGCAGTTCGGCGCTGGCCTTGCTGAGACTTTCCTTGCCGCTGGCGATTGCCGCAGCATCCCGTTGCTCCTGTTCTTCGAGGGCCTGCTGACGGCTGGCCAGATCCTTGAGCGCTTGGCCTGCCGCTTCGAAGGCCAGCACCATCTCCTGACGGCGGCCCAACTGAAGCCGTTCCCGCAGTTGCTGGTACTGCCTGGCCTTGGCGCAGTCTTTTTCCAGGCGCTGGCGACTGGCCAGCAGTTCCTGTTCGATGATCCGGCAGCGGTCCTGCCGCTCCTGCACGTCGTCGAGCTTGCGGCGGGTCTGCTCGATGCGGCTGTCGAACAGGGCAACACCGGCCAGTTCGTCGATGAGGCCGCGGCGGTCGCGGTTGCTCATCGAGACGATGCGGGTCACATCGCCCTGCATCACCACATTGCTGCCTTCGGGGTCGATGCGTAGCCGCCTCAACTGGGTCTGCAGCTGCTGCAAGTTGCAGGCCACCCCATCGGCGCTGTAGCTGGAGCTGTACGAGCCCCCAGGCATCACCCGCAGCTTGCGGCTGACTGTCCATTCGGTTTGCCCCTGTTTGATCCAGGGACCCTCCTCCGGCGCCTCGAGACCGTCTTCAGCGGCATCCGGCTGCCAGTCGCTGAGGTCGAAGCGGACGCTCACCGTCGTCTCGGCGGCCTTGCCCGCCTTGAGCACGGCGCTGTTGATCAGATCCGGCAGACGATCTGCGCGCATCCCCCGGCTGGTGGCCAGGCCGAGGCAGAACAGGACGCCATCAAGAATGTTGCTCTTGCCCGAGCCATTCGGTCCCGTCACCACGGTGAACCCCTGCTCGAGGGGGATCGTCATCGCCCCACCGAACGACTTGAACTGCGTCAGCCCGACCTGATTGATGTGAACCAACAGGAACGGGGGCTGTCAGCGAGCTGAAAGTAGCGGAGCTGACGAAAAGCTCAAGGGTTTGACAAACGGCAGCGGCCTTTGTTGATTTGCAGGCGTCCTTCAAGATCTCCGCTCAAAATCACGTTCACGGCTGCGGTCACGTCGTCTGGGAGAACTCCGCTGTACTGGCCTGAACAGATTCGCTCAGCCCATCCGCGGTTTCCCGAGACCGCGGCACTGCGGGGCTCCAGCCAGAGCAATCGATGGGGTGGCAGAGGGACAGCCTCCTGAGATGCGCCACCTGCATGGGGCAGTTGTGGTATTCGCCAAGTTCGGCAATTCTCAGCATCTTCCAGAAGAAGATCGATGTGGGTCCCTAGAGGATCATTCGGTGCGTCTGTATGAAGCAACAGGGAGTAGCGCGGCATAGTCAGGCCAGGGCCAAGGTTGTGTGCACCAAGGTGTAGTACCGATCACCCAAGACGGATTCACTCTCCGAAAGAACAAGTTGCCACTGGTTGGGGCCTATCGCCACTCCGGTGGGGTCGAGGTAGCTCTTTCCCGCGGGAGCAAGGTTATTGGTTTGCACGTTCCAGGAAAGTCCATCGCTCGAGGTGCCGACATATGCCCTGGGATCGACTGGGGATCGTTTCAGGTGAGGATGACATGACAGCCAACCAGTCACCGGCTTCGGCCTTGAGCACTTCGAAATCCACGTAGCCGCCGGTTGTTCTGCTGCCGCTATCACGCAGGAACGATGTTCCAGAGGCGTCCGTGGACGTGGCGCTGACGATGATTTCATCGGCCTGCACAGCCTGGTTGGGGTCTTCCACCCAGTAAAGACGGACGCGTCCATCCGGAAGACGGACGGCGTCCGGCACTCCCCAGGCCAAGGCGCCTTGATCAGAAAACCCGGTTGCGACGCGATTGCTCAGACTGAGGCCATCGTCACTGATGTCAGCACTGAAAATTTCCTTAAAATTCGTCTGGGGATTGAGTTCTACGTAGAAGGCCCGGCGTTCTCCGGCAGCGTTGGTGATTACTGTGAAGTCAGCAGCGCGGTCCATGCTTCCCCGGGGATGAGGGTGAAATTGTCGCTGAGATCGGCAACGGTGAGACTGCCATCGGCGGCATAGGACAGGCGATACCCAGTGGAGGTTTGTTCCAGGTGGGGGCTCACACCTGCTGCCCCGAGGGACTGGAGACGTCCGAGGCTCCAACTGGGCTCGGATAGTTCATCAACCTCCAGCTTTTGTGTCTTGGGCTTGAGTTTCAGATGCTGCGATTTTTTCTGGCTGTTGAGTTTGAAGTTGAAGGCCTGACTGTCTGGTGCGAGGTCATGCCGAATTCCCCTGCGTGTGAAGTTGGCTTCTTCGCCATTGCTGTCAATCAGGTTGGTCTGGATGGATGTCTTTCCCCTTGATTAAAATGGCGATTGATTGAGTTTCAGGTTGAAGCGATTTTTTATGATGTTGTCTGCCTTTGCGATGATTGTTCCATTGCTATCTTGTAATTCTATTGTTAAGCCTTGACACCTTCTGAAGCCTTTGATAGTAGCTTTGATTCTCATGGTGTTTTGAGAAACGTTCGCTGAATAATTATAAGCAAAATCAAAATAAAGTGATTACTATCAGATCATCTCCATTAATCGTCGCATGATCGGTGAATCGCCACAATCCAATGGTCGATTTGAGCTCCACTTTCGAGAGCGCTTTGAGAGCCTGCTTCCAACGATTCGTGAGCGCTGGCCTGACCTTGCTGAACATACCCTCGAAGCAACTCGAGGAAGCATGGATGAGGTGGTGCGATTGATCGAGCAGAACACTGGACTGACCCCCCAGGGGGTGCGGGAGCAGCTGGAGGAGCTGATGCACTCAGCGGGAGAAGGCGGACGTCATCTGGCCGACAGTCTTGATCCGCTGGAACAGCAGTTGGAGCAGTTGCTGGATGAGCTGAACACAACTCTGCGGCCTCGGATTGAACAGCCTGTGCGGCAGCGGCCACTGCTGGCTGTGGGCGTAGCCCTTGGGGTGGGTGTGTTGATCGGCTCGCTGCTCAGTGGTGGACGGCGTTCCTGATGACTGATTCTCAACAACGATCGCGAGGATTCGGAGCCGCTGCACGGGTGACGGCCTTAGCGGCCTCTGTGATGGATCTGCACGTGCGGATGGCGCTGCAGGAGGTGGATCGGGAGAAGCGCCGGTTGATCAGTGGTGGTCTGTTCATGGCCATCGGTGGCACCTCGATGCTGTTGGCGCTGCTGGCCGGCGAGGTGGCTTTGGTGCTGTGGATTCAACAGACCTGGAGCCTGAGCCTGAGTCAGGCCTTGCTGGCTTTGGCCAGCGCCAATCTGGTGCTTGCGGGAATCAGCCTGCGCATCGGCGGTCAGGTGCTCAAAGCTCCGTTCCTGCCACAGACTCTTGAAGGTCTGAGCCGAACGATACGAGCCCTACTGGGTCGCGATTAACTCAACGGATCCCGTAGTTCAGCCAGCGGCAATCGATACCGCCATTGCTGACGGGGATCCTCCGGCTGGCCTTGAGCCGTAAAGCGCCGGTGAAGGAAGCGTTGCCGCTGAGCAACCACAGCTGCCAGCCTGATGCCTGGTCCCGCACGAAGGATCCAAGCGATCGGTAGAGCTGTTCGAGATCGTCGTCGGCACCGACGCGGTGGCCGTAAGGCGGGTTGCACACCAGCAGCCCTGGTCCTGGAGGGAGTGTCTGCTGCTCAAAGCTGCCGCAACGAATGGAGATCAGTCCTTCAAGCCCGGCGGCTTGGATGTTGTCGCGGGCATGATCAGCGATCAATGGATCCTGCTCGTATCCCACGACGGGAGCCAGATCAAGGTCGGAGCGACGGCGTTGCCGAGCCCGGGCGTGTTCGCGCTCCCAGAGCTCACGATCAAAGTCGGCCCAGCCTTCCAATCCGAACTGTCGACCGAGACCTGGAGCCTGTTGCAGGGCCATCGTGACGGCTTCGATCAACAGAACGCCGCTGCCACAAAAGGGGTCCACCAGCGGCATCCGGCCATCCCAGCCCGTGAGTTGAATCAGCCCAGCAGCCAGGTTCTCCTTCAACGGTGCGGCTCCCATGGCAGAGCGGTAGCCCCGCCGGTGCAGGCTGCCGCCACTGCCATCGAGGCTCAGGACCGCACCACCGCGGTTCAGGTGGAGATGCAGAGCCAGGTCTGGATGGTCCAGGTCGACCGACGAGCGTTCTCCCCAGATCTCCCGTTGCAGATCCACCAGAGCGTTCTTCACCTGCAGCGCGGAGTAGTGGCTGTGGTTGAGCCCTGGAGCTGTACCCGTCACGTCAACACGGAAGCTCATTGAGGGATGCAGCCACCGCTCCCAATTCAGGGCGTTGCGGATGCCGTCGTAGAGATCATTCCGGCCCTGACAGGGAAAGTCTGCCATCTCCCGCAGCAGACGGAAGGGCAGTCGAGCTTGCAGATGCAGCCGGTAGAGGCAGGGTATATCAGCCTGAAACGCGGCTGCTCGGCGCAGGGGCTGGACTCCATGGGCACCCAACGCAACCAGTTCGTCGCAGCCCAGCGTTTCCAACCCTTGGGGCAGCACCGCAACGCCATTGAGACGGTTCCCTCGACCCAAGACCGTTGTGCTCCAGGTCACCACTGCTGTCAGAATGACAGGGTCCGGTTTCCGGACTAGGTGATCCACACCAGTGTTTCGGACAGCGGTTCGATTCCGCTCAGCTCCATTTCACCCTTATTCGAGGGGCTGCAATGGTTTCGACGGGGCATGAGGAGGGTGACTGAAGCCTGCTCGGTGAGAGCAAACCCGTAACTGCGAACAACATCGTTCGTTTCTCCCGTCAAGCAGCCCCTGTTGCTGCCTGACCCTTAGGGGAGATGGGGTGAAGTCAGCCTTATCACCAAAATGACTCATTGGCCCTGGAAGGGGCCTTCAACCTGTCCACCGCAAGCGATCTCGGCGAAACTGGTTTTAGGGATAAATCAGCTTCGGGATAAATCTCGGGATAAACCGCTCGGAGCAGCTCTGTGCAGTCGACAGGCGCTGATGAGAGTCCCAAATTCTTAGTACTAGGTCGGAGCCGTCCGATCTTGAAAGCAGCGCAGACCAGGTCCCAACGACTCCTGTGTTAGTCAAATGAGAGGTAGTCCTGTCGGCGGTTCTCTCGGCTTGGTTGGGCAAGTGTTTCTGACAGGTCGCAACAGGTGGTGCAGGGCAGCAAGCCGCAAGCGGAGACAGCTACAGGACGGCAAAGACGAGGGGATGGCTTAGCGGACGGCCTTACCTGAAGCTCGCTCAGAACAGAGATGCTGTGTCCGTAACCAACGCTTCCGGGACCCAATGGGTCTCCACCCAGGAGTGCGCTGACGCTCTTGGCATTCATCCGCAAACGCTGCGAAAGCTCCGGCGTCATCGGATCCCGCTTTTAAGGAAGGCCGGGACTACCGATGGGTTGGCCTCAGCACCAGCAGCACTCTTCAGTGGCATGTCCACAGTGCGATCCAGGCGTTCACCGATTTCCGTCGGATGCCTGCTGAGGCGGTTGAGACCTACGGCCGTGCCCCCGGTGCGAGGGCAGGGTCATGAAAGGTCAGGCAGACGAAAGAACGTCTTTCCAAACGTTGATTGATATGGGGAATTTGCCTGCTGATGCGTTCCTCTCGCCTTCAAAAATGAAGGATGGCTTCTATTCCAAGACTCTTCAACACGATCTCCAATTTCCGTCTGGCGATTCTTTGGGTGAGGGGTGTCAGGGGGATGTTCAAAAAGTCCCCATTCAGTCCGCCAAGCAGGTTCTGAAGACGCGCGAGGCCACGGATTGGATCGTTGATGAGTTCATCCCCCGTGGTCGGCTGACTTTGCTTGCTGGCGCCTCTGGGTCAGGCAAAAGCTCGCTTCTCTATGGGTTGGCGGAAGCCGTCTCTAACGGCTCGGTCTTCATAGGTCAACTCACGGCCAAGAGAGGCAAGGTCTGTTTCATCCAATCCGATGAAAGCCCTGAGAACGCAGCCGACAAGCTCAAGGTCATGCGGGCCCGTGGAGAGTTTCATCTACTCACTGACTGGAGTTCTTTCAACGAGGACAACCTCAAGGCTCTCCAGAGGCAACAGGGCTACGACCTGATCGTCTTGGACAGCCTGACGACGCTACTGGGTGCTGGCAGGCCAGATGGCCCGAGCATGAATGACGCGGAGTTTGGATTCGAACTCTATCCACTGAACACATGGGCTTCTAAAAATCGCGTTGCCGTGGTGATGAGTGCCCACCTCAGGAAGCAGAGCAAAGAGTCAACAACCAACGCCATCACCATTGACTCTATTTATGGCGCCGGCAGTCAGGTCTGGGCTTCCAGCGATGTTTGGGGGATCTGGAGGTTGGATAAGCAGCAGTCAGGCCAGGGAATTCAGATGCGGTTGAAGTGCTTCAAAGGGCGCACCTGCAAAGACGGCACAGCGTTGGATCTGGAGGGAAGCGATGAGGACTACTCGTTTCTTCTGAAGGGGGTCACGAATGAAGAGGACATGACTCCAAAGCAACGAAGCCATTTCGCGGAAAAGGCTCTGGAATTGATTGCAGGGAGCGACCGCTACTGGACGGTTGAGGACATCACGCAGGAGCTGCGCTGCGCTGAAAGATATGCGTATCGGGTTCTGAAGGGCTTGTACGTGGAGGACAAGATCACCAGACAGACCCTTGCTTCCACTGGTGGTCGCCCAAAATATGTATATGCAGAGAGGACTTTTTGTACTTCCCCCACACACCCATAAGATGCATAGGTGCACCACTTAGTAACTTCTTGGGTCCTTCCTGCCTGTCGGCTTGTGGGTTATTGCGGACCACCTTCATCATTTAGCGCCAGACAAATTGGGCCTAAATTGCCTAGCACAATCTATTAGCCAAACTAATTAAATTAGTGGTTAGTGGCAGACGATAGCACGGTGGATGATCCGCAAATTGTTTCTCCCGTAGAGCCTGCAAGTACCGCCTTGCCTACGTACTGCTCATGACATCTTCGCGAAAAGCTTTTTGTGGTAATCGACAACATCCTGACACCCGATTACAGGAGTGAAGTCCATCTCAATGCCGAATTGAGCACGCCATGGCGCGAAAGCTTCAAAGATCTGAGCATCACTCTCTGCCTTAAACAAAATTGTTACTCTGCCTGCGCCAGGTGCGTGCACGCGGAACAACATTTCAAAGCCATCAAAGTTGTCTAGCTTCGCCATATCTCCTGAATCCCACAGCTCATAGAAGCTTTTGTAAGCAGCCAGTTGACCTTCAATCTCAGGAAAAACGCAATCCGCGAGATACATCTGCATGGGAGTTACAAAAGAAGAGACACCTGCGTGGTAGCCATCCTGACGTTTTGCCGCTGTTCAGGTGATCAGTTCGTGACAATGGAATGTCAGCTCTTGCGGGGCTCTCTGACCCAGGTGTGGTTTTCCGCAGTGCTTGCAGCCATGGCTCCTATCTCTTCGAAGTCAGGATTAATGGTGTGAAAAACAAGAATCGCCAAACCTACAGACCACGTGGCCACAGATGGCTGGTGAATGTTGACCAGCACAAAGTCGTTGAGTTCAAGCCTGAAGAGCCAACAGCAGATGGTCAGTGGGTGACACTGCGCACCTTTTACTGGCGCCCGCCTGATTCCCCGATTCCTGCGACGCGTCGACGGATGGCTAGACACAAGGCCATTGAGGCGTGGGAGATAATGGTCAAAAACGGATGGAGGCGATGTTCACCACCAGTGAGATGAGGCTGGTGTCATAAGGAAAGCCAGCTCCTTCGGGAGACCGTTAAGCGATCTGTCATCTTTTGCAGACCTGCTCGAGCAGCTCAACATAGAGGCCGCAGAATGAATACGTGTGATTCAGGTTTCTTGAGATGCCGAATTGGCTAAGACGGTCTCTTTCATCTGGTATTTCAGCAGGCACGGCACTTTTTACCTTTGCCGTGAATGTCGCTTGGAATGTCTGTGCTGTAATTGGCGCATCCATCCTCATCGGTGCTGTCTTTGTCTAATGAGGCATTTCCTTAAAAAGCTCAAAACAGCATTTACAACCTGTGTTGTAGGTATTTGTTTATTTATTGCTCCTGCTCTCGCCGCAATCTTCAAGGTATTTGTAGTAGTTACAAGCACTGCTATTGGCATTTAGTTCTCGATTGTGATTCGCTTAGGCGTGTCGTGGATGTATGTCTGCCGGCGGCCGCCCACCACGTGTTGGAAGATTGTCCAGGACGTGCTCCTTCGGGATGCGCTTCAGCCCACCAGCAACGTATGCCTCCCAGCAATCGCCCACGTCGCCGACGATCAGGATCGGAGCGATAGACGTCCTCCAGAAATTGAATTGTGCAAAAGGTCGGATGCGTACCTGCGTCCAGCTTTGTTCGCATCGGTGATTGACTTAAAGTTTCCTACAAAGTCATATTCACGCCCATCAATCGTGGCAGAAACGGCGTATAGATTCTGATTCACCTTTTGGACGCTCCAGCGCAGAACGCAGGCCGGAGATTTCCTTGAAGCATTCATTCTTCTCTCCTGATTGGACGAAGAACATAAGCCGCAGGAAACAAGAGACTCGCTAAAGATTATTATTTCGCAAATAAGTATTTATTTTCTATTCATATTTGACTCAAGAAGTTCTGTGAAGATATCTGTTGAATGACGCTTTTTTGCGCAAGCTACCAGAAAAGGGAGGAATGCCCCATGAAATTGTTTGCATATTCCATCTCGGTTCTTTTGATAGCAGCAGCACCTGCGCACTCTACCAGCGACAAGCAAGTCTTCCTGTCAATGCAGAAGTTTGAGCAGGTGGCTGACAGGGCACATGGCTTCTGCGCGAGCGTTGACCTTGAGTTCTCTCAAAAGTTCTATGACTGCATGGACAAGAAGATGCATGGAACTTATATCGACAGCAGCACGGTCAGATCACGTAACTAATACGAATACGGGTCCTTCTTGTGTAGTACAGCGTAGGTTTCTTCAGATCGCCCTCATTATTTAGCGTCAGATAAGTTGGGCTAAACTGCCTAGAATTATCTATTAGCGAAACTAATCAAATTTGTGGTCAACAGATAACGACAGCACGGTGGAATGTTCTGCTTATTTCTTCTCCCGTGAGGCCTGCCAGTACTGCCTTACCTACGCACTGCTCAGGACATCTTCGCGAAAAGCTTTTTGTGGTAATCGACCACATCCTGACACCCGATTACAGGAGTGAAGTCCATCTCAATGCCGAATTGAGCACGCCATGGCGCGAAGGCCTCAAAGATCTGAGCATCACTCTCTGCCTTAAACAAAATTGTTACTCTGCCTGCGCCAGGTGCGTGGACGCGGAACAACATTTCAAAGCCATCAAAGTTGTCTAGCTTCGCCATATCTCCTGAATCCCACAGCTCACAGAAGCTTTTGTAAGCAGCCAGTTGACCTTCATTCTCAGGAAAAACGCAATCCGCGAGATACATCTGCATGGGAAGCACGAAGAAGGAGTCAGCCATTTGATAGGCATCCCAAGGTTTTGCCACTGTTCAGGTGATTAGAGCGTGACAATGGAATGTCAGCGCCGGAACGGCTTATGCGAGTGGCTCCCACGGAAGTGAGCTTCAAATTGCCTGTGCAGCTGCGGCTTCACCGACATCATGTGCCGACTATTGATGCGGGCTCACTCACATTGATGGAACAAACAGACCTGCTGAGCCATGACAGGGGGGTTAAGCATTAAACCCATGGCTCGCTTACTTCAATTTGTCCAGAAGTCGAAGAAAGCTGATTTGGCAGCTTCAACTGCTGTCGTCTTTGCTTGCATCACAGCTCTCGCCCTATGGGGTTTTGCGAATGCTTATCCAGCACTTTGAATGACAAGCTGATCGAGGCTCACCTAAGGGTCTGAACGAAAGCCAGGACAATCGCTACGGTGACGACAGTCTTCTGTAAAACTGACTATTTATTAATACTCCTAAAAGCCAAGCTGTATGTATCCCAAATACGCGTTTTAGTGACCAAACGTCAGCTTCCTATTCAGGCTGACCTGATCGTGAATCGCCTTCCACAAGATCTTATTATTTAGAATGTGCAGAAAGGACTAGTCTGCATATCCAACAATGCATCAAGCCCGCAATCAAGGTTATTCTCGGGATTAGACAATCTAGAATAACTTTGCCCGCGATATCCATAGTTATAATCGCCATGGCTGGTACTAGAAGAATCAGATGACATAGATTCATCTGAACCTTGATACGATTCTCCTAAATCTCTATTACTGGAATTAGAAAATAGGAAGTCGCTCGAATCAATATTTGACAAATTGCTAAGACGAGCAATTACGCCACCTTTCTTTCCAAACCCTTTGCCAGCTCCATTGCGATTCCTATAGAGAAAACCTTTCTTTTGATCAAAAATTAAATCAACATCATGTGTTGAATGAACCTTTCTTGCATCTTTTCTGTTTTTAGCAAAGTGAATTGTTGTATCACCATCAAAGCTATCACTGATTAATTCAATTTTATTCGTACCCTTCGAAAAGAGTGACAGATTATATTTTAAATATTTAGCTTTTTTGTTGCGACCTTGAAGAAAGATCTGGAAATTGTCGTCATTGTTGAGTGAAGGTTGTTTCATGAGAATGAAATGACTAACACTATAATGGCTAAGTACCGTCAAAAATGTGGACCTAGACCGCAAGTCGTTCAGAGACGCGCCCGATAACGATGCCGATCATCCTTGATCACGTCTCTCCAACACCAGTACTTGAAATAGACGTCTGGCCACGCTCAGCAACGCGCAAGGAATGGTTCGCCATCACCAGGCGCATCATTCAGGACACCATCGCTGATATGAACCTCGATCCCGCTGCGGAAGCAGAAGTTATCGAAGCTTTTAAAGGTGCAGGGCTGTTGTGAATGATTGGGAGCTGACTAACTAGTGATCTTGTTGCAGCAGCTGAAGCTCTCTATAGAAGAGAGCCATAGCGCCAACAATAGCAACGCACAGGTTGGTGGTGAGAAGCATTTCGTTGAGCATCTTTGCCTCATTGTCTCTCCCATTGGTCTAAGACAAATAGTCAGCACTTGTTGCTCTTGTTACAAGCCTGAATGGAGTGAAAACCGGCCAGCAAGACCGGCAGGGGTAGATTCATTGCAGCGCAGTGCATCTCAGCGATTCACACCCCCAAAAGCGCCGGGCAAGGGCCGCGGGGGTAAATCCATTGCAGCGCAGTTAATCTCAGCGATTTATGCCCTTAAAGCCCCCGCCATTACCTGCCACTACGACAACTGAATCAGTCTTTGAAGAGAAACGCTCTCTAGCAATTTCCATTCGTCGTATGTTTGTTTCTATTTCAATTTCACGCGCCAATTGGAGTAGTTGCGCTTTACACATCGCTTGTTCGCCAGCATTTAAATGGGCCATGAAACATGAGAGAAAATTAATTGCTGAAAAGCTAAATACAATGCCTGCGGATCTTTCAGAAGCGTCATTTACGTACACATGATCATGAAGCTAGGTAACGACAATGCAGCTGGCCCAATAAATCTCCGGGCAAGGGCCGCGGACACAACCTCTACACGGCACCCCCAAAAAAACCAGTAACACCAATGCTTCTCAGCTAAAAACCGCCAAATCCGTCCCCCCCGAAGCTGATCTGATTGACATGGCCTTCACCAAATGAACGCCTCAATCCACACCAACGTCATCAGTGACCCTGATCACTCACCGCATTTACACCCACAAGAACCTTCACCATGACAGGGCTCATTGTTGGGATGCCCTGTTGAACAGGCTGTCGAACAGAAGAACTTACCCTGAAGAACAATTGCGCTCTCCTCGCTGACTTCGCAGGTACATTTAGGACATGCACAGTTGACGGCTGTTGACATTTGAGTTGACCTCGTAATTTCATTCCAATACTAGACCAGTAATGTGACCTAAGCATAAGAAAGAGAATCATTATTGGAACAAAGAATGATTATTATTGTCAGTGCCCCAACTCAAAAATTTGCCGCTCCCTAACATGGCAATAACTACTGGACAACAACGCCAGCAGCGTCGTAACGAGGCTCTACAGCTGATCAGCAGTTGTGTTCCACCAACTGATGCTGCGTCTCTGCTGACTGTGAAGTGGGGGTGCAGCAGGCGAACGAGTCTGCGTGACCTAGAAATCGCTCAGAGTGAACTAGCGAACGCCTTGAACTCGGTTGATCTTCAGCAGATGGTGGGTTGGTTGGCAACGCAGTATCAACGCCTGGCGGCCAAGGCTGAACGCGATGGTCAGTACGCCTCAGCTGTTGGTGCGTTGAACGCATTGCGAGCAATGGTTGTGCAGCCACAACTGGATGCGCAGTTTGCTGCTCACTTCCGTGGACGCTTCACGCACCAAACGCACTGCAGGTAACCATCGGTTTAAAATAATAAGTCAATGGGATGAGGGAGTGAAGATTAAATCCTTTCTGATTATTGTTGGCGCGATAATCACTGTTGCATGTCCAGTAGCTAAAGCTGCTGAAGAAGATGACCAACAAAAGCAAGAACCAAAAACATATGAAGGATGTGTGCTGGCCGCTTCTCAAAAGAATACAAAGTGGACTCAGTACAGAGTCGATGTCAATCACTGCAGAGCTGAATTCGGTATACCAGGTGAGTACTAATGTACTGGTTTCATTCGGTGAGTTGCCACGAAAAATATGACGCTAACTATTTTTTGCATGGAATTGACGTTTTTCCTCAGAGGGGATCCAGCCGGCATCTGCCAATGGATCACCTGAGCTTTGCTCTAGCTGCTCAAGATGATCAGTCGAAGGCAACATGGCCAAGCGCCACTCCAGCTCCTGCAGGTATTTTTTGCATTGGTCAGCGCGCTGTTGATTACCAACACTGGTGAAATATTCAATTCGAACTTTCTCCCACAGAACTGCATACCCATAGTCGGACATGCTTCTGAGCCGTACTCGAGAGCCCATTGAGATAAATTAAGGTTTTTTAACTCTAGCTATCGGAGAACCGCTGCAAAATGCTTTTTGTCACAAAACATTTTCGTACTATCCGTACTGAGATTAAACAGAGCACTCCTGTCGCAAACGATACTACGCAAAAAGACTGCACTGTCTGAAGCTAGCCACGATTATTCCAATTAGTTTCCAATGCCCATACGTGTAGTAGTTTGATGAGTATAGATACCTGTTGCTAATCAGCTATTTTAAGGGGCAGAACGTAGGGAGCAATATTCAGCCAATGGCGAAGCGCCGTTTCTTAGACAACAGTCCGCTGACTGACGAGCAAGGACTTACTGCACTGATCGTGATGGGCGTTGGATTGACGGTCGGAGCCATCTTTACGACTTGCTTCTTGGCATTGAGCTCATCTCCTCCTGCAATGTGGCACGAGCTGTGGCTGTCAGGTCAACTCAACTTTTGAGCGTCTGCAGCTATCGCTCAGAAGGCTGTCGTCGATTTATTAGTGGATTGTAAGGCGTGAGCGCGAGAATGGCTGGTGCCCGGAGGTGGCTTGATGTGAGAAGGATGGTTGATCGACGCCAACGACCATTAGGTGTGGCGGTTCTAAAGGGATGAATCTGCTTGGGTCAGTAATCCAAAGGTTTTCGTCGACTGGCTCGCCTGTGCACTGCTCAGGGCATCATCAGCAGGGTTTGGTGGATAACCAGAAGCAATCCAACGTCTGCTGACCTGATTGGACGCCCAAAGAGCGATCAAGCACCAAAAAAGGGGCACCGAAACACCCCTGAATTCCGATTTGGGTCTGTTAATCCGTTACCTGGACCTCGCTACTTCTAACCAGATCCACAAAACGGAGCGTATGACTGGAGTTTAGAGATACAGACAATCCAGAACAACGTGGTTATGGTCCTGAAAACACCATCCCCTGCATCCACGAGGCAAAGTCATATGTAAGAGAAAATCAAACTTGAATACCAGTCAGACATCCTCTTCTATAAATGTGCCTCTGTTGGGGAGGACTGGGAGGAAGAGTGATCTATGAAACATTTTCTTTTTGCTATGGATGATATGATCGTTATCATTTAATCGATTATGTCGTTTCTGACTTCTGTTCGGACAATAGTGAAGGAGGGCGAGGTCGAAAAGTATGTCGAGGCAGTTCGCGCGTGGGAAGCACCTACAGATATGAATGGGTATTTTGCCCAAACAGGTGAACGATCCTTTGTCTTCACGGGGGTCTTCAAGGAAAAGGAGTCTCTTGTGGCGGCAAGACCTCAGATGATTGCTCATCTGGATTCTGTAAGAGACCTTCTTGAAGAGATCTCTGCTGATCTTGGTGTTACGGATCCTGTTTCCGGTCCAGTACTTGTCGAAAAACTCAACTGGTGCACCTGAATCAGTGCAACGTCGTTATGCCTTGGGAAAGAGAAGATTGGGAATGAACGGAAAACTACTGGTCATCGGAATTGTCTTCTTCTTCCTTCTCATCTTTATGTATGAGTCTTGGATGATGCGAGGTCTTCCTCACTGATTAGACCTTCACCCTTTAATTACTTGTCAGTGCATATTAAAAACAAGTGGATTAGGTCTGCTCTATTCGCATCATCAGGTCTGATGCTTGCGATTGGCATCACCAAAACGGGAGACCAGGCAAGTGCCCTGATAGTGATAACCGGAGGATTAATATCTCTCGCCGCCCTAGTGAGTCGAGTTCCCGATCAAGAGCAAGAATGAAAAACCTCTTGGTCGCCATTCCCTTACTCTTGATTGCTAGTCCTTCGATGACGAGACCTCTAGCCCCCGATCCGTGTGCTCCTTACGCACAATCATTTCACAGCGTTGTGGATCAGATCAAAAGATTTAATGGCATGGCATTGACTTACCCAGGAGTCGAGGCAGTGCGCAATCGATTAAGGTTTTATAACCAGATGAATAAGAAATTAGCACCCTTAATATCTTGTCTAGAAAATCACGAAAGCGAGATTTTGGAATATTACCAACAGGTTAAAGGCATGACAGATACTCAGATCAATAGTTTTCAATGAAAATAGATGACGATCTTTTTCAAGCACGGCAAGCAGATCATGCCGCTGTGAATATCAATCCCTCCCAATAGGTATCACTTGGAACCATTTTCATTATTTCTTCAGTAAAAGTCCTTTCGTAGTGGGGACTTTTATGGTTTTTAACCACTTAGGTTCAACGCCCCCGAACCTACGTCCATGTCCCCCACTGACCTCTCATCGCTCAAGTGGGGCGACGACGGCGAACTGTCTTCTCAAGACACCTGGAACCTGGTCAACCTACTGACCAAGGTGGAGGATGAGACCAAGGCATCAAACCTGCTGCACCTCTCCTCTAAGCACTCTCATGGGGAGCACCGCAAGAAGCGGAGCACTCTGGAGTTTGCGCTTCCAACATTGGCCGGTTGTTGAGGAGCCGGTCCCGCCTTAATCACAAATAGGCGACAGATGAACCGCGACTACATCGACTGGCTTACTTCACTGCCAAATAACCGTGGTGTCAGGAATCGGCAGATCAACGTCTGGATGTCGGGCTATGCGCCGCTACCCGAAGAGATCGACTTACAGCACTGCGAGGAGATGCAGCAGCGGTGTGTGGTGCGGGACTGCCCTGACGGCGTGCTGGGAATGTTATGGCGGTGCCAGGAACCCAAAGGTTCCAACGTTGTTTCAGGTGGCTGACGTCGATATCGGCACCATCAACTGGATCAACGCTGACCTGGTGACCCACATCTGTCCAAGGGTCTGATCGACACCGCTATTGGTGTAACCAGCACGACATCGCTTTTGCGCTTGTCAGGCCATGGTCGCGGGGAATTTAAGTGCCCTCTTATGGCCCGCTTCTTGATCAATTGGTGCGCCCCAGATCCCACCAACGAGAAGTACACGCAGGCGATCGTTGACTACATCAAAGGCGGAAAGCCTATGGATGAGTACGCGGGCTTCAAGGTGTTGGCACGTCAGATCCACCCTCACCTCGGTGGTGGCTGTCTTTTGGTAGAGGCCGACAACCTCGTAACAGTCCAGAAACACACTTACCCCTGGACCAAGGGTCTCGGCGTTACCGCGACGATTACTCCTGGTCTCAGCGATGAGGAGTATGTCGAGCTTGAAGAGAGCATGAGCAGCTGACCTCGTGACTCACATTTGTCCGAGGGTCTGACAGCCCCTTCTATCGGCTGGGCTGACTCTCTGCAGCCTTACCGAAGCAATGATGTGGGGCGGCGGAACCGCGAGGAGAACGCTGTTCTCCCCGAGCGATGCGGTGTCTGCATTCACAAGCTCGTACTGATATATAGCTGTGCATCAAATGCACTAACTCTTTTCAGGTTTATGGCACAGAACGGTGTCTCCCGCGATCGCTCACGCAGGAGACGTGTTCTGTCAGCTCTCGGATCGCTCTACCGAGGCTGCCGCGAGTGGAAGAAGGACCCCATCACCGCGTTGCACAAATATGGGGTCGAGCGGATCAGCTGGCAACACTTCTCCCGAGGTTTTTTGGGATCAACAAAATCTTCCGTGAACTTTTATTTTCTTGTATCTCAGACTACCGACGGACCGCACAGTCAACAAATATTGCCTCCCACCACCACAGCACACACACAAACTGCTCGAGCGTTTCTTTGATGGTATGAATTTGATCCTGATTTTCTTTGTCGATCACACCCTGCCTTGAGACGAAAAATTAGGCAGCGGCTTGGTTTTCGGAATTTGCAAGTTCCTCCTGCAATATCTTTATTTTGCGTAAAATAGGTCCACAATGCTCACAGGCATGAGGATCTGGAGGTAGAAATCCCTCTCGATAAAGCATTGAGCGATAGATCTCGATCTGTTCTTGTAGATGCCAATTCAAAATACATTAGAGCAGGTATAGCAACTGTGTCGAATTCTCCGGCATTTAGTGTATCAGGCCTGAGCAATGTGCGGAACTCAACAACATAAACTGTGTTCTTTGTCACACATTGATCACGTTGGGCGCCGCCCCACCTCGATCTGGTCTTGGGGGTGGCCTAATTGACCAGCTTTTCATCGATACCGTGTTCGCGAGCGCATTCGACGTTGTCGCTCGTATCACTCATGCACTGCCCATAACCCTTCCATTGCTCAGAAAAAAGCCCGGTGCAGTTCCTACAATTACTAGAAGACGACGCATAGAGGTAATGGTGGTAGTCATCGTTTCGAGGCCTCGGTCTACCTTAGTAGTACTGATCTGACGTTATCGAGAACAAAACTTCTATCGACATGTCTGTGGTCTTAAACATCGATCATGATTGACGTTCCAGATTCAGCAGACTGCGCCTGGCTTGAGCGTCCTCTTGCTTTGCCTCTTCTGCCTCAGCGCGTAGAAAACGCTTTCTTTGAGCGGACTCATAGCCACTTAGGTCTGGCTGCTTTTCCTCGGCTGGTTTGGGCTTTGGCTTGAGAACTGGCTTGGTCTTATCCAAACCCATCAAAAGTGGGTGGATTCCTCTGCGACTCATTTGTTTGATTTGCTACGTGGTTGTCGCGACGTGATCTTCCTGACCCAATCGGACCAGTAGATCATGTTGAATGCATATTTGAATCGTGGTATTGATGAAGACATTTGAAGACAACTGGCGACTGCTTTGCGTTTGGGGCTCGGTTGATGGCTTGGCTCTGCTCTCTCTGGTGCTGGTCCACCACTGTTTTTGGAGGATCTTGAACGCTTCGGATGTATCCGAGAGGCGTCTGAACCTTCCCGCGGTCATCTAGGTCGAGTGGGATAAGACTCTCCGCTAGCCGTAGCCACTACTGTCTTGATCGACCTGGTGGCGACCTAAGTCAAAACCCTCTAAAAACCCAATACAGGTTCGGTGTAGCAATGGCTCTTCCCAAGTGGGACACCATGACTGACGAGAGTCAGGCAATGGTCAAGAAGGTCGGCCTCATCGGTGGTGGAGGCCTCCTCCTGCTTGCCTTCAGCAAGATGCTTATACCTCTGGCCCTGCTCGGCGGAGGTAGCTACGTCGCCTGGCGTGCCCTCAACAAGAAGTAGGGGGCATGGAAGACAGCACCAATAAGGCCAGACGAAGACTTTTCATCTGGGCCATCAGCATCAATGTCGTCGCTTGGGGCGGCTACTTCTATTTGACCAAGGTAATGGGATTCGACTATGAGCTAATGAGACAGGCCAGGCTGGACGGCTGAGGAACTAAAGCACGTCGGGCCTAACACTGATCACCTGTTAAGTGGTTTGAGTGGGGATCAGCAGCTGCCAGCCCTTCCCCTTTGCTAGGAGTTGTTTTCGTAAACGCCCCTGATGGATTCGAACCATCGACCGACTGCTTAGAGGGCAGACGCTCTGTCAGGGATGCCCGTGCTTTTGAGGCAATTTTTCGTGCTTGCACGGAAGATTGATCTCAACCCTGCCCGTAGTTATCGGTAGTTGCAAAAGGCCGCCAGTCGTACTAGTACTGGTGTATTGGCAAGAGTAATGTGTCGGTTGATCTTGCGAGCGCCGTTGCAGCGCCAAAGTCGGATCCCGTTTCCCTGCATGTCAAAGCAGGCATGACCGTGATCGTCACTGACACGGATGGGGCCTGGCGGATGGCTGATGTGATTTGGGTCGATGGCAGTGCCAAGAACCCAAAGGTTCCAACGTTGTTTCAGGTGGCTGACGTCGATACAGTCGTCATAAACTGGGTCAAAGCTGACTTAGTGACTCACATCGTCCCAAGAGTCTGATTTGAGTGGGTAGGGTCACCGGACTCTTAGATCCACTTCTCATGAACCGGTCCCCAAACTTCGCCTTCATTGGCGGCTCCGTGATCATCGCGATCATGGTTATGACTGCCTTCGCCAATTTGGCAAACGCTGGCGGTTGCTCTTACAGCAAGTCAGCCGAAGCAACCCCCGAGCAGGTTGAGCAGAAGAAGAGCGAGGAGCCTGGGGTAGAGGCTTGATCGCTTCGGACAAGCCACAAGCTGTCCCCGCCTAACTGGCACAGTGACTGTTGGAACGCCTATGGTTCGTTAGTGAGGAAAAATCTCACGGGTTGGAAACAAGGACACAACCCCGTGCCGTTTCGGAACCCCTGCCTTTGGCGGGGGTTTCTTTTTGAACTCAGTTATCCACAAGGTCAGTGGATCCAAATCTTGCCTGGGGCTCGCAAAAGCCGCTCATGGCACCATCCCTAGTGCTTTAGGGCACAAAAAAACCCGGTGTGACTCGCACAACGGGCTGGGTGATGGGGGAAACCTAAATATGGCTCAGTCACTTCATGATGGCTAGCCCCACATGTGGTGTCGTCAAAGTCGGTACAGAACTTCACTACACAATTGAGGAAATCAGTTCCAGGTGGCACAAATGAGTCCAACGCGGTTAGTTTTGTCGAGTCCGGCCGGGTGATGGGGATCAGCCGAAAGGATTGATGACCTCGGAGATCTCTCCGGGGTTTCTTTTTGGCCGCCTCAGTCGCCGATGTCGATCCAGGCAGCACCCTCCAGGGCCTTACGGCTCATAAGGGAGGGGGGCTACTGAGGCCCCGCGAGAAGAACGCTGTTCTCCCCGATCGATGCGACCATCGGTACAACCAAGTTCGCCGCGCTATTGAACTTCTCAGCGAACGCACCAGGTCTTTTCAGGATTCCATTGCACAGAACGGTGTCTCCCACGATCGCTCACGCAGGAGACGTGTTCTGTCAGCTCTCGGATCGCTCTTCCGAGGCCGTCGCGTGTGGATGAACTCCCCATGTCCGCGCAAAGCAAATATGGAGCCGAGCCGCGTGTTCGGCAACAGTCTTTTGGTCATTTTTTGATTCCAGAAAATCTCCCATGAAGCCCTATGAATTTGGTATGGGAGGACACAGACAACAGGACGCTCATCCTGCAAGTCACCCTTCACGACTTACTTCTCATAAGGTCTGATGATTTGGGTTATCAGCTGTGCCCAACCGACAAGCCTAAATCACCATGGGCGTTCCACCCTCGATTTGTTCCATGACTGAACTGTTGGCACGGATCTGATCCTGGTGTTTCTTGTCGATCACGCCCTGGCTTGAGACGAAAAATTAGGCAGCGGTTTGATTTTCGGAACTTGCAAATTCCATCTGCAATATCTCTATTTTTCGCAAAATAGGTCCACAATGCTCGCAGGCGTGAGGATCTGGAGGTAGAAATACCTCTCGATAGAGCATCGATCGATAGATCTCGATCTGCTCAATTAGGAAATTGCGATAGGAACTCACATCACACTCCTAATCGTACTGCACGTAATGCCGAGAAGGTCTGGCAAAACGCAGTTCACGTTCCTCCATCTGACGCTGAATACTCATCAGACGGTGATAAGCCGACTTACAACGTGGGCATTCACAAGGAATGCCACATTCTTCAAGCTGACGAAAGGCAATCATTGCTTGCTTATGCTCTTTAAGCGAATATTCAGCCACCGCAAGTAAGGCGGAGAACAAACGAATAATGCACAAAAGCTGCAAATTTTTCTGTACCAGTCAGACAATGTCCTGAATTCAACAATTCAAACTGTGTGCTTTGTCACACAGCGATCACGTCGGGCGGACCAACCAAGGCTCATGGGTCTGGACCTCGTCCATCCAATGTATGCAACCGCTCCCGTTCCAACCGCAGGTAGCGCTTGCGTTGAGCTGAGCAGAGCGCATCGGCCTCCTCCAGGTCGACGTGCCAGCCAGCGGCTAGTCGATGGTCGGCTTCCTCATGCGTCATGAACCTGCACAGGCAGCGGCAAGCGCCCCCTGCTGCCTAATGATGGTCTCTTCTTCACCTGTTGCGACCTCTGAACTATTGGTTTTAGAAAGTTGTGCGGATAGCCAACCGTCTTCGGGCTTACGCATGGCAAGCCATTTACATAAATCCTAATATTTTTACATCGTATCGATGGCAACAAACGAGTGGACGTCCATCAGGTTAATGTGAGAAAAATTTATTTAAAATGCTAATCTTCATTGTCACAACGCTCTTTTCCCTAATTGTTTTTATGCTTCCAGCTGTTGCCAGCGCTGAACCTATTACAGTTACTGATATGTTCAGTTCATCCACAACTATTGAGGGAGATACGTTTAACTATCCCTCCGGTCAAGCTGAAATGCGTCTAGTGCGCGCTGAATTTGAGGAAGGTGCAACTTTTCCCCTTCACACTCATGCAACGCCATTGCTTGGCTACATCGAACAGGGGGAATTGACCTTAACTAAGGAGGATGGAACGAGTCAATCGTGGGGAACGGATGAGTCCTTTGTTCTTGGCCCCAAAACTCCTCCTCACACAATGGGAAACACTGGCAAAGGCACTGCAGTGATGTGGGTGACTTTCGCGGCTACCAAAGACCTGCCCAATCTTGATCTGGCATCTTGATAGACGGCTTTGTAATTGTTGGCTCGCAAAAATTTTTTCTACAGAATTGACAGGATGAGATGTTTGCTTATTTTTGAATGCCTGATTGATTAACCTGCCGAAATTTTACGACAAAACCTCTCACGTATATATGCAACCCTGTTTGCAATGGCGGGGGTTTTCACATGGACCACCAAGGAAGCTGGCGAAAGTCACTGACTTGATCAAGCGAATCCAAGCTTTTACTTCTGGCCCCAGTTGAATCCGAACCGCTGCTGAGCAGAAGCTTCCATCTCCCTGCGGATCTGCTGCATCGCTTCGCGAGCAAATGCCTTTTCATTCTCCTGTGCAGTAATGATCTGCTTCGTAAGAGCACGGAGCTTTTCAATGTCCTCGCAGCCATCGATCTCTTTGAAGGCTGCTTCCAAATGAAACCTTTGCTCAACTGACAAGACATGATTGGTCATTAGAGATACGTAAAGGAGTACAGCCCTGCTGATATGGCAAGGCTGCTAATCAATCGGTGATGACTCAGGCTGCAGAAATGCTGTATGGAGCTTCAGGGGCGCTGGTGGGCATGGGGTCGAGCTTGCCTTGTGCCAATGCTTTGGCGCGGACATACATCTGACTTGATGTGGCACCAGCTGCTTCCATTGCCTTGGCGACGATGGCCCAGTTACGAACTTCGGTAGACATTTGAGGCTGAATTGAAGACGAAACAACCATCGCCAGCCAACAGACCTAGCCGTGACGGTGAAAACCGCCAAGGGACCGAACACGCGAAACGAGAAGTTCGCTGCTATGTACCTGGTTTCTCCGAGTGTTCGTCTGGCTTTGGGCGGTAACGAGACGTGGCACATAACAGGCCAAAACGCCTGTTTTGCGTTGCCACTGCATCACCAGCGCAACAGCGGGGAACACTTCAGGCAGTCACGTCTGACCAATGCCTCAAGACACCCGCATCGCCCTGTTCTTACTGGCTGAACTGGTGGCAGCACTGCAAGCCAATGACCCTGACAAGTTCAAGCGGTGGCTGTATGGCGGCATTCAAACCCAGGAGAAGCTGCCGTGACTGAGTTGCTGCTGGATTGGATTTACCTGTTCATCACACGAGTCGAGAGGGACAGGATGGTGGCGTAGCACCTAGGAGTGAGCCTCAATTATTTTTGGTGGAGCAGCCAGGCAATCACCCACTCCAGGCATTCTGATCGTTCTAAGGTCGGATCGAACGAATCACGCAACATATGGCAGCCTAGAACTAGCTGACAAAAGAACCTACAGTTGCTAAATCCGAGTCTGCGATGATCAAACCCATGTCCTTGCGAACCAAAGCAGATTTAATCAAAACAGCAATGATCTTGATCATGGGCGTTGCTACTGGTTCTTTCGGAGGGACAGCACAGGCATTCCCAGTGGATAGCCCGCAATCATTTAAGAATTACTTAAATAGCCAAATAAATTGGAATGATGGATATGGAATAACCATTGAATCGGTCAGCGAATGCTACCGAACATATAAGAATAACGGGAAAGTCAAGGCTTATGTCTGCAAGAACGGCGAAGTGGACAGAATCTCACCTAAAGGAGAAAAGAGCACGTGCAAGGTCGATTTTGTACGACTAACCAGAAAGGGCAAACTAAAGTTGACGACCGCAAATTGTAAGTATAAATAATCGATGGCCCATGAAACAATCGATAGCGGCTATTGCTGGTTGTGCGTGTCATCGACAAAGGTGCTGAGGTTTTAATTGAACCGTCGCCCCGTCAATAATGGCGGGTTTTTTATTGCTTACTGCGCTTAGCAGGCCTGCCTCTGCTTGACTGCCCTGATGGCGTCCTGGGAAGGTCCTGGCTCTGTCTTCGGGCTCATCACCCGAGCCGTACCTAACGGTGCTGACTTTCCGCAATGCACGTTGCGACCGTTGCATTTAGAATAGATATTAGAAAACTCCACGTGGCCATATCCAAGGACCACCATCACCCTCTCACAAAATCAATGAGATTCTTTCTATACTTAATGCTTGGATGCATCCTTGTCACCCCTGCTGCACTTAGTCACGGAGGTCATAATCATGGATCTTCCGAAGAAATGATGGTTCCAGGTGAAAATAAGAATGGTGTAGAAATCAATCTTTATAGAGATAAGTCCTGTAGCTGCTGCAAAAAGTGGGGAGCCAGAATGGTCGAATCCGGCTATCAAGTTATAGACCATATATCTGAAGATATAAATTCACTTAAGACAACCGAGGGAATTACACCTGACCTGGCTTCTTGTCACACGGCGTTTGTGGATGGCTATTTAATAGAAGGGCATGTTCCCGCTGAGTCGATTGACAAACTTCTAAAAGATAGTCCAGATATCATTGGTCTTGTTGTGCCAGGAATGCCACTTGGCTCTCCGGGAATGAAACCCACGCCTTCGGCTATAGAAGAATATGACGTGTTAGCAATAGACTTTGATGGGAAAGCCTTTGTATTTGACAGCTATCAAGGCCAAATCGGAGTTGGGAAAGATTCGCAAGATTCCCATCAGTATTAGACGCAACACAGCTTGCGACTGTTTAGGTCAGAATCAATCCAGCATCTCTACTAGGATGAAGCGCCTTCTTGCATTCGGCACTATTTCCCACTACGGAGTTCATTGAATGAAAGCATCAAAAATACATTCTAAAACTGCTTTAGTCACAGGATGCTCCTCAGGCATTGGTGAAGGTATAGCCAATTGCCTGCGTGAAGTCGGTTGGGATGTTTTTCCAACTGCTAGATCAGAGTCTGATCTCCAAAAGCTACATTCCAGGGGCTTTGATGCCCTGCGGCTGGATCTAAGCGACTCGATATCTATTGATAATTGCGTGTCGGGTTTAATGCGAAAAACTCCGCTGGGAATTGGCGCAATAGTTAACAATGCAGGCATTGCGATACCTGGCGCTGTTGAAGACTTGACCCGCGATAACTTGAGAGCCCAATTTGAGGTAAATGTTTTTGGATTGCAGGAGTTGACAAATAAATTTGTGCCCATATTTCGCAACCAGGGGTGGGGGAGAATAGTTAATATTAGTTCAATTTATGGTATTCTCTCAGCACCAATGGTGGGTGGCTATTGTGCCTCAAAGCATGCACTTGAAGCTCTCTCTAACGCCCAGAGAATGGAGCTTCGCAACAGTGGCATTGCGTTGAGTCTTGTAGAGCCTGGCCCCATTCTCTCCCGCTTTCGGGGGAATGCATATGAAAGCTTGCGCAAAAAAATCTCCAAAGAAGATTATTTTTATAGTGAATACAAAAAGACCCTCAAACGCAAATTGGGAAAATCTCAGAAAAATAAATTATTTACGCTGAGGCCTGAGCACGTAGCAGAAAAGGTAGTTCATGCGTTAACAAGTGATCGCCCAAAAAGAAGATATCTCGTAACATACCTGGCGCATGCTGGATATATCATGTCGAGAGTATTGCCTGACTTTGCAATCGATTACTTCATGAAAAAATCAGTGAATTTCTGACTGGCTTTAAATTCTTTCCGGAACTGCATTTACATAATAGCGATTGCGATTAATTCCTAGAAGTAGAGAAGGCTTGAGCGACATAAGCGGAGTGCCTCTATTGCTGCATTAACTGATGTCTTTGTTGGAACAGTTAGGCCTTCAGGAATCACTAGCTCATTATTGGGATTCAAGTGCACCCTTGCTGAGAACCAGGTCCCGCCGCCAGTAACCGATGCGCGGCAAATGGGCTCTTGCTGTTCCGAGAGCTTTCTCTCGATCAACCAGCCATGCGTGCTATCAAGCTTTTGAAAGCCTTGTGCCATTGCTGGTGGACCTATTAGCGCCAGTAAAAGCCAAGTCCTTACCATAGAAATCGGAGTCTTTAATTACAGTTTGGCTTTGACCCGCTTCGGGTGCTTAGCTCTTTTCTTTCTACTTGACGTAATTCTTCTTCTACAAGTCACCCCAGACGTAGTGACGATGAGTCTGAAGGGTTAGCTGCGACATAACCGCTTGTAGTACCTGAAGAACTGTGGCCCAAGGTGTTTTGAAGGGTGAATACGTCGCACCCGCGCCTGATGCTGTGAGTTGCATGGGTATGTCGCCATTTCTATGTCACGCAGACACGTTCGCCTGCTGCACCCCCACTTCATAGTCAGCTGAGACGCAGCATCAGTTGGTGGAACACCACTGCTGATCAGCTGTAGAGCCTCGTTACGACGTTGCTTGCGTTGTTGGCGTGTAGTGATTGTCATGGTGTTAAGAGAGATTTATTGGGTCAGCTACTTAGTGGTGATGACACGGGAGTTTCGTAACCAGTGGTTGCTGCTCCTAGTTTGTAACAACAGCGCCAGTCGTAAGTGAGTAGCTATAAAAACTTCTCTTGGCAGTTACCCATGAACACTTCCCAGATGCTGATCGCATTCCTTGCGTTCGGTGCCTCTGCTAGTTCAATCGTCGCTTGGCGGTTTGCCGCGTCCAGAATCTGGAGCGATGATCAATGATTCCTGTATCTGCTGTCGCGCTGACAGTGCTCCTCAAGCCTCTGCGGGCCATCGCTGCTTGGCGTGACGGCTTTTTTAAATCACCTAAGCGGTTAGAGGAAAATCACACGTTGCGTTGATGCGGCTTAAAGCTTTTGTTTGGTGAGATGTGATACGACTTCCTCCGAAAGAGCAGGCCTAGACCAAAGTAAATAAGGTTTTACCCATGACGATCCACATCACCAACGCCCAATCGATTGGAAGTCTCATCGTTGAGGGTAAACACAGCCCGTTTCATGCTTTGGCCTGCCCACTAGTAAGTATCTCTCGTGAAGTTGATTTTGTGGAAGTTTTCGCTGAGAAAACTTTCAGCGTACAGGATCTGCCACGGCCACTTGATGTGAGGCGTGCGATACCGGTGGCCTGAAGCGCATCCCGAAGGGGCTGGTGCTTGCTGCTGTTCAGGTGACAGCAGAAGTGGCATCACTCTCTTTCCTCCCAACACACACACCACTACACACAGCCCATATCAAGAGAAACACCCGTCAGTGACTGCAATTATGTGCGGCCCATATCTCATGACCCGAATGGCCTACGTCCAGAATTTATGGGCCTCCCCCCTTTTACAAGGGGGGAGGGGCGGTAAAAACTTTTGCCCCCCTACAGCAGGCACGATCTCCTGTCCTTTGGATTTGCCGATCCTTGACGCCACGGTTGCGAGGCAAGCTTTCAAGCCATTGGACGTAGTCGCGATTCATCTTCTGTGGCTAGTAATGGAACTGAGACTCGTCCGCAAGTGGTGTTGCGGACTTGGCTCAGGCGATACGCCATGAGAATGCGGCGGATTGCCCTGTCAGGAAAGGAGTGGAGGCAAGCGCGACCAACCAACACTTTCATCGTTAAAAAAGGGCATAAACACGTATTGCCTTGCCGGGAATCAATGCGATCCTTATAAAAATGCCTCTAGCCGCTGCTTCATGTTCATCACTGTCTTTGGTCAGAAGGGTGGTGTTGCCAAAACATGTACCAGTGTGCATCTAGCAGCATGCTGGAGCCATCAGCAAAAACGAGTGATCCTGGTTGATGCTGACCGCAACCGCTCAGCAACTGCTTATGGAGCCAGAGGTCTCTTACCTTTTCCAACAGTGCCAATTGAAGCTGCAGCCAAAGCCACTCGATCGGCAGAGATTGTTATTACAGATGGACAAGCAAGCAGTAACGAAGAAGAGATGAAAAACTTAGTGGAGGGGGCTGATTGCATTGTGCTACCAACGACCACCCAGAGCAGATCAGTCGAATTGACAGTCGAGATGTCACAAATGCTGAGGCAATACAAAGTCCCCTATGCTGCACTACTTGTCAAAGTGGATGCACGCAAAGAAGCTGCAGCGATGCAAGCGAAAGATTTACTCCAGGGATTTGATATCAAAGTTTTAATTGCACAAATTCCACTGCTTAGCGCCTTTGAACAAGCAGAAACAGAAGGGGTAACGGTTGATCAGGCAATTGATAAGCGTGGACGTGCGAATCCGCGTAGAATGATGGGTTGGACTGCATATAGTAATGCCTGCAAAGAAATTGAAGGTATATTTGAGGGGCTCCGTAAACAGGATCAAAGACAGTCGCCAATCGGGTGGGACTTCACTCCCATAGAAAAACGCAACGCGGCATAATACTATTGTCGCTGAATCAAATTTCCTCACGATTGAAGAGGAAAAGCTTGGCGGTCTGTTGGACGATTAGGCGTGAACTGCAAGTTGCCGCAATTTCGCTTGCGACTGTTTGACTCCGCAGCCACTACTCCGTCAGCACACGTCACAATGACGAAATGAAACGACCCCTGCTGCATGCGCTATTGGCTACTCCTCGCCTGAAGTGGTTCGCCGTTACCGCGCTGAAATGTTTGGAGAAGAGCAGATCCAGCGTGTCACGGCCAGCAGCAAGGGGCGACCACAGCACCACTACTACCGCCCGTAGGACTTTTCCTACTTGGGGAGACACCCCTTGTTGTTTGTTGTTCTGTGGTCATGCTGCGCCAGACTGGATTCATGAAACAGCTCCTTCGGGATGCGCTTCAGCCCACCGGCAACGTATGCCTCCCAGCAATCGCCCACGTCGCCAACGATCAGGATTGGGATGACTGTCCCTTTGTGTTGAACGGACATGGTGGCCGGTTTTTACTCCATTCAGACTTGTAACGAGAGCTACAGACACTGACCATTTGTCCTAGACCAAGGTCATATACAAAGAGGAACAGATGTTCCACGAAGTTTTTCTCACCACAACACTGTGCTTGGCCATCGTTGGCGCCATGGCTCTCTTCTATGGAGAGCTTCTGCTGCTGAAACACGCCCGTTAGTTAGTCAGCTCCTGATCTTTCACAGCAGCCCTGCACCTGTGAAGGCTTTGATCACTTCTGCTGTCATCTGATCAGCAGCATGCACAATCTCCTTCAGGATGCGCTAAAGCCCAGCAGGATCAAGGTGCGGACCGCACGTTGAAAAAAGGATAACTGGATCACAGAATCCACAGCCCAGAAGGTGTAGAAAGTCAACCGCAGATTCAGTGTCGTATAGGTCGTGACTCACTTCCTGACGTTGATGATCGGTTTTGGCTTTGGAGTTGCTGTAGCGACCATTAGGAGCAACAACCGTCAGGTACTTAGACGTCGATCCAGATATCTGTTCAGGCGTATCAATAGACACTAAATTTGCCACCTCCAGTAGCGCAGAGGTAGCGAAAGCGCCGACGATCAGGGTTGGGATGACTTTTAGCTCTTGTTGCTTGTCAATTGTCAACTAAAGTAAAAATTCTCATGGCAGGAGTAATTAAGATTCTTGACATAACATATTACTGGCGCCCGCCTGATTCCCCGATTCCTGAGACGTGTCGACGGATGGCTAGACACAAGGCCATTGAGGCTTGGGAGATAATGGTCAAAACCGGATGGCGGCGATGTTCACCGCCTGTCAGATAAGCAGACACCTGCCTAAATCCATGGAAGACTCAGGCACCGCCTGAGAGCCAATGGCCCGTTTCGACAAGTCCACACCCTTCATGTTGCTGGCGCGAATGCACGTCAAGCCAGATTGTGTTGACCAATATCTGGAGCTTGCCCGCATCACCGACGCAGCTGTTCAGGCGACTGAGCCGGGCATGATTCACCACACCTTTGATCAGGACCCAGACGATCCCTTGGCTTTTGTGTGGTCCGAGGTTTACGCCAACGATGAGGCGTTTAGCGCCCACGTCTCTAACCCACCTGTTCAGGAGTACATGCAGAAACATGCTGAGCTTGGAGATGGCTTCAGCGTTGAGGTCTACGGCACTGTTGGTGATGAGTGTCGGCAACTGATGGAGTCGTTCGGCCTTCCGCTCAAGTTCTTTCAAACCAAGCTTGGTTACAGCAGGGTTTAGGGGGGCTGGAGACGCTGCCTGATGAGATCGACTCACAGCACTGCAAGGAAATGCAGCAGCGGTGTGTGGTGCGGGACTGCCCTGAAGGCGTGCTGGGAATGTTATGGCGGTGGGTTAGTCGTTAGGTCTGCAGCGGGGAACACTTCAGGCAGTCACGTCTGACCAATGCTTCAAGACACCCGCATCGCCCTGTTCCTTTAGGAGGGGTGATGTCAAGAAATAGTCACATTGATTGACTCAGCGTAAGTCAATTCTAATATTTTGTATGTTGCAAATTAACAATGAAACAGATTGAGCCAATTGAGCTAATTATGTCTCAAGGCGAAATTGACGATATGAAGTCTGTTGTCGGCAGCGACTTAATCCTGAACATATATATATCACCAGGAGGAGAGCCTCACACAGCATGGGATGATAGAGCGCAAGAGGACGTGAAAACTATAACTAAAAAGCCGGCTGAATGGCAATATAAAGTAATGCGTGAAGCCATGGAGATAGTCAACACGGAATTTGATATTACCCTTAACGAGGTGGAATATGAACAGCTTTCAGACACACAAATAAAGCTAACGACCGTTCCTAATGCGGATGCCGTTAATGGCTGGTGGATTCGTCCCTGGGACGGCATTACTGATATTTATTTATCAATGACATATCAATCCGGCCTGGACGGTAGTAAATATCCAGATGCCCATGACAATCCCGATAATTACACGCATGACGAATGGGAAAAATCCGAGTGGAAAAAGATTTTTATTCATGAACTTGGCCATTTGCTTGGCCTCGAACATCCTTGGGACAAAGATGATGGAGACTGGGCAGTTGATGGACCAGACGATATGACTGAATACACATTAATGGGATATGAAAGTTTAGATGCCAGCGGTAAAACGATGGATTGGTTCCAGGATGTAGATCAGCGCGCTTTGAGACAAATATGGGATGCATCAACAGTTACTCCAGAACCAACTCCTGCTCCGGTTCCAACACCTACTCCAGAACCTGAACCTGAGCCCAACCCAGAAGCTAAGCCGGAACCTTATGACGGCATCATTGAATCGGTTAGTGGCAAAGGTAAATTAAAAGGAACGAAGGTTGCAGATGCCTTCACTTTCGATTCATTTGAAGCATTCACAAAGCAATCTGCTGACAATATCATTGGATTTAATGCGTCGCAAGGCGACACAATTGCCGTCAGTTACATTGCTTTCCCTGGCTTGAAAGGTGTCTCCGATATCAGCTTTGCATCGACTAGGAGTAAGAAGGAATTCAAACAAATGTCCAAGGAGGATTACGACTTTGTATATTTTGCGAAGAAAGGTCGCCTCTACTTCGATGGAAATGGCGCAGAGAAGAACTGGGGAAACAGTGATGAAGGCGGTCTTGTGGCAATCCTGAAGGGAAAGCCTGAGCTAACTGTTGAAGACATCACACTGCTTGCTTGATAAAGCTTCAACTGCAAACCCATAGCCCCGTCAGCAATGGCGGGTTTTTTATTACCTCTTGCGCTTAGCCGGTTGCTTCTGGTGACTCATCGCATCTTGACTAACTTGCCTTCGCGAATGCTTTCCGAACACTTCGCCACTCTGAGGTTCGGTAGCTGCGGTGATGCACTTCAACGGTGTGGCCCATGGCTGCAGCGATCAGGGTGTCGTCCTTCACGATCCCGTGCGCTCGGACGCTGAAGGTGTCCCTGAATGAGTAGGGCCGGAGCCACTCGCCTCTTGCTTTGTACTCGCCCATCAGCTTTTGCCAGTAGGGCAGGCGTCGTAGGACATTACCCAGGGTTTTGCCGCTGACAGTGGGCGGCAGCTTGAGCTGATCCCAACTTTCCACCAGGTTGAAGGTGCTGCCATCGACGGCCACGGCCTCCAGCCATCGTGGGTCTGTCTCCTCTTTCACTCCACCGCGGGTGTTGTAGGTCTTGCCCTTTGTGACACGGAGCTGGGGTTCGTCGTCGTCGTTGGTGGCTCTTGTGATGAACGCCACCTCCCATGAGCGGACACCGAAAACCCGGCAGATCTTGATGATGTTGCCCCAGGTCTCCGGGAGCACTCGGATCAGCTCCAGCACCTCGGCATCGGTGAGGACGGCCTTTTTCCTGCTCTTGCCATCAGCGCCACGGATCCTCAAATAGTCCTTCTCGGGAACAATGAACGCCTGAGGTTGCCGGTGCTCAGCGACCGCATATTCCAGGTACTTTTTCAGCGCCAGGCAGCACTCCAGCCGGGACTTTGGCATTTCGATCCAAGGTTTGAGTTCCTCGCCGTGTTTCTTGCCTGGCTTCTGATTGAACCTCGGATGGGTCAGCACCTTCTCCATCAGCTCCTTGCCCGTCTGGGCAGCTTTCCGGCCTTGTAGATGCACCAGGGCCACACTCAGATAGCGCCCATAGCTGGCCTCAAAGGTCTTCGGTGCGATGCGGTTTCCGAGGTTGATCTTGTGGTGGCGAAAGGCGTTGAAGATGCCAGGCCAAGGGGTCATGACCTCCTCTGCTTTGTGATCGCTGATCGCGAGCACGTCGGCGATGGCTGCCATGAGAGTCACGCCACCTTCCATGACTGGCCCATAGATGCGGTTCAGAAGCCCTTGAACCGGCCCAATGGATGTTTCGTCCCAGGGATAGGGAAGCGTTGCTGAAGCGTTTGCGACACAAGCGCCTGGTGGGAATTGAAGCTTGAGGCGGACCTCCCGTAGTGCTCAGACAGGCCCCAACCACGCCAATGCGCCGTGGCTTGCAGCGCTCTCTCCCAAGGCTGCTTCTTGGACTGCCGAGGCACGTTTCGGGATAAAACTCGGGATAAAACTACTCTCCGCGACTCTCCAGCGCAACTGACAGCTATCTAGAACTACAGTGCTGGAAAGGCTTTGTCCTGAAACGCGTTGCGCTGACTGAGCTAATTTCAGTGCTATCACCCAAATGACTCATGGGGCCTGGAAGGGCCCTTTTCAATCTTTAAGGGATAAGGCCGCACTGCTCAGTAGGCTGATCGTTGGCGAACTGAAAGGGCGAAGGAATGGCCGCTGATCACGCGCTTCTCAAAGAAGTCGCATTGGAGCTGTGGAACACGACCAAGAAACTGCGGCCTGGGCTGCCGAAGGCGCCTCGCGCTCAGCTTGTTCTCAAAGCCCTGATGATCATTGGTGATGTCAGTGATCAACTGGAAGCTGCCATGGTCCTTGGGCTGATCGCCGACCAGGAGCCGGATGATGAGACCGAGCAGCTGGAGGATGGGGAAGACAAAACTGTCGAGCAAGACGAGAGCGACAACAGCCGGTCGACGCCGCGGGTTGTGCGCAAGCGCTCTGGTTCTCGCTGAAGTGATTCATCTCTCCCCACTTGATCAGGGTGAGGGAGATTGATCAGTTGAGCTGACCGCGACTGAGATGGTCTAGGTCGATATCGCTGTAAAACAGCTTCAGATCGTTGTCATAGCGATCAGCGACGAGATGGACGAGTCCTGAGTCTTCGAAGTACCGAACGACGTCGTTGTGATCGTCACCTCGACGACGATTCTTTTCGGGAAGATTGCCGAGAGTTGGCAATCGTTCTTGTCTCAAGCGTCGTTGCAACTGTTGCCAATCGCTCTCCATGGTTTCCAGGCGTCCAATGAAACTGGGGATGAGTTGACCATCGAGGCAAAGGATGTTGCTTTGAGGTAGCAGATGCACATCAAGGTCAGCATCGCTCGTCGTCGCAATGCATTCCAGAAAAGCTGAAAAAGCCATGCCGTGCTTCAGTCCCATGGCTTGCATTGGCCCAGGGACGTCATCCAATTCCAAAATCTTGTTGTTGTAGGCGGATACCAGTCGATCAAATGGATTGCGCACGAAGCTGAAGCTGAAGTGCGTGCCACGGCACATGCGTGCGGAGTGATTGTCCACCATGGAGGTCTCTCCATGGGTGCCTTTGCTCCAGAACGCGTCCGAGGTGGTGCGTAATCCCTTCTCGGGTGAAGTCGTCAGTAACCGGTAGAGACAAGCTTTGATCGAGCTGTTCGCAACTTTTGGGACTCGGCCATAAAGCAGAGGCAGGTCGCGAAACTGAATGAAATGACGCTCGCTCACAGGTCCCAGTAATCGCTGGGTTTTCCCATATATGCCAGCATTTGTAGGCTGTCAGGGCGGATACGTCGCAGAACTCGGCGTTTCAATCCGTCGTTCCACTGTGGTTTCTCAACGTGACCTCGCCCTTTGTCTCCGGCCTGATTTTCTTTGGGCAGTTGACCATTGGCGTCTAAAAGTCTCTTAACCCTTGGTTTGACGCCAAGAAAGTGCATCATGCTGCGTAGTGAACGCCGGGGTGAGCTGAGGAGATCTTCGAAGGTCATGCAATAAATCTGGTCATCTGGGTAAAAACGACGGAAGGCAGATAGGCGCTGGTAGTACATCGAGCAGCCAACAATCAGCTTGCGCAGGTGGCGGTCACGCATCAGTTCGCTGAAGTCAGCGCAGTCTGGATTGCGACCTCGGTAGTGACGCCATTGGGACACAATTCGGTCTAGCGGGTGACGAACGATATAAATCAATTTGAGATCTGGCAGGTATCGATGCATTAACTCTGGTGTTCGACTAAAGGAGTGCAGGCCACTGGCGTACATCGTGCTGCCTTCTCCCCTCAACGGAAAATCTTTGCCCTTTCTGAATCTCGAGGCATACCAGTCCCAGCCCTTTTTGTAATAACGACCGAAGAATTTGGGCTCCTTGGGTTTGCTGATGAAGACGTCTGGATGTTGCGGCAGGATTGTTGTGAGGGTTGTTGTGGCAGATTTGGCGGCGCCAATAACGATGAAATTGGGGAGAGAATCATGATGCTGAGCTACGATTTCGGCATGCTTGCCGCGAAGTCCAATGCGGATCAATTTTATGGAACTCGAGTTGGATGTCATATCAAATGTGTTGATCAAGCATTTTGTTTTGTGCGTTGACGCTTCTTGGCCTTGACCACGCCTCGTTGGAGAGGGGGTAGCTTGTTAAGTTGATGGCCGTCGAGCAGGGCGTCGACGCTGTAGTCACCATAGAAGTGCTTGAAATCCTCTTCATAGCGTTCGATGACTCTGTCAATCAGCGCTGCGGAATGGAACAGCACGCGAATATCACTACGCCCTTCGCGACGGACATTTTTCTGTGGGATGGCCCCAAGCGTGGGGAGACCCTCCAATTTCATCCGGCGACGTAAGCGTCTCCAATGATCATTCATATGTTCCATGCGCCCGACAAATTTGGGGACGAGTTTGTTCGCACAAAGCAACATCTCGGCCTGCGGACGAACATGGTTGTCCATCAGCTCAGGATCGGACTTGCAGACAATTTCGATGAAATGATCAAAGGCCATGCCGTGGTGGAGGCCCATTGTTTTCATGGGCATCGGCACATCCTCAATTTCCAGAATCTTGTTGTTGTAGGCGGCTACTAGCCGGTCGAACGGATTACGAACAAAGCTGAAACTGAAGTGGCTAGAACGCAGTCGTCTGGCCTGCTGAGGAGTGACCAACTGGGTCTCACCATGGGTGTTTTCACGCCAGAATCGATCAGCAGTCGTTTTGATCCCTCCATCGGGACGATTGGACAACAGTTTGCACAGCGTGGTTTTGATCGAGGAGTTGGCCACTTTCGGGACGCGCCCGTACAACAGCGGAATGTCCCGAAACAGGATGAAGTGCCGAGGCGACTTGCTCATGCCGTCGCAGCTGCTTCGAGTAGTTCGAGGGCCAGCCAGGCAGCCTCACCCCCGTTTTTATGACCCTGCCAGATCTCGGGGATAAACGAGGCCTTGGGGCAATGGTGATGAATCTGCTCGAACAGCTGCACCCAGTCGATGTCACCATCGTGAATTTGTAACCCTTCACCGTCCACATCCTTGGCATCCGCCAGATGCAGGTGGGCTGTGAACGGCAGGATCTGATCGAGGAACTGACGAAATGGAATGTGTTGATGATTGCAGGCGAGTTTTGAGTGGGAGACGTCTAGGCAGACCCGCATGCCCTGCTCTTCACAGAACTGGCGGATGAAATCCTGGTCCACGAACAGGTTGTGAAAGCGTTGCCCACCGAAGTGCCAGGGAAAGGGGGGCATCGTCTGGGGAATGATCTCTACTTCGCCAGCGGTGTTGAGTTGCTGCAAGCTCGCAATCAATCGCTCGCGCAGGGGCTCACGCTCGTTGCGGTTGAGGTGATGGTGTTCAGAGAAGCCGCCCACATTGGTCACCAGCAACACCGGATCTGGGCATTGGAAGCGAGTCCTCAGATCCCTGGAGATGTCGATTACACGCTGCAGTTCGGCGATCGAGTGGTCCCGATAGATCGAGTCCTCCGTGCAGAGGTCCAAGGTGTGGTCGCCGGCGAATAGCTCCGGTGCGTGAACCACCAGGCCGATGCCTTGCCGATCCGGAAGGACCTGATTGAGGTCAACTTCCAGATCTTTGTAGCTGAGGTGGATCTCCACCAGATCGAGGTTGCTTACATCAGAAAAGACCTTGATGTCGTGATATCGAACGGGCAGACCAAACGGTTGTTTGAAGCGGTAGTGGCGTGGAGTCGCCGCCGGCGTTTCCAGATCGGATGGGAAGAACACCTCTCCCTGAGCCTTGGCCACGGGTAAGCGCCGACCGATCAGATCTTTCAGCCGGTTGGGTTGCAGACCCTGGCCCGGGCTCTGGATGCGCACCATCGCTTCGGTGATCTCCGTCCCGGCCGGCACATCACATGCAGCCACGAGGCTTTTGGCCAGCACCTCACGGTTCATCATCTCGCCCTGGCTGATGCTGCGTTCGCCGCCCTGGCCCATGGATTCCTCCACCCGCCGGATGCCTTGCATCATCTGTGCGAATTCATCAGGCAACAGGCTCACTTTGTGGTCGTTGCCCTCCATGCCCCGATCGATGGTGATGTGTTTTTCGATCACCGAGGCCCCCATCGCCACCGCCGCGATCGGCACCTCAATCCCCCGCTCGTGGCCCGAATAGCCCACTGGTGCATCCGCCAGTTCCCGCAGACGTTCCAGGTAGCGCAGGTTCACGTCCTTGAACGGCGTGGGATAGGTGGAATTGCAGTGCAACAGCACGTAATTCGCCCCTTCCTGCTGCAGATGACGGATGCCGGAGCGGATCTCCAGTTCGCTGGCCATACCGGTGGAACAGATCAGCGGTTTGCCGGTGGCGGCCAACTGGCTGATCAACGCGTGGTTGGTGAAATCGGCGGAGGCCACCTTGAACCCCTCCATGCCCCAGCCATTCAGCTTCTCCAGGCTGGTCTCATCCCAGGGGGTGCACAGCGGCACGAGCCCTTTTGAGGCGGCGTAGTCGAAACAGCGGAACAACTCATCGTCGCTCAGCTGGAACCGTTCCAGCAGATCCAGGGTGTACTGGGTCCCCAGATCCGAGGCCATGTCATTGCTGTTGCCGGCGTTGCTGTACAGCTTCGACATGTCCCGCATCTGGAACTTGGCGCAGTCCGCACCAGCCGCATGGACGGCATCAATCAGCTGAAGCGCTATTGCAACATCACCGTTGTGATTGTTGCCGATTTCGGCAATCACGAAACTGGGCTCTCCATCACCGATTCGGCGGGAGCCAAGCTGCAAACCGTCTGTGGCTGGTAACGCGACCGCCACGATCCGGCCGTGGCTGTCCAGCAATGGCAGGGCAATGATCCGCGACGTCAGCAGACCTGCAAGTTCTGCAGGAGGCGTGCCCTCAGCAGCGTTGCGGCAGTCGGGGTTCATCGCCGCCGTTACCGGACGGTTCAAATCGATGTCACCGCAACTTGCAATCCAGCGACGGAAATCGCCATCGGTGAGAACACCCTGCAAGATGCCGGACTCCGACACCACAAAAATCAGCCGCGACTGATTGGCGGTGATTTTGCTGAGGGCGGAGAGGATCGTGTCTTCAGCGAATACGACGAACTGCGTGAAGTTCCTCTCGATCTGGATCCCCTTCACAGTTCGCCCCGCAGGTGCCTAAGCAGAACCAGTGGACACTACCCCACGTCCCTGTAAGTCAGGCTCAGCAGCAGGCGCCTGATGATCCGGTTCCGTTGCTGCACAGCCCGTGAGCGGCGAGCCACATTGCGATGGGTCGGTCGCATCAGGCTCCCGAGTTGCAACAGGCTCTGTGCTTCCTGCCAATTCTTTTGACGGATGGCTCGCTCAGCGTCGCGTCGCAGCTGCGTGAAGCTGAGATTGGCGTTGGAAAGATATCCCGATGTTGTGCTGAGGCGTTCAGGTGGATCGGCACGCAGCTGGCGTAGGGCCTCGATCAGCTCCACAGGGTCGAGATTTGTGCCGTAGCCCATCCAAGCCAGCCAGTCGGCGTCTGGCGAGGGCAGTGAATGATCAAGAGCATCAAGGTCCTCGACCTCATCAAGGCAGCGCCAAACGCCCGATCCCGCGAAGACATGGCTGCCGTTGGCAGGATTGATGCCGAAGTCGGCTATCACCAGGGGCCTGCAGCCCATATCCAATGCGTCGAAAAAGGCGGTGGATGAAATGGTGGCCATCAGCCTGGCCTGACGCAGCAGGTCGGGCAAAGCCCGGTAGTCGAATTTCAGGTTGTCGGGGGGGTGGCCAAGGGTCTGCAGCAATGTTGTGCTGATGTGGTCTTTGATGCTGTGGAAGGTTGTCTCTCCAGGGGCAATACGCGGTTTGATCAACACCTCCCAGTCCGGGGAACGCCGGGCAAGGTCCGCCAAAATCCGCACCATCTCAGCGCGGTCAATGGGGTTTGAAGGCATCACCACCTGTTCCGCGAACACCAGTTGCTTGCGCCTCTGTTGTTGGTCGAGGAGCTGATCATCTGAGATCTCCTGGCGGTGCAATCCGGTGAGAACCGTGCGCTGACCGGCAAACGGACTTCCCTCCAGCATTCGGTCCAGCGCCTCACGATCCCGTGGGCCACTGAGGCAGACGAGGTCGTAACCCAGCCGCCAGCTCATGCCTTCCATGAACTTCTCCAGCACTACGCCGTTGAAGCCGCAGAACAACAGCGGTCGCTCACGACTGGGCAGCAATCCCAACGCCAGTCGAAAATCACTGACCTTGCTGCCGGTGAGGTACACACCAATGGCATTGAACTGGCGCAGCTCGGGGTGAGTCAGCAATTGCCCCATGTCCAGCCGCCAAAGGTCACCAAGGGCAGCAGCCCGCTGCAGAATCGAATCGGGTGTTCCCTCACGCGGAATGGCGTTGATGGTGACCTGAATGTTGAGGTCCGACGGGAAGCGACATAGCGCTTCACAGGCCAACAATTGGCTGTCGCTGTCGCCGATCAGCAACAGTTTGAACGGACCATTCATGGCAGCAACTCCACCAGGCGGCGGATCAGGCGCGCGGCGCCGTCATGCACCCCCCAGCCCATGGACTGCAGCCAGGACGTATTGACGGGTGGCAAACCCAGCAGTTGATCCATGTGGTCGATCGACTGCAGGCGATGCATCAGTCCGCTGCCGAAGAACGTCGTTGTGTCTTGATCGGAGTGGATGCCGTAATCGCCGATGAGCAGGGTTGGTCGGCCCCAGGCCATAGCAGTCAGGCTCCAGGGGGAGCTGACGCTGAGACAGGCGCTGCAGCTGGCCAGCTGGCTCAGGAGCTGACCAGGTGCACCAAACACCAGGTTGTCGGGGAAGGTCCAGTCGCTGGATTTGAACTTGGAGATCCAGGGCTGACCTTTCTCCCAGGCGTGGTCGCGTTGGATCACAATCGACCACTCCGGGGACGTTTCAGCCCAGCGGATCAATTGCTGCAGCAACTGTGCCTTGGCACCGATCTGGGTGGGGATGCCCTCCTGAACCAGAGCGAGCAGGGTATGGGGCGGTTTTGCGGTTCCGCCTTTGAGAGCTCCGAGGGGAGGACGTTCCGGAGAGAACCAATGCCCGATCGCCACGATTGATGGACTGGCCACGCTCTCGGGCCAGAACTGTGTGATCGCCTCAAGCTCCCGTCGCTGACGATCCCCTGGCACCACCAAGAGATCACAGCATTGGCGGTCGCTCAGCTGATGAACCAGGCTGTCACCAAGGGAGGCCTGGAGAGGACCGCTGAACACCACAGCTGGCTGCACACCACGCTGCCGGGCGAGGTGTCGGTGAGCATGGGTAAAGAGCTCAAGGTGGTCGCTGCGACGGATGAACAACCCAACGGCGCTGGCGGACTCCAACAGCTCATGGCCCAGCAGATCCATCAGGGTCAGTGGGATTTGCGGGGTGACGGAAGGCAGAGGGCTGTCTCGGCTTGTGGACAGCGCCGGTCCAATGGTCAGGCAGGACTGACCGCGCTGCTCAAGCTGCTGTTGCAGCAGCTGGCAGGCCATAGCGCTGCGGTCGTCATCACTGACCAGAAGGATTGTCATCGCTCCCTTAGCCACCGAGACAACCAGCCAAAGCCCACCAGCCCATCGCGGAGTCGGCGCAGAAGGGTGCGGGTTTTGTGCCGTTTTTGCTGGCTGGAGCGCGCACCACCGCTGCTGAGCATGCGGCGGCCGCCGTGACGGATGGCGTAGGTCTGCCAGCTGCGGCTGCCCCAGCTGGCCGGTCCAAGACCATCGCTTTGCAACGGGGGCCGCTCGCCATGCAGTTGTTTCAACAGGGCTGTCAGAAAGATCTCCTGCCCTTGGGGTTGGTGGCCGTGGCGTTGCAACCAGTCGACCTTGTGAACGGGTGTGAACGGGTCACGACAGATTGCCGCGAAGTCCGCAACGGCCCCTGATTCCGCAAAAAAGTGATTGCCCAGGGTCTCGGTGACACCGAGATCGCCCACAATTCGAGTGCTCACGCCCATGGCCATGGCCTCAAGGGCTGCCGTTGACGAGACGGTGATGGCGCAGCCGCATTGCCGCAGCAGCCGCGTGGCTGGCTTGAAACTGAGTTGCAAATTGGGGACCGTGTCACTCATTCGCTCGATCACACCAGCCATTTCGCCGTGGCGACGGTGCAGGGTGCTCTCGATGCTGGAGGTTCGCGGTTTGAAGATCACCGGATGATTGGGCCAGGCTTCCGCCAGCTCCTTGAGTTGCTTGCAGATGTAGCGCCGTTGCAGCGGATGGACCGGTATCGAGGGCTGCTCGAAGAACACAATCGATGGGTTGTCGGGCAAGGGTTGCTCGGATCTGGCGTTCCAGAGCAACGGCAAGCCCGTTACTACGGCGTTATCGCTGGTTAGCCCCAGGGCCTCACGGCCGCGCCGGTACTGGGCGAAATCCTGATCACTGTTGAGGCAGAGCAGATCAGCCCCGGAGCGATCCAGCATGCCCTCCAGGGCAAAACGGAAGAGAATGCCCGGATAGGCGCTGACAAGAACCGGGCGGTCCGTGCGGCGATGCCACTCTTTCGACAGCATCAGTAGCGCATCACGGCCGCGGAGACCGTCCAAGCCCAGAATCAGCACATCGGTATCACCGGCCATGGCGGCGGTGAGGCTGCGGAAGTCACCCCATGCTCCTTTTTTAATTGTGGTGCGGCGGTCCGTGCGGCTGATCTCCAGGCGTTGGCGGCGAGAGAGGGCCCGGTTGGACACCTGCAGCAGATGCAAGGTTGTCTCAGCTCCCTCACTCCGGCAGGCGGCGAGCAAGGTCATGGCCACCTTGCCGAAGGAGTCGAAGCAGGCGACGGCGGCCACCTTTCTGCCGGAGAGGCGCTTATCGGCAGCGGGCGCCATCGTCGGGCTCCGGGAATCTGGCAAAACTAACTGGCAGTGAGAGCCGCAAGGCTGCGGCAGAGGGCCAGATCGGCCGGTGTATCGATCTCCGGCCCCGAGTCCTCGATCACCACCGGTTGCCAGGGGGCACAGAAGCGGCTGCCTTCGGCGCGGAAACAGGCGGTGCTCATGGCGTAAATCGCACCGGTTTCCAGAAAGGCTGGCTCCAGGTCCTGCCGCCGTTGACGGGGTTGTTGGGGGTCGTGGTTGATCCCGCGGCCGTCACTGCGCCAGAGAAAGCCATGCCATGGCGCGACGGCGAAGGCACTGTTGATCTCTGGGTTCTCAAGTGCTGTCAGCACCTGGTCGATCTGCGCACCGCTGGTGAAAGGAGACGTGCACTGCAGGAAGACCAGCAGGGGAGGCAGTGGCCCTTGCTGTTCCAAGGTGTCCAGGGCATGCAGCAGGGCTGACTCGGAGCTGGCCGTGTCACCGGCGATGGCGACCGGACGACACACCACCTCAGCACCATGGACCTGGGCTTCCATGGCGATGGCGTCATCGTCGGTGCTGACCACCACCCGATCCACCCCGCGGCTAGCGAATGCAGCCTGCACACTGCGAGCCACCAGGGAGAGCCCGCCCACCTTCTGCAGATTCTTGCCGGGAATCCCTTTGGAGCCGCCCCGCGCTGGAATCACAGCCAGGGCTCCAGCGGTCGCGCTCATCAGAGAGGATTCAGGTCGCTCCCCCTCCTACCCGATGATTCAGCGCTTCGGGGTGCCGGAGACCGGTCTACTGGCCCATCGCACGGTGCCGGCGCTGCTGGCTCCGGCGCAGTTGCTGCCGGGCCGGCGGCGGGATGTGGAGGTGTTGCTGGCCTGGGGGCGACGCCCCAGTGCCCGGCGGGTCGAGCGCTTGGGGCGGCGCTGGCAGCTACCGGTGTGGCATTTGGAGGATGGTCTGCTGCGCTCCTTGGCCAAGGGCCGCCAGCATCCGCCGCTGGCGCTGTTGGTTGATGACCTGGGGGTTCATTTCGATGCCACTCAGCCCAGCCGGATGGAGCAGCGGATTCAGCAACCGCTGACCCCTGCACAACACAACCGGGCCCGTGAACTTCAGCAGCGGTGGTGTGCACAGCGGCTGAGCAAGCTCAACCCCGCCCGGGAATCACCGGCTCCAGCCGAGCCTTTTGTGCTGGTTGTGGACCAGTCCGCCGGCGACTGCTCCATCGGCCTCGGGCAAGCCGGGCCGGAGAGCTTCCGGCGCATGTTGCAGGAGGCGCTGCGGGATCAGCCGGACTGTCTGGCGGTGGTGAAGGTGCATCCGGATGTGATCCGGGGCCGCGCCCGGGGCCATTTCCGCCGGCAGGATCTGCAGCACCCGCGCATCCGCGTTTGCGCTGACGGATTGCACCCTGCCGCCCTGTTGGAGCAGGCCCAGGCGGTGTATGTGGTGACCTCCCAGATGGGCTTCGAAGCACTGCTGTGGGGGCGAACGGTCCACTGCTTTGGCATGCCCTTCTATGCCGGTTGGGGGCTGACCCATGATCGTCTGCCGGCTCCGGTCCGTCGGGGGCAGATGGTGCCTTTGGAAGCGCTGGTGCATGCAGTGCTGGTGGCGGGCACCCGTTGCGTGGATCCCCATCACCATCAGCCCTGCCCGATCGAAACGTTGATGGATGCCATCGGGCTGCAACGCCGCCTGCAGGTGGCGGATCCTCAGCGGGTGGAAGCCTTCGGGTTTACGCCCTGGAAGCAACGCAGCCTCAAGCGCTTTCTGGCCGGCAGTGAGCTGCGCTTCCGCCTGCCGCGGGCGTGGCCGGGGCGGCGGGCGGAGGCCGTGGCGGTGTGGGGGCGGCGGGCGCGACCACGCCTGCTGGCCACGGCGCGCCAACGGTCGCTGCCGCTGCTGCAGGTGGAGGACGGCTTCCTGCGTTCGGTGGGGCTGGGGGCGGATCTGATCGATCCGATCTCCTGGGTGGTGGACCTCCGGGGGATGTATTACGACGCCACGGAGAGCAGCGATCTGGAGCATCTTCTGGCCACCGCTGACTGGAGTAAGCCGCAGTTGCAGCGGGCTGAGGCCCTGCGCCAACAGCTGGTGGAGCAGGCGATCACCAAGTACAACCTGTCGGGAGATGGGTGGCAGCGCCCCAAGGGGGTCCGGCGGGTGGTGTTGGTGGTGGGCCAGGTGGAAAGCGACGCTTCAATCCGCTACGGCGCTCCCGGGATCACCACCAACCTGGCTCTGCTGGAGGCTGTTCGGGCCGCTGAACCGGATGCTTTTGTGGTTTACAAGCCCCATCCGGATGTGGTGGCGGGCCTCTGCCGCTCTGGGGAAGGGGAAGAGCGGGCTGGGCAGGTCTGCGATTACCTGTTGGTTGATGGTTCGATCCATGCCCTGTTTGAGCAGGTGGATGCCCTGCATGTGCTCACCTCACTGGCGGGATTTGAGGCGCTGCTGCGGGGGGTGGAGGTGCACTGCTGGGGACTGCCCTTTTATTCGGGTTGGGATCTGACGCATGACCGGTTGTCGTCTCCCCGGCGGGGGCGGCCGCTGCCATTGGCGGCTTTGGTGCATGCCGCCTTGATTGATTACCCCCGCTACGTCAGCCGTCACAGCGGTTGGTTCATCACTCCAGAGCAAGCCATTGAGGAGCTGGTGGCCTGGCGGGATGCACCTGCAGCTCCACGCACCCTGGTGCAGGCCCTGTTCCGCCACTGGGGGCGACTGCGCCGCCGCTGAGGCGTGCCAGGATCTTCTCAGTGCTGGACGGCGATTTGGGCAGGGGACGGGCGCCGGCGCTGGTGCAGGTGCGCATCGAAGGACCGGTTCTGCTGCTGATGGGCCCGATCGGGCTGTTCTTTGCCCGCTTCAGCCGATACCTGCAGGGATGTGGCATCCCGGTCACCAAGGTGCGTTTTCCTTTGCGGGAATTCGGCTTCCCTTCGGACGTGTGTGTGCCGTTTCAAAAGCCGATGGAGGCCTGGCGGCCCTTCCTGCGTCAGCTGCTGCAGGAGCGCGGCATCCGACACATCTTCATGTATGGGGACTTCATCATTCCCCACCGGATTGCCATCGAGGAGGCTCGCGACCTGGGGGTGGAAGCCTGGGTGTTCGAACTCGGATACCTGCGCCCCAACTACGTGACCCTGGAGCGGGATCGGGTCAACGCCCGCTCCAACCTCAACCAACCCGCGGCCTTCTACCGCAACCTGCCACCGGTGGATCAGCTGCCGCCGGAGATTGTGCTGGATCCGGGCTGGCGCTGGCGCAAGGCCTGGAAGGCTCCCACGTTCATTCAACACGCCTTCACCCGCTACCCGATCATTGAGGGGGAGCACAAACTGCAGCCCAATCCGGGCTTCCTCTGGTGCCAGCTGCGCGGCAGCTGGCGTTACTGGCTGTACCGCTGGCAGGAGCGCAACCTGAAGCGCCGGCTGCTGGAGCACCTGTCCTTCTTCCTGGCGGTGCTGCAGGTGTCCAGTGATTCCCAGATCCAGCTGGGGTCGCCCTACCGCGGCATGCACGACTTCATCGAAGACGTGATCCGCTCCTTTGCGGACCATGCCCACAGCTCCGACCATTTGGCTTTCAAGCACCACCCGCGGGACCGGGGCTACAACCATTACGGCAGCCTGATTGGTGTGCTGGCGCGCCGCTACGGCGTCTGCGGGCGGGTTCACTACTTCCACGACGGTGCCCTCAGCCGCTACCTGCGCACCTGCCGCGGTGTGATCACGGTGAACAGCACGGTGGGCCTCCAGGCCCTGTTCCATGCGGTGCCCACCAAAACCATGGGCAATACCTTTTACAACCTGGAGGGGCTGACGGATCAGAAGCCCCTGGATGGGTTTTGGCGGGACCCCCAGCCCAGTGACCGAGCGCTGTTCTGGCGGTTTTACCACCACCTGGTGATGACCACCCAAGTGAACGGCAATTTCGACGGGGACTTCCCCTTCCGGATCACCTTCCCGATCGGCCTTGAGGCTCGCCAGCTCGAACCGCAGCCGCAGTTGCCGCCGCTGCGTCCACGGCCACGGATAAACCCCCTGCTGCTGCCGGTGCGGGTGCTGGCTCGCCTGGGTTGGGCAGCCCTGGGGTTTGTCTTGTACGGCCTGCAGCTGCCAGCGGTGCTGCTCCGCCGATCGGACTGGGCGGCTCAGCTGATGACCTGGGCGTCTGCTGTGGCGTTGCGGGCGCTTGGGGTGCAGGTGGTGGTTGATGACAGCCAGCCCAGTGAGCCAGCTGTGGTGCCCCTGGTGCATATCTTCAACCACCGCAGCCCCTGTGATGGCCTGGTGATTCAGGGGGTGTTGCGCCTGCCGGGCATGACCACGGCGCAGCTGCATCTGAAGTGGGTGCTGCCTGGCTATGCGGCTGCGGCCCGCAATGCCGGCTCGGCCGTTCTCGATCATCGCCAGCCCAGTTCGCGGCTGGAGGGAATGATGCGGGCCTCAGCGTTGTTGCGCGATCACGGCCAGATCATGCTGGCCCCCAACGGCTCCCTGGTGACGCCGATCGAACAGCGGGTCTCCCCCAGCGCCTGGATGCTGGCTCAGCATTACAACGGTTCGGTTGTGCCCTGGCTGTTCCGCTACGACGGGCTGGAGGGGGCCGTGGGAGCCCGGTACAGGCCTTGGGCGCTGCTGCTCAGCCGGTTGACGGCTCCACTTGGAACGATTCACTGTCGCCGCGGGCGCTCCCAGGATCTGGTTCTGCCTAAGGATCCTCGGGACCGGGAGGGGTTTAGCCGGGCTGTGCAGGCGTACTACCAGCAAGTACAAGACTGATGTTGTGACCGCCGAAGCCGAAGGCGTTTTTGAGCAGCAGGCGTTGGCCTTGATCAGAAGACAGCTCAACAGGACCCTGGTTGGCCACCGCCAGCTCCACCTCAGGATCCAGGGGATCGGCATTTAGGCTGCCGGGTAACACTCCGTGACGCAGGGCCTGCAGGGCCAGGATGGTTTCTACCGCTCCGGCGCCCCCCAGCAGATGGCCGAGTTGGCCTTTGGGGGCGCAGACCGGCAGATGATCGGCGGCACTGCCGAGGCTGCGCCGCAATGCTCTGGCCTCCGCCAGGTCGCCGAGGCTGGTGCCGGTGGCATGGGCCTGAACGCCGCAGAGGTCCGAGGCGCTCACATCCGCCCGGCGCAGGGCATCATCAATGGCACGGCTGGCCTGTAGCCCCTGGGGTTCGGGGGAGACGATGTGATGAGCATCGCTGCTGCTGCCGCTGGCCAGCAACCAACCCAGATCCGCTCCTGCTGGCGTGTCCCGCTGCCGCATCAGGGCCAGGACGCCGGCGCCTTCGGAGAGCACAAAGCCATCTCTATTGAGCCCATAGGGACGGGAGGCCTGATCGGGGGCGTCGTTGCGGCCGGAGAGGGCGCGCATGGCAGCAAAGCCCACAAGCCCCAGTCGGTTCACTGGTGCTTCGCTGCCTCCGGCCAGCACCAGATCGGCGCGGTCGTCGTTGAGCAGCATCTGGCCCAGCATCAACGCTTCGGCGCCCGAGGCGCAGGCGGACACCGGGGTGTGGGCACCGCCGAGCAGACCGAACTCGATGGCGACCTGACCAGCGGCAGCATCGGGGATCAGCATCGGCACGGTGAGGGGGTTGACCCGGCTCGGTCCCCCTGCGCTGAGTTGCGTGTGCTGCTCGTGCATCGTGGCGAGGCCGCCGATGCCGGTGCCGATCACCACAGCGATCCGACTTGGATCGAGCCCTTGTGTGATGGACCCGGCCATGGCCCAGGCCTGCCGCGCGGCCACCAGGGCAAGCTGGGCACAGCGATCGGAGCGGCGGCGGAGCAGGGGCGGCAGGCTGTCGAGGGCCCTCGTTGGGACGCAACCGGCCAGGCGCACGGGCAGATCCTCGGTCCAGGCAGCCTGGAGGGTCTGGATGCCGCTGTGACCAGCGATCACCGACGTCCAGGTGCTGTCGGCATCGGCACCAAGGGGGTTGAGGGAACCCCAACCCACCACTGCGGTGGGCTCAGCTCGGGAAGCCATCGGCCGGGCTGGGGCTCAAGGACTCCAGGTGCTGCTGAATGTCCGCAACGGTGCGGAACCGGAGTAGTTCCTCCTCTTTAATCCGGATTCCGAAGTTGGTGTCCGCCTCGATCAGGATTTCGTAGAACCCAAGGGAATCAATTCCCACGTCCTCCATCAGCCGGGCGTTAGGGGTGATCACGGCTGGGTCGGCGCCGGAGATGCGATGCAGGATCTCGATCAGCCGTCCCTGCAGCTCTTGCTTGTCAGGGCAGCTCTCTCCCAACGCACAACCTCTTATTGAGTAGCCAAAGTACCAGTGATGGTGGGATTACACGTCGCCTCGGTACCAGCTGAAGCGTTGGTAGACGGGCTGATGGGGGAGGTCGATGAAGAGTGCCAGTCGTTCTTGAGGGAGTTTCCTCAGATCTGCAGCCATCAGGATTTCAGTGATCTGGTTGAAGTCCAGGGCCAGGGACAGATCACAGACTTCCGCCTGCATCAAGTTGACGTACTGACGCAGCAGCACCGGTAATCGGAAATTGTCGGAGAGGGTCTGGCGGATCTCCTGTTCCAGGGCCTGGATGTGGCCGCTGGGATGGGGGGTGTCATCAGCGCGAATGCCTGGGACGGGATGGCGTGGGGCCGGTAAGGGGGTGTCAAGGCGCCGATAGGGGGGACGCAGCAGGGCGCTGAGGAAAGCGCTGTTCACGGCGTCGCTGTGGGCGAAGTGGTTGTAGGAGACCAACCCGTGCAGCAACTCGTAACCGCTGCGGGCAGCGATCAGCAGACCGCCGCGGAACAGGGCCATCAGCGAGTGGGGCTGGCGTTGGAAGCGTTCCGCCAGGGCGACCCTGCCGATTTCGAGGTGGTTGGTGCGGCTGGCCAGGTCCGCCTTGATGCCGGGATAGACGTGTTCGAGATAAGAGCCGCTGCTGCCGGGTAAGGGGGTGGCGCCGACGGGGATGAACTGCAGGCGGGCGGAGCCGGCGAGATCGCCGCTGCTGCGTTCCACCAGCAGCAGATGGTCGTAATCGGGATCGCGACCATCCAGGTCCCGCTCGTCTCCCGACCCGGACAACTGCTTGCGGTACGTTGATTCGCGAAGCTGTCCAACGGCATCGGCCACAGCGTAGAAGGCGCTGCCTGCGATCAGGTGCAGATCGAGGTCGTCAATCGTGAGTAAGCGTGTTTCCGTCGCCGAGGCCACGTCGGAAGGGATGGACGGACCAGACAGCGTCATCGTTGTACCTAACTGTCTCAGTCTGGGGGCAGATTAGACCCGCTGGTTCGAGCTTTTGTCGTTTCCCACTGCCTTGATCCCTTTCTCTTCGCGCTCTGCTGCTGTGGTCTGCACCCGGCTGATCGCCGGTCTGGCGGCCACTGCGACGTGCTTGGTGGTCGGCCCGCTTGCAGCTGTTGCAGATCCAGTGACCTCTGCCAGAAGCTCACCGAGCAGCGGCCAAGAGGTGTTTCGCTACCGACTGGGACCTGGCGACAGTCTGGCTATGTCGGTATTCAAGATGAGCGGTTACCAGGCAAATGTGAAGGTGCTGAGCGATGGCACCATCAACCTTCCGCGCATCGGCACCATTGAGGTCTGGGGACTGACTTTAGAAGAAGCGCGTCAGCGCATCAGCGCGGCCTATGAGGTCTTTCTGCGTCGGCCGATCGTCTACCTCGATCTGGTGACCGCCCGTCCGGTGAAGGTCACAGTGACCGGTGAAGTGGAACGTCCAGGGGTGTTCAGCCTGCCGACCCAAGCGGAGGGGGGCTGGCCGACGCTGGTGGATGTGGTGCAGAAAGCTGGTGGTGTGTCCGCCAGTGGTGATCTGTCCCGTATTGAAGTGCTGCGTCCTGCCGTGCGCCGCGGTGGCTCGATGCGTCGTTATCAATTCGATTACCTCACGGTGCTTCGCGAGGGTGGGCATGCCCCGAACCCCCTGATTTACGACGGCGACAGCATTCGCTTGTACAAAAACGAAGAAGTCGATAACGCTGACCTGATCACGACGGCGGCCTCCAACTTCGCTCCCGACACGATCCGCGTGAACGTGATCGGGGAAGTGGCTAAGCCAGGCATCCAGCAGGTGCCATCCAATGCGCCGTTGTCCCAGGCGATCTTTGCGTCGGGCGGCATCACCCGTCGCGGCAGCATCAGCACAGTGGAATTGGTGCGTATGGATGGCGAGGGTGAGCCGACGGTCAAAGTGATGAGCTTTGCCCCCAGCGCCGTGCTGAGCAGCCCGACTAACCCACCGCTCCGTCAAGGAGATGTGATTGTGGTGAACCGCTCAGCTCTCGCGAGGGTGACCGATGGCCTGACCGATGCTTTTTCACCGCTCACGCCGATCGTCAATGCCGCCTCGATTTTCCGGATCCTTGGCTTGCCCTCAGTGATTGGCAACTGAGGAACGTGTTCAATCAACCGTGGATTCAGATTCCCAGTCGCTCCCAGATCACCCCAAGGTTGGCCTGATGCAGTTCGGTGCTGAAGCATTCCGCTAATTGGTCGGCTGACAGGCGACTGCAGACATCCGCGTCGGCTTCCAGGTTGGCGCGGAAGTCTCCACCTTCATGGTTCCAGGCGGTGTGGGCGTTGCGCTGCACGATCCGGTAAGCCTCTTCGCGGCTCATGCCGGTGCCCACCAGGGCCAGCAGCACCCGCTGGCTGAACACCACACCGCCGTAGACGTTCATGTTGCGGCGCATGTTGTCGGGATACACGCCGAGACCCTTCACCACGCTGGTCATCTCATGCAGCATGAAATGGAGGGTGACGGAACAGTCCGGCAGCATCATTCGTTCGGTGGAGCTGTGACTGATGTCGCGCTCGTGCCAAAGAGCAACGTTCTCCAGTGCCGCCACCACGTAGCTGCGCAGCACGCGGGCCAGGCCGCTGATGCGTTCGCTGCGGATCGGGTTGCGCTTGTGGGGCATGGCGGAACTGCCCTTCTGGCCCTTAGCGAAGTTCTCCTCCACCTCGAGCACATCGGTGCGCTGCAGGTTGCGGATCTCCGTCGCGAAGCGATCGAGGGAGGCGCCCACAAGGGCCAGGGTCTGAACGTAGTCGGCGTGGCGATCGCGGGAAATCACCTGGGTGCTGGCGGTATCCGGCGTCAGGCCAAGGATTTCACAGGTGATGGCTTCCACCTGGGGGTTGGTGTTGGCGTATGTGCCCATGGCCCCACTGATCTGCCCGACGGCCACCTCTTCTTCCAGCCGCGCCAGGCGGCTGCGGTTGCGTTCGGTTTCCGCCAGCCAGCCGGCGAGCTTGAAGCCAAAGGTGATCGGCTCCCCATGAATGGCATGGGAACGGCCAATCATTTCGGTGGCTTTGTGCTCACGGGCCAACGCCCGTAGGGCGTCGGCCAAGGCATCCAGCTCCTGTCGGAGCAGGGCAACGGACCGCTTCAGCTGCAGTGCCAGGCCGGTGTCCAGTACATCGCTGCTGGTCATGCCCACGTGAATGTGACGGCCGGCATCACCGACGTGTTCGTTCACGTTGGTGAGGAAGGCGATCACGTCATGGCGAACTTCCGCTTCGATTTCGAGGATCCGCTCCACGGAGAAGTCAGCCTTGGCCTTGATCGTGTCCAGCGCATCCTGGGGGACACATCCGAGGCGGCAGTTGGCTTCTGTGGCGGCGATCTCCACATCCAGCCAGCTCTGGAACTTCGCCTGCTCACTCCAGACGGACCCCATCTCGGGAAGGGTGTAACGCTCGATCAACTGCTTGCGCGCTCGCACAACCTGACAACTCTATGAAGTTGCCGGACACTGCAAAGCTGAATCGAGGAGAGGAGGGTGAAAGCAGAATTGAAAGTGAGCACCGAATTAGATGTAAATTAATATTTAGTGAGATTAAGGGCCTGGACCGGCTTCACTTTCACTCTGGCTGTTATTAGGGGGAATTAAAATGAAGTCAGAAGTTATTTCGTTAGGGAATGAAAGTCGGACAGCAAAGTCGCAGCTGTTTGTCAAGTAGAGGATTGCGAGGCTATGGGTATTGCACGAATATCAAGAAGTCGAAGAATTTATGTTACCCAGGGTGCCATTTCTTTGGGTATAAAGGGCCTAGACTTGAGGCCTGGAGACAATTGGTTTTGCAGTGCGCTATACATATCTCTGGTCGAAAATATAAATGTATCTAAGATCAGGATCCGCGATTTATTTGGAGGTGAGTCGTTTCGACTCAAAGTGCTGTGCTGTCGCGATCACCAGTTCGGATTCGAACCACAGATTCAACAGGGCTGATAAAGATCTTGCCGTCACCAATTTCGCCAGTGCGTGCAGAGTCGGCAATCGCTGTGACCACGTCATCGACTCGGCTGTCTTCAACGACAACTTCAATTTTAAGTTTTTGCAGGAACTCAACGGTGAATTCTGAGCCGCGGTAGCGCTCCACTTGTCCTTTCTGGCGTCCAAAGCCCCGCACTTCGCTGACGGTCATACCAATGATGCCGGCTTCAACGAGGGCGACCTTGACGTCTTCCAGCTTGAACGGGCGGATGATGGCTTCGACTTTTTTCATGGGTGAAGAACCCGGCCTGAGATCCAGCATGCCGTGAATGGTGGCGGTGTGGGTAGCCCCTGTAACCGAATGAGCGCCTTCGCCTTCTAGCGTTCTGGCAACTCCTGGCCTGACGCCTTCCTTCTCTCGGCTCTATGACAGATCAGTTGACCCAAACACCCCTCTACGGCGAGCGTGCGATTGCCGACGCTGAGCTGATCTGTTTCGACAACCCCCGGCCAGGCCGGCCCTATGAGGTGTCGATTGAGTTGCCGGAGTTCACCTGCAAGTGCCCGTTCTCGGGCTATCCAGATTTCGCCATGCTGCGTCTGATCTACCAGCCCGGGCCACGCGTAGTGGAGCTCAAGGCGATCAAGCTCTACGTCAATAGCTACCGCGACCGCTCCATCTCCCATGAGGAGGTGACCAACCGCATTTTGGATGACCTTGTGGCGGCGACTGATCCGCTCTGGATGCAGCTGGAGGCCGATTTCAACCCGCGCGGCAATGTCCACACCGTGGTGCGGGTGAGTCATGGTTCCCGTCAGCCTTGCTGATCTAAGGCCTGAACACCAGCTATCAGGAGTGGCAGCTCGTTCGCAAAAGCCGCCAGGTTGCGGTTGCACAGGCCACCCACATGCAGCTGGCCATCACTGGCCACCGCCCACAGCTGACGGGTGGCGACCAGGCTGAGGCCGCCCCCCAGCAGAAGCACCGCAAAACCTAGATACACCAGCGGCACGCCAGGGTCCCGCTTGAGCAGCAGTCCGCTGGCCGGCAGCACCGATGCCACCCGCAGGGGTAGCCCCTTTATCTCTTCGGCCGGGCCACCGGGCCGCAGCTGCGTGAGTGCTGAGCCGTCGCTGTCGTACACCGACACCGGCCCTTGCTCACTCTCCAGGCTGAGGAAAACCGGCTCGCTGCCGTCGGGCCGGGTGGGCAGCACCAACCCCCAGACCTGATCCCCCAGCTCCGGGTAGGTCTGCAGCGGCAATTGCAATTCCGGGCTGCGCCCGATCTGCACGCCAATCGCCGCCAGGGCCCAGTCCGCCTGGTAGATCGTGATGCCGCGGTGCCGCAGCGGATGGTTGACGCTGATCTCTTCGGGGGTCTCGCTGTCGCTGAGGGCCAGCAGTGAGCGGAACTGCTCAGGCCTGCCGGCGGGGTCGCGCTCGATCTGGAAGTCCTGCAGGGTGATCGAGAGCTGGCTGTCGCCGCTTGGGCTCAGCAGATCCAGGGTGCGATCAGGCGCCAGAAACCGCTCCAGCCGGTTTCCCGCCAGGGCGCCCCAGACCGCCCCCAGCATCAACAGCACCATCCCTGTGTGCACCAGCAGCGGGCCGACCCGGCCCATCACTCCCTTGCGGGCCGCCAGGCGGTTAGGGCCTGGTTTCAGTTCCCAACCCTGACGCTGTAGTACCGCCGAGAGTTGAGTGAGACCGGCGTCCGCATCGGTGCAGGCGATGGTTTCGGCGATCGCCAATTTGCTCAGCTGCCTAGGGGTCTGGTAGTCGATCCAGCGCCGTGCCGCCTGCAGCGCAGGCCATTGCCGCCGCCAGCTGCAAAGGATCAGCGCCAGCCCCAGCCAGGCCAGGAGGCCCAGAAACCAGCCGCTGGAATACACGTGGTCCAGCTGCAGCTGCAGCACCTGCTCGCCATGGAGCAGCCCAAGCCAGGGCGTGTCCGCATAGGCCTCCACGTAGCTGGCAGGGGGGTCGCCCTGGGGAATGGCCGTGCCCACGGCACTGGCCAGGGCAATCAGCAGCAACAGCACGATCGCGACCCGCAGGTCAGACAGCCACACCAGCAGGCGCTTCATGGGTTCAGGCCCAACGCGCCAGCAGCGTCAGCACACCACTGGTGAGCAGCACCATGCCACTGATTGGCGGCACCCAACGGCCAACCGAGCGCAGAGCGAGGAGCTTGGGGACGCTCGCGGCAAAGGTGCCCGCCAGCAGCAGCGGCAGCACCTGGCCAACCCCGAAGCAGCTCAGCAGCACCATGCCCACCAGGGGGCGTCCGCTCTGGGCGATCCAGCCCAGCAGCACCGCCAGCACCGGCGTGGTGCAGGGGGACGCCGCCAGACCAAAGGCCAGGCCGGCAGCCACCGGCGCCAGGGGAGCGGGGACCTTATTCCGCCAACGTTCGGGGTCCGGTCCGCTGGGGAGGGGGATGCGCAGTAGCCCCAGCAGATTGAGTCCCATCAACACCGCCAGCACCGCCACCAGCGTTGGCACCAGGGCCGGCACCTGGCCGTAGATGCGTCCCAACAGACCACTGAGGCTGCCGAGCAGCACCAGGGCGCTAACGATGCCGCCGCAGAAGGCCAGGCTCCGCTGCCAAGGGGTTTGGCCATCCTCAAAACCCGCCAAATAGGCCAGGGTCACCGGCAGCAGCGACAGGGAACAGGGCCCAAGGCTGGTGAGGGCTCCGCCGGCAAACACCAGACCCAGCGTCAGCGGCCCTGGTTGCGCCAACGCCTGATCCAGTAGCGCTTCGCTGGTCTGGGCCAGGTCCGAGAGCAGCAGCAGGGCGTCCAGTGGTGGCCTTACGTCAGGAAGATCAGCCTATCGAGACTTCCGCGCCCGCCCGCCGATCAATCCGGTGGATTCCAGGGAGCAACGCACCAGCAGCCCCAGGATCACCAGGCTGGACATCAGTGAATTGCCTCCGTAACTCACTAATGGCAGTGGCAGTCCGGTGGTGGGCATGGCCCCGGAGGCGACGGCGATGTTGAGGATCGACTGGCCCACCAGGATCGTGCAGCAGCCGATCGCCACCAGCCGGGTCTGGTTGCAACGGCAGCGCAGGGCCACCCGCAGCCCCACCCAGGCCACCAGCATCAGAAACAGCAGCAGCACTACTGAGCCCACAAAGCCGAATTCCTCAGCGAACACCGCATAGATGAAATCGGTGCTCTGGATCGGCAGATATTGCAGCTTTTGGGTGGAGAGGCCATAGCCCTGGCCTGTGAGCCCGCCGGAGCCGATGGCCAGCAGGCTTTGCACCAGCTGATAGCCGTCCCCCATCGGATCAGCCCAGGGGTCGAGGAACGACACCACCCGCAGCCGTTGGTATTCATTGATCAGGATGCTGGTGGCGCCCAAGGCGCCACCAGCAATGGCGGTGCCCAACAGGCTGCACCAGCGGATGCCAGAGGCCAACGCCACCATCCAAAGGGTCAGGCCGATCAATGCGGCGGTTGAAAGGTTGGGTTGCTTGAGGATCAACAGCAGCAACCCCCCGAAGCTGCCAAGCCACAGCAGCTTTTGATCCAGACGCATCCGGCACCAGGGGGCAAACAGGTTGGCCGCCTGCAGCACCACAAACGGCTTCACCAGCTCCGATGGCTGGATCTGCAGCGGCCCCAGCACCAGCCAGCGGCTGGCGCCGTTCACCGTGGTGCCCATCACCAGGGTGGCGGCGATCAGCAGGCAGCCCATCCACAAGGCTGGGCCGGCCCAGCGCAGGCAGCGCCTCAGGTTGGCGGTTACCGCCAGGCTGAACAGACTCCAGCTGGCGATCAGCCAGATCGCCTGGCGCTTCACGTAGAAGGCACCATCGCCGATCTCCCGGGCGGCCACCCACCAACTGGCGGAGCCCAGCACCAGCAATCCCGCCAGGCTCCAGAAGGCGGCCAGGCCCACCAGTAGCCGTGCTTCCGCTGGCCAGAGGGCCCAGGGCAGGGGCATCAGCCGCTGGATCAACCCAGGGCGCTGCTGAACCCGTTCAGGGGCAGTGCGGCGGCGAGGGGCTGTGGCGGTGACCAACGGGAGCTATTGCAACATTCGATGCCCCATTGAGCCGCGTCATTGACGCTTTGCCAAGCCATTGGTTATCAACAAATCATGGCCTTGAGGCCTTGGCATCAGGCGGCCCGCAGCCGTTCGTGCTCCACTTCCCATTGCACAAATTGACCCCAAGCCTGCTGACGCACCCAGCAGCGACCGCCTCGGCATTGAATTAATTGAAACGGCGGCAGGTCGGCGGGTTGGTTGTCGAGCGTCACAAAGGTTCCCGGCCGCAGAAGCGGCACCACCTTGGCGGGTTTGGGGCGGTGATCAGACACGTCCAAAGGGTGGCTTGCAGCGATCCTCCCGGCGGATCGCTAGCCGCCGGATGGATCGCCGGTTTTCTTCGGGATCGGTGCGGTTTTTATGACGGAATGGCACAAATGCAGGGTTCCGGTGCGGAGCTGCTGACGTCTTTTCCCCTTGTTTGCACACTTGGCTTCAAGCCAGAGCCTCAGTAATGGCGGCCACGATCTATCTGCACTGGACCGCCACCGGTTATGACTGGATCCGCCCCGGTCATTACCACCGGATCATTGGCGGTGATGGCCGCGTCCATCGCCTGCATGCCCTAACGGCAGATCTGCCGGCCCACACCTGGCGGCGCAACAGCAACAGCATCGCCCTGGCCTGTGACTGCATGGGCGGTCAACCCGATCCCTGGACGCTGTCGCCCACGGCGGCTCAGCTGCACAGCCTGTGCCAGGAGGTGGCGGCCATCGCCCGTAGCTGGGGCTGGACGGCCGCCGACATCACGATCCAGTCGGTGATGACCCGCGCGGAAGCCGCCTCCAACCGCGACGGCCGCTGGATGCATGACAACTACGGACCTGTGATCTGGGGCGGCACCGGGGAGCGCTGGGATCTGCTGCAGTTGGAGCAGCACGGGCCCAGTGATGGCGGTGAACAGCTGCGGCAGCGGATTGCGGCCTTGCTGAGCGGAGATGAGCTGGCGCTGCCGGCGAGCGATCGGCTGGCGTTCCGCGGCTTCACCAGCATCGAAGCCCGCGGTAAGAAGCTATCGATGCCGATGGCCGCTCCTGGGCGTTGATGGTGGACCTGTTGCAGCGCTACGACCTCTCTCCCCAGTGGGATGCCAATCAACGCCGGGTTTTGATTGCGGCAAACGATGTGGCCCCCACCTACCGGGACGATGCCGTGCAGGCGACCGTGGGTTGGCCGCTGGTGGAGATGGCCCTGCAGAGCGGCCAGACCCCAGTGATCCTTACGGGCATTCTTCGTCCTTCGCCCGACGGGGATCGGGCCTGGTGCCGCGTGCTGGAGTTCGCTGAGGAGTTCGGTATCAGTGTCAGCTTTGAGCCGTTGCTGCTCGGGGAACGGCGTGGGGGCTAAGTCCCTCAATGCCCCGTAGGGTGAAGAATCTGGTCGTTGTTCTCTAAGCGATGGCCGCGAAACAGCGTCTGGATCTGGAGCTGCTGAGCCGTGGGCTGGTTGCCTCGCGGCAACAGGCGCAGCAACTGATCCGGGCCGGCAAGGTGCGCGATGGCGCCGGCACCTTGCTGGACAAGCCCGGCACTGAGGTTGCTGCAGCGCTGGAGCTGCGGGTGGAGCAGCCCCCCCGCTTCGTCTCGCGCGGCGGCGAGAAATTGCTGGCCGGCCTGCAGGCCTTTCCGATCGCCACTGAAGGCCGCGTCTGTCTGGATGGCGGCATCTCCACCGGTGGCTTCACCGATTGCCTGCTTCAGCACGGCGCCTCCCGGGTGTACGGCGTGGATGTGGGCTACGGCCAGACCTCCTGGAGCCTGCGCACCGATGAACGGGTGGTCTTGCGGGAACGCACCAATCTGCGCCACCTGCAGCCCGAGCAGCTGTACGGGGCGGAGGATCCCTGGCCCAGTCTGGCGGTGACCGATGTGTCGTTCATTTCCCTGCGCCTGGTTCTGCCGGCCTTGCGACGCCTGCTGAAGCCAGCGGATGGGGCCTGCCCTGAGGCTCTGGTGTTGGTGAAACCTCAGTTTGAAGTGGGTAAGGATCGGGTGGGCAAGGGCGGCGTGGTGCGCAATCCGGCGGCCCACCGCGATGCGATTGAGCTGGTGATGGCGTCGGCCGCTGAATTGGGTTGGCATCCGCAAGGCATCGTGGCCTCGCCGATCACCGGCCCGGCTGGCAACCACGAGTACGTGCTCTGGCTGGCGGAAGCAGAGGGCGCCTTGCTGCCGGATCTCGAATCATTGGTCGCGACCACTCTGGCCAGCTGATGGACAACAAAAAGCCCGACTGCAGGGGCCGGGCTTTTCAATTGATCGTTTTTGAGATCAGTTACCGACGTTGACCTGACGGTCGCCGGTGCAGAGCTCCACCTTGATGATGCGGCCCCCTTGCTTCTGAATCCGCTGTTGCTCAGCGAACCAGCTGTCGTAGGGGACCCACTTGGTGAAGAAGGTGTTCTGCAATTCGCGCTGCGTCCGCACCTTTTCAGGGCTGGGGATGCAGGCGGTGACTTTGAACAACCGCATGGGCCTCAGTTGCCCAGACCGGAGCAGATGTAGTCGAAGTACACACCCATTTCCTTGCCGGCGTCAGGGCCGACCAGACCGGCGGTGACTTCCTTCATGGCTTGGATGGCCTGAACGGTGGCACCGATGGGCACACCTAGGGAGTTGTAGGTCTCCTTGAGGCCGTTCAGAACACGCTCATCGAGGATGGAGGTGTCGCCGGCGAGCATGGCGTAGGTGGAATACCGCAGGTAGTAATCCAGGTCGCGGATGCAGGCGGCGTAGCGGCGGGTGGTGTACATGTTGCCGCCGGGACGGGTGATGTCCGAGTACAGCAGAGCCTTGGCCACGGCATCGCGAATGATGGCGGACGCATTGGCGCTGATGGTGGCTGCAGCGCGCACACGCAGCTCACCGCTGGCGAAGTAGGACTCGAGGTTGGTCATCGAGGCCGTGTCCAGGTAGAGACCCTGAACGTCGGACTTATTGATGACGTTGGTAATGGCGTCTTGCATGGATCCGAGAGGAGGCGTGAGGGGAGGTCAGCGGGGGGTTCAGGCGAGTGCGCCCACCACGTAGTCGAAGTAGGTGCCGGCTTCAGCGGCGTCATCGCCGGTTAGCAGACCCATGGCGACGGTCTTCATCTCACGCACGGCTTCCGCCATGGCCTCGAGGGGAGTGCCCAGGGAGCGATAGAGCTCCTTGGCGCCGATCACACCGATTTCTTCGATCGGGGTCACGTCACCCGCGACGATGCCGTAGGTCACCAGGCGCAGGTAGTAATCCATGTCGCGCAGGCAGGTGGCAGTCATCTCTTCGCCGTATGCGTTGCCGCCTGGGGAGATGACATCAGGGCGCTTCTGGAACAGCTGGCCGCCGGCCTGCTTCACAATCCGCTCGCGGCTCTCACACAGAACCTGAGCCACGCGAAGACGGCGTTGTCCGCCGGTCACGAAGGCTTTGATCTGGTCGAGTTCGCCAGGGCTGAGATAGCGGGCTTCGGCGTCCGCGTTGATGATCGAGTTGGAGACGATGCTCATGCAGTTCTGCCTCGAAACAAGCGGCCGCCCGTAGGAGACCGGTATCCGGTGAATAAAGGGTGATCCCGAAGGATCGCATCTCAGAATAAAGGCTGAGACAGGGGGTCGAGGCGTCAGAAGCGATGCTTGTTCACAACGATCAACACGTGATCGGAGTGGCGTCGTTCTGTCGCGTTCGGCTGAGGCATCTTGCACCGGCATTGCCCTGTGGTTTTTAGCTGGGTAACAGTTCTTCACGGCACTGATGCCGTGGGCAGACCCGTTGCTGCAGCTGTGGTTTGCGGGACTGTCCCCCCGCGGTTTGAACACAGCAAAAGAGCCCGGATGAAGCAGCACTTCACACAGGCAAATTGATCGAAAACGCCAGGAATTGACGTTTTAAATGTCAGGACGACAGCCTCAGCGTCCTCAGATCGCCGCGTCGGTGGGTGGTGTCATGCCGGCATTGCCGCGGTAAAGGCCTGCCGTGCGTTGAAGCGTGGCCTGACTGACGCCTGAACGGGTGTTCATACCATCCGTGCGAGGGACGCTGTCGCTCGAGGGCAGTTGCTCAACAAGCTCTTGAACGGCTTTGGGTTGGCCGGATTCCGCTCGGACAATCAGGAAGCGACTGACTTCAGCCGGGGTCGCAGCGCGTCCCAGTAAGGCCATCGTGGCGGCGGTCGCCGCCCGCAATGGCGCCAGGTTGAACAGTCGTGTTTGGAATGCCTCGCTGAAGGCAACGGCTTCGATGAAACCCTTCAGGCTGATGTCCTCATTGCGCAGTTTCGATTCGGCTGACTGCAGTCGTTCACTGTCAAGCGGCACGCGGTTGAGCAGCTGTCTGTAGGTCGCGTTGATGACGTTCAACAGTTCTGTTTCACTGCAGGGTCGCTTCAGCGAGAGAGGCGCAGGAAGACTGGAACGGAGCTTGTAACCATTAGCCCCACCACTTGCCAGCGCGCCGGTCATTGGATTGAGCGGGGGAAGCGCCTTGCGGCGTTCCGATTTGGATTGGAGGGATTCCCCAAGTCGGATCTGTATCAAGCTGGGGTTCAGGTCTGTTCCCTGAGCAAACCCTCTGGCCATTCCGCTCCAGCCCTCTGAGGTTGACTTGGAATTGCCGAGCAGATTGCGCTGCGTCAGCTCACCACTGCCGCGGAATCCTTTGGTTGCAGCAGCTTCAGGTCGGTTGTTGAGAACAAAACTCGATTCGGCGTAACCAAAGCTGGTGACCTCACGCTTGAACGTGGGCGTTCGACGCACAGAAAGATCGCCAGGGGTGATAAACCGCTCGAAGGGAACGGTGTCCTCGCCGAAGCTTTCGTTGTATTCGCGGCTGTTGATCAGGGCATCCACCACGCCGTAGAAACCTTTGCGGGCTGCCGTGTCGAACAGGGCATCGATCTCCCAGCGTCCAAAGGTGGGGCGGCCGAGCAAGCGGCGATGGATTACCTCGATCGCTTTGGTGATGTAAAGGCCGCTCCAATAGCGGCGGCGGAAAGCATCGGAACGGGCCACACAGCGCACAAACTCCCGCAGAGAGATGTCACCGTTTTCCAGCCGGGCCTCGTCAGAGCCGCGGCGTTCACCGGCATAGCCGGCATTGCCCAGCACCTGCACATACACGGCGTTGATCACCGCCTGGGTGCTGGATTCGGTGTTGCGCACGCTGGGCTGACCGCCACGCCGGGGGTTGACGTTGCCGCCGGTGGCTATCTGCTGCAGACGCATCACCCTGGGTCCCACCTTGCGGGGGCGGCTGCTGCGGAAGCTGGCGCTGTCCAGCTGTCCGGGGCTGTTGAGCCCATTACTCACCAGCAGTCGACGGCTGTCGTAGCCATACGGAGCTGGGCGGGTTGCCACCGAGGCCGTGCCACTGGGGAAGATGGCGCCGTACTGGTTGGCGACTGGGTCGTTGCCACCGCCGTAGACATGTTGATCAGCGAAGGGCTGGCGGTAGGAGGCGTAAAGGGTGACGTACTGAGGGGCCCCATCAAAGGGGGCGCTGAAGTTGAACAGCTTGCGGTTGGATCCCCAGCCGGCGCTCTCCTGGGCTTCGGTGCCCAGGTCTCGCAGGAATGGAACAGTTTCTTCCCCGAAGGTCTGGGCGTATTCGGCAGAGTTCACCAACACATCCACCAGGCCGTTCAGACCCTGGTCGCTGAGGATGGCGAAGGACTTGCGGAACTCCTCCAGGGAGCTGATTCCGCGGCCGAGGAAATGGCGGTAAGCCAGCTCCACCACCCGGCTGTTGACGTAACCGTCGTGGAACTGCTGGCGGTATTCCTTGCTGCGGCCAAGGGCGCGGATGAATTCGCGCATCGAGATCTGGCCCTGCACCACCTGGCTGGCTTCCACGCGGCAAGGGGTCTGGGAGTAGCCCTTAGCGATGTCGCGTTCAAACACCTGGCGGTAGGCGCCGCGGATGATTTCCGCCTTTTCAGTTCCGGAGAGGCCAGGGCGCATCTCGAGCAATTGGCGCCCTTCGGCTGCCAGGGCATAGATCGCCGGCAGCTGCAGGCCCTGCTGCACGCTGCTGCCCTGGCGCTGCTTGGTGCTGGGGGTGGGAATGGCCAGCTCCTGCAACAGTACGTTGAAGCAATCGATCGTCAGCTGGCGGGCTTCCGGCCGATCTCGAAGCAGCTGGGCTGATGCGGCGCGCATCTCCTGCAGCGCCACGTTGGTGGCGGTAAGGGAGCAGTTCTCCAGAAGAATGTCGCGCAGGCCTCGGGTGTTCACCGCGAGGATGCTGGGGTCACCTGCCACCAGGGCATAGCCCACATAGCGAAGGAACCAGCCCATGTCCCGCACGGACTTGCGCATGAAGGCGGGGCCGTACTTGGCCACACTGATGGCGTTGAAGCCAGTGGGCAGCACAACCCGAACATCGGCATCACCGCCGGCGCCCTCCAGCAGCCGGGTGAAGAAATTGCCGCGTTTGGTGTCACCACTGCTGCCGGTGAAGGTGCGCACCGATTGCTCGAAGGCCACCTGGTCCGCCGCCAGGGGGGTGCCGTCCTGACCGCTGGGGCGGCCGGTCTCGCCAGTGGTCAGTGGTGCTTCAAGGAACGACAGCGGCGTACCGCCCACAAAGATGCGGTTGGCAGCGCGAGCCACGATGGATTCGGCATTGGCCGCGATGATCCGCGAGGCCTCGATGCGGTCCTGACCGCTGCGGAAGAAGTTGACCAGGTTCTCGAGCTCAACCCTCTCGGGGAAGCGGTCTTGCTGCTCCGCCTGGCGAACGCTGGAGAGCGGCAGGGTGTCGAATAGCTGAGGAGAGACACGCGGGCTGCCGCTGCTGGCGGTCACTGTCATCGACGGATGCAAGCCGGATCGCGCCACGTTACGGCTGTCGGGATGAAGCCCAGCCGACCTATGAACAAAAGTTGTGAAAAGCTCGGGATCACCCGATTTCTCCTCCATGGCTGAGCCAGGGAACAGGGACGCCGCCACTCCGGTTGTCAGCGCCTTCTACGACCGTTTCCCGTTTCCCGGTGATCCGCTGCAGGACGGCCCACCACCCGGATACAACTGGCGCTGGTGCCATCAGAGCGTCCTGGCTGCCGTGAATGGGTCCTTGCCAGCAGGGTCGGAGCGGCCACGGATCCTGGATGCCGGCTGCGGCACCGGTGTGAGCACCGACTACCTCTGCCATCTCAACCCAGGTGCCGAGGTTCTGGGGATCGACATTAGCGAGGGGGCACTGGCGGTGGCCCGGGAGCGATTGCAGCGTTCCGGTGCAGCGGCCCAGGTGAGTCAGCTGCGCCAGGAGCAGCGCAGCCTGATGGACCTGGAGAGCGAAGGACCGTTCGACTACATCAACTCCGTCGGGGTGCTGCACCATCTGGATCAACCGGAGTCGGGTCTGCGCTCGTTGGCTGGGCGCCTGGCCCCCGATGGTGTGCTCCATCTCTTCTTATATGCGGATGCCGGCCGCTGGGAGATCCACCGCACCCAGCAGGCCCTGACCCTGCTTGATGTCGGCACGGGACGCGAGGGCCTGCGCCTCGGCCGGGAGCTGCTGGCGTCGCTTCCGGAGAGCAACCGACTGGCGCGACACCATCGCGAGCGCTGGGCCGTGGACTGCGCCGCCGATGCCAACTTCGCTGACATGTACCTGCATCCGCAGGAGACCAGCTACAACCTGCAGCGCCTTTTTGCCTTCATCGAAGCGGCCGATCTCCATTTTGCTGGCTTCTCCAATCCGGAGGTCTGGGATCCAGTCCGGCTCCTGAACGGAGAACTGCTGGAGCGTGCCCAGGTGCTGCCGCAGCGTCAGCAATGGCTGCTGGTGGAACAGCTGGATCCAGACATCAGCCACTTTGAGTTCTTCCTGTCGGCACAACCGGTCCAGCCAGCGAGCTGGAGTGACGCTGCTCTGCAGGCTGCCAAAGGAGTGCGACAGCCCTGCCTCTGGGGGGAACCGGATCCAATCCTGGACCGCAACATGCAACCGCTGCAGCTCAGCGATACGGAGCGCCAGCTGCTGCGACGCGTCTACGAGCAGCCGGACACACCGCTGGGTGCCCTGGCTGAGCCAGCTGTGATCCGTGATCTCGCGGCTCGCCAGCTGTTGCTGCTGAAGGCTTAAGCCACGAGGACGCGTGATAGATTCCGCGCGCCATTTCAGGCAGCGCTTGGAGGATTTCTACCGTCTTCAGCGTCGTCTGCTGCTGGCCACCGTTCTGGTGTCTTTGGTCACGGTTCCGATCGTGGCCCTCACCATGAACCTTTCGGTGGCCGGCAGTGTGCTCGTGGGTTCTTGCGCCGGACTTCTGTACGTGCGTCTGCTTGCCCGCAGCGTGGCCCGGCTCAGTGACCAGTCCCGTGGACTGGGGCGTTTTCAGCTCATCGTTCCGACCTTGCTTGTGGTTAGTTCGGCCAAGCTGCCCCAGCTCGATCTGCTGCCGGCCTTCCTGGGATTCCTTCTTTACAAGCCCGCCCTGATTCTTCAGCACGTTTTCGACGACCGCTGAAGCTGAGCACTCCTCTCTGCACCCATGGCTTTGCTGCCCTTTCCACTCCCGTTCGCTGAACTGGAAGTGGGCCACCACCTGTACTGGCAGATCGGCGATCTGTACCTGCATGGCCAGGTGTTCCTGAGCTCCTGGATCCTGATCGGCATCCTGCTGGTTCTTGTTCTGGCTGGCACCCGCAACATGCAGCGCGACCCCCTGGGTCTGCAGAACCTGCTGGAGTTCCTCTGGAACTTCATTCGCGACATCGCCCGCGACAACATCGGCGAGAAGTATTACCGCGACTGGTTGCCGTTCATCGGCACCCTGTTCCTGTTTATCTTCGTGAGCAACTGGGGTGGCGCGCTGATCCCCTGGAAGATCGTCGAACTTCCCGAGGGTGAGCTGGGCGCTCCCACCGCAGACATCAACACCACGGTGGCCATGGCCTTGCTGGTGTCCCTGGCGTATTTCTATGCCGGTCTTAGCCGCAAGGGTCTGCGCTTCTTCGAGCTGTACGTGGAGCCGACCCCGATCATGCTCCCGTTCAAGATCATCGAGGAATTCACCAAGCCCCTGTCGCTCTCCTTCCGTCTGTTCGGAAACATCCTTGCGGATGAGCTGGCTGTGGGCGTTCTGGTGTATCTCGTGCCCCTGCTCGTGCCTCTGCCGGTGATGTTGCTTGGCTTGTTCACAAGTGCCATTCAGGCCTTGATCTTCGCGACCCTCACCGCCTTCTACATCGGTGAAGGTCTGCACGAGGCCCACTAAGTGCCTTCATTGGCTTTCGCCTTTTGAGGTCGATCTGCTAAACACGTCCGCGCAGGTCCGGATAGCACCCGGGCCCGCTCCTTTCAGGAGTGTCCCTGCGCGGGGGGAACCGATCCCCAAGTCCATTCTGTTCAGCGCATCCCCGCGCTTCCCCTTACCCCACCCAACATGGATTCCATCACCTCCGCCGCTTCCGTTGTGGCTGCTGGCCTGGCAGTCGGTCTGGCCGCCATCGGTCCTGGTATCGGTCAGGGCACCGCGTCCGGCGGCGCTGTTGAGGGCATCGCCCGTCAGCCCGAAGCCGAAGGCAAGATCCGCGGCACCCTGCTGCTGTCCCTGGCGTTCATGGAATCGCTGACCATCTACGGCCTGGTGGTGGCTCTGGTGCTTCTGTTCGCCAACCCCTTCGCCGGCTGATCAGCGCGGGGGAGCTTTGGCTCCCCCTCTGAACCCCTTGTCTCGATCCCTTTCCAGCGCACCCTTCCATGACCTGGCTTCTGCTCGCTGAAGCAGGTGTTCCGGAGGGAGGTCTCTTCGACCTCGATGCCACCCTTCCGCTGATGGCGGTTCAGGTGGTTCTCCTCACCTTCCTGCTCAATGTCCTCTTCTTCCGTCCGGTCGGCAAGGTCGTGGAAGACCGTGAGGGCTACATCTCCACCAGCCGCGCCGATGCCAAGCAGAAGCTTGCCCAGGTGGAGCAGCTTGAGGCCGATCTGGCTGAACAGCTGAAAGGGGCACGACAGGCGGCTCAGTCCGTGATTGTCGAGGCCGAACAAGAAGTTGATCGTCTTTATCGCGAGGCTTTGGCCCAGGCGGAAGCCGAAGCCAACCGAACGAAAGAGGCAAGCCGTCGCGCCATTGAAACGGAACGGGACTCGGCCCGCTCTCAGCTTCAAGGCCAGGTGGATCAACTCAGCAACACCATCATCGACCGTCTGCTGGCAGCCTGATGACACTGAATTTCAATCCTCTTGAGACCAACCTGGTCAACCTGGCCATTGTCATTGGCGTTTTGATTTGGTTTCTGCGTGGGTTTCTTGGAGGAATCCTTGAGCGCCGTCGTGCAGCCATCCTTCAAGACCTGAAGGATGCTGAATCTCGGTTGAAGACGGCGACCGAAGAACTCACTAAAGCTCAGGCTGAGTTGGCAGCTGCTGAACAGAAGGCCGACAAGATTCGTCTTGATGGCCAATCTCGCGCTGCGAGCATCCGTGCAGAGGGCGAACAGCGCACCATCTCTGTGATGGCCGCCATCAAGGCCGGCGCTGATGCTGATGCTGACGCTGAGGCAGCCCGCATTAAGGACACCTTGCGTCGTGAGGCTGCTCTGGCGGCCATCGACAAGGTGCTGAGCGACCTGCCATCCCGACTCGACGATCAGGCCCAGGCCCGGTTGATCGACTCCACCATCACCAATTTGGAGAACGCCTGATGCCTCTCCTGAATTCCCTCGCCACTCCTTACGCCGAAGCTCTGCTTCAGGTCACCGAGGCCCGCGGCGAATCGCAGACGGTGGCTGACCAGTGCAAGCAACTACTTGAAATCTGGGACAGCTCCGCTGATTTTCGCGACACCATGGTGTCGCCGGTGCTTGAGCCTGATGCCAAGAAAAAGGCACTGCAGGCGCTCGTCGGCGAGCAGGTCACGCCGTCCATGCTGAACCTGCTCAAGGTTCTTGCTGATCGCCAGCGGCTGCTGGCCTTCGACGCCGTGATGCTGCGCTATCTCGAGCTCTACCGCGATCAGCAGGGCATCACCCTGGCTGAAGTCCGCTCAGCGCAGACCCTCACCGAGGATCAGCAGGCGGCCCTCTCCAAAAAGGTGCAGGCGATGGCCGGCACCAACAAGGTCGACATCGACCTCAGAGTTGATCCCTCACTCATCGGCGGCTTCGTCGTGAGTCTCGGATCCCAGGTGATCGACGCCAGCCTGGCTGGCCAAGTTCGTCGCCTCGGTCTGGCGCTCGCCAAAGCGAGCTGACCCCACTCCTTCCTTCACCGCCCCTTCCTCCCCAACTCCCCGCTGGGATCACACGCCATGGTTTCCATCCGTCCCGACGAGATCAGCGCCATCCTCAAACAACAGATTGAGGACTACGACAAGTCGGTTTCCGTCAGCAACGTCGGCTCCGTCCTGACAGTGGGCGACGGCATCGCCCGCGTCTACGGCCTGCAGCAGGCCATGGCCGGTGAGCTCCTCGAGTTCGAGGACGGCACCGAAGGCATCGCTTTGAACCTGGAAGACGACAACGTCGGTGCGGTGCTGATGGGCGAGGGCCTGGGCATTCAGGAAGGCAGCACGGTGAAGGCCACCGGCAAGATCGCCTCCGTGCCCGTTGGCGAGGCCATGCTCGGTCGCGTCGTCAACTCCCTGGGCCGCGCCATCGACGGCAAGGGTGAAATCGCCACCAGCGAGACGCGCCTGATCGAATCCATGGCGCCTGGCATCATCCAGCGCAAGTCGGTGCACGAGCCGATGCAGACCGGCATCACCGCCATCGACGCGATGATCCCCGTCGGCCGTGGCCAGCGCGAGCTGATCATCGGTGACCGCCAGACCGGTAAGACCGCCATCGCGATCGACACGATCCTGAACCAGAAGGATCAGGACATGATCTGCGTCTACGTGGCCGTCGGTCAGAAGGCTGCTTCTGTGGCGAACGTTGTGGAGGTGCTGCGTGAGCGCGGTGCCCTCGATTACTCCGTGATCGTGGCCGCCAACGCTTCTGAGCCCGCAGCTCTGCAGTATCTGGCTCCTTACACCGGCGCCTCCATCGCCGAGTACTTCATGTACAAGGGCAAGGCCACCCTGGTGATCTACGACGACCTGTCCAAGCAGGCCGCCGCTTACCGCCAGATGTCGCTGCTGCTCCGTCGTCCGCCCGGTCGTGAGGCCTACCCCGGCGACGTCTTCTACTGCCACAGCCGTCTGCTGGAGCGTGCCGCCAAGCTGTCCGATGCCATGGGCAAAGGTTCCATGACGGCCCTGCCGATCATCGAAACCCAGGCCGGTGACGTGTCGGCCTACATCCCCACCAACGTGATCTCGATCACGGACGGTCAGATCTTCCTCAGCTCCGACCTGTTCAACTCCGGCCTGCGTCCCGCCATCAACGTGGGTATCTCCGTGAGCCGGGTGGGTGGTGCCGCCCAGACCAAGGCGATCAAGAAGATTGCCGGCACCCTGAAGCTGGAACTTGCTCAGTTCGCTGAGCTGGCCGCCTTCTCCCAGTTCGCCTCTGACCTCGACGCTTCCACCCAGCAGCAGCTGGAGCGCGGCAAGCGCTTGCGGGAACTGCTGAAGCAGCCTCAGTTCAGCCCGCTGATCCTGGCTGAGCAGGTCGCCATCGTTTATGCCGGCGTGAAGGGCCTCATCGATGCAGTCCCCGTTGACAAGGTGGTCGACTTCTCCCGCGAACTGCGTGAGTACCTCAAGTCCAACAAGCCTGAGTTCATCACCGAAATCCAGGAGAAGAAGGTGATGAGCCCTGAAGCTGAGGCGATCCTCAAGGACGCCATCAGCGAAGTCGTGTCCACCCTCGTCGCTTCGGCGGCCTGAGGGAGGAGCCGACATGGCGAATCTCAAGGAAATCCGCGACCGGATTAAATCGGTCAAAAACACCCGCAAGATCACCGAGGCCATGCGCCTCGTGGCTGCGGCCAAGGTGCGTCGCGCTCAGGAGCAGGTGCTCCGCAGCCGTCCTTTCGCGGACCGGCTGGCGCGGATCCTGGAAAACCTCCAGTCCCGCATGCGCTTCGAGGATGCGTCGTCTCCTCTGATGGAGCTACGCGACGTGGAGACCATCACCCTGGTGTCCGTCACCGGTGACCGTGGTCTTTGCGGCGGCTACAATGCCAACATCATCAAGCGCACCGAACAGCGCTTCGCTGAGCTGAAAGGCAGTGGCTTCAAGGTGAAGCTGGTGCTGATCGGGAACAAGGCCATCGGTTATTTCACCAAGCGTGATTACCCGGTGCAGGCCACCTTCTCCGGTTTGGAGCAGGTGCCCACGGCGGATGAGGCCAACACCATCTCCACCGATGTGCTGTCTGAATTCATCGGTGCGGGTACCGACCGCGTTGAGCTGATCTTCACCAAGTTCATCAACCTGGTGAGCTGCAAGCCGGTGGTGCAGACCCTGCTGCCCCTGGATCCCCAGGACATTGCTGATCCAGAGGATGAGATCTTCCGTCTCACCACCAAGGACGGCCGTCTGACGGTGGAACCCGGTGCTGGCCCTGCCAACACCGAACCGAAAATTCCTTCGGACATTGTGTTCGAGCAAACCCCTGAGCAGCTGCTCAACGCCCTCCTGCCCCTCTATCTGCAGAACCAGATGCTGCGTTCGTTGCAGGAATCCGCGGCCTCTGAACTGGCCAGCCGGATGACCGCCATGAACAACGCCAGCGACAACGCCAAGGAGCTGGCCAAGACTTTGACCCTTGACTACAACAAGGCCCGCCAGGCCGCCATTACCCAGGAAATCCTGGAAGTGGCCGGTGGCGCTGCTGCTGTGGGTTGATCGTCAGGTCAAACCTGATCGAGCCGGTCCCCAGGGGCCGGCTTTTTTAATGGAGTGATGGCTCTCCAGATTCATGCGCTGTTCCCCACCGCCGTGGCCACGGCTCAGCTGATGCTGGATCCGCTGGAACTGGCGGCGCAACTGCAGACCCTGTTGATGCTGAGGGGGGCTGATGAGGGAAACCCCAGTCCTGGCTGCGCCTGGACCGGCGACCTCAATGGTGTCTGGCAGTTGCATCGGCATCCCGACTTCAGCGGCCTAACCGATCGGGTGGTGGAGCAGGCCTGGGCCTACTTGTCGGCCGTTGGCTTCGATCAGGCCAAGCTGGCTTTGCACGTGCAGCGCTGCTGGCCGGTGCTCAGCGACTGGGATCAGGTGGTGGGCCGTCACCACCACCCCAATGCCCATCTCAGTGCGGTGCTTTACCTGAGTGGCTCCGGCAGCGGAGAGGACGGGGTGCTGCGCATCCATGCCCCATCCCAACCGAATGAGCTGGTGCCTGGATCGGCGGCCGGCCACGGCGGTCCGATCGCGGCTGGCCATCCCCTCAATCAGCCCCATTGGGATCTGGCGCCGCAGCCAGGACTGCTGGTGCTGTTCCCCTCCCGCCTCGACCACAGTGTGCTGGCCAATGGAGATCCGGAGTTGCTGCGCTGCTCCATCAGCTTTGACTTTGTCCTGACCGCTCCGGTTGATGGCGATCCGCCGGAATACCTGGCGCCTCACCCCTCGCTCTGGACCCCTCAACCGTTGGAGGTCAACTGAGAGAATGCCAGCCCAACCGAGCTGAGTCCCGGAATGTCCGACGTGGCTTCATACACCGTCCGCGCCGAGTTCGAGGGCACCACCCGTAGCTTCAGCTGCCGTGCCGATCAGACGGTGCTTAACGCTGCTGAGGCTGCCGGCGTCACCCTGCCCAGCTCCTGTTGTTCCGGCGTCTGCACCACCTGCGCTGCGGTGATCAGTGACGGACAGGTGGAGCAACCCGATGCCATGGGCGTGAAGGGAGAATTGCAGCAACAGGGTTACGCCTTGTTGTGTGTGGCCTTCCCCCGGGCTGATCTCACCCTGAAGGCCGGCCAGGAGGATGCCCTCTACGAAGCCCAGTTCGGCCAATATCAGAAGTGAAGCTGCGGCGCCTGGAACGGCAGTTGCCCTGGCCGCAGACCGTTCCCCCCCAGCAGTTGCGCCGGTGGCTGGTCCAGCAGCTGGACCAGGAGGCGCCCCTGTTGCGCTGGGCGATCACGGCCGTCTCTGTGGATCCGAGCGGTGACCGGCGCTTGCAGGTGGAAGCGGTCGTTGAAGGATGAATGCCGCCCCGCTGCCTGTGCTGATGCTGGTGCCGACTGGAATCGGTTGCCAGATCGGGGGCTTTGCCGGTGATGCACTGCCCAGTGCTCGCCTGTTGGCCGCCGCCAGTGGATGCCTGATCACCCATCCCAATGTGATGAACGGTGCGGCGTTGTACTGGCGTGACCCGCGCATCCATTACGTGGAGGGCTACGGCCTCGATCGCTTCGCCGTTGGTGACTGGGATCTGCAACCGGTGCGCCGCCAGCGGATCGGGCTGCTGCTGGATGCCGGCATTGAGGCGGAGTTGGCCCAGCGGCACCTGCAGGTGGCGGATGGCTGTCGCGCCACCCTCGGCCTGGAGATCGGACCTGTTGTGACCACGGACCAGCCCCTGGAGGTTCAGCTCGAACAGGGCAGCAGCGGCTCCAGCTGGGGACGGCTGGGTCGCCCCGATGCCTTGCTCAGGGCTGGTGAGCGGCTCAAGCAGGCCGGTGCTACGGCCATTGCCGTGGTGGCCCGTTTCCCGGAGGATCCAGCCAGTGAGGAGCTGGCGGCGTACCGCGCCGGCAGCGGCGTTGATGCCCTGGCGGGCGCTGAAGCGGTGATCAGCCATCTGCTGGTGCGGCACCTTCAGATCCCCTGTGCCCATGCCCCGGCCTTAGCCCCGCTTCCCTTGGATCCGCAGTTGGATCCGCGGGCGGCCGGCGAGGAGTTGGGCTACACATTTCTGGCCTGCGTGCTGGTGGGCCTCAGCCGGGCTCCGGATCTGGTGGCGGCGGGTGAAGGGGAGTTGCAGGCCGCTCAGCTGGGGGCGGTGGTGGCGCCGGAGGGGGCCCTTGGCGGCGAAGCGGTGCTGGCCTGCCTCGAGCGCGGAGTGCCGTTGATCACGGTGGCCAACCCCTCCGTTCTGGCGGTGTCGGCCGAGGCCCTCAGGCTTGACCATGGCGTGCAGCGAGCGCGTAGTTACGCGGAAGCCGCCGGTTTGCTGCTGGCGCTGCGGGAGGGACTATCAGCCAGCTCCTTGCAGCGGCCTCTGCCTGCCCTGGAGCGGTTGAGCTGATGCCCGGTGGCTTTGCTCAGGATTCAGGGCCCTGCCCCTGTGGCGGCGGTGAGTACAGCTGTTGTTGCGGACCGTTGCACCGGCGGGAGCGGCGGGCGGAAACCGCCGAACAGTTGATGCGCTCCCGCTATTCGGCCTTCGCGAAAGGCGAGGTGGACTACCTGTTGCACACACATGAGCCGACGGAATCGCGCTGGGCCCTGCGTCAAGCTTGCCGTCAGACCCGCTGGCTGGGGCTGTCGATCTTGGCGGTTGATGGTGGTGGCGCGGCTGATCTTGAGGGAACCGTTCGCTTTGAGGCCCGTCACCGCGAGGGGGTGCTGGTGGAGACGTCGCTGTTCCAGCGCCGTAATGGCACGCTCGCCGGAGAGTGGTTCTACGTCCGGGCTTTCGAACTGGATTCCTAGTAGGCACGAAATCGTCTATTAATCGTCTCAATTTATTATCGATATCGTGCCGTTTCAGCGTAGGCAGGCCATTGGGTGCCGAGGCGGCACCCCAAGGGCCTTGGCAACCCCCGGGTGACACACCGATCCCTGCACTGTGTTGAGACCGGAGAGCAGTTCCGGCCGTTCGGTGACAGCTTCCTCCAGACCTCGGCCAGCGATGCCAAGGATGTAAGGCAAGGTGACGCTGACCAGCGCTTCCGTGGAGGTGAACGGCACCGCCCCGGGCATGTTGCCCACGGCGTAGTGCTGCACCCCGTGGATGGTCACCGTGGGGTCGGTGTGGGTGGTTTCGCGGCTAGTGGCGATGCAGCCCCCCTGGTCGATCGCCACATCGACGATCACCGAGCCCGGACGCATCTGCTGCACCATCGCCTCATCCACCAGGGTCGGGGCTCGGCCGCCCGGGGTCAGCACGGCGCCGATCACCAGATCCGCCGTGGGCACCAGGCGTTCAAGCAGACCACGGCTGCTCACCACGCTCATCAGCCGACCGCGACGATCCGCCTCCAGGCTGCGCAGCCGCTGGGGTGAACGGTCCAGCAGCAGCACTTCCGCATCCATGGCCGCCGCGGTTCTAGCGGCGTTCCAGCCCACCGTGCCGGCCCCCAGCACCACCACCCGGGCCGGCTGCACGCCGGTGCAGCCCCCCATCAGCACCCCGCGACCACCGTGGGGTTTCTCCAGCAAATGGGCCCCCACCTGGGCCGCCAGCCGCCCGGCGATTTCGCTCATCGGTGCCAGCAGCGGCAGGCTGCCGTTCTCCAGCTGCACGGTTTCGTAGGCGATGGCAGCGGTGCCGGCCTCCAGCAAGGCCTCTCCCACCTGGGGATAAGCGGCCAGGTGCAGGTAGGTGAACAGCACCATGTCGTCCCGCAGGAAGCCGAACTCCTCGCTTTGCGGCTCCTTCACCTTCACCACCAGATGGGCGCCCCAGGCATCCTCACGGCTCACCAGCTGAGCTCCGGCTGCAGCGAAGGCCTCATCGCCAATGCCCGCTCCTGATCCGGCACCGGCCTCGATCCGTACCTCCAGCCCCTGGCTGATCAGTTCCCGTACTGCATCGGGGGTGAGGGCCACCCGTTGCTCATCGGCCTTGATTTCCCTGGGCACGCCGATGCTGGCCATCGGGGCCGTCAGGACGGAGGCTGCCATGGGGGCTGAAGGAGGTCCCTTCAATCTGGCCCGGCAGAACAGAGTCCGCCAGCGGCGATCGGCAAACGCCAGCCGCTGCCGAAGGCCTGTGGGCTCACCTTCAGCAGGGGTGCGGCCTGTCGCCGTTTGAATTCCGCCCGCTGCAGCAGCCGCTGCACCCGCTCCACCAGGGCGATGTCATGGCCGGCGGCCACCAGCGCCTGTGGCGTGGTCCGCTCCTGGATCAATCCTTTCAGCAGGGGATCCAGCTCGCTGTAGTCCGGCAGGGAGTCACTGTCCTTCTGGTCTGGCCGCAGTTCAGCGCTGGGGGGTTTGCAGCGGATCGCTTCCCCCACCAAGTCCCCCTGCTGCGGCAGCCCCAGATCCTCCCGGCAGTCCCTGGCTTCTGGGCTGTCGATCCAGTTGCAGAGGGCGAAGACGCTGGTTTTGTAGAGGTCGCCGATCACCGCCAGACCGCCGTTCATGTCGCCGTAGAGGGTGCAATAACCCACCGCCAGCTCGGATTTGTTGCCGGTGGTCAGCAACAGCTGGCCCTGCTGATTGGCCACGGCCATCAGCAACGTGCCGCGGATGCGCGACTGCAGGTTCTCAGCGGTGACCCCCTGCGGCGGCTGGCCCAGGGCCGGCGTGAGCGAGGCATCGAACCCCTGCATCAGCTCCTGAATCGGCACCGTGTGGGTCTGGAGGTTCAGGCGAGTCGCCAGGGCGGTGGCATCGTCGATCGATCCTGATGAGCTCCAAGGGGAGGGCATCAGCATGGTGGAGACGTTCTCGGGGCCTAGGGCGGCCGCGGCGATCACCGCCACCAGCGCCGAGTCGATGCCGCCGCTGAGCCCCAGGAGTGCCCGCTGAAAGCCGCATTTGCCGGCGTAGTCGCGTACTCCCAGCACCAGCGCCCGCAGCAACAGCTCCTCGCGGCTGGGCGTTTGCGATGGAGGAGCCATCGCTTGTTGCGGACAGCCGCTGTCCCACACCTGAACGGCCTCCCGGCAGGCCGGCAGCTCCAGCAGCGTGCTGCCATCCGGGGCGACCACCAGGCTGCTGCCGTCGAACACCAGTTCGTCGTTGCCACCCACCTGGTTGAGGTACACAACCGGGCAGTTCAGACGTCGGGCCGCCTGGCCGGTCAGTTGGCGCCGCAGGGCCGGTTTGCTGGGGTCAAAGGGGGACGCCGCCAGGTTGATCAGCAGATCGGGTTTTGCCTCCACCAGGGCGGCGATCGGGTCCGGTCCCGCCAGCCGCTCACGTTGCAGCGCATCCTCTACCCAGAGGTCTTCGCAGATGGTGAGCCCCAGCCGCTCACCTCCCGCCATGGTCAGCAGGCAGGGACCGTCGCCGGGGCGGAAATAGCGCCGCTCATCAAAGACGTCGTAACTGGGCAGCAGCTGTTTGCAGGCAACCCCCCGCCAACCCCCCTGGTCCACTAGGGCGATGCCGTTGTATAGGCCCGGGGCGCGATTGTCGTCGCAGGGGAGGGCCACCCCCACTAGCAGGGAGCACAGTCCATCGAGCTGCTTGACCAACCCATCGAGCACCGCGCTCTGCAGGGCCAGCCGCGCCGGTTGCAGCAGCAGGTCCCGGGGGGGATAGCCCCATAGGGAGAGCTCCGGCGTCAGCAGCAGCGTTGCCCCTTCTGCGCTGGCGGACCGGGCGGCCGCCAGGATTCGTTTGGCGTTGCCCCGCAGGTCGCCCACCACAGGATTCAGCTGGGCCAGGGCCAGGCGCATCAGCGAAGGCTGGGGGAGAGTCCGTACAGATTGTGCTCCAACAACAGGGTCCACACCGCTGCGGGGATCTGGCGTTGCTCGGGAGACTGACGCAGTGCCGAGCTGGCGCTGGCGGGGACCTGTAGCTCGAGCAGGTCAATGCGGGCTCCTAGTCGTTTCAGATCTTCCAGGGCCTGGTCACGCAGGGGCCAGCCCTGGCGCGGGGCGATCGCCAGCCGGCAGCGGTTCAACCAGTGAGCCGAGGACTTCCAGCCCGGGATCAACGCCGCCAGGTCACTGCCCACCACAAACACCAGTTCCTCCTCGGGCCAGCGGGTCGTTGCCTGCTCGATCGTGCGGATCGTGAAGGGATGGCTGAGGGTCTGGTCCTGCTGCAGCCGCGGATCGTTGATCTCCTCCACCAGGGCCTGCAGCAGTTGGGCGCGCAGGGCCAGGGGGGCACCGTGCCGTTTCTGGGGGTTGTCGCTGGCCCATGTGGCCACCTGGGGGTAGAGGCTGAGCAGGCCTTTCAGCAGGGCCTGATGGCCGCAGGTGGGGGGGTCGGCACTGGTGCCCAGCAAGGCGATTTGCTGCATCTCGCTCAGGGCAGCAGCGGTTGCCAGTCGGCTTGAGGACGCCGCTGACAGCGCTGCATCCAATGGCGCACCACCGGATCCCGCTGTTCCAGCCGCTGCAGCAGGGCGCCGGGTTGGCCCCCCCGCACCTGCAGCAGCTGACGGGCCACCAGCGCACCGGTGCGGCGGCTGGCGTGGACAGCCAGGGCAGCCTGGGCCAGGGCCACCGGAGCAGCCGGCGCCAGGCTGGCGCCGCCACTCACCGGCACCAGCAGCAGCAACAGTTGCTTCAGCAGCCCCAACCCCAGCTGCACACCTCCGAGCAGGGCGTTCTGGCCAGAGAGTTGTTGGAGCAACTGCCGTGTCGCCGACGGTGTGAGCGGCAGGCCATAGAGCTGACAGAGCTGCAGCACGAGGCCGGTGTCGCAGGCCAGACCTCCGGCCAGATCGAGGGCCATCAGGGGGTTCACCGCCACCGCGGTGGCCTTGGTGGCGGCATAGCGCCCGATCAGACCCTGGGCGCTGCGGCGGTGTTGCCGCAACCGCAAGTGCTGGCGTTGCTGCTGGAAGCGATCGGCCTGACGCAGGCTCTGCAACGCCAGCAGCAGCTCCCCTTCCCGCTGAAGCTGGTCGACCAGTTGGTCTTTGAGGGGGCTGACCCGGGCGGGGGCAGCGCTGCTGCGCACCCGACCATCGGCATCGAGCATCGGCTGACGGGGGGCGGCCGCCACGGCGGTGAGGGGGAGATCACTGGGCAGGCGAGAGCGGATGCTGGCGAGCAGCTCCGGCAGCTGTTCTTCAGGCCAGCGATCGCTGCGGTTGAGCACCAGCCGTACGGGCTTGCCGCTGGCCTGCAAGGTCTCCAGGGCATCGCGGTCGCAGCGGGTCAGGTCGCTGTCGATCACCAGCAGCACCAGATCAACCCCCATGGCCACCCGGGTTGCCAGGCGGGTGCGACCGGCGGCGTCAATTTCATCGATGCCGGGGGTGTCGATCAACTCCACCCTTTGGAGTCCATCCAGCTTTAATGGCCAGGTCACGGCCTGCTGGCGGCGGGTGCTGCCGTGGGCCACATCGGTCTCCAGCAGCCGCTGACCCACCAATGCATTGATCAGGCTCGACTTGCCAACCCCCACCCGGCCGAAAACGGCCAGGCGCAGCACCTTGTGCTCCAGCCGCTGCAGCTGACGGTCCAGCAGGGTTAACTCCCCCCGCAGCAAGCCCTGTTCGCGCCGGGTCAGCTGCAGGTCTTGCCGCCAGCGCTGCAGCAGCTGCCTGCAGCGTTCGGTGGTGGCAGGAGGCATGGACACCATGGCTGTCATGCTGCCGGCTTGCGCCACCAGCCCGCCAGCACGGCCAGCACGGCTTCCGCTCCGATCACCCCCACGAAGCCGCCGAATTCGTCCACGACCACCCGCACACCGCTGCTGTCGCGCCGGAAGCCCGTGAGCAGGCGATCGGCACGGATCATTTCCGGCACGTAGTCCACTGCCTCACAGAGATCTACTGGGGTGAGCAGGCCGCGGTTTTCCAGCAATGCCGTCAGCAACCGTTCGCGGTTGGCCACCCCCAGCACCTTGTCCACCTGGTCTCCCAAGACCACCCACCAGGGAGCGTTGTTGCCAAGCAGCAGAGCTCGCTGGGCCTCGAGGCTGAGGCTGCCATCCAGGGTTGGGGCCGACACCCGCGGTGTCATCAGGTCCCGGGCGGTGAGGTCGTTCAGTTGGAACACCTTGCCGATCATCGCGGCCTCGTCGGCTTCGATTTCTCCTTTCTGGGACCCCAGCCGTGCCAGCAGGCGGATCTCCTCTTCGTTGGTGGTGATTTCGGATTCAGCGGTGATCGCCGGCAGCAGCCGTTCCAGCAGCAGCACCAGCGGACTCAGCAGCAGGCCGAGCCAGTGCAGCAGCGGTGCGGCGGCCAGGGAGACGGGCAGAGCCAGGCGGCTGCCGAGGGCCTTGGGCAGGATTTCCCCCAGCAGCATCACTAGCACGGTTAGCCCGATGGAAAACAGCGGCAGGGCAGCGCCACCGATGCCCCGCTGCTCGAACACCCAGGCGGCGTATCCCCCCAACATCAGGCTGCCGAAGATGTTGAAACCGTTGTTGGCGATCACCAGCACCGACAGGGTGCGGCCCAGCCGCTGGCGCAGCTTCGCCAGCCGGCGGGAGCCGGCGACCGGGCGGCTGCGGGCCGCTAGTTCATGCACCCGGATCGGGTTCACCGTGAGTAGGGCTGCTTCCACTCCGGAGCACAGGGCCGACCCCAGCAACACCATCAGCACGAGTAGCAACAGAAGCAACAAGTCTGTTTCTGTCGACATGAGCATGCTGTGGTCCGATTATCTTATCGAGGCTTTGAGCGAGTCAACTTTGAAAAAGGCTTTAATCACAGGCGTGACCGGACAAGATGGTAGTTATTTGGCAGAGCTGCTCCTGGATAAGGGATATGAGGTGCACGGAATAAAGCGTCGCGCAAGTAGTTTTAATACTACGAGAATTGACCATCTTTATCAAGATCCTCATGAATTATCTCCACGGCTGGTTCTTCATTACGGTGATCTTACAGATAGCACTAATTTGATTCGTATAATTGAGCAGGTTCAGCCTGATGAGATCTATAATCTGGGCGCCCAAAGCCATGTGGCTGTCAGTTTTGAATCGCCTGAATACACTGCCAATTGTGATGCACTAGGCACGCTGAGAATTCTGGAAGCTGTCAGGATGCTTGGCTTAATTGATAAGACTAAGATTTATCAGGCAAGCACCAGTGAGCTCTACGGATTGGTTCAGGAGACTCCGCAGAAGGAATCGACCCCTTTTTACCCTCGTAGTCCATATGGAGTTGCAAAGATGTATGCCTACTGGATTACTATTAATTATCGCGAGTCTTACGGAATGTATGCCTGTAACGGTATCTTGTTTAACCACGAAAGCCCGCGCCGTGGTGAAACATTTGTTACCCGCAAGATTACCCGCGGACTCAGTCGTATTAATGCAGGTCTCGAGCAATGCATCTACATGGGCAACCTTGACTCCAAGCGTGACTGGGGGCATGCCCGTGACTATGTCGAGATGCAATGGAGAATGCTTCAGCAGGATGCTCCAGAAGACTTTGTGATCGCCACAGGGCGTCAGGAAACTGTCCGTCGTTTTATCGAGCTTGCTGCGAATCAAATTGGTTGGGGTGGTATCCAATGGGAAGGGAATGGTCTGCAGGAGGTCGGACGTCGTCCTGATAACAACGAAATTGTTGTGCGTATTGATCCGCGTTATTTTCGTCCCGCAGAAGTAGAGACTCTCTTGGGTGATCCTACGAGAGCCAAAGATAAACTAGGCTGGATTCCTACAACTTCTCTGGAGCAATTGGTGGCTGAGATGGTTCTCAATGACTATGATGAAGCCAGAAAAGAAGCTTATCTGAGACGCAAAGGATTTGATGTGGTAGGGGCATACGAATGACCTTGATTTCTATTGATGACCGTATCGCGGTGTTCGGCAGTGGAGGCATGGCGGGGAGTGCGATTTGCCGTGCTCTGCAAAATCATGGCTATGAAAAGTTGTTAATGCCTTCAAGAGTTGAACTCGATTGCCTCGATCACAATAAAGTCGCGCATTGGATTGATCTTTACAAGCCCAATGTGGTGATATTGGCTGCTGCTAAAGTTGGAGGAATTCTGGCTAATAATCAGCAGCCTGCTGATTTTCTTCTGGATAACATCAAGATCCAGACTCATGTGATTGAATCAGCTTGGAGCGTTGGTGTCCGCAGGTTGCTTTTTCTGGGTAGTAGCTGCATCTATCCCAAATTCGCGGAACAGCCAATTCGAGAGGAAGCTTTGCTGACTGGTCCCTTGGAGCCGACCAATGAGTGGTATGCCATCGCCAAAATCAGTGGTATCAAGTTGTGCGAATCCCTGCGTCGTCAATACGGATTTGATGCCATTAGTCTGATGCCGACCAATCTTTATGGAACTGGGGATAATTACAACCCCAGCGCCAGTCATGTGTTGCCGGCATTGTTGCGCCGCTTTCACGAGGCGAAGCAACGGGGAGATCAGACGGTGACTTGTTGGGGTACCGGCTCACCCTTGCGGGAATTTCTCCATGCTGATGATCTGGGTGAGGCATGTGTGTTCTCCCTGGAGAACTGGAGTGCCCTCGCTGAGAACGCACCTTGCGATGATGCAGGACAGCCATTGGCGTTCCTGAATGTCGGAACAGGCGTTGATCTCAGCATCCATCAGCTAGCAAACAGAATTGCAGCGACCGTTGGATTTAACGGGACCGTGGAGTGGGATACAAGCAAGCCGGATGGAACCCCGAAGAAGCAACTCGACGTCAGTCGTTTGCGTTCAATGGGCTGGACCGCCGCCATCTCCCTCTCAGAGGGTCTGGCACAGGCATACGCCGACTTCAAACAAGCGTTGTCTACAAACAGCCTGCGCGGTTGAGCTGCCATCCTGATCAACTGAGGCCAACCCTGGCGTGCACGACTTCGACTCCAGCATCCACACCAGCCGGCGGCAGCGTTTCCTCGATCAGCTCGGCGCGGCTGCTGCGGTGATCCCTGCAGCTCCGCTGGCAACCCATCACGCCGATTGCGAGTGGCCCTTTCGCCAGGACAGCGACTTCTTTTATCTCACCGGTTTCGATGAACCGGATGCGGTGGCCCTGTTGCTGCCCCATCGGCCCGAGGGGGAACGGTTTGTATTGTTTGTGCAGCCCAAGGACCCGGCGGCGGAGGTGTGGACCGGCTTCCGCTGGGGCACCGAAGGGGCCGTGGAGCGCTACGGCGCAGACATCGCCCTTCCCCTTGATCAGCTCAATGCCCGCTTGCCGGAGTTCCTCGATGGGGCCGAGGCGATCGCCTTCCGCATCGGCCGTCATCCTGCGGTGGAACCGCTGGTGCTGTCGGCCTGGGGGCGGCAGCTTGACACTTATGCCCGCTCCGGTGCAGCGGCCCTGGGCCTGGTGGCGCCGACGCCGATCCTGCACCGGCTGCGTTTGCGCAAGGAGCCCCATGAACTGGAGCGGATGCGGGAGGCCTGCCGGATTTCTGCGGAGGCCCATGAGCTGGCGCGGGGCATGACCCGCCCGGGCATTAATGAATCGGAAGTGCAGGCAGCGATCGAGGCCCATTTCCGGGCCGCCGGAGCCCGCGGACCGGCCTATGGCTCGATCGTGGCCGGTGGCGACAACGCCTGCGTGCTGCACTACACCGCCAACACCGCTGAGCTGCAGGATGGTGACTTGCTGCTGATTGATGCCGGCTGCTCGATCGCCGATTACTACAACGGCGACATCACCCGCACCTTCCCCATCAACGGTCGCTTCAGCGCCGAGCAACGCGATCTCTACAGCCTGGTGCTGGCGGCGCAGGAGGCGGCTATTGCGGTCGTGGCGCCGGGCGGAACGGCGGAAGCGGTTCATGCCACCGCGCTGCGGGTGCTGGTGGAGGGCCTTGTGGATCTCGGTCTCTTGGTCGGCGAACCCGACGGCATCATCGAACGGGGTGATTACCGCCACCTGTACATGCATCGCACCGGCCATTGGTTAGGGCTCGATGTGCACGATGTAGGGGCCTATCGCCTGGGTGAGCAGCCCGCCAGCCTGGAGCCAGGCATGGTTCTCACCGTAGAACCTGGGCTTTACATCAGTGACCGCCTGGCCGTTCCTGAGGGCCAGCCGCAGATCGATGACCGCTGGAAGGGGATCGGCATTCGCATCGAGGATGACGTGGCGGTGAGTGACAGCGGCCATGAGGTGCTCACTGCTGCGGCGCAGAAAAGCTTGGCGGCGATGGAACGCTCCTAAGCCACCTGCAGCAGGATCCAGAACAGAAAGATCACCAGTTTCATCAGGCCTTCGATGCCGGTGAGGCGGGGGTGGGGATAGCTGAGGATCAAGGTGAGCGCCAGCAAAACCATCTCGAAGGGCTCCAGCCCCAGGATCACATCGGTGTTGGTGATCACCCCAAGCACCAGTACCGCCGGCACGGTGAGGCTCACGGTGGCCACCACCGAGCCATACAGGGTGTTGATCGAGCGTTGCACCTCCCCCTGTGAGGCGGCCTGCACGGCGTTGAGTGCTTCCGGCGCCAGGATCAACATCGCCACCAGCACGCCGGCCAGGGAGCTGGGCAACCCCAGGTCGGTGATACCGGTTTCAATGAGCTGCCCCATCGACTCGGCGATCAGGCACACCACCAACAGACCAGCCACCAACAGCGTTGCGGCCTTCCACAACGGCAGAGCTTGAGCCTCGGCCTCGAGGGCGACTTCGTCTCGGATGATCAGGCTCTTCCGTTCGGTGTAAAGGTTGCTGTAACGGCCCATTTGGGCGCTGATGAAGACGGCGTAGACCCCAAGGGCCACCACCGACAACACCACATTCACCGGGGTGCTGAAGTTCGCCTCCGTGGTGCTGCGGCTGAAGTTGGGAATCACCAGGGCCAGCACGCACATGGTGCTGATCAGATCGAAGTAGGTGAGGGCACCCAGCAAGTTGGGCCCCACCATCTGGCTGGTATCCACCTTGCCGTCATCGCAGAGGGCCCCGCGGCGCACGGCGGCCAGCAGATTGCAGAGACCGGTCACCCCAGTAAGGGCGATCATCACCACCGAGAACATTGAATCCCGAGCGAGGGTCGGGTTGCGCTCGCCGGTCAGCATCGTGCTGGCGATCAGCGCCAGTTCGATTGTCATCACCGCCGCCGTCAGCACCAGGGTCCCGTAGGGCTGTCCGATCAGCTCGGCCACCCGGTCTGCCTGATCGGCCACGCTGCGAGAGAGCAACAGCACCACGCCGCTGAGCAGAATCAGGCCGCTTAGCACGATCGCGGTGGGTTGCACCAGCAGCCAACCCATAACGCCGCTGAATTCAATTGAGGCCAGGGCCGCCAGGCCCACCAGGATCGGAAACAGGAGTGGAATCCATCCCCCGTTGCGTTGAGCGGCCGAGTCGGTCATGGGGTCTGTTCGTCCAGAAGCATGGGGAGCAGCTCCCGGGTTGTGCCCACGATGCGGTCGGCGCCGGCGTCCTGCAGCTGCCGGTGATACGTCGCAACGTCGGTAACGTGTGGAGGTGCCACAGCAAGGCTGCGCCAGGGAAGCTCGGGTCGCCGCTTGCGGGCATTGAGCACCGTGTGCACGTCAGCCACCGTGTCGCCGATGTAAGCGATCCAGCGGGGAACCTCGCCGGCGGCCAGCTCCTCGGCCAGGCGAATCAAGCCGGTGGGATCTGGTTTATCAGGTGCATCTCCCATGGCGATCAGGGGGGGATCCTTCAGTCCAAGCCGCTGCTGCAGCACATAGCGGGCGGAGGGGGGTTCGGCCCCGCTCACGAAGCCCCAGCGGATCTGGTGCCGGTTGAGATCGTCGAAAAAGGCTCGAGTCACCAGCAGCGGTTCGTCGCCGATGAAGCCCTTCCATTCAGCGGGATCGCCCTCGGGATCACCGCCGAAATAGAAGCCGCTGAACACCTCGATCAGCTCGCTTTTGCTCAGAATGTCGGTCCCATGGCGACTCAGCAGTTCGAGGCTGGCGTCCCAGTCGTTGTTCCAGCAGCCCTCTGCTTTGAGGGCATCAATGTCCGCCGCCGTCGGCTGCCAGCCGCTGTAGTGCTCCACCGTGAGCTGGAGGGCGCGTCGGTAGCTTCCGGCAACATCACGGATCACACCGTCGATGTCGAACAGCAGAATCGCTGGTGAGCTCAGAAGATTGTTTTAGAGCGGCTGGTAGGTTAGTCGTTTGAAATTCTGTCTTGAGCGCTGACACCATGACGGTCACCGAAGGCGCTGCCACCACCGACCAGGAGGTCGCGACTCCGGCCGCCGACGCGGTTGAAGGCGCCACCCAGGCAGCGGCAGCTGAACCCGCCGAATCCACTGAATCCACCGAGAAACCAGCAGGCGAGAGCGAAGGCCGTCCTGTGTTGCGCGGTGCTGCAGCTGCTCTGGCTTCCGCCACCATCGACGCAGATGGTGTTCCCTCCTGTTACACCCCCAAGGCCGATGAGGGTCGCTTCCTGCTGAAGATTCTCTGGCTACCCGACAACGTCGCGTTGGCGGTGGATCAGATCGTGGGTGGCGGCCCCAGTCCGCTCACCTCCTACTTCTTCTGGCCCAGGGAAGATGCCTGGGAAACCCTCAAGACTGAACTGGAGGGCAAGAGCTGGATCACCGATAATGAGCGGGTTGACGTGCTCAACCAGGCCACTGAGGTGATTAACTACTGGCAGGAAGAGGGCAAAGGCAAGAGTCTCGATGAAGCCAAGGCCAAATTCCCCGATGTCACCTTCTGCGGTACCGCCTGATTCCAACGTTTTTATTTTTCGATGATCCCCCGCCGCAAGGCGGGGCTTTTTTTATGCCATTAAAAAGCCGGGAATGTTCCCGGCTGATGGATCAACGTTGTTGAGCGGGTGCGCTCAATCTGCAGACTTGCTGGCCTGCATGCGTGCACGGGCCATATTCAGCTGTTGCTGAGCTTTGACCTTTTCAGGGGAAGCGGGCTGGCCTTCCATGCCATCCACCACGGTGGTGGCTTTCTGGAAGTCGGCCTCGGCGGAGTTGCCGTCGATGGTGCTGCCCAGTTCAGCCTGATTCACCAGGACGGTGACTTCATCGGCATCCACTTCAGCAAATCCGCCCATCAAGGCGATGGAGTTCCAACCGCCATTGGCGCGAACGCGAAGCACACCGACATCGATGGCGGTGAGCAAAGAGATGTGGCCAGGCAGGATGCCGAGCTGACCGGTGGTGCTGGGCAGGATCACCTCATCGGCGCTGCCATCAAAGACGTTCTGGTCAGGTGCCAGCACGCGGAGGGTGAGGGACATGAACCTTGGTTCGGAGGGAGAAAGGGACGACAGACAACAAGTGACTGGGGATGTAACTCACACCCCCATCAGGATCACTTGGTTTCAGCAGCGATCTTCTCGGCCTTGGCCTTGGCTTCCTCGATGCTGCCCACCAGATAGAAGGCAGCCTCGGGCAGGTGGTCCAGCTCACCGGCGAGGATCTGGTTGAAACCAGCGATGGTTTCTTCCAGCTTCACGTACTTACCAGGCATGCCGGTGAAGATCTCAGCCACGAAGAACGGTTGGGAGAGGAACTTCTCCACCTTGCGGGCACGGTCCACGGTCTGACGGTCGTCCTCGGACAGTTCGTCTAGACCCAGAATCGCGATGATGTCCTGCAGTTCCTTGTAGCGCTGCAGGGTGGACTGCACAGCGCGAGCGGTGCGGTAGTGCTCATCCCCCACAACGGCTGGCTGCAACATGGTGCTGGTGGAGTCCAGGGGATCCACAGCCGGGTAAATGCCCTTGGAGGCCAGGGCACGGTTCAGCACCGTGGTGGCGTCCAGGTGAGCAAAGGTGGTGGCGGGTGCGGGGTCGGTCAGGTCGTCCGCAGGCACGTAGACGGCCTGGATCGAGGTGATCGAACCTTCCACGGTGGAAGCAACACGCTCCTGCAGAGCACCCACGTCGGTGCCGAGGGTGGGCTGATAGCCCACAGCCGAAGGCATACGGCCCAGCAGAGCAGACACCTCAGAACCGGCCTGAACGAAGCGGAAGATGTTGTCGACGAACAGCAAAACGTCCTGCTTATTCACATCACGGAAGTGCTCAGCCATGGTCAGAGCGGAGAGACCCACGCGCATGCGGGCGCCGGGGGGCTCGTTCATCTGGCCGTAGCAAAGGGCCACCTTCGACTTGGACAGATCGTCGGCGTTGATCACGCCGGACTCCTTGAATTCCTCGTAGAGATCGTTGCCTTCGCGGGTGCGCTCACCAACACCACCGAACACGGAGACGCCGCCGTGCTCCTTAGCGATGTTGTTGATCAGCTCCTGGATCAGAACGGTCTTGCCGACGCCGGCGCCGCCGAACAGGCCGACTTTGCCGCCCTGACGGTAGGGAGCGAGGAGGTCGATCACCTTGATGCCGGTCTCGAACACCTTGGGTTTGGTCTCGAGTTCGGTGAGGTTGGGAGCGTCGCGGTGGATGGGTGCCGTGGCGGACGCATCGACGGGACCTTGCTCGTCAACGGGCTCTCCGAGCACGTTGAAGATGCGGCCGAGAGTGGCTTCACCAACGGGGACGGAGATCGGAGCACCGGTGTCAGCGATTTCCATGCCGCGCACCAGGCCATCGGTGCCGCTCATGGCGACAGCGCGGACGCGGTGGTCGCCCAGCAGCTGCTGCACCTCGGCCGTCAGAGCGACGTCCTGGCCAGCGGTGTTCTTCGTCTCGACGCGGAGGGCGTTGTAGATCTTGGGCAGTTTCCCGGCGGGAAATTCCACGTCCAGAACCGGGCCGATCACCTGGCGGATCACGCCCTTGGTGCCAGCGGATGCAGGAGCAGAAGCGACCATAAGAAGGAGGGATGCGGGAACAGGCGCAGCGCGCTCGGGCCCATTCAGAGCGGCGCAACCTTACCACTGCTGAGCCTGCACTCCCCCGGTTCGGTCAACCGCACAGCCAGTAGCTGGTGAGAGGGGTGGTCGCCTGCATATGTTGGCACTCGTCGGCCCCGAGTGCCAGCTCGAGTCGAACCGGCGCTTCGGCGCCCTGTCCCTGCTCCTGCATTTCTCATGGCAGCTGTTTCTCTCAGCGTCTCCACCGTCAAGCCCCTGGGCGACCGCGTGTTCATCAAGGTCTCCGAATCCGAGGAGAAAACCGCCGGTGGCATCCTTCTGCCCGACACCGCCAAGGAAAAGCCCCAAGTGGGTGAAGTGGTCCAGGTGGGCCCCGGTAAGCGCAATGACGACGGCAGCCGTCAGGCTCCTGAAGTCGGCGTTGGCGACAAGGTTCTGTACAGCAAGTACGCCGGCACCGACATCAAGCTGGGCGGTGACGAGTTCGTCCTGCTCACCGAAAAGGACATCCTGGCCATCGTCAACTGAGACGGGACCCAGACCTCAGCGTTTTAAACACCACTTTTACTTAGGACACGCCTTCCATGGCTAAGCGCATCATTTACAACGAGAACGCCCGCCGCGCTCTCGAAAAAGGCATCGACATCCTGGCCGAGTCCGTGGCTGTGACCCTGGGACCCAAGGGCCGCAACGTGGTGCTCGAGAAAAAGTTCGGTGCTCCTCAGATCATCAATGACGGTGTCACCATCGCCAAGGAGATTGAGCTCGAGGATCACATCGAGAACACCGGCGTTGCTCTGATCCGTCAGGCCGCCTCCAAGACCAACGACGCCGCTGGTGACGGCACCACCACCGCCACCGTCCTGGCCCACGCCATGGTGAAGGCCGGTCTGCGCAACGTGGCCGCCGGTGCCAATGCCATCACCCTGAAGAAAGGCATCGACAAGGCCTCCGACTTCCTGGTCAGCAAGATCAAGGAGCAGGCCAAGCCCATCGCTGACAGCAACGCCATCGCCCAGGTGGGCACTATCTCCGCCGGCAATGACGAAGAAGTCGGCAAGATGATCGCCGATGCCATGGACAAAGTTGGCAAGGAAGGCGTGATTTCCCTGGAAGAGGGCAAGTCCATGGAGACCGAACTGGAGGTCACCGAGGGCATGCGCTTCGACAAGGGCTACATCTCCCCCTACTTCGCTACCGACACCGAGCGGATGGAAGCGGTGCTCGACGAGCCCTACATCCTGCTGACCGACAAGAAGATCGGTCTGGTGCAGGACCTGGTGCCCGTGCTCGAGCAGATCGCCCGCACCGGCAAGCCTCTGATGATCATCGCTGAGGACATCGAGAAGGAAGCCCTCGCCACCCTGGTGGTGAACCGCCTGCGCGGTGTGCTGAACGTGGCCGCCGTCAAGGCTCCTGGCTTTGGTGACCGCCGCAAGGCCATGCTCGAAGACATGGCTGTGCTGACCAACGGTCAGCTGATCACCGAGGACGCTGGCCTCAAGCTGGAGAACGCCAAGCTGGAGATGCTGGGCACCGCCCGTCGCGTCACCATCAACAAGGACACCACCACCATCGTTGCCGAAGGCAATGAGGCGGCTGTCGGCGCCCGCTGTGAGCAGATCAAGAAGCAGATGGACGAGACCGACTCCACCTATGACAAGGAGAAGCTGCAGGAACGTCTGGCCAAGCTGGCCGGTGGCGTTGCTGTGGTGAAGGTGGGTGCAGCCACCGAAACCGAGATGAAGGACAAGAAGCTTCGTCTCGAGGACGCCATCAACGCCACCAAGGCTGCGGTGGAAGAGGGCATCGTCCCTGGCGGCGGCACCACCCTGGCCCACATGGCTCCTTCCCTTGAGGAGTGGGCCAACGGCAACCTTTCCGGTGAAGAGCTGATCGGCGCCAACATCGTGGCTGCTGCCCTGACAGCACCGCTGATGCGCATCGCTGAAAACGCAGGTGCCAACGGCGCTGTTGTGGCTGAGAACGTCAAGTCCCGCGCCATCAGCGAGGGCTACAACGCTGCCACCGGGGAGTACGTCGACATGCTGGCTGCCGGCATCGTCGATCCCGCCAAGGTCACCCGCTCCGGTCTGCAGAATGCCGCCTCGATCGCTGGCATGGTGCTGACCACCGAGTGCATCGTGGCTGATCTGCCCGAGAAGAAGGACGCAGCTCCTGCCGGAGGCGGCATGGGCGGTGGCGACTTCGACTACTGATCCTGGTTGATCAACCTGGAGAGCATCGACCCCCGCTTCGGCGGGGGTTTTTCAGTAAGCATTCAAATGAATCTAGGGAATAGATAATGGACCAAGTTCGAAAATAAGTTTCAATTTTCAAAGCTGTTTTGTGGTATGGTTTCGATGAATTATCAATTCAAAGCAAAATGTCAACTCGAGTGAAGCAAGATATCGTTAAGAAGCTCTACCGAGGCATTGACCCTTTTTCATTTTTTTCAGGGAATGAGTCTGATATCGATTTTCAAGGATGGGGCAGTAATCATCCCTATCTTCGAGAGGTAATCCAATCGGTTAAGCCTGAATTAATTGTTGAAATTGGTGTTTGGAAAGGTGGATCCTCAACATATATGGCAGAGAATCTCAAAAACTTAAACCTTTCCTCCGCAATTATTGCTATTGATACTTGGCTTGGTGCTGAGGATCATTGGACTAGTGACAAATGGTTTGATTCTTTAAAAATTCGAGAAGGTCTGCCTAACTTGCAAAAAACCTTCATGACGAATGTTCAGGCCAAATCTCTTACTGATTACATTATTCCATTGCCGCTTGATAGTATTAATGCCTTTTACGTGCTTAAGCATTTTTCACTAAAACCAGACATCGTCCATATTGATGCAGGCCATCGCTATGAGTCAGTGTTTTCGGATATTTCCTTGTGGTGGAGATTGTTACCCTCCAAAGGGATAATGATTTGCGATGATTATTGTGTGGAAAGCAACGGTAATGTGAGTGGTTGGCCGGATGTTCATAGGGCTGTGCATCAACACATTGATAATTCAAATGATGTTGTAGATTTCACTCACAAAGGCGGAAAGTGCCTGATAAAAAAGGGCTAATTTTCCGGTGCTAATTGATGAAAAAAATTAAATTGTATGAATGACTTTGAGACCCGTTACTACAATTGACTTAATTTGCTTTATCTTTGATTTACGTCGTATTATGGTTTTACCAATAAGGCAAGTTCTTTGTCTTCTATGTCATTTTTATCATAAGCTTTAAAATAATTCATCGTTCTTACATTCTCGGCATTCTTATTTAAGGCACATCCTCTTGTCATTTTCACCTCTCGAAAAAACTCCTCTGATTGAATTGCGTAATGATTAATATGTAAATTTTCGGTCTGAAGTGTTGCTTCATTGATTGTTAGAAAGGGCGATTCATCACTGATTGCTTTCTTTGAGTCTAAATATTTGTACCCTGTTTTTAGTTTTGGAACATGGCAACCTAGTGATTCCGTTCCGACTGTCCGACAAATGTATTTAACATTTACGCGGGAATTATTATTGTATAGCTTTCTCCATGTAAAATTTTGAATAATGCCACCTTTTGGGTGCTTTACATGGTTTGAAGAGCCAAATAATTTCCAGGGAATTTTAATACAGCCCCATTCCGGGTGATCGTCAAGTGTTAAAATAAATTCACGGATGCTTCTAAAATCATTCCGCGGATAAATGAATTCATCTAAATCGCAAATCATAAAACATTCGCTACTATTTCTGTAAGATTCAAATATTTTATTGTAGATTGACACTTGTGCCCACTTTCTGTGGTCTTCCAGAAAGTCAACCCGAGACTCCGAGAAATATCTAGTACATTCACTTCTCCAGTTATCATCACTATTATTGTCAACAAGAATTAGCTTGTCGCACCCTTGAGTTAAATAATGTTCAATCCATTCAGGAAGTGCGCGAGCCTCATTTTTAAAAACTGCGACAAGTGTAAGTAAGTTTTTCATATATGAAGCCCTTGGTTTCTAAGGAGGTATCAGTTTAAGGTTATTGTAGACTATCTAAGATAAGAATATTGAGCGGCCTTGCCTTCTGGAGTACATATGTCAAGATGTCTAATTCCTAAGAAGATGTGCCTAGGGAGGGGAGGATCATCTATAATACTGAATTTAGTGTAATTGAATGTCAATACTTGTTATTCACGTTGGAGCTCAAAAGTGTGGCTCCACAACAATACAAAATGCTATTGATAATTTAATGCGGACTGATTCTTCTCAAAAATTAAAATTCAGGATCTTCCCTCCTGGCCTCGCTGTTCGGATGCATCAGCAATTTAAAGCAATCCCTGACCATGAGCTTGATATTCAGTTCGCTGAGATTTGCAAAGATGATGTTTGTTTAGTGCTTAGCAATGAAATACTTGGAAATTATCCTGATGTAGTGGCAAAACTGGTTGAGCGAGCCTCAAAGCTAATACCTGAGCTGACAGTTGTTATTATTGGGTATACAAGATCTCAATATTCTTACTATCTGTCTGAGTACAAGCAATGGTATTTTCGCGCCAAGGGCAGGCTCAGAGCGGATATTAATTTTTTTCAGAAGAATGATCTCTCGTACGAGATATTCCTGCCTCACGAGAGGAGAATGTTTGTTAATTCTGTCATGAGCTTTGAGGAGCAACGGCAAGGCGATTGGTATGAATATTATCAATCCCTAGAGAAGGCAATTTTGGCATTTAGTGGTAACGTAATCATTAAAAGCTCTCATATTCCTACGGTAGATTTCAATTATTCCTTGATTAGCGATTTCATTAGAAAAGTTGGCGTTGGCGATATAGAAGAGGTGAGCTTATCGGGATTGCCCTCTCGTTCGAATCCATCGTTCAATCCTTTGTTGTGTGAGTCTGTCGCTCTTCACATATGTAATGACTCCCTTGATTCTTCTTTTTTGCCAGGCCCGCATGAAAGCAATGATCTCATTCAGAAGGCTTCTGATTTATTTCGGCTTGAACAGAAATTATTAGGCAAGCTTCCTGGGTCTGCAGATCTTTTAGAGGTCGCCAAAGCTACTATTGCTCAGAATTTTGCGGAATCTAATGAAAAGTATTGCCGTAAGTATGGTGCAAATTCTCTTTATTTCTTGCAAGAACAGGGCCAATGTGATTTAAGCTCCATTGGGTCCAGAAAAAAGTTATTTGATTTTGCCAGGAAGATTCATAATTGTAGAAATTTAGATGATGTTCGTAAATACGAAAATAAATTAATTTGCGAACTCGATCAAGTGGCGTATATTTTTGAAACAGCAAGTTAAAAAGATTTGCAGTAGAACAGAAGCCATTGTGTATCATGCTGTAGATTGAAAACTTTACCCGTTTAGAGACTTTAAATTGCTTTGCTAATTTATTCGACAGGTTTTTTGGGTGAAGTTTTCGTTTCAATTTTATGTTAATTTGCTGTGAGCTTGTGCGCTGCAGTTCGATTAGGGCGGATCACTTGAAGTGAGAATATGTTTAATTGGGAAGGCTTAATTGTCAGCCCAGCCATCCCGCGCTGAGTATCACCGCCAAGCTGAGAAAGATGGCCAGGCAGGTCCAGGTGACCCGGTTCAGGGTCGCTTCGGCGCTGCTGGCACTGCTGAACATTGAGCTGCCACTGGCAGCCAGGCCACCCATGCCATCCCCCTTGGGGCTATGAAGCAGCACCAGAACGATCAGTAGTAGACCGCTGCCGATCCAGGTCCAGGACAGGATGGACGTGAGCATCAGACGGGAAGAGGTAAACGGGCGGACAAAGGCGACGGATCGACATTCGATACCGGCTCGATCAGGCTACGACCCGTCATCGCCGCCGGTTGCTCCAGGTTGAGGATCTGCAGCAGGGTCGGTGCAATGTCGGCCAAACCACCGTCCTCACGCAGGCTGATGTCGTTGCCATGACCCGGCAGCTTGCGTTGTTCACCCTCCACGAGGATGCAGGGCACAGGGTTGGTGGTGTGGGCCGTCCAGGCCTGACCATCGGGGCCTTGCATCAGTTCGGCGTTGCCGTGGTCCGCGGTGATCAGCATGGTGCCGCCTCGGCGACCGACGGCATCCAGCAACCGTCCGATGCAGCGATCGACGGTGGCAATGGCTTCGGTGGCCGCGTCCATCACGCCGGTGTGCCCCACCATGTCGGGGTTGGCGTAGTTGATCACGATCAGGCTGTACCTGCCCTGGTCAATCGCAGCGATGCAGCTGTCCGTGAGCTGGTCCGCCGACATGGCCGGTGAGAGGTCGTAGGTGGCCACCCGCGGTGAGGGCACCAGGTGCCGCTCCTCCCCAGGCAACGGTTGCTCGATACCACCGTTCATGAAGTAGGTGACGTGGGGGTACTTCTCGGTTTCCGCCGTGCGGTACTGTCGCAATCCGGCTTCGGCCACCACCTGACCCAGCAGGTCATCCAGCGGTTCCGGGGGGAACGCCACCGACACCGGCAGGTCCTGTTCGACCTGGGTGAAGGTGACCACATCCAACTTGGGCGTGTGGCGGCGCTCAAAGCCGTCGAAATCGTCCAGGCAGAGGGTCTGCACGATCTGGCGAGCCCGATCCGGACGGAAGTTGAAGACCAGCACGCTGTCGCCGTCCTGCATCACGTCGTTGCTGAGGCGCACGGGCTCCAGGAATTCATCGGTGATGCCAGCGGCGTAGCTCTCGGCCAACAGTTGCTGCGGGCTCTGGTCACTGACGGGACGTGTGGGGTCGGTGTAGAGGTCGTAGGCCTTTCCCGTGCGATCCCAGCGTTTGTCGCGATCCATCGCCCAGTAACGGCCGCAGAGGCTGGCAAGATGACCGACGCCAGCCTCCTCAATCGCCCTTAGCACCAGCGCGATGGAACCCATCGCGCTCTGGGTGGGGGTGTCCCGGCCATCGGTGATGGCATGAACAGCCACTTTTTTGATGCCGGCCACCGCTGCCCAGTGGATCAGTCCGCAGAGGTGGTTGACGTGGCTGTGGACACCGCCATCGGAGCAGAGTCCCAGAAGGTGGAGGGTGCCAGTGCCGTTCCGTAAACGCTCCGCAAGTTCCACCAGCGCGGGGGTGTTCTTCAACTGGTCGTCACGCACCGTGTCGCTGATCCGCACCAATTCCTGGCGGATGATCCGACCGGCACCGATGGTGAGGTGGCCCACCTCGGAGTTGCCCATCTGCTGATCCGGCAGCCCCACATGGGAACCACTGGCCTGAATCAGGGTACGGGGATAGGCATGCCACAACGCTTCCATTACCGGCGTGTCGCCCTGGCGGATGGCGTTGTGTTCGCTGTCGTTGCGGTGTCCCCAGCCATCCAGAATGGTGAGAACGACTGGGGCTACACCCGCCTCACGTCCTGAACCCTTGGCACTGCTCTGGTCCACGTACCCCCCGCGCTCGTCGGTTCTTAAGGACTTTTGCAGATTCAACCTAACGCTCTATAGGGCGCCAGGCTCGTCTTTCCAGAGATCACCACACCGTCACCGCTTCATGACAGAACCGCCGGACACCGATCGGGTTGAGATTCTCTCGGAACGGGAGCTGGGCCGGACCCTGGCGCGCCTGGCCACCCAGGTGTTGGAAACCGTGGATGACAGCCGCACTCTGATGCTTCTGGGCATCCCCACCCGCGGGGTTCAGTTGTCCAAGGTGTTGGCCCGAGAGCTGGAGCGGCTCAGCGGTCATGCCATAGCCCAGGGCGCCATCGATCCCACCTTTCACCGGGATGATCTGGAGCGGATCGGCACACGTTTACCCCAGGTCACCACCCTGCCCAACAGCGTTGAGGGCCGCCAGGTGGTGCTGGTGGACGATGTGATCTTCACCGGACGAACGGTGCGGGCCGCCCTTGAAGCGCTGCAGAGCTGGGGACGCGCCCAGCGGGTGATGCTGCTGGCCATGGTGGATCGCGGCCATAGGGAGCTGCCGATTCAGCCGGATTTCTGTGGCCGTGTGGTGCCAACCCGCCGCAGCGAAACGATCGAACTGCGCTTGCGGGATGTCGATGGGGAGGAAGGGGTCTTCCTGAGGCGGATCAACCGGCCGTCGTGAGTTCGTCGGCGCGGAAATGTGCCTTGTAGCGACCGAAGGCCACGATCACCGGCAGGGTGGGACTGATCACACGACCCTTCCAGTCGTTGAGAACGGACACCACCTCTCCGCTCTGGCCCTTCATGTCGAAGGCTTCGCCCCGATGCTGAGGATGGTTGAAGACCACAACGGAGGCCTCCACCGTCACTTTGTCTCCCGCCTGCATGAACCCTGACTCCGTCGTGAAGGCATTTTGTCACGCCCCTGTCGGGTCCCGCCGGCGGCAGAAACTCTCCGGGCCGTCTTCTTCCACCTGCCCACCCAAGGCGCGGCAGCCCGCTTCAAAGGCCTGCCATGGCTCCAGCCCCAGGTCGAGCTGCTGTTGAACGGCCCGGTCCAGTTCCGCGCCGCTGATCACATCCGAGCGGGCGTCCCCGTGCTGGTGGTGTTCCTGGCTGTCCCCGATCCGGGCGATCGCCTGTTCAACCGTGCGGCGCTGGGGCTGCGTCTGGGTCTGCCACCAGGGGTGGTCGAGGCGGTTGTGGCTGTCGAGGGCTTCCCACCAGCGTTCCTGCTGGACGAGTTGGTGCAGCCGCTCGGCCTCGAGACGGTTGCGGTTCCAGGTTTCCCGGAGGCTGTCACTGAAGCGGTTGCTGCTGGAGCTGGGTTTGCGGTCCAGCGGTTCCAGCAGCGTGATGGCTGCCTCCAGTGCGCCGGCTCGAAAGTGCTGCATCGCCAGCTTCCGCAGCTCCCGTCGCCAAGCCTGCAGCTGCTCCAGATCCTTGGCGTCAGCCTGGCGGGATTGCACCAGCTGTCGCTGCAGAACCAGCGCAGAAGCCTGATCACCGTTGTTCCAATGCTGTACAGCCCGCTGCCGCCGGCAGTGGGCCTGCTCCTGCGGTGCGCCCTCCCCCAGCCAGCGCAGGGCGGCCAGTTGCTCGGTGACCTCGAGGCAAAGGCTCCAGTCCTCGCTGGTGATCGCCTGCCGCAATTGGCGCGGCAGCTGCCGTTCCCACCAGAGAGCACCGGCAGTGAGCCCCAGCACCAGCGTGAGGGTCCCCACGACCCACAGCTGCAGCAGCATCGGGCGGCCTGGCGCCACTGAACAAACCTGTTGCTGATGTCGTTGTATGGAGTTCGTTGGCGGGGGGAAGGCTTTGGTGGACGGCCTGGTCAGCGGACTTGGCCAAGTTGTCGATCCGGCAAGCGGCGACCGGTGCGACAGTCGGCGACTTCGGCCTGGAGCCTGGCGTCAGCGTCCACCCGCAGGCTCAGGCGCAGGCAGTCCTCACCCGCTCGGCCCGGTGGATTCAAGGGCAGGGGCGCGGCGGGATCGGGCCAGGGTTGATGGCGGAGGTCACCCTCCTCTTCCCGTTGAAGGGTGGGCACACCATTCATCTCAATCACGCTGAAGCGACGCTCTGCTGCTGGTTCTCCCAACAGCAGCTCCAGCTCGGTCTGGCCATCGCAGCTGGCGGCCAGCACCAGCTCAAATGGTTGCGGACTTGGCCATGGCTGTCCGGCCACGAACAGGGGATGCCAGCGATGCTGCTGACTGCGCTGGTCCCAGATGCGCAGCGACACGCCGTGTTGCAGCACATCCCGGATCGCCACGCCCGGCGTGAGGCTGAGGGCTCCAAGTGCCACCGCCTCCACCGGGGGTGGGGTCAACAGCGGCGCCGGGGCCGTGTGCTCCTCCAACCAGCGGCGCAGCCAAGGCAGCTGCGCGCCGCCGCCCACCGCCACTACGGCATCCAGTTCGCTGAGGTCGCAGCCGTGCCGTCGCCCCCCCGCGAGGGTGGCCTCCAGCAGCTGCCGCAGGGCGTCTGCTAGCCCCCGTTCTTCCAGCAGGCCCTCCAGCTGACGACGCGACATCCGCAACGGTTGGTTGCCCCCGCCTGTCGGTGTCTCCTCGAGAACGCTCTGCTCCGCCAGCTCCGGATCACTGAGTCGGCATTTGAGCCGTTCCGCTGCGTTCAGCAACGCTGGGGTTAGCGGCGCCTCCGGGCAGCATTCGGCCGCGATCCAGAGATCTACGTCGCGCCCCCCCAGCCGCAGGCCCGCCTTGCCCAGCACGTCGGCATTGCGCAAGCGTTGGCGGCTGCTTTCCCCCAGTTGACGGCCCCCCAGCCGCAGCAGCTGGGCGATCGGAGCCGCTTTGCCTTCACCCCCCTGCAGCGCCACCAGCGCCAGGTCGAGGGTGCTGCCGCCGAGATCCACCACGAGCAGTCGCGCGCCAGGGGGGAGGCCGGCTCCGATCGCCGCTGCGGTGGGTTCGTCCACCAGGGCGATCTCCTCCACCGGCAGCGCAGCACAGGCCTCCAACAGCCAGCTGCGGTAGCTGCGGTAGGTCTCCACCGGCGCCGTCAGCACCAGCCGTTCCACCTGTAGCTGCTGGGGCAGGAGACTCCAGATTCCTGTGAGCAGCAGGGCGCCGGCCCTGGCGGCCTGATCGCCCTTGACCTGGCTGCCTTTGTCTTGACTGTCAATCTCTTGGCTGCCGATGTGGCGCTTGAAGTCCCTGGCCAGGCGGGGGTCGTCCTGGTCGGCAAGCCCCGCTTCAAGCACCTGTTGCCCAAGCAGAGGAGATTCGTCGCTGAGCCAGAGCAGGCTGGGCACTTCCCCGACGCGCTGGCTGATCGGGGGCAGATCCAGCAGGCGGGGGTTGCGTTCACCGGCTGCCGCGAAGGCCACCACGGTGGTGGTGCTGCCCAGGTCGATGGCCAGGGTGCCTGCGATGGCTGAATTCTGAAGCTTTTCTTCTCCCACGCCGGTCCGGACCGTGATGAGGGCACGGTGAATGAAGATTGAGATTAGTGGGACCCGCCTGGATGGATCGCCTGCAGCAGCTGATTTTTTCCTTCTATCGGGAGGATCCCCTGATGGAGGAGCTGCTGGAACCCCTGCGGGATTGCCGCATGCGTCGCAGCTGGGGCAGCATTCGGATCGAATGCGTCGATGCAGCCCATTTCGAGCAGATGAGTGGCCTGCTGGTGCACCTGAGACTTCCCCTGGCGGCCCTGGGGCTGGGACGCCAGATCGTGCTGCGGGTGCCCGGATCGTTGCAGCGCAGCTATCCGATGCATGTGCCGTTTCACAGCGATCAGCTGGCTTGAGGTGGCCAACTAAGGTGAAGTATTCTGCGAGAACAGCTCGTGATTTCTGCAGGTGTGGATTCCAGTGACCTCGCCAAGCGCGGTGAAAGCCTGATTCGGCAATCCAGCAACCGTTACCTCACCACAGTGCGCATTGCCTTTCGGGCCAAGCAACGCCGCTTTGATGACTTCGATGGGCTGCTGGAGGAATCCAGCGTGAAGCCCGTGCAGCGCGCCATCGTCGAGCTGAGCGACGAGCAGGATCAGCCCGACCTGCTGCCCGGCTGATTGCGGCGAGGACGTGATTCAACAGGAGGGTCCCGGTTGGCGTTTGGCCCGGGATCCATCCCGCGGCGTTCATCCCGTCCTGATCGGAGGAGAGGGTTGGGCGTTTGAGCTGACCCAGCCCGAATGGGAGGCACTGTCCGATCTTGTGCTGACCCTGGAACGCCAGCATCGCGCGCTGGTGGATCAACTAATGGCCGAGGAGGCGATTGAGCTGGAGCTGGATCGCGGGCTCTGGTGGGGGTGTCTGCAGGGCGACCGCGGCAGCTGGAGCCTGTCCGTTGTGTTGACGCCGGACTCGGGACGGGGTGTTGAGGGCCACTGGCCCGCTCCGGCAAGTGCGGCGATGGTCGCGGCGATGAGAACGCTGTGGGACACCACAATTGATCAGCGTGACTGATCAATGGGCGCTGATTGATCCCTTCCACCAGGCACCCCCGGCTTGTGCACAGCTTTTCCACAGGGGGTTGTTGCTGATGCGTCTGAGGGAGTGGGGCTGTGGAAAAGGTCGTTTTGTTGGTCGCACTGGTTGACGAGTGGGCCTGCAGGTCGCACTGGCCTCTGGCTGGGTCCAGCCGTGGCCAGGACTGCAGTCAGAGCCTTGATCTCAATCGGAGATCGATGCGAACAACAGGATCCGCTCCGCCCTTGACGCGGCCCTTGCCGTGTGGAGAACTGGTGAGCAATCGAGAGCGGTGAGATGTCTCAACAGCCGGAGTCCATGGCCGTCGGTGATGACAGCGTCGTCAGTTTTCAAACAGAGATGCCTCTGCCGCTGCAGCAGGCCATGACCCGCTTCATCGAGGGACATCCCAACTGGGATCAATACCGGCTGGTGCAGGCAGCGCTAGCGGGCTTCCTGGTGCAGAACGGGGTCGAGTCCCGGGAAATCACGCGCGTCTACGTGGGCAACATGTTTCGGCGGGAAACGCTGCTGCACGGCGTTTGAGTGCGGCAGCAGGCCATCAGGATCAGGGCGCTGAACGGAAGGCTCAACAGCAGGCCCAGGGAGGCACCGATCAGACCAAGCAGATTGATGCCGATGAGCAATCCCAGCAACGCCAGCACCTTCAAGCCTTCGGGCGCACCAGTTGCCGGCTGTGATCCATCGCCTGAAGTGCTCTGTGGCGGTGATGCACCAGCAGCGGTAGGGCCAGGACCTGGCTGAACAGCCAGGCCAGCATCAGCAGCCCGCCGCTCACCACCACCAGTCCAGCGAGGGTGGTGCTCATCCGGCCTGCCGCCCAGCTCAGGGTCTTGATCAGGGCCAGACCCCCCAGAAGCAGCAGCAGCTCGAGCAGCACCAATCCTGTGGCCTGCCGCAGCATCCAACCCCAGCGGAGTGGAGGCTTGGATGTCGACTCCGCCGGCAAAAGCTGGTCCGCCAGGCACAACAGAGCAAGCAGGGGCAGTAGGGGTAGCACCAGGCTCGCTGCCACCATCAGATCCCCGAGCCAGCCAAAGCCGAGCTGGCGGAGATCCTCCCCAAGTAACGCCGGACCGATGGCGCTCAGCAGTAGCGCGCTGGCCAGGCCCACACAGCGCCAGGGCGCTTTTCCAAAGCCGATCCAGGCCCGGGGCAGCAGGGTGACCAGAGGCAGCTCAGTGGAGGGGGCCAAGGCGTTCCAGCAGGTCGGCGGCCGTGGCATCCGGTACCGGCAGGATCGAGAGACGGTTGCCACGTTTGATCACCGGCAGTTGCTCCTCGCTGTACTGCTCCCGAAGTTGATCAAGGCTCAGCAGCTGCTGGAATTCCCCCAGAAACCGCAGCCTGGCGCAGTCCCAGCGGGGCTTGTCGCGGTTGGATTTCGGGTCGTAGTACTTGGCATCAGGAACGAACTGGGTGGGATCCACCAGGCCGATCTCCTCCACCTCCATCAGACCGATGATCCCGGGGGGCTTGCAGTTCGAGTGATAAAAGAAAGCCTGGTCGCCGATGGCCATCGAACGCATGAAGTTGCGGGCCTGGTAGTTGCGGATGCCATCCCAGAGCGTGCTGCCTTCACGACGGAGGTCGTCGATTCCATAGGCCTCGGGCTCGCTTTTCATCAGCCAGAAGGCCACGTGCACTCCCCTCACGATTAAAGACATCATCCGCGTTTCAGCCGGAATCGGGGGATCAATGGAGTCGATTTGTCTCAGCTCAACCCGCTCTGAACCTGATGAATCAGCTGTTTGAAGTGATCGCCGCGGGCTTCGAAGTCGCGGTATTGATCAAAGCTGGCGCACGCTGGTGAGAGCAGCAGGCTGGATGCCCCCAGCGCCTCAGCAGACCGCACCGCTTCCTTAACGGCAGAGGTTAGGTCTGTGCGGCGGGTCAGCTCTCCCGTGAAGTTTGCCCCTGTGATGAGCCCATGCAGCTCCTCGGCGCCGGCGCCGAACAGCACCACGGCGCATGCTTTGCGGTTCAGTTCCTCCAGCCAACCGCTGGCATCACCCTGTTTGGTGGATCCTCCCGCCAGCACCACCACCGGCCCCTGCATCGCCTTCAATCCCACCGCAGCAGCGTCGTAATTGGTGGCCTTGCTGTCGTTGAACACCTGCGCGTTTCTGATGCGCCCGAGCGGTTCGAGGCGATGAGGGACTCCCGGGAAGAAACGCAGCCCCGCTTCGATTGAGGCAGGGCTGAGGCCAATCTGCAGCGCCGCGGCGGTTACCAGCAGCAGGTTCTGGCGGTTGTGGGACCCCGGCATGGCCAGTGCTTCAGCGGGGAACAACGGCTGTGATTGATCACAGACCCAACCCTCGCCGTTGATCCACAGGTCGGCGGGTTGACCATCGGGTCGCGCCGACTCGGCGCTGACCCAGGTGCCACCAGTCCAGCTTTGGCGCTGCTGTCGCAGGTCTGGATCGTCGGCGTTGAAGATGGCGTGGTCCGAGCGTTCGAGCAGGCCGCGCTTGATTGCTCGATAGGCCTCCACCGTGCCGTGCCGTTCCAGGTGGTCCGGGGTGAGGGTGGTCCAGATGCCGATTCGGGGGCGGATGCGGTCGGCGGCTTCAATCTGATAGCTGCTGAGTTCCATCACCAGCCAGTCGGGGGCGCAGGTTTGCTCCTGCTGCAGGGTCAGGGCCATTTCGGCGGCGGACACTCCCATGTTTCCGCCCATGGGAGCTGCCAGTCCGGCTTGGGAGAGCACGTGGCTGAGCAGGTGGGTGACGGTGGTTTTGCCGTTGGTGCCGGTGATGCCCACCCAGGGGATGTGCTTCAAGGCGTCCCAGGCCACCGCCATCTCTCCATCCACGGCAACATCGCGTTGGCGTAAGTCTTCGAGTGTGGGGTGATCCCAGGGAATGCCCGGGCTGATCACTACCCGCTGCAGTTGGTCCAGCCAGGGACGGAAGCTGTCGATCGCAAGCGGTGCCTGAAGTTGAACCTCGACACCCTGTTGGCGCAGCCCCTCTGCTTTCTTCTCGAGTTGCTCGCTCTGGCCCGAGTCGATCACGGCAACGGGATGGCCCGTTGCTTGCAGGAGGCGGGCCGCACCTTCACCCGAGCGCCCAAGTCCTACGACGACGGTTTGGACCATCGATTACAAGCGAGCCAGATGCGCAGAAGCCTACGGGGATAAGTAGAAATACTAATAGTTGTTTTGAAAAAATTCTGCTGAGTGACACTTTCCAGCAGAAATTAATTGCTGCTCTGATATGAAATGGGCGATACTGGATTTGAACCAGTGACTCCTACAATGTCAATGTAGTGCTCTACCCCTGAGCTAATCGCCCGAAACGAAGACAACCAACGTGCACTGTCGGTTGATTTCGGGATTTGAGATTAGCAGCAGGCCTGCCTGCACCTCAGCGGCGCATCAGTTCAATTCGCCAGCGCTCCCGCTTGGTCAGAGTGCAGGACAACAGCTCCAGACAGCCGCGATCCTGCAGCTGCAGGCGATCACCCACCTTCAGTTCGCGACTCCCCTGGCGGACCGGTTCCCAGTTCAACCGCAGGCGTCCGGCCTTGATCTGACTGACCACCTTGGATCGAGACAGCCCGAATCCGGCTGAGGCAATGGCATCGATTCGGCAGGAGGCCTCCACGGTGGTGAGCTGTTTGGGATTGCGTTGGGCCGGCAACTGCAGCTGCGTGATCTCGACCACGTCGCAGTGAATCTCCACATCCCGCAGCCGGCCGCGGCGCCCCTGCAGCAGCTCGGCCGCATCCGGGCTGATCAGTCCCTGACCACCGCGATCGCCGCGCACCCAGAGGTCGCCGAGATCCTCCGGCTGGGCTCCCATGTTGTGCAGGGCCGATCGCAGATCCTCAGGCGTTAGGGGGTCAAACAGAAAGTTGCCTTCGATCAGAAGTCCCTGGATCGGGGGGGTGCTCTCCACAGGCTGATCGCGGCGATGACAGAGCAAGCGGCAACGTTCGGCGCCTGGGTGACCACCGTCGCGGTGCCAGGCCAGTTCGCTGAGGTCACTCAACCGCTCCAGCGCTTCCTCCTGGAGGGGGGCGTCAAGAAAGGGGCTCCAGCTCGGTTGCCAAGTGCGAAGCACCTGCTCGGCCAGATCCAACAACACGGCCAGGCCCTCGGGATGACGGGCCTTGGTCAACAGGTCTTCCCGCGGCAGCCTCACAGATCGTTCAGGCGCACCACCTGCTGCGGGCGGCTGCGTTGCACCACCTGCCAGGGCGCTTCGATGCCGTTGGGGGTCTCCACCAGCACCAGCCAGGAGCCTTCATCGCGTCGGTTGCGCAGGATGCGCACGCCGGCTTCGTTGTCGGAATCCACGCTGGCCGCCGCGGCGTAACTGCCCATCAGGCCGGAACCCATTCCCATCAATCCACCGATCAGTGTTTCCCCCCACGGCCCGAAGGCGGCAAAAGTGGTGAGGTTGGTGATCTTGGTGAAGGTCACGCCGGCCAGAAACCCGAAGGGCATCAGCCAGCGGGCCATGGCCTTCTGGCGCCGTTGGCGGGTGAGGTTGGGACTGAGCAGGGCCACGCTGTCGATGACGTCCCCCTCCGGCGGAATCGCCTGGCACATCAGCAGGGGAACGTCTGTGTCCCGCAGCTGCTGGGTCAGTCCTTCGGCTGCCGCTTGATCGGACAGAACCACGACGCAGACGGGCATTCGCACACAGCTTGTGGCTTGAATTCTGAACCCTGTCCTTCGAAGTTCCGGGGCAGTGAATGCCGATCACTACAGTTCGGCGCGGCAGTACCGCGCCCAGCGATGTCCAAAGTTCTGGTTTCCGACCCGATTGATCAGGCCGGGGTCGACATTCTCAGCCAAGTGGCTCAGGTGGACCAGCGTCCTGGTCTCTCCCCCGAGGAACTGGTCAGCGTGATCGGTGATTACGACGGATTGATGATCCGTTCCGGCACCCAGGTGACCGCCGAGGTGATCGCGGCTGCATCCAAGCTCAAGATCATCGGTCGCGCCGGGGTCGGTGTGGACAACGTCGATGTGCCGGCGGCCACCCAGCGCGGGGTGCTGGTGGTGAATTCCCCTGAGGGCAACACCATTGCGGCGGCGGAGCATGCCCTGGCGATGATGCTGTCACTGTCGCGGCACGTGCCCCAGGCCCATGCGGGTATGCGGGCCGGCAAGTGGGATCGAAAGAAATACGTCGGCAACGAGCTCTACAAGAAGACGCTTGGCGTGGTGGGTCTGGGCAAGATCGGCTCCCATGTCGCCCGCGTCGCCCGGGCTATGGGCATGGAGGTGATCGCCTATGACCCCTTCATTGCTGCTGATCGCGCCCAGCAGATGCAGGTGCGGCTCACCGAGCTGGATGAGTTGTTCCGCACTGCGGATTACGTGACCTTGCACATCCCCCGCACCAAGGACACCGAGAACCTGGTGAATGCGGAACTGCTGCGCACGATGAAACCCACGGCGCGGATCGTGAACTGCGCCCGGGGTGGCGTGGTGGATGAAGCGGCCATCACTGAGGCCATCAACAACGGCGTTATCGCCGGTGCCGGTTTGGATGTGTATGCCAGCGAGCCACTGGCGGAGGACTCACCCCTGCGGGCGGTGGAGCGCGGGTTGGTGCTGACCCCTCACCTCGGCGCTTCGACGGAGGAGGCTCAGGAGAATGTGGCGATCGATGTGGCGGAACAGATCCGCGATGTGTTGCTGGGCCTGCCGGCACGCAGTGCCGTCAACATCCCCGGCCTGAGCGCCGAGATCATGGAGCGGCTGAAGCCGCACCTGCAACTGGCGGAGACCGTCGGCGGACTGGTGAGTCAGCTGTCCGGTGGTCAGGTTCAGGAGTTGGAACTTCGGTTGCAGGGGGATTTCGCCAGCCATCCCTCCCAGCCGCTGGTGATCGCCTCCTTAAAGGGTCTGCTGGGGGCGGTGCTGGGGGACAGCATCAATTTCGTGAATGCCTCGTTGGAGGCCAAGGCCCGAGGCATCCGCGTGCTGGAGGTGAAGGATGAGGCCAGCCGTGATTACGCCGGCGGCTCGCTGCAGCTGATCAGTCGCGGTGATCAGGGCAGCCGCAGCGTCACCGGGGCTGTGTTCGCTGATGGGGAGCTGCGGATCACCAGCATTGATGAATTCCCGGTGAACGTGACCCCCAGCAGTCACATGCTGTTCACCCGCCACCGGGACATGCCCGGCATCATCGGTCAGCTGGGATCGATGCTCGGCGAGCACAACGTGAACATCGCGGCGATGCAGGTGGGACGCAAGATCATCCGTGGTGATGCGGTGATGGTGCTCAGCATCGATGACCCGATCCCGGCAGCGTTGTTGCAGACGATCACCGCGATTGACGGCATCCAGGAAGCCCATCCGGTCAGCCTCTGATGTGGTGGCGTCTGACGATGGCCTGTCCTCCTCAGCTGGAGGAGTCGCTCGTTTGGAAACTGACTGACCTGGGCCTGCACCGCCATGCGGTGCAGCACGCGCCGGAGACGCCGGATCAGAAGCAGCTGTTGCTGTGGTTGCCGCAGCCGGAATGGCCTGAAGCGGAACGTCAGCAGCTCCTGGCCAGTCTGGAGCCCCTGGCGGAACCCTTCGGGTTGCCGCAGCCGCAGGGCCACTGGGATGACGTGGCGGATGAGGACTGGAGCCTGAGCTGGAAGCAGCACTGGCAGCCGGATCCGGTGGGGGAGGGGCTGCTGATCCTGCCGGCCTGGCTGGAGGTGCCACCCGAGCACGGCGAACGGCTGGTGATCCGCATGGATCCAGGCAGCGCCTTCGGCACCGGCAGCCACCCCACAACGCGCCTTTGCCTCGAGGCGCTGGAGCAGGCTCCACCCGTCGGCGCCCTGGTGGCGGATCTGGGTTGCGGTAGCGGGGTGCTGGGGTTGGCGGCCCTGGGATTGGGAGCCACTTCCGTGGTGGCGGCTGACACCGATTCCCTGGCGGTGCGGGCCACAGGCGACAACCGCGAGCTCAACGGACGCCCCGCCGATCAGCTGAAGGTAAGCCTGGGATCGGTGGAGGCCCTGCAGCACCTGCTGGAGGGACGTCGGGCCGATCTCTTGCTGTGCAACATCCTGGCGCCGGTGATCGAGGCGCTGGCTCCAGGGTTCGAGGCTCTGGTGGCCCCTGAGGGTCGTGCGCTGCTGAGTGGCCTGCTGGTGGACCAGGCCCCCAGGCTGGAGCAGGTGCTGGGGGACCTGGGCTGGCGAGTGTCGGCACGGGGCTCCCAGGGGCGTTGGGGCCTGCTCGAGATTCAGCGCCGCTGAGACCGGAAAAGTAATAAGCCAGGCTTATCAGTGGATGGTCTCCGATTGGACCTGATCGGTCGCAGGCCCAGAACCCGCGGGATCACCCCTGTCTGCAGTAGATAAGTGCGGTCCTGCAGGACCGGCCAACCGGGACCCTGTACGCATTCACCAAGTCATGGCTTCCTACAAGGTCACCCTGGTCAGCGAGAGCGAAGGTCTCAACAAGACCATCGAAGTGCCCGACGACCAGTACATCCTCGACGCTGCTGAAGAGCAGGGCATCGACCTGCCCTACTCCTGCCGCGCTGGCGCTTGCTCCACCTGCGCCGGCAAGATCACCGCTGGCACCGTCGATCAGTCCGACCAGAGCTTCCTGGACGACGACCAGATCGAAGCCGGTTTCGTGCTCACCTGCGTGGCTTACCCCACCTCCGACTGCACCATCAAGACCCACGCCGAGGAAGAGCTTTATTGAGCCCTTCACCCAATCTCGGGTTTTCACTTCAACCACCCCTGCGGGGGTGGTTTTTTGTTGCTCAGCACCCTTGCATGACCCTGACCTTCCCGCTGTCGCCGTGAGCCGTCCCGATGTCGAGGAACTGCTGGAGGCCGGCAGCATTCACACCAGCCCCGGGGGGCAGTACAGCTTCCGCGTGATCGGCCCCTGCTGCCGCCTGTTCGATCGTGAGGAGTTGCCCTGGCCCTGTTGTCGGTTGGCCTGGCGCAGCAAGGAGCCCAGCTGGCGTCGAGTGGGGCGTCGCTTTGTTCCGGACCTGGCGGCGCGGCGTTGCCCCTCCTATGCCGTTGAATTGCTTCAGCCGGGCTCCCGGCCCACCGCCACGGTGCTGACGCTGTTTTCGGTGCGGTTCAGCCGTGAGCTGCAGGAGTGGTGGTACAGCCGCCATCCCCGTTCGATGGAGCCGCTCAATCTCCTTCCCCCATCCCCTGCAGAGCCAACAGAAAACCCCAGTGGCTTCAGGGCCGCTGGGGTAAGTGAATCCGATTGATGGTCGCAATCAGAAGTAGATCTTGCCGCCGCCCCAGGCGGTGCCCTGAACCTTGGGCGCCACCAGGATGTAGCCGGCCATCAGGCGCAGTTCCTCATCGGTGAGATCGCGCATGGCGGGATAGAGCTCGGCATCGCGCATGCTCGGGTGCAGGTCGGCAATGCTGTATTCCCCGTCGTAGGAGGTGGGGTCCTTCATGTAGTCCACCAGGGCGTCGACGTTGTCGCGGGCTGGCGTGGCCAGGGCCAGGGTCTCGGGATCGAGGCCCACGTTGTGGTTGGTCTTGGTGATGCCACCGGCGTGGCAGGTACCGCAGCTGGTGTTGAACACCTTGCGGCCGGTGTTGATCTCCTGCTCGCTGAAGGTCACCTCAGTGCCCTCAGGGTTGCTTGGAACGGTGAGGGTCTCGGCATCCCAGCGGGCCGCCTCTGCAGGGGACGCCATCACCAGTCCGATCAGCACGGGAACCAGGATGAGAAGTCCCTTCAGGGATCGCTGCAATGTGGAGAAAAGAGAGGCCATGAAGGACGCCGGGGATTGACGGACAAACCGCACCCAGCTCTTGTATCACGGCAAGTTGGCCGTCTGTGGCGGAATCACGAACTGTTGCAGCAGGGTTTCACATCCAGGCTGAGGAAGTCCTTGGCCAGGACCGTGTTGGGGAAGATCGCCTGCGCTTCCTTCAACAGGTCGTCGGGGCTGACCGGGTTGCCCGGCACATAACGGGGACTGAGATGGGTGATCGCCAGCTGTCCCACCCCGGCTTCAGCCGCGGTCTGGGCTGCCATGGTGCTGGTGGAGTGCTGTTTCTGGAAGGCCATCTCCGCTTCAGCGTGGGCAAAGGTCGATTCATGGATGAGCAGATCCACGCCTCGGGCCAGCTCAACGGCGGCATCGCAGAAGACCGTATCCGTGCAGATCATCACGCTCACCCCCGGTCGCTCGGGCCCGCAGAGCGTGGTGCCGTCGATCACGCGGCCGTCCTCCAGCGTGACGCTCTCCCCCCGCTTCAGTTGGGCATACACCGGCCCTGGCGGAATGCCGAGGGAGCGGGCTTTGTCGATGTCGAACCGACCCGCCAGGGGCTTCTGGTCCACCCGGTAGGCATAAGCGGGCACCCGGTGGGTCAGGGGGGTGCAGCGCACGGTGAGCTCGTCGTCTTCGAACAGCAGCGTTCCCTGCTCAGCCGCCGGCCGTGAGCGGTGCACCTGAAGTGGATAGCCGATGCGGGTGGAGCTGGTGTTCAGCGCACCCTTCAGAAACGACTCGAGCGGGTCAGGACCGTAGAGATCCACACCGTCCTGGCAGGAGCCCGATAATCCCAGGCTGGCCAGCAATCCCGGCAGCCCGAAGACGTGATCACCATGCATGTGGGTGACAAAGATCCGCCGCAGCTGCGACAGGCGCAGCTCGCTGCGCAGAAATTGATGCTGGGTGCCCTCGCCACAGTCGAACAGCCACATCTCCGAGCGCTGGGGCAGACGCAGCGCCACCGCTGAGACGTTGCGCGCTCGCGTGGGCACTCCGGAACTGGTACCGAGAAAGGTGACCTGCACGGCCGCTGATCCTCAAGCGCCATGCTGCCATCTGGCTGGCCCTGGACAGGCAGGTCACACTGGGTCGGGTTCTGGTGTTGTGTGCGTTTCGCTCCGATCGTCGCCCTGATGGGCTGTGCCGTCGTCAGCGCTGTCGCTCCGCCAGCTGCTGTTCCCCTCGGGCGAGAGCCGCAGATGCGCGTGCTGGTGCAGGAAGGTTCGCGCCTGGCCCTGCGAGCTGATGGCGAGCAGTTGTTTCAGGTGCGTGGTCTGCCGGGGGGGAGCCGATCGTTGCGGCGGCTGGTGCTGCGTTTGCGCGGCGGGGCGCTGGTGGCGGAGCTGGATGGCGAGCAGCAACGACTCCCGGCCAGCAGCCTGCTTCGGGTGAGTTCCAACGATCCCCGGGGCATCTGGCTGGGGCAGCGCCGTTACCGGGGCGAGTTGCGCCTCAGCGGCCGCGGCGGTCAGCTCAGGGCCGTCAACGCCCTCGGCATCGAGACGTACCTGATGAGTGTGGTGGGCAGTGAGATGCCCCATCAATGGCCGCTGGCTGCCCTCCAGGCCCAGGCTGTAGCCGCGCGCACCTATGCCCTGCAGCAACGCAGCCGCGGGGGGGGCTGGGATTTAAAAGCCACTGTTGCCAGCCAGGTGTACCTCGGGGTTGAGTCCGAAACCCCGAGCACACGCAAGGCGGTCGGCAGCACCCGCTCCCTGGTGCTGGTGCATGGGGGCAAGTTGATCAATGCTGTGTTTCACAGCAGTTCCGGTGGCGTCACGGAGGCCAGCGGCATGGTCTGGCGCAACCAGCTCCCTTACCTAGTAAGTGTGCCAGACCACGACCAGCACAGTCCGATGCATCGCTGGCAGGAGCGGTTCGATCTGGAGGGTCTCCGCCAACGGTTGCCGGAAACCGGTGGTGTGGATGCGGTCGATGTGCTGAGCCGCAGTGCCAGTGGACGGGTGCGGCAGGCGCGGCTGAAGGGGCCGCGGGGTTCGTTGCTGCTCAGCGGCGCGGATCTCCGGCGCCGTCTGGGTCTCAAGAGCACCTTGGTGAGCTTTGCGATGGTTCAGGCCACGGCACCCCCGGAACCGGCTGCGCCCCTCCAGGCGACGCCGGTCCGCGGTCGCTCCCGCCTGGCCCAGCTCACGGCAGCGGTGGCGAGTCCTCGCCCATCGCTGCTGGGGGGGCATGGCCGGCAGCGCCGGACAGTGGTGCCAGGGATGCAACTGCTGGTGACGGGCCAGGGCCATGGCCACGGCGTGGGGATGAGTCAGTGGGGGGCCAACGGCCTGGCCCGCCAGGGCGCTGATTTCCGCACGATCCTGGGCCATTACTACCGGGGGGCTGATGTGATGCCGTATCAACCCCATCACGATCCAGCGGTGGCGCAGGCCTGGCCATCGGCGCCAGCTTGGAGGAGTTGATTCAGCGCCGCTGTTGCCCTCCTTCTTCATCAATCCGGATCTGCCGCGCTCGGCTGTGGAACTGTGCTCAAGGCTGGTGGACCAGCTGGAGCAGGCTCTGCGCCTGAACCTGGAGGGTGCGGCGGCCCGTCGGCCTCTGGGGTTGGCCACCGGACGCACGATGGAGCCGCTGTATGCCGCGTTGGTGGAGCGCCTGCTGGGCTGGCCCCCAGGCGATCTCACAGCCCTGCGGCGGAGCTGGTGCAGCTTCAATCTGGATGAATACCTGGGGCTGCCAGCCGGTGATCCGCGCAGTTACCGGAGCTTCATGAACGCCCAGCTCGGACGCCCCCTGTCTCTTCCGGAGGGGGCCCTGGAGCTACCCGATGGACAAGCCGCAGATGCCGATGCTGCTGCCCTGGCGTTTCAAGCCGCGCTGAACGACTTGGGCGGCATCGGGGTTCAGCTGCTGGGGCTGGGCAGCAATGGCCATGTGGGTTTCAACGAACCCCCCTGCGGTCGGGAGCAGGCCTGCCGGGTGGTGGAGCTCTCGGATGCGACGCGACGCCAGAACGCTGGCCTGTTCGGTGGTGATCCCGAGGCGGTGCCCGTCCGGGCCATCACCCTGGGGCTCAAGGAGATCCTGGCGGCTGAGCAGATCCACCTGGTGGTCACCGGGCGTGAAAAAGCGCCGATCCTTGGCCGACTGCTGGCCATGGATCAGCCCGATCCGGCATTGCCGGCCAGCTGGTTGCTGGAGCACCCCCGGGTGAACCTCTGGGCCGATGCGGACGCCCTGTCCCTCTCCCTAGTTTGAACACCTGAAAGCGTCGCTTCGATGAGCATCGATCCCGTGGAACGCCGCTTCGAGCAGAGCTTTGAAGCGGAGCGCTGGACGCGCTTCATTCAGGACTGCCAAGACATTGAGCAGCTGCGGGAGGCGGCGCTGGGGTTGGTGCAGCAACTCGCGCAGCAGAAGGCCGCCAGTGCCTGGATGGCCAGCCGTGCCTCCGAATCCGAAAACGCCAAGCTGCAGATGCTGGCCCGGATGATCCGCCAGAAGGACGACGACAACACGACATCCCCCGATCGGGGGATGTGATCTTGCGGCGAAAACCGGACAGTGCAGACAACCGCTGACGCGCCTGATGCACCTGTCCACCTTCGCCCAGTACCTCGACGTTCTCGACCGGATCGAAACGCTGCTGCCCTGCCGCAATGAGCAACGCCTGAAGGCTGAGCTCAAGCGGATGAAACTGCAACTGCTGTCCCTGGAGCCGGAGGACCTGCGGGCTGTATGGCAGGAATTCCGCTGAAGCGGTCAGCCGTTGTCCTTCTGCCAGCGGCTGAGGCTGGCGGGGGAGAACTTATGGCCGTGGCGGGCAGCCACTTTCACCACACAGGAGTTGTCCTTGCCGCAGCGTTGCACCTCATCACGGATGTTGTCGTTGCTCTGCACACGGGACATGAACGTTTCCAGCTGCTTCATCGACATGGATCGAGTCTCCGGAAGGGATGTTTCCGGCCTAGCTGCTGGTGTTGTGTGCTCCCGAACACAACAGATTTGATCCGGATTTCCACACAGCGTGTTGCGGTTGCTTGCGCTCTATGAAGCTTGCAAGTCCAGATCTTGATCAAAGTTCAGGTTGGCGTTGACGCTGCGCACGTCGTCCAGTCCATCGAGGGCATCCAGCAACTTGAGGCACTGACGGGCGGTGTCGATCTCGCTGATCTCAACGCTGGTCAGGGCTGACCAGCTGTGACCCCACTCCCGCACGGTCCAGCCCTGCTGACGCAGACCGTCCTGCAGGGCCTCCAGGGTGGTGAAGGGTCCATGCACCGTTGCGGTGCCGTCCTCGAGCAGCTCGTAGCCGTCGGCGTCGAGGCCCAGCAGGCTTTCCAGCAACCGATCCTCATCGGCAGCCGTGGCCTGGATGCTCACCTCGCTGCGGTGCGTGAACAGGTAAGCGACGCAGCCACTTTCACCGAGGTTGCCGCCGTTCTTGCTGAAGGCCAGTCGCAGATCGGCCGCTGTGCGATTGCGGTTGTCCGTGAGGGCTTCCACTAGCACGGCCATGCCGGCAGGGCCATAGCCCTCGTAACGCACCTCCTCCAGCTGGCTGCCGTCGCCCCCCTGGCCGGAGCCTTTGGCGATGGCACGCTCGATGTTGCCCGCAGGAACCCCGGCGGCTTTGGCCTTGCTGATCGCTGTGCGCAGCTGAAAGTTTCCAGATGGGTCCGCCCCATCCCGTGCCGCCACCATGATCTCGCGGCCGAGGCGGGTGAAAACTGCACCCCGTTTGGCGTCAACGACGGCCTTGGTGCGTTTGATCTGTGACCATTTGCTGTGGCCGGCCATCGCTCCTGCGCACCCTGCACCGATGGTGACGTACGGACCTAGCCGCTGGCATCAAACACCACCTTGGGTTGCAGTTGATCGTCCTCCTGGCGCAGGCCGATGCCCGCCATGCTGCCGTCGGCGTTGCAGACCACCACAGCGCCGCCGGGGCCTGGCTCCAGGCTCAGTCGCCGCCCGCAGCGCCAGTCGGCCTCCTCGCTGTCGGTGAGCTGCCGGCGGGGCAGGTGCTCCAGGGCCAGCAGCGGTGACAGGGGGGGCGGTGGTGTGACGTCCGCCTCCGGCAGGGCCTGGGCCTGGGATTCCAGGAAGCCGAGGGCCTGGGTGCGGCGCAGCTGAGCCAGGCAGCCTCCGCAGCCCAGTTGCTCGCCGAGATCCCGTGCGAGGGAGCGGATGTAGGTACCGGCAGAGCAGTGCACTTCCAGGGTCAGCTGTCCCTGGTTGGGGTCCCAGTGCAACAACTGCAGGCGATGGATGGTCACCGGCCGCGGCGGCAGGTCCATCTGCTCCCCTCTCCGGGCGCGGGCGTGGGCCCGTTCGCCGTCCACATGAACGGCCGATACCTGGGGAGGGCGTTGCTGGATCGGGCCACGGAACGGGGCAAGGGCGACCTCCAGCTCCTCGGGCTGGAGATCGGGCCAGGGGGCCTGGCGCAGCAGCTCCCCCTCCAGGTCGTCGCTGCTGGTGACGCTGCCGAGCTGGATCACCCCCCGGTAGGTCTTGTCCCCGGGGAGGTATGGCAGCAACCTCGTGGCGGGGCCGAGGGCGATCGGCAGAACCCCCGTCACCGCAGGGTCCAGGGTGCCGCCATGGCCCACCCGTTTGAGGCCGTAGCAGCGCCGCAGACGGCTGACGCAGTTGTGGGAGGTGAGGCCGGCGGGTTTGTCGATCACCACGAAGCCGAAGGGACCGTCCAAGGGAGGGTGGTCGTCGTGACCCCAGACTGTTGCATCCCAACGGTCCATTGACTCCATGCCCCAGCTCCGCAGCAGCCGTGAGGTGGATGTGTCCTCGTTCATGGAGGACGGCCTGGCTGTGAAGCAGCACCTCAGCCGATATCTGGAGCTGTCGCTCGAGCAGGTGGAGCAGCGTTTGCCCAGCAGCACGGACGATCTGGCGGATCTGCACCCGGGTGCCTTCCGACCGGAGGACGCCACGACCTTCTACGAGGACACGGTGGGCACGGGCCATCTGCTGGAGCTGGCGGCCTGGCATCTCAGCAGTGCTGATTACATTGCCGACACCCTGCGGCTGCAGGGGATGACCGCCCGGGGCCAGGTGCTGGACTTTGGTGGCGGCATCGGCACCCACGCCCTCTCGGCGGCGGCACTACCCCAGGTGGATCACGTCTGGTTCGTCGATCTGAACCCTCACAACCAGACTTTTGTCGAGCAACGGGCGACCGCTCTGGGCTTGTCCGACAAGCTCTCGGTGCATCGGGATCTGGAGTCCACTGGTGCGGTGCGTTTCGACACGGTGGTTTGCCTTGATGTGCTGGAACATCTGCCCGACCCTTCCGCACAGCTGCTGGCGTTTCATCAGCGCATGGCGTCCGATGCCACGGCGTTGCTGAATTGGTATTTCTTCAAGGGCCACGACGGCGAATATCCCTTCCATTTCGATGATCCGCAGCTTGTGGATCAGTTCTTCAACACCCTCCAGGGACGCTTCCTTGAGGTGTTTCACCCGTTGTTGATCACAGCACGCCTGTATCGGCCGATCTGACGATGCAAGGTCTGCTGATCCGCCTGATCGTGATCAAGAAAGTAGTGGTCGCCTCGCTGCTGTTGGTGCTGAGCGTGGCGGCGGCTGTGGGCAGTCAGGACATGGCCGGCCTGGAGGTGTTGGCGGATGTGTGGGCTGACTCGGATCGTCGGTTGCTTGAAGGCCTGGCCCGTAGGGCGCTGGCGATGGGGCCCGATGCCCTGAGGGGTTGGCCGGCGTCGCAGCGGTTTATTCAGTGTTGATTTACCTGGCGGCTTGGGCCGCGTGGACGGATCGGCGCTGGGGGGATTGGTTGCTGGTGGCTTTGTTGGTGGTGCCTCTGCCGCTGGAGGTGATCGAGCTGATTCACAGCAAAAGCACCAGCGACCTGGTGGTGCTGGGGCTCACGTTGCTCGGATTGACGTTGGTGACGCGGCGGGCGCTCAGGCGGTGATGTTGATCCGTTTGCGGTTGCGCAGACCGCGGCGGATTGTTTCGAACTTCACCACGCCAGCGGTGAGGGCAAACAGGGTGTCGTCCTTGCCGATGCCCACATTGATACCGGGCAGAACCGAGGTGCCGCGCTGACGGATCAGAATTGAGCCGGCGGTGACGGTTTCGCCGCCATAGGCCTTAACGCCGAGGCGCTTGGCGTTGGAATCGCGACCGTTACGCGTGGAGCCTGTGCCTTTCTTATGTGCCATGGGGTGGAAAAGGGATGGAGGGCGGTGCGGGAGAACCGGGAGGGTCAGCTGATGGCCTTGCCGCCCACGGTGATGGATTCAACCATCACTCGGGTGAGTTCCTGTCTGTGGCCATTCTTGCGCCGCGTCTTCTTTTTCGGGCGCATTTTGTACACGATCACCTTGGTACCCCGGCGATGGGCCATCACCTTGAGGGCCACCGTGGCGTCTTTGACAAAGGGCTGTCCAAGGGTAGTTCCCTTGGAATCCTTCACCAGCAGAACGTTTTCGAGCTTGATGGTCTCGTCGACTTCAGCGTGAAGCCGATCAACGTCGTAATAACGGTTGGCCTGGACCCACATCTGTGTGCCGGAGGCTTCGACGATGGCGTATGCCTCAGAAGAAGGCGCTGCAGCAGGCGTTTTGGCGGTCGCTTCTTCCGCGTCGGTGGCGGGAGTGGCGGTTTTGGTGTCAGCCATGGAAAAGAGACACGGTCAGGCTCGGTCGAAACCGATTCAGCCTGAACCGCAATCGAAAGACAAACAAAGATCCTCAATCATCGAGGGCCCTGTCGTCAACATTCAGGAACATTGAATTGCTGACCGCCGGATGGCCAGGCCGGGCCTCACGATTGCCTTGCTGCTCACCACACCGAATCTGGTGGATGCCTGTCAGCAGTGGTTGCCGGACACGCGTTACCACTCCATCGTCCTAAGCGGACCTCATCAGGGGCAGGAGCAGCTGGATCTGGTCAGCACCCTCGAGGCTCAGCAGGAGGAGATCGACGCGGTGGTGGTGGAGCAGCATCTGCTGGATGCCAGCAGTCGCGAGCAGCTGCTCAGCCGAGGGCTGTTGTTCCCCGCCGTTGTGGTGGGTGAGATGAAGGGCCATGTGGACTACCACGCCGAGGAGCTGCATCTCGCCGACGATCAGCTGGCGCAGCTGGGCTACACAGTTGATGCCTCCATCTCACGCTTTCTGCGCCAGGGACGTGCCGATGGTCGATCGGACGACGATGGATTGGCGTCTGTCGACAAGTTGTCCCGCCGTTTGCAGGAACGGCTCGGGTACCTCGGGGTCTTCTACAAGCGGGATCCATCTCGCTTTCTCGGCAGCCTTCCCACCGAGGAACGGCGCGAGTTGCTGGAGTCGCTGCAGCGCACCTACCGCGATCTGCTGATCAGTTATTTCAGCGACCCTGCCGCGTCTAACCAGGCGCTGGAGAGTTTTGTCAACACCGCCTTTTTCAGTGATCTGCCGATCACCAGAACCGTCGACATCCACGTCGATCAGATCGATGAGTTCTGGAAGCAGCTGCGGCTTGAAGGGCACAAGAGCGAATTTCTTCAGGATTACCGCCTTGCGCTTCTCGATGTGATGGCCCATTTGTGTGAGATGTACCGGCGCTCCATCCCGCCGGACATTCCGCTTTCCGGTTTGGCCTCTGGTCGACACCGACGGGAGGCTGATCTGCCGGATGCCCCAGAGGTGTCGTCATGAGCCCACGCAAGACCTACATCCTCAAGCTCTACGTCGCCGGAAACACGCCGAATTCGATGCGTGCCCTCAAAACGCTGCGCAACATCCTTGAAACCGAGTTCCGCGGCGTTTACGCCCTGAAGGTGATTGACGTTCTCAAAAATCCCCAGCTTGCTGAGGAAGACAAGATCCTTGCTACTCCCACCCTTTCCAAGATCCTTCCGCCGCCGGTGCGCCGCATCATCGGTGATCTGTCGGATCGTGAGCGGGTGCTGATCGGCCTCGATCTGCTGTACGACGAATTGGCCGACAACGCCTTCAGTTCCGGCTACCTGGATGCTGTCGATGAGCAGAACGACACGTCGACGCCGGATTCGCCAACGGATTCTTAAGCCAGATGGTGATCACTCTCCTCTCCCAGACAGACCTTCCTACGGTCCATTCATAGGTGTAGCGCCATGCAGTTTCCCCCAGCCAGCGGCTCGACTCAGATGCAGGTGCAGAAGCTCCCCACCGGCATCGAGGGCTTTGATGATGTCTGTCAGGGCGGCTTGCCGATCGGTCGCAGCACCCTGATCAGCGGAACCTCCGGCACCGGTAAGACTGTGTTCTCCTTGCATTTCCTCCATAACGGCATCAAGCATTTCGATGAGCCGGGGATCTTCGTCACCTTTGAGGAATCACCGCTCGACATCCTGCGCAATGCCGCCAGCTTCGGTTGGAACCTGCAGGAGATGGTGGAGCAGGACAAGCTGTTCATCCTCGATGCGTCCCCTGATCCCGATGGTCAGGATGTGGCCGGTAGTTTTGATCTTTCCGGTCTGATCGAGCGGATCAACTACGCAATCCGCAAGTACAAGGCCAAGCGGGTTGCGATCGACTCGATCACGGCGGTGTTCCAGCAGTACGACGCGGTGTTCGTGGTGCGCCGGGAGATCTTCCGCCTCATCGCTCGGCTGAAGGAGATCGGCGTCACCACGGTGATGACGACGGAACGCATCGACGAGTACGGACCGATTGCCCGCTACGGCGTTGAGGAGTTCGTTTCCGACAACGTGGTGATCCTGCGCAACGTGTTGGAGGGTGAGCGCCGTCGCCGCACGGTGGAGATCCTTAAATTGCGGGGCACCACCCACATGAAGGGGGAATTCCCCTTCACCATGGGCACCCATGGCATCAGCATCTTCCCTCTGGGTGCAATGCGTTTGACCCAGCGCTCTTCGAACGTGCGGGTCAGTTCCGGTGTGCCGCGGCTGGACGGGATGTGCGGTGGTGGGTTCTTCAAGGATTCGATCATCCTGGCCACCGGTGCCACCGGTACCGGCAAGACCCTGCTGGTTTCGAAGTTCATCGAAGACGCCTGCCGCAACAAGGAGCGGGCAATTCTGTTTGCCTACGAAGAGTCCCGCGCTCAGCTGCTGCGCAACGGCACCAGCTGGGGCATCGACTTCGAGCAGATGGAGCAGGACGGTTTGCTCAAGATCATCTGCGCTTACCCCGAATCGACCGGGCTGGAGGATCATCTGCAGATCATCAAAACGGAGATCGGTCAGTTCAAGCCATCCCGGATGGCCATCGACTCCCTCTCGGCCTTGGCTCGGGGTGTCAGTCACAACGCCTTCCGGCAGTTCGTGATCGGCGTGACCGGTTACGCCAAACAGGAGGAGATCGCCGGCTTCTTCACGAACACCTCTGAGGAGTTCATGGGTAGCCACTCGATCACGGACTCCCACATCTCCACCATCACCGACACGATCCTGATGCTGCAGTACGTGGAGATTCGCGGTGAGATGGCCCGGGCGCTGAATGTGTTCAAGATGCGCGGCTCCTGGCACGACAAGGGCATCCGCGAATTTGTGATCACCAGCAACGGCCCGCAGATCAAGGATTCCTTCTCCAACTTCGAGCGGATCATCTCCGGCGTTCCCCATCGGGTTTCCACCGACGAACGCAGCGAGTTGTCCCGTATCGCCCGCGGCGTCTCCAGCGAGGACTAAGCCAACTGTTCAGCGGTGGAGCGACGTTCGGCCTGCAGCTTCAGTTCATCCACATCCGCCTGACCCAAGGGCAGATCAAACCAGAAGGTTGTTCCCACCTCCGGTTCACTGGCCATCGACACCCTGGTGCCATGTTTCTCGAGAATTCCACGCACAATTGACAGGCCCAGGCCGGTTCCCACTTCCGTATGGACGGCATTCTCCACACGGAAAAAGCGGTCGAAGATCCGCTCCTGGTCAGCGGCGCTGATGCCGCATCCGGTATCCGCGACTTCCACCCGCAGCCGCGGCAGCGGTGAACTGAGCGCACAGCTGGGCCCCGCCTGCTCATCTTTGGGAGATCCCATTGGGCAGGTGTCGGGCCAGGGATAAGCCCGCAGAGCAAGGGTTCCGCCGGAACGGCTGAACTTCAGGGCATTGCCCACGAGGTTGTCGAGCACCTGCAGCAGTAGATCCCAGTTGCCCAGCACTTCCGGCAGATCCTCCGGTGCATCCAGCTCCAGCTTCACCTGCTTGTCGTCGGCGTTGAGGCGGTAGGTGCGCAGGGTCTGCTCCATGGCGGGGAGAAGATTCATTGCTTCGAACTGAACGGCGCGACCGGACTCCAGGCGTGAGAGGTCGAGCACGTCGTTGACAAGACGGGTAAGGCGATCGGTTTCGTCGTTGGCGACGCCGAGAAATTCCTTATGCTCTTCGGGGCTGAGCTGATCACCGAGATCATGCAGCGTTTCGACGTAGCTCTTGATGTTGAACAGCGGTGTGCGCAGTTCATGGGAGACGTTGCTGATGAAACGACTCTGAGCTGCATTCAGTTCCACTTCCCTGGTGAGATCCTGCACGGTGACGGCTATGCCCTTGAGCGATTCGCCGCTGGCATCGCGCACGGCCTGCATCACGATGCGCAGGGTTCGGCTCGGTTCACCGACGCTGCAGCGCAGGTCCTCACTGTCAGCGCCGCTGATCAGCAGAAGATCGAGTGGGGCCTGGAGTTCGATCGCCAGCAGGTCCGGCAATTCAGCCACCAGCTCCTGCCCTTCAAGCTTGCGCCCTTCCCAGCGAAACAGACGCCGAGCGGTGGGGTTGACCAGCACGATCCGGCCCTGTTCATCGAGAAGAATGGCGCCGTCGGCCATGGTGGCGATCAGCGACTGCTGCTTCACCTGGGCTGCGGTCAACTCCTCAATGTTGGCTTCGTCGTAGGCCTCGAGCTGGGAGGCCATGGCGTTGAAGCCGGTCAGCAATTCCCCCAGCTCACCGCCAACGGGCAGGTCGATGCGGGCCTGGAAGTTGCCGAGGGAAATCGAACGAACGCCTCGCAGCAGTTCCTTCACCGGACGGGTGATGGTGAGAGCGTTGAACACAGCCCCCAGGATCACCAGCACCCAGATCGAGATGAACACTGCCACGGTCACCTCCCGGGTGAGAGCGGCACTGGCGAGAGCGGTTTCGTTGGGGTTCACCCCCAGACCGAGCACGCCGTAGTAACGCCCGTTGCGAATCAGGGGGACGAAAACGTCGGTTACCCGGCCCTGGGGGGTGAGGTGCTGCCGCACCAGGGGATTCTGCGGGCGGCGGCGCAGTTCGTCCGGCAGCTCCAGTCGCCGATTCAGGCGTAGATCACCGTCACCACCGGCGGAGGCCCCGCTGATCGGGATGCCGAGGTAGACAACGCCATCGGGATCGGCGAAGAAGATGTAGCGAACACTGCGGCTGGACCGCCAGAACTTTTCGGCCACGTTGGCCAGTTCGCGGTCCTGTTCCTGGGCCACCAGTTCGGTGACGTTGCCGGCCAGCAACAGGCCCAGGTCGCGGGCATAGCGGGTGTCGTTCATCACGGCATCGCGCTGGATGCCGTTCAGGGCCAGGAAGGTGATGCCGGTCATCACCAGGCTCACCACGAGGGTGGCGACGGCCAGCAGTTTGGTCTGCAGGCTGAATTCAGCCCACCACGCGACGATGCGACGCCAGATCCCGTCGGATCCAGGCTCTGGCCCACCGGGTTGCGGTAGGGCCCAGTCAGCGGTCGCGGGGGTTGTCATCCGCTGGAGCGCACCTGATGGCCGATATCGCGACGGTACGTGATTCCATCGAATTGCACCTGCTGGAGCCCGTTGTAGGCACCAGCGAAGGCCTGGTCAAAGTTGTCTCCCTGGGCGACAACCGCCAGCACACGCCCCCCGGAGGTGATCAGCTCACCGTCGGCACTGCGCCGGGTGCCGGCGTGGAACAGCTGGCGGTTGGTCTCGCTGCTGAAGCCCAGCTGGATGGCATCGCCCTTGCGGGGGGAGTCGGGGTAGCCGGAGGCTGCCGCCACCACACAGGCGCTGCAGAGTGCATCGATCGAGAGCGCTGGGGCCAGGTCGAGCCGTCCCAAGGCACAGGCCTGCAGCACCTGCGCCAGCTCCGGTCCCAGCAGGGGCATCAGGGTCTGGCATTCCGGATCCCCGAAGCGGCAATTGAATTCGATCACCTGGGGTCCGGCGTCGGTGAGCATCAGGCCGGCGTAGATGACGCCGCGGTAATCAATGCCGCGGGCCTTGAGCGCCTGCAGCGTTGGCTCCAGCACCAGACGGCGAACCTGCTCAAGGCCTTCGCCATCCAGCAGTGGTGCGGGGGCGTAGGCCCCCATGCCGCCGGTGTTAGGGCCCTGGTCTCCCTCCAGCAATCGCTTGTGGTCCTGGGCCGGTGGCAACAGCACCATCCGCTCCCCATCGCAGAGAGCGAACACCGACACCTCCGGGCCCTGCAGCCGCTCCTCCAGCACCAGATGGGAGCCGGCGCTGCCGAAGCGGCCGGCGAAGGCGTCCCGGATCGCCGCCTCCGCCTGCTCGATCGTGTCGGCGACGGTGACCCCCTTGCCCGCCGCCAGGCCATCGGCCTTCACCACCAGCGGCCGGCCCACCTCGGCCAGCACCGCCAGGGCATCGGCTTCGCTGGTCACCGCCCAATGGCCGGCGGTGGGCACCCCGGCCTCCTGCATCAGCTGCTTGGCCCAGGCCTTGCTGGCCTCCAGTTGCGCCCCCTCGGCCCCTGGACCGAACACGGCGATGCCGGCCTGCCGCAGGGCATCGGCCACCCCAGCAGCCAGAGGGGCTTCCGGACCCACCACGACCAAATCAACAGAATGCGTTTGGCAGTGGGCGATCAGGGCGGCACTGTCGGTCTCCGCGATGGAGAGGGCCTGCTGGTTACTGCCGGCATTGCCCGGGGTGATCCAGACCGTCTCAATGGCGTCATGGCGCTGCAGGGCCCAGCTCAGGGCGTGTTCGCGGCCGCCACCACCAACGACGAGCACCCGCTGCAGGTCGGGCAGGGCGTGGGGACGGGTGGACGAGATGGCCATGGGGGCAAACCGGAGCGGAGGGGCCTCGTAGATTCTCCGTTGTAAAACGCAGCTCGCCATGGGGATTCAGCCCCTGCCCATGCTGCTGTCGCTGCTGGCGGCGGCGATACCGCTCAGCGAGCCTCAGCCCATGGCGGAGGAGCGGTTTCAACAATGGTTGCTGGAGTCGGATCTGCAGCAGCTGGAGCTGGGTTGCACCGACCCGCTGATCGGCGCCACCGGCGGGCGTCAGCAGCAAATCCGGGATCGCTTGTTGGTGCTGCATCCCGCTCCTGACTCATTTGAGCTGGTGATGGCGAATGCCACCGCGTTGCTCACCTGCGGTTCACCGGACAGTGCGGCGCGGGTGCTCAATCGGATCAGTCCAGCTGTGGGCGAGGAGCGCCGTCGCTGGCTTCGCCTGCGCTGGCAGGCCGCAGCGGCGGGGCTGGATCACCGCGAAGCGGCTTTGGCGTTGCGGCGGCTGGTGAACGGTGATCTGATCGCCCTGGCGAGCCTGGAGCTTGGGGATGGTCGACTGGGGTTGGATCAACTGGCTGAGCATGAGGCGGCCCTGGGTCGACAGCAGGAGGCCGCTGCGGTGCTGCTGCTGGCCCTGAATACCCAGCGGCTCGCCCAGGCTGCTGATTGGCTGGCGAGTGCTGATGCTGCAGCGGCTGATCAGTTGCTGGAACAGACGCTGGATCAGGCGGCGGCGGATCAGGCCTGGGGGCTGGCCGTGGAGCTGCTGGAGCTGCAGTTGCGCCTGCAGATGGCGGCCGGTGGTGATGGCGCTCGGCCAAGGCAACGGTTGCAACGGCTGGCTGCCCAGCTCGATGACCGTTACAGCCTCTGGCGGCTGGAGGGGGGTGATGAGCTGGATCTGGGGCTGCGATCGCCGCGGCAGCCCGGCGGCCATGCTGCGGTAGGAGATTCCCCTGACGCACCGTCCCCATGAGTCCCGACCACGGCGAGCTGCTGTACGAGGGCAAGGCGAAGCGCATCTACGCCACAGACCACCCGGATCAGGTGCTGGTGGAGTACAAAAACGACGCGACGGCGTTCAATGCCCAGAAGAAGGCCCAGCTGGCGGATAAAGGACGGTTGAACTGCCAGATCTCGGCTCGGTTGTTTGAGCTGCTGGAGGGGCAGGGTGTTCAAAGCCACTACCTGGGGTTGGCGGGCGACACCTGGATGCTGGTGCAGCGGGTGGAGGTGATTCCGCTGGAGGTGGTGCTGCGCAACATCGCGACCGGATCGCTGTGCCGTCAGACGCCGATTGCGGAAGGAACTCCTATCAATCCAGCCCTGCTTGATCTCTTTTACAAGGATGATGACCTCGGTGATCCGTTGTTGACGGAAGCCCGGGTGCGGTTGCTGGGGCTGGTGGATGACGCCCAACTGTCAGCGATTGAACAACTGGCGCGGCGAATCAACGGCGTGCTGGAGCCATTTTTCGACGGCCTTGAGCTGCAGTTGGTGGATTTCAAGCTTGAACTCGGGCTCAACAGGGCGGGCGAGTTGCTGCTGGCTGATGAGATCAGCCCTGACACCTGCCGCTTCTGGGATCAGCGCAGCAGTGATGCCAATGATCGGATTCTGGACAAGGACCGCTTCCGCAAAGATCTCGGTGGTGTTATGGAGGCCTACGGGGAGGTCCTCAAACGGGTCCACACCGCCTGCCCGAACCCCCGCAACTGCCTGTAAGGTCAGCGGACATTTTGTGGCTTCGGCCCTGAAACCGCCTCGATGACCCGACGCAGCACTCGCCGTTCCTCGGTTGCCGTTGGTCAGGGGCTCCTGGGTCTGGCCTTGGGCTTGCCACTCACTGCAGCATCGGTGCTGGCGCAGGACACGCCAGTCGCTGAGGTGGAGCAGGTCGAGGTCGCACAGCTTGATTCCCTGGAGGCCGAGGTCCCGCGGGTGCTGATTTCGGAAGTGTTGATCGAAGGGATCGGCGGACACCCAGAGGAGGGACGGCTGCAGGTGGCGGCCTACGGGGCGATGCAGGTGCGGCCTGGCAGTCGAGTCACCCGTGAGGAGCTGCAGCGGGACCTCAATGCCATCCAGGCCACCGGCTGGTTTTCCGACGTCCGGATCAACCCGGTCAACGGTCCTCTCGGGGTGCAGGTGGTTGTGCAGGTTGAGACCTTCCCCACCCTGTCCAGGGTCGAGCTTGACCCCGTTTCAGAAGAGCTGCCTGAGGCAGTGGTTGATGAGATCTTCAGCCCCGATTACGGCCGCACGCTGAACCTCAACGATCTGCAGAAGCGGATGAAGGATCTGCAGGCCTGGTACGCCGGGCAGGGTTACTCGCTTGCACGTATCTCAGGTCCCGAGCGGGTCAGTCCTGAAGGGGTTTTGACCCTGAAGCTGATCCAGGGGAGCGTCGCCAGAGTTGAAGTGGAGTTCCTCAATAGCGAGGGAACCTCAACTGACGAGAACGGTGATCCGATTCGCGGCAAAACCAAGGAATGGGTGGTCACCCGTGAAATCTCCGTTCAGCCCGGTGACACGTTCAACCGCAACAAGCTCGAAAAGGACATCAAGCGCCTCTATGGCACTCAGTTGTTCAGTGATGTGAAGGTGACCCTCAAGCCTGTGCCTGAGCAGCCCGGTGATGTGGTGATCGTGCTGGGGATTGTGGAGCAGTCCACGGGCCAGCTGTCCGGCGGTCTCGGCTACAGCCAAAGCCAGGGTGTGTTCGGTCAGGTGCAGCTGCAGGACAGCAATTTCTTCGGTCGCGCCTGGAACATCGGTGTCAACGTTACCTATGGCCAATACGGCGGCCTGGCCAACCTGAACTTCACCGATCCCTGGATAAAGGGCGACAAACATCGCACCTCGTTCCGCGGCTCCCTGTTCCTCAGTCAGCAGGTGCCGCAGGTGTTCCAGAGCGAAGACAGCGGCAACATCCGCACCATTGACGGCTACGAAGACAACGGCAACAAGTACGCCTACGACGTGGGCCGCAAGTACAAATTCTCGGATTACGAGAAGGTGCCCGGTTCCGTCAACAAAGCTGAAAAGGAGTACCCCAACCGCAGCTGGTTTGATTACGAGGGTGATTCCTTTGCCCTGCGCAAGACCGGGAGCAGCATTGCGTTCACGCGGCCCCTCAATGGTGGTGATCCGTTCAAGGACACCCCCTGGCGGGTGCTGGCTGGTCTTTCAATCAGCGAAGTGAGGCCGATCAACTTCGCGGCTGACAGCCGTGTTTACGGCGTGTCCACCAACAACTTCAAGGACGGTCGAGTGAAGAACAAGGACATCATCTGCGTGTCCTACAACTGCGCTGACAGCAACATGCTGACTGGCCTGCGCTTCGCCACGACCTACAACAATTTCAACAACCCCCGTAATCCCACCAGCGGCAACTTCTTTACCGCCAGCACCGAGCAGTTCATCGGTGTGAACGAGGATTCCCCCACCTTCAATCGTCTTCGGGGCAGCTACACCCAGTTCTTCCCCGTGAACTGGCTGAAACTGCACAAGGGTTGCCGGCCTGATGCAGGAGAGGTCGCAGATTGCCCGCAGGCCATCGGTCTCCAAGTGAAGGCCGGCACGATCATCGGTGATCTGCCCCCCTACGAAGCCTTCTGCATAGGTGGCTCCAACTCGATCCGCGGTTGGTACGACTGCGATCTGGCCGTTGCGCGCACCTTCGGTGAAGTCACTCTTGAGTACCGCTTCCCGATCATCAGCGTGTTCTCCGGTGAGCTGTTCGTCGACGCCGGCACCGATTTCAATACCCAGAAAAATGTGCCTGGCAAGCCGGGTCTTTTGCTCGACAAGGATGGTTCCGGTGTGTCTGTGGGAACGGGTGTGATCGTTGGTACCCCCGTTGGACCCCTGCGCCTGGAGGTGGCGAGCAAGGACTTCACCTCTGACTGGCGCTTCAACCTGGGAGTGGGCTGGAAGTTCTAGTGACCAACTGGCCGCAGGACTATTCAGGCGCCTGGACCCTCGCCGCAAAGGTGGAGCGGCGTGGCGTTGGGCTGCACAGCGGCGGTGAGTCGACCGTGTGCTTGCGTCCCTGCGACAAGCCGGGGTTTCATCTGCGCGTCGGCGCTGAAGCTGAAGCCGTTCGTCTCGGCCCCAATCAGGTGCGGGACAGTCAGCTCTGCACAACGCTGGACCTGGGGGCTCACCGCGTGGCCACCGTGGAGCATCTGCTGGCGGCCCTGGCAGGCTGTGGTTTGTCCCATTGCGAGATCGCTGTTCAGGGCGGTGAAATTCCGCTGCTGGATGGTTCTGCTCTCGGCTGGGTGGAGGCCATTGCGGAGGTCGGTCTGAAGCCCGCCGCCAGTGAGCGGCCGCCGGCCCCGCAGTTGGAGCAGCCCCTGGTGCGGCACCGCGGCAGCAGCGTGATCACCGCCACACCCTCGGATCGGTTCAGCCTGGTGGGCATCATCGATTTCCCCCAGGCGGCCATCGGCCGTCAACAGTTGGCGCTGGAACTGACCCCCCAACGCTTCATTGACGAGATTGCACCGGCCCGCACCTTTGGTTTCCGTGACCAGGTGGAGCAGCTGCGGGCCGCCGGCCTGATCCAGGGGGGAGCCCTGGACAATGCCCTGGTCTGCGACGGTGATCACTGGCTGAACCCGCCGCTGCGCTTTGCCGACGAACCGGTGCGCCATAAGCTGCTGGACCTCATCGGTGATCTGGCGCTTGTGGGCTTCCCCCAGGCCCAGGTCCTTGTGTACCGGGGCTCCCATGGGCTCCACACCGATCTCGCCGCTGCCCTGTGACTGATTCCCCCGCCTCGGACGCCGTTCAGTCCTCCGTGGTGCTGAACAGTGAACAGATCGCTGGACTGCTGCCCCACCGCTATCCGTTTGCTCTGGTGGACCGGGTGATCGCTCATGAGCCTGGGGTGTCGGCGACCGCGATCAAGAACGTGACCGTGAATGAGCCGCAGTTTCAAGGCCACTTCCCTGGACGCCCGTTGATGCCGGGGGTGCTGATTGTTGAGGCGATGGCTCAGGTCGGTGGGTTGATCGTGACCCAGATGCCCGATCTGCCGAAGGGTCTGTTCGTCTTTGCCGGGATTGACGGGGTACGCTTCCGCCGCCCCGTGGTTCCTGGAGATCAGCTGGTGATCCACTGCGAACTGCTCAGCCTCAAGCGCAAACGCTTCGGCAAGGTGAAGGCGGAAGCCAAAGTGGAGGGCGAGCTGGTCTGTTCCGGCGAGCTGATGTTCTCCCTGGTGGACTGAGAACCATGACGGTGGAGCAGTCGCCCGTTCAGATCCATCCCCAGGCGGTGGTGGACCCCAAGGCGCAGCTGGCTGCGGGGGTGGTGATCGGTCCAGGCGCCGTTGTGGGGCCTGAGGTGTTGATTGGCGAGAACAGCTGGATCGGCCCCCATGCGGTGCTGGAGGGGCGACTCACCCTTGGTCGCGACAACAAGGTGTTTGCTGGTGCATGCCTGGGTCAGGAACCCCAGGACCTCAAGTACCGGGGTGCGCCGACGGAGGTGGTGATAGGCGATGGCAACACCATCAGAGAGTGCGTGACGATCAACCGCGCCACCGATGAAGGGGAGGTGACGCGGATCGGCAACGGCAACCTGCTGATGGCGTACTGCCACCTCGGTCACAACTGCGAGCTGGGGAGCGGGATCGTGATGTCCAATGCCATCCAGGTGGCCGGCCACGTGATCATCGAAGACCGGGCAGTGATCGGCGGCTGCCTCGGCATCCATCAGTTCGTTCACGTCGGTGGCATGGCCATGGTGGGTGGGATGACCCGGGTGGATCGTGATGTGCCCCCTTACTGCCTGGTGGAAGGTCATCCGGGACGGGTGCGGGGACTGAACCGGGTTGGCTTGCGGCGCAGTGGTCTTGGCAGTCGGCATGAGGGCCGTGAACTCAAGCAGCTGCAGGAAATCTGGACCCTGTTGTATCGCTCCGATCTGGTGATCGCTGAGGGGGTCAAACAGGCCCAGCAGCAGGAGCTTCTGCCGGCGGCAGCTCACCTTTGCCGTTTCCTGGCGGACTCGATCGCTGATGGGCGTCGTGGACCGATGCCGGCGTTGAGCAGTCGCTAATGGTGCGGCTGCTGATCAGCACCGGTGAGGTGTCCGGCGATCTGCAGGGCAGCCTGTTGATTCGTGCGCTGCGTGCGGAAGCCGAGCGTCGCCAGTTGCCGTTGGAACTCCTGGCCCTGGGGGGGAACCGGATGGAGGCAGCTGGCGCTGAGCTCCTGGCGGATACCGCCCCGATGGGGGCGATCGGACTGTGGGAGGCCGTGCCGCTGATCCTGCCGACGTTGCGGCTGCAGGTCCAGGTGGACCGGCTGCTGGAGCAGCGGCCGCTCGATGGCGTGGTGCTGATCGATTACGTCGGCGCCAATGTGCGGCTGGGCGGCAAGCTGCGCCGCAAGCATCCAACCCTGCCGATCACGTACTACATCGCGCCCCAGGAATGGGCCTGGCGATTCGGTGATGGCAGCACCACGCGGCTGCTGGATTTCACCGACCGCATCCTGGCCATTTTTCCGGCGGAGGCCGAGTTCTATGCCCAACGCGGAGCCACCGTCACCTTGGTGGGCCATCCCTTGCTGGACAGCTTTCAGGACCTTCCCGGCCGCGAGGAATCACGCCAGCAGTTGGGGTTGGACCCAACTGCTCCGGTGCTTTTGCTGCTGCCGGCTTCTCGCCCCCAGGAGCTGCGGTACCTGATGCCTCCATTGGCGGCAGCGGCGGCGATCCTGCAGCGTCGTAAGCCGGGGCTGCAGGTGCTGGTGCCAGCTGGTCTGGAGCGGTTTGAACAGCCCCTCACCGAGGCTCTGGCCTCAGCAGGTGTGGTGAACGCGCGGGTGATTCCGGCGGCAGAGGCGGATGGCATGAAGAAATCCCTGTGTGCCGCGGCGGATCTGGCCCTGGGCAAGTCGGGCACGGTGAATCTTGAGCTGGCCCTGCAGGGGGTGCCCCAAGTGGTGGGGTATCGCGTCAGTGGTTTAACAGCGTTTGTGGCCAAGCACCTGCTGCGTTTTCAGGTGGACCACATCTCACCGGTGAATCTGCTGCTGAAGCAGCGCCTGGTGCCGGAGTTGCTGCAGGACGAACTGACCGCCGAGGCTCTGGTGGAGCTGGCCCTGCCGTTGCTGGAGCCGAAACTGGAACGGCAGCGGATGCTGGATGGCTACGGTCAACTCCGATCAACGCTGGGGGAGCCGGGTGTGACGGAGCGAGCAGCCAAGTCCATTCTCGATGAGGTGCAGCGATGAGACGACTGCTGCTGGCCTTGCTGATAGGGTTGCTGGGATTCCCGTCAGCCGTGATGGCCGACACAGAGACGGCGGTGTTCGCCGGTGGTTGCTTCTGGTGTCTTGAGCACGATCTCGAGGATCTTCCAGGGGTGGTGGAGGCCACCAGCGGTTACAGCGGCGGCCATGTGGACAGCCCCACCTACCGTCAGGTGAGCGCTGAAACCACTGGCCATCAGGAGGTGGTTGAGGTGCGGTTCGATCCGGCCGAAATCAGCTACGGCACGTTGCTGCGCAGCTACTGGCGCAATGTGGACCCCCTCGATGGGGACGGCCAGTTCTGCGACCGCGGTGACTCCTACCGGCCGGTGATTTTCACAGCCGATGCGGCCCAGGCCCGTGAAGTGGAAGCGAGTGCCCAGGCCGCTGCCCGTGAGCTGGGTCTGCCCCGCTCGTCACTGAAGGTGGAGCTGCGGGATGCAGCGCGCTTCTGGCGGGCGGAGGACTACCACCAGAACTACGCCGAGCTGAATGAGCTCAAATACAACTTCTACCGCTTCAGTTGTGGCCGTGACCGTCGCCTGGATGCGGTGTGGGGTGCATCAGCGCGCAGAGGTGATGAATGGTCAGACGCATCAGAAACCAGTCAAAACCCTTAAGAAATCAATAGTCAACCTATGGAAAAGATTAAGCGGCGAAGATGGCTTAATTCACCCAGTTCTCAGTGAACAGACGGCTTCCCGCCCATCGACCACCATTGAGGACATGCTTACGATCATGGTGCTGATGGAGGGAGATGTATGTATTTGCTGACCATTAGGGATGGTCTTGGAACCCGTCATATCGGACCTTATCCATCCCCGAAGCATGCTTCGGATGATCTTGATCGGGTGCTGGAGACGTGCTCTGAGCGGGCCCGCTGGCAGATCCACGCCCTGGAAACACCGGAGCGGCATGGCTCCACCCGATTCCACGCCGTCGCAGCGTCCTGATCAGGCCCGGGGGCCGCGACCGGGAAAACCTTTGGTCAGACCGCTGTCAATCATGAGTCCGATGCCGGCATTGATGCAGATCAGACTGAAGGTGCCGGTCCAGAACCACTCGCCGGCCTGGCCGCCCATCAGCTGAACCACCCGGCGGCTCACCGCTTCGCCGAACAGGCAAAGACCCACCGGCAGCAGCAGGACCCCGGCCTGGGCCTTCAGGTACCAGCGCCAGGGTGATGTGGGTCTCATGCCGGGTTGCACACCCAATTAGCCAGGGTGCGAACGCCGTAACCGGTGGCACCGGCGGGGTCCAGACCACGGCCCTTGTCACTCCAGACGGTGCCGGCGATGTCGATGTGGGCCCAGGCGATGCCGTCGCCAACGAAGTGCTCGAGGAACAGTGCTGCTGTGATCGAGCCACCCGGCCTGGGGCCGGTGTTCTTGAAATCGGCCAGCTTGGATTTCAGGCCCTCCTTGTAGGAGGCGCGCAATGGCATCCGCCAGAGCCCTTCACCACCGGCATCCGCCGCCTGCTGAAGGGCGGTGGCCAGGCCATCGTTGTTGCTCCACAGGCCTGCCATCTCATCGCCGAGGGCGATGACGCAGGCGCCGGTGAGGGTGGCCAGGTCAACGACGGCGTCGGGCTTCTGCTCACAGGCGTAGAGCAGGGCATCCGCCAGGGTCAGCCGGCCTTCGGCATCGGTGTTGTTGATTTCAATCGTGGTGCCGTCGGCGGCGGTGACGATGTCACCGGGATGCACGGCGGAGCCGTTGATCATGTTTTCGCAGGAGGCCACGATCATGTGCACCTCCACCCCTGCCGGCTTGCGTTCGGCGATGGAGCGCATGGCCCCTAGCACCGCTGCGCTGCCGCCCATGTCGAACTTCATCATGTCGATCTGGGCGGCCCCCACCTTGAGGTTGTAGCCGCCGGAATCGAAGGTGAGGCCTTTGCCCACCAGTGCCACCCGACGCTTCACTTCGCCGTCGGGGCGGTAAATCAGGTGAATCAGTTTGGGGTCTAGATCGGAGCCCTGGCTGACGCAGAGAAACGCTCCCATTCCGCGGGCTTCACACTCGGCCCGTTCCAGAACGGTGAGCTCCAGGCCGTGGTTGCGGGAGAGCTCGGCGGCGGTCTCCGCCAGGGCAGCGGGTGTCACCACATTGGGAGGAGCGGCCACCAGCTCACGGGCCAGCTCCACACCGGCGCAGGTGGCACCCACGGCCTCGAGGCCGGCGGCGGCCGTGGCGGGCAGCCCGATCAACTCCAGGGCCTCCGGGTGACGCCGTGGTTCCGGTGCCGTGCGGAAGCGCTGGTCGGCGTAGAGAGCCAGGCGCGCAGCTTCAGCCGCCGCCGCCGCGGCGGCGGCGGGTTCCAGTCCATCCCAGCTGAGCTGCAGCCCCAGGCTGCCGGTGTGACCGCTGGCGGCCTTGGCGGCCCTGGCGGCGGCGCTGCGCACCCCATCGAGGTTGAAGGCATTGGCAAGCCCCAGACCCAGCACCACCAGCCGTTGAGGGCCGTCTTTGCCGAGACGGTTGATCAGCAGCTGCTCCGATGGCTTGCCCTTGAACTGCTGCTGCGAGAGGGCGGCCCCCAGGCCGGGGAAGCGCGCTTCGAGATCGGTGGCGGGCTGATCCTGCAGCAGTCCCACCACCAGCACATCACCGTTCCAGTCTTGAAGACCGGTGGTGGAGAGAGAGAAGCGCATGACCCGGCGCGTCGCAAAAGCCGAGCGTAGCGATGCTGCTAGGAGGGGGGGCTATTGGCGACCTCGCGATGTTCTCCAACGTGGCCCTGCTGGCCGTGGCGGCGCTGATCGGCGTCAGCCCGCTGGTGTGGGTGATTCTTCACTTCAACGGCCGCTGACATCGCTCTTTCAGTGCCTTGATGACCAGGGCTTAGGCATCATCTTGCCCCTGAATCAGAAAGGCCTCCTTTTCAAGCGCCATGTGCTCCTGGAGGTAGTGATGGCTCAGTAGGTATCGAATGCGGCTCTCCACAGCAGGATCCGCTTTCCTTTTAATCCCGAGCAGTGTGAGCTTGCCCTTCGGACAACTCTGGGCGGCATGAACGGCTTCATGCAGCAGCACCTGCCAGGTGATGCCCAGTTCATTGACGATGGGAGAGATCTGAATGAGCTTCTGGGCTGGGATAAAGCGTCCGTAAGCTCTGCCAGGAAGCTGACGCATTTAAATTTTGAAGCCGTAACGCAGCAGGGCGTGCTGCAGGGGACTGAGATCAAACGCTGCGGCGCTGAGAGGTCTTAGCAACAGGGCCGCAAGCAAAAGCAGGCCGGCGGAATACCTCACAGGTCGGTGGTGAAGGGGGTGGCCCAGCGTTGGCGGGTTTCTTTGTTGAACGGCGGCAGCCAGAGGTGGATCAGGGCCTGCTCCAGGCCGCGCCGGGCCTTGGTGGTTCGGGGCACATCGCTGCAGAAGCGGATGCTGAGTTGGTGGGCCATACCGCAGCGCTGCAGGGCTTCGCCGTAGGCCGCCAGGTAGGCCTTGCAGTCGTGTTCGCCTTTCCAGCGGCGATCGGCTGCCATGGTTTCGCCCACGTACAGCAGCAGCGGCTGCTCGAGATCCGCTGGTCGATCCAGCACCAGATAGATGGCAGCTCCGGCATGGGGACTGTCGGGCCAGCGCCAGAAGCTGAGCGGCAGTGGCGTGAGGGCCAGGGGGTTGATGGCGGACACCGCATCGCTGCTGCTGGCCCCGAACAGGTTGGTCTGATTTGTGCTCTGCGGGGCGCCGCGAAACAGCGGGGCCTGATGGTGATGTAACCGCTGCTGCCAGGCCCGCAGCTGATCGTCATCCAGCGTCAGCTCCTCTGGCGGTGATGCGGCCAGTCCGGCGGTGGCGAACAGATCCCCCTGCATCAGTTCAGGGGCAGGGACGGACCGGCCCGCTTGGCTTCGAAGCAGACCCGACCGATCAGGGCTTCGATGGCACTGGCGGGCAGGCAGAGCCGTTCCTGCAGATCGGCGAGATCGCGGAAGCCGCCGCGGCGTCGCTCCCGCAGCAGGCCCTGCAGGCGTTGTTCAGGCCAACGCAGCTGCTCCAGCTCATCGGCGCTGGCGTTGTTGAGATCCAATGGAGCTGCCGCCGGTTGCGGCGGGGCATCACCATGCCAGTGCACGATCAGGTGGGGTTCCCAGCTGCGGCGCTGCTGCTCGGGGAGCTCCAGCAGCCGGAACAGCTCATCCACCGAACTGAACTGCACACCACCTTGCTGGAGGCGCAGCAGCAGATCTGCGGTGTCGTCGCTGCAGCCCGGCAATTGCAACCACTGCTCACGGCTGGCGCGGTTCACTTCCATCGTCCAGGCCGGTGGGGCTGGTGGGGGAGGCGTCGCTGCTGGGGATGTCGGCAACTGACCTGCGGCCTGCAACACCCGTCGGGCCAGGGGGTCCAACCAGTGACGGCGCGGCATCAGGCAGGGCAGGTCGCAAAGCGTGGGCTGACCCTACCCAGCACAGCGGGGTGCGTCACTGCTGCAGTTGCTTCACCAATGCGGCACAGCCGCCCTGATCGGCGATGTAGGCGCTCATCAGATCGCTGAACTCGGGCTTGGAGGTCACTGCGTCGCGGGCGCTGTCGCTGATGCCGTCGCTGGCGATGAACGCCTTGGCCATGGAGAGGGCCTCATCCACCGACATGGTTTTTGTCTCGATCAGGCAATGGGCATTGCCCTGGGCCACGGCGACGCTGATGGTGGTGTCATCGAGTTCGGCGTTGGCCGGGCTGACTAGCAGGCCATTCAGGGCCAAGGCGCTGATCAGGAGGCGCTTGAAACCCTGTCGAAGATGAGAGGGGGTCATGGGGTCCAGCGGGGCAAATGGGCCGGCAGGTCCACCAGATCATTGCGAAAGGCGATCAGCATCGCCTGGCTGCGGTCGCGGGCGTCGAGCTTGCTGAGCACGGCGGAGACGCTGTGCTTCACCGTTTCAATCGACAGGTTGAGCTGGTCGGCGATCTCCTGGTTGCTGAGGCCGCGGCAGATGCCGCGCAGCACGTCTTCCTCCCGCACGGTCAGGCCAGGGTTGAGGGATGTGCTGGTGTGGCCGCGGCTGAGACGGCTGTGGCGCAGCACGCCGGCGACCACCGGGTCGATGTAAATAGCGTCGCTGTCGATGGCCTGGATGGCCTTCAGCAGATGGCCGTTGCCCACCAGTTCACGGCTGCAAAGCCCCTGGCAGCCGGCGGCGGTGGCGGCCTCGATCGTGCTGCGCAGCGGCCGTTGGATCAGCATCAGGCAGATCAGCTCCGGCCGGAGAGCGCGGGCGTGATGCACAAGGGAGGGACCATCGCCGCTCTCCAGCAGATCGGTGCAGATCAACAGATCCGCCGCGCTGCGCTCCAGGCAGGTGAGGGTGTCGGCTTCGCTGGTGCAGGCGCCCAGCAATGGCCCGATGCCGTCGAGCAGGCCCACCAGGCTGGTGATCAGCACCCGGTCAGCGCTGGCGATCACGATGCGGCGGCGCTTCAACTCGGAACGGCTGCGCTGAAGCGTCTCACGCATGGCCGGCAGCTGGGAGGTGAGATTCAACGCAGGCGCTGGAGGGCGTTACCGGCATGGTGCCCATGGGGTAAAACCGCACTGCCATCGACCACGGGAATTCTGCAGAATTCTCGGCAACAGAACGAAATTCGAGCGGATGGCATTTTTCGAATCCGACATCGTTCAGGACGAAGCCAAACGTCTGTTCGGTGATTACCAGCAACTGATGCAGCTGGGCAGTGAGTACGGCAAGTTCGACCGGGAGGGCAAGAAGAAGTTCATCGAAACGATGGAGGAGTTGATGGGCCGCTACCGGGTGTTCATGAAGCGTTTTGAGCTCTCGGAAGACTTCCAGGCCAAGCTCACGGTGGAGCAGCTGCGCACCCAGCTCAGCCAGTTCGGCATCACCCCCGAGCAGATGTTCGAGCAGATGAATGCCACCCTGGAACGGATGAAGGCCCAGATCGAGCTGCCACCCTCCAGCTGAAACAACCCAGCTCCTGAGTCACCCGTACGATCGCCAGCGCACGCTCTCAGCGCCCCATGCCGGAGACCACACCGTTGCTGCCGAACTGGCTGGCACGCGGCATGGCCGATCTGTTCCCGGCCGGTGATCCAACTGATGCTGATCAGGCCCTGGCGGCCCGGCTGGAGCAGGCTGAGAACGAGGGCCGGCCGCTGCGGGTGAAATTGGGCATCGACCCCACCGGCAGCAACATTCATCTGGGCCACAGCATCCTGTTCCGCAAGCTGCGGGCCTTTCAGGATGCGGGCCACACAGCGGTGCTGATCATTGGCGATTTCACCGCGCGGATCGGTGATCCCACCGGTAAAAGCGCCACGCGGGTGCAGTTGAGCAAGGAAGATGTGGCCGCCAATGCCTCCACCTACCTGCGCCAGCTGGGGCAGGACCAGCCCAAGGAGACGGCGCTGCTGGATTTCGAAACCCCCGGCCGGCTGGAGGTGCGATACAACTCCGAATGGCTGGAGGGGATGGACCTGCCCGCGGTGATCGGGCTGCTCGGCACCGGCACGGTGGGGCAGATGCTGGCCAAGGACGACTTCTCCAAGCGCTATGGCAGCGGCACGCCGATTGCCCTGCATGAGTTTCTTTATCCCTTGCTGCAGGGGTACGACTCGGTGGCGGTGAACGCTGATGTGGAGCTGGGCGGCACCGATCAGAAGTTCAACGTGGCGATGGGGCGCGATCTGCAGCGCCACTTCAACAAGGGCACCCAGTTCGGTCTGCTGCTGCCGATCCTGGTGGGTCTGGATGGGGTGCAGAAGATGAGCAAGAGCCTCGGCAATGTGGTGGGGCTGGAGGAGGATCCGCTGTCGATGTACTCCAAGCTGGAGAAGGTCGGCGATGGGGCGATCAACGACTACGTGACGTTGCTGACCGACCTGGATCTGGCGACGTTGCCGGAGAATCCGCGCGAGAAGCAGAAGGCGATGGCCCTGGCGGTGACCGCCAGCCGCCATGGGATGGAGGCAGCGCAGAAGGCGCAGCTGGATGCGGCTTCGTTGGTCGGCGGTGCCGGAGATGCGGCGACGGAAGTGCCGGAGGCCTCGCTGGCGGAGGTGAACTTCCCGGCCAAGGCCTTTTATCTGTTGAGTGCTGTGGGGATCTGCGCCAGCAGCAGCGAGGCACGGCGTCAGATCAAGGGCGGTGCGGTACGGCTGGAGGGGGAGAAGATCGGCGATCCCAACCAGGAGTTCGCCTCGGCGGCGGAGCTGGAGGGCAAGGTGCTGCAGCTGGGCAAGAAAACCTTCCGGCGGCTCATCGCTTGATCACCTGCACCATCGCTCCATAGCGGCTCAGGGTCTGATCACAACTCAGCAGCTCGATCTGCTCGTGCTGAGCCTGAGCGATCAGCAACCGATCAAAGGGATCTTTGTGGTGCCAGGGCAGGTTCTGAACCGCCAGGCAGTGATCCGTTTGGATGGGCAATTCATCGAATCCTTGCCGTTGGAGCTGATGGCGTAATTCAGCAGCATCGAAGCGAAAGTCGGGCCGGTTGAGCGAGCGTTTGATCGCCACCTCCCAGAGGCTGACAACACTCACGACAAAGCGTTGTTGCCTGTCTTCCAGGTCAGGAATCAGCGCCGGTGGCAGATGTTCCGGCGCAAAGGCCATCCAGATCAGCAGCTGCGTGTCGAGCAGACGTGGCGCTGCTGAGCGGCTGACCATCAGCTGAACATGGCGTTGATGTCGTCGCTGAAGTCGCCTTTCACATCAGCGGTGGCGATGCCCTGGTTGCGCATGAACCCCAGCTGACGTCGACGCGGTGTGGTGTCCACAGGCACCAGTTTCACAAGAGGTTTGCCGGCACGAGCAATCACGACCTCATCGCCATCGAGGGCCTGCTCGACGTAACGGGAGAGGTTGGTCTTGGCGTCGTGGAGATTCACCTGCATGCAGGCAACTTAGCCGGCCAATTAGCTAAGTCCTCCAGATGCCGGCGGGACAGGATGGACTCCGGATCAACCGCTTGCTTTGGCTCCGTCGCTCGCTTCTGGCCCCGCCGATCGGATCATCGTGGCCCTTGATGGCATGGATCCAGAGCAGGCGCTGAGGTTTGCGGCTCAGGTGGACGGACTGCGCTGGGTGAAGGTGGGCCTGGAGCTGTTTGTGCAGGCCGGCCCAGAGGTGGTGGCCCGGCTGCGGGAGCAGGGGTTGCGGGTGTTCCTGGATCTCAAATTTCACGACATCCCCGCGACGAAGGCGGGGGCCTGCCGGCGGGCGGCGGCGTTGGGGGCGGAGCTGATCACGGTGCATGCCTGCGCCGGCAGTGAAGCGCTCAAGACAGCCCAGGCCGCGGCGGTGGAGGGGGCCCAGAGTGCAGGGGTGCCCACACCAACTCTGCTGGCGGTGACGGTGCTCACCAGTTGGGAGGAGCAGCGACTGCAACGGGAACTCGCCATTCAGCAATCCATTGGCGAGCGGGTGGCGGCGTTGGCGCAGCTGTCTGCAACAGCGGGCATCGGCGGTTGCGTCTGTTCGCCGCTGGAGGCCGCAGCGTTGCGGGCCCAGCACCCTGTGCCGTTTGCTCTGGTCACGCCGGGGATTCGCCCCAAAGGTGTTGCGGTGGGCGATCAGGCCCGGGTGATGGGACCTGCTGAAGCGATCGCGGCCGGCGCGAGCCAGCTAGTGATAGGCCGTCCAATCACCAACGCGGAAGATCCCTGCGCTGCGTTTGCGGGCTGTTGCGCCCAGTTACAGGGATTGATTGATGCGCATTAATTTGCGCATAGACATGAGTTCTGTGGTGCGCACAACGCTGGAGTTGCCTGATCCGCTGCTTGCACGCTTGAAAGCCAGAGCTGCGTTGAAGCAGGTGAGCCTGAAGCAATTGCTTCAAGACTTTGTGGAGCAGGGGCTTGATGCCAGCGGTGCTGCAGCCTCATCGGTCCGTCGTTTTGTGCATGATTTGCCGAAACTTCAAGCGCCTTTACAACAGCAGGGCATCACCTTCAGTAATGCAGGTTTATTTGAGCTGCTTGAACCTTGAGCCCCACCGCTGATCTGCCGGATCTCAATGTGTGGTTGGCGTTGGCATCGCCGAATCACAAGCATCACTCCAGTGCCGTGCAGTACCGGGAGAAGTAGTCGTCTCAAAAGGTGTTGTTCTGCACGACAACTGCTCTGGGTCTGGTTCGGTTGGTGATGCAGCCCAAGGTGATGGGTGGCGCTGCTTTGATGGCAGCAGATGCCTCAGCCCTGCTTAAGACATTTCTGCAGCAACCTGGGGTCAGTCATGCACAACCCACCAGTGATGGCTGGGATGTTTTTCATCTGTTGATGCGCCAAGAGGACCTGACCCCAAGGTTGTGCACGGATGCCCACTTGGCGGCACTCGCGATCACGAACCAATGAAGATTGGTCAGTTTCGATCGAGACTTTCAACTGTTTTCTGGTCTGACCCTGCTCCAGCTCAGTTGGTTCGAGTTGCCCAAGATTCACCTTGATTGCCATCTCCCAACGCGAGGCTGATCTGATCACGCATCGCTCCAGGAGGCTTCAAACCTTTTTTCTGCTCATTCATTCGTCGTAATGACTCGAGGGTCGCAGCACTTTCGCAACATGCTCTTCAGTTGGCCCCTCGACCACGAGACGGTTCTGGATGTTGAGCCGGCGCGAACAAGCGCCTTTCAGATCTCCCACCAATGCTTCATAGGGGGGAGGTTGTTGATAAGGATCCGCCTTGAGTAATGCGATTAAGCGCTCAGTTTTCGTTGTTAGGGCCGGCGAAGCACTCGCCAGCTTGCGGGCATCGTTCTGGGCTTGGCAGGTGAACAGCATCCCGCCAGCTCACCAGCCGGGTTCCTCGCTCAGGTCGCTTGTTGGAGTTGCCATTCCGTCGACAATCGACTCCCGCATTCCTGGTATCGCCGTGAGATACAGCGTTTCTTGAATCGCGCGCCAATCGTCTTCCGACACCAGCACGGCATTGCTGCGTTTGCCGTGGATTTCGATTGGTGTATGCGATTCACCCACATCATCCACCAAGGCAAACAAGCGTTAGCGCGCCTCGGTTACGGAAATTGACGCCATGGGTAGCCGTCGACGTACAGGAAACGGCACGTGATCAGGCCTTTTGCCCGATCTTGGGTTCCGTACCGGCGATAAGCCGTTCGATGTTGCTGCGATGGCGCCACAACACCATCAGGCTGGCCACCAACGACACGAACACGTAGGCGCTGCTGCCGCCGGAGAGCAGCATCAGCAGCGGCAGGCCGATGGCGGCCACCACGCTGGAGAGCGACACGATCCGGAACACCGAGATCACCGCCATGAACAACCCGAAGCAGGCCAGCCCCACCGGCCAGGCCAGCCCCAGGAACATCCCGAAGCCTGTGGCCACCGCCTTGCCGCCCTTCCAGCCCAGCCACACCGGCCAGATGTGACCGGCCAGGGCCGCCAGCCCCGCCAGCACCTGCAGCCAGTCACTGAGCCCGAAGGTTTTGGCCAACAGCACCGCCAGGGCTCCTTTGCCCAGATCGATCAGAAACACCACCAACGCTGGGCCCTTGCCCACATTGCGCAGCACGTTGGTGGCGCCGGTGCTGCGGGAGCCGCAGGTGCGCAGATCGATGCCCTTCAGCCAGCGGCCCGCCAAATAGCCACTGGGGGTGGACCCCAGCAGGTAGCCGATGGCCAGGAGCAGCAGGGCGGTGAGGATCACAGCAGGTCGTCGTCGTCGAGGCGTTCACCCGGTCCGGCCGCGAAGGCCAGCCATAGGGGGAACTGAAGCACAGGGATGTCGACACTGCGTTCGGCCGCATCGATCAGGATCAGTGGCACTTCGCCTCGCTCCTCCAGCCGATCGGCCCGCTCCACGAGGGCTTCGGGGCGTTCGAACAGCACGATGCCGCTGCTGGGCCCGAAGTCTTCCCGGCCCAGGCCGAGGGCATCCTGCAGGCCACGCCGCCATTCCCCCAGCCGTTCGGGGCCGCCGGCCAGCACAAGGCACTGGAACTGGTCGCCGTAGAGCTCGCCGATGATGGCGATCAACGCCGCGCTGGCCAGGATGTTACGGGGGCGGGTGCCGCGGCTCGGCTGCGCGCCGCGTCCGCCTTGATTGAAGAACCAGTCCTCCAGCAGGGCGATGTCTTTGGCATCGACGCTGCGGCGCAGATTCCAGGGATCGGCATAGACATCCGGCTGCTTGAGGAAACGCTCCAGGGCGGCACGGATCAGATCTTCATCGGGGCGGAACGTGTCGGCCACCGCCGCTGCCGCTGCTGGTGCGGCTTCCGGGCCCGCTGAAGCCCTGTCGTTGTCGGCCTGCTGGTCCAATGGCGAGGGCTTCACCACCATTGGCTGCACCACCAGCTCCAGGTTTTCCACGCTCTGCACCAGGTCCTGCAGGGCGCCGCCTAGGTACTCCTGGAAACCCTTCACGCGCCTGGCGATCGCATCGGACTGGCCAGCGAAGCTGGTTGTCAGTTCGCTCTCCAGCTGTTGCTTGCGCTTGGAGAGTTTGCTGATCTCTGCCTCCAGGGCGTCACGGCGTTGCTGCAGGTCCTTCAGCGCCAGCTCCATCACCGGGTTGGCCTCTGCTGGGGCTTCTGTCGGTAAAGGCTGGGCCTCGGGCTCTTGCGGGGTCAGGTCGTTGTCGTCAGACATTGCGTCAGCGGCCATGCGCTCCATCCCTCCATTCCAGCGGACGGAGCAACCGCCGCAACATGGGGGCCAGCTGCTTGCTTAAGACTCACGATTTCGTGTAAAAATGTGATTTATATCTGCTAAATATCGTGCCTAAGGCGTAATGGTTGCCTGGGCGAATGCCATCACCTGCGAGGCGGCATTCCGTGCCTGCGCGCTGTCCTCGGCGTCGAAGCGATCGGCGGGTGCCTCGCTATCGCTTGGATAGCGCGTTTCAGTACTCATACGGCTCAACGCCTTGAGCCGCACAGTCCGGATGGGCGACACGTCGACCCCTCCTGCTTCCACACTGCCGACCTGGCGATCCAGCGCATGGCTGTAAGACGGCAGGGAGCCAAGCAAAATCAACAGGGCCTTCAGCGCTTTTTCAGCGGCCTGGCAGTAGTGGAAACAGGCCTGGCTGTGAAAGCCTTGTTGGGCGGTGAGTTCGGCCACGGCCCAATCGCTGTTGGCCTGGCGCATCCAGGCATTAACGCGAGGGGTCATGGCTGGTTCAGGCGCAGGGCATCGCGGCCGATGGCACTCCAGTAGGGGTCGTAGCCGTTGCGGCGCTCTTGCCATTCCAGCTCGGTTAACGCCAGCACGTCGTCGGCCATTCCCAGATCCAGCACCGCATCCGCCAGCTTGCTGGCTTGGCTGCGATTCGGGGCAACGGCCAGCACGTCCACATCCGAAAAGCCATCCCAGTCGCCCCGGGCCCAGGATCCGAACAGTCAGAGGCTCCCGCCGGGATGTTCAGCTAGCACGAGGCTTGCCTGCTGATGCAGCCCATTGAGCCGCTCTGCCTGCTTGCGGCGGCGAATGTCAGCAACCGCCATGCCCATGATTCGACGCTATGGGCAGATCGACGGCACAGCAAGCGCTCAGTCAGCGTTGCTGGCCGGCACTTCCAGCGCACCCACCCGCAGCTCCAGTTGGTCCCGCAGCTGCTTTGGGCTGAACAGGATCGGCAGGAAATGGATGCTCTGGGTTTCGCGGAAATACAGCAGCCCGGGCAGCCAGGGGGCAAACAGCCGCCAGGTGAGCCATTGGTCGTAGGGGAAGCGGCGCAGCTCCCGGCTGTTCTGCCACACGATCAGGGCCCGCTCCTCAAACTCCAGCCTCAGGCTTGCAGTTTGAATCAGCAGAAACACCCCGAACAGCACCACCACCAGCGTGGGCCAGGGATGCAGCGGCAGTGGCAGCAGCGCAGCACCGAAGACCACCACCAGCAGCGGCAGCCGTGCATCCGGTTTCAGGGTGACGCTTGTGGGGGTTGAGCTCATGCGCCGAACAGCACCTGGGTCAGAACGACATCCATGATCGCCACCAGGATCAGGATCATGACGACCGCACCGGTGGTGCTGGTGCCCACCTCCTTCGGGCCGCCTTTGGTCGTCAGTCCCCAGCCGCAGGCGATCACCGCGATGATCAGCCCAAATACCAGCGCCTTCACCAGCATGAAGGGCAGGTCCGTTGGATTCATCCAGGTGCGCACGGAGGTCCAGAACACCGCCGGTGGGATGTTGTAAAGCGCTGTGCTGGTGATCTGGCCGCTCCACACCGCCATCAGGAAGAAGAAGAAGCACTGCACCGGTGCCATCACCACCATGGCGATCATCCGCGGCACCACCAGGTACTCCACCGGGTCGGTGCGCAGCATCGTGATCGCATCGATTTGCTCGGTCACCTTCATGGTGCCCAGCTGCGCTGCGTATGCGGTGGCCACCTTTCCCGCCAGCAGGCAGGAGGTGAGCAGTGGTGCAATCTCCCGGGCCAGGCCAATGGCCAGGATGCCGCCCACCGTTGATCCGGCCCCCTGGCGGGTGAGTTCGGCGGCCACCTGGATGTTGAACACCGAACCGGCGGCGATTGAGATGATCAGCACGATCAGCAGGCTGCCGGGACCCGCCTCCATCATCTGATCCTGCAGATCCACGGTGTTGATCCGCCCCCGCAGGGTGGCCGTCACGGCCTGACCACCGATCAACAGGCTGGCGCCCAGTCGTTTCAGCCAGCGGGGTGAAGTCATCCGGCGGAAGCCTGCAGGTGGGCGCCACGGTCCGGCCAGCCTCGCATCACCACAAGCCCCAGCATCACCAGTACCGCTGGCAGCAGACCCATGCAGATCCGGATCGCCAGCAAAGCGGTGGCTGGTTGCTCCACAAAGCTCAGGGCACCGTTGCAAGCCCCCTGGCTGGAGATGTAGCCCGTGAGCGAGAGCAGGCTGCCGAACACCGACATCGTCAGGCCGATGATCAGCTTCTGGCCGAACACCATCCAGGCGGTGTAGAGCCCAGCCGGTTTGCTCGGATCGGCATCAATCGCATCCGGCAGAAGCGACCAGGGAATCAAGTAGGCCGTGGCGGCACCGATGCCCACCACGGCGATCAGCCCCGCCAGTGGTAACAGCTGCAGCACACCGGCTCCCTCTGGCAGGGCGGGAAACAGCATCGAGAGCAGGCAGGCCAGGATCCACAGGCCCGCCCCCCAGCGCAGGGTGGCCACCCGGCCGTTGCGGTTGCTCAGCACGCTCCACAGCTGCAACCCTCCAAGCGCCGCGATCTGAAACGGCAGCAGGATCCAGGTGGACAGCTGGGCCGGCACATGCACCACCTGCACGAGCCAGATCAGCGCCACCACCTGCATCAGTTGCAGGCCAAACCAGAGCAGCAGGTACAGCCCCAGCACCTGACGGAAGCGCGGGTTGCTCAGCACCCGTTTGAGCTGCTGCATGGCCGGTTCGCTGTTGGTCGTCGGCCGCTGGGCCCGCTTGGCAAAGGGGGCCAGCCCCCAGCAGCAGGCCAGGGTGGCCACCGCCGCTATTGTTCCGGTGATCCGGCCCATGGCCAGATAGCCGCCACCGCCGTCGGTGAGCACCACCGACGCCACAATCAGTCCGCTGAGACCCGCGAGGATCGAGCCGGTGAATCGCGCCGCATTCAGGCGGGTGCGCATCGCCGTATCCGGCGTTAGCTCCGTGGATAGGGCGGCATAGGGAAGGTTGACGCTGGTGTAAGCGGTCATCAACAGCACCGCCATCACCACGTAATAAAAGGTGCGTTGGCCGACCCCGCCGGGGGGAACCCACCACATCGCCGCCAGGCTGATGCCCAGGGGCAGGGCCGCCGTCAGCATCCAGGGCAGCCTGGGTCCCCAGCGGCTGGTGGTGTGATCGCTGAGCCAGCCGATCAAGGGGTCGTTGACGGCATCCCACACCTTGATCACCGTGAGCAGCGCCCCGGCGATGAAGGCGGGCAACCCCGCAGCACAGGTGAAGAAGGGGAAGAGATAAAAGCCCAGCTGCGTGGCAGCTAGGCCTGTGCCGGCGTCACCAAGCCCGTAGGCCAGCATCAACCTGCGTCGGGATCCCCCGCTGATTGCGTCGGACGATGTCACGCGAGTGCAGGGGGCAGGCGGACCGCCATAATGCAGGTGTGCTGAAGCACTGACCACCCCATCAAGGGTTGTAGTTCAGGCGTACCAGTGCGGGTGTTGTGTAATGGTAAGACCTCAGCCTTCCAAGCTGATGACACGGGTTCGATTCCCGTCACCCGCTTCCTCAGAGCGCCAGGCCTGACGCCACTTCTCGGGCCAGCAGCAGCACCAGGCTGCGGCTCGCCAGGGGAATATCCACGCCGTCGTACGGCACCGCTTGCGCCGGCAGGTCCTCCCCGGCGGGCAGGGAGGTATCGATCACCTGCATCCAGGGGGATGCCGGCACCGGCAGCTCGAAGTTGAGCGGTTCGTTGTAGGCGTTGAAGCCCATCCACAACAGGGCTCCGCGGCTGCCCATGTGCATGCTGGTGGCGGTGGTGCGGCTCCAGGCTGCCCAGTCCGGCTTGCTCAGCTCCACGCCGTGCCATTGCCGCCACAGGTCAGTGGGGGTCTGGGGTTGCTTGCGGCTGGTTTCCGGTGGTGGCACCAGCGGATTGAACAGTTGCGGCAGGGCCTGCCGCAGTTTCAGCAGCCGCTGCAGAAACAATTTCAGCTCCAAATCGCAGTGGTCGTCGTTCCAGACCATCCAGCTGAGGGGGCTGTCCTGGCACCAGCTGTTGTTGTTGCCCCCCTGGCTGCGGCCCACCTCATCGCCCATCAGAAGCATCGGCACGCCGCGGGCCAGCAGCAGGCTGCTCAGCAGGTTGCGTTGCTGGCGGCGCCGCAGCGCCAGCACCTGCGGGTCGGTCGTTGGACCTTCCACGCCGTGGTTCCAGCTGTTGTTGTGGTTTTCGCCGTCGCGGTTGTCCTCGCCGTTGGCCAAGTTGTGTTTGCGGTTGTAGGCCACCAGATCCGCCAGGGTGAAGCCGTCATGGGCGGTGATTAGGTTCACCGAGCGTCCCAGGGCTACCGGTTTGTAGTTGTACAGATCCGGACTGCCCTTGAACCGTTGGGCCAGCGTCCAGGTGCTGTGCTCATCGCCCTTCCAGAAGCGGCGCAAGCCATCGCGGAAGTGACCATTCCAGGTGCCGATCCGCTGGGCCGGAAAATCCTCCAGTCGGTACAGGCCGCCGCAATCCCAGGGCTCGCTCACCAGCTTGAGATCGCTGAGTTGCGGATCGGCTTCGATCGCCCGAAACAGTGGTGGCTGATCCAGCGGTTTGAGCTGGTTGCCGCGGCTGAGGGCGATGCCCAGATCGAAGCGGAAGCCATCCACCCCGAGTTCCAGCGCCCAGCAGCGCATCGACTCCAGGATCAATTGCGTGCTGATCGGTTGGTTGGCGGCGATGGAGTTGCCGCAGCCGCTCACATCCAGGTATTCGCCACTGCTGGTTTGGTGGTAGTAGGTGCGATCGGCAAAACCGCGCCAGCTCAGGGTTGGCCCCAGCCGGGTGCCCTCCGTGGTGTGGTTGTAGACCACATCCAGCAACACTTCGATGTTGGCGTCATGGCAGGCGGCCACCAGCTGACGCACCTGATGGCGAAGTTGCAGCGGATCATCGCCACAGCCGTAGCCGTGGTGGGGGGTGAACCAGCTCAGTGGGCTGTAGCCCCACACGTTGTCGCGACCTAGCGGTGCATCGGCGGGGTCGAAGCAGAACACCGGCAGCAGTTCGATCGCCGTGATGCCGAGCTCTTTGAGATAGGGCAGCTTGTCGATCAGCCCCAGGTAGGTGCCCCGCTGCTCCGGGGCGACGCCGGAATCGTCTCGGCCGGTGAAGCCGCCCACATGCAGCTCATAAATCACCGAGCGCTGCCAGCTGTGGCGGGGCCGTGGATGGCGCTGAAAATCAAAGGGCTCCCGCTCTGTCACCACTGCTTTGAGGCAGGCATGAGCGTTCGGGGTTGGCCCGGTGGCCAGCACCCGGTCGTAGACGTCCCAGCCGCTGATGGCGCGGGCGGCGGGGTCGACCAGCACCTTCGCTGGTTGAAAGCCGTGGCCCCCCGGTGCCAGAGGTCCGAACACCCGGTAGGCGTAGCAGCAGCCCTCGCCAACGCCTTCCAGCTCCACATGCCAGTAATCGCCGGAGCGGTGGCGGCGGGTATCCAGTTCGATCACCCGCTCGGGTGTCGGCGTTGATGCCCGTTCGAAGATCAGCAGCTCGATCCGGTCCGCTGCCGGTGCCGCCACCGAGAAGTTCACCCCCCGGGGTGTGAGGCTGCTGCCCAGGGGCCAGGGCGTGCCGGGGTGGATGCCGCTCAAGGCCAACGGGCATGGCGCCTTCAAACTAGTGCTTTGGTCCGGCGCTGAACGTCATGACGATGACCACGGCTTTGGAGCCCGGTCGGCCTCCCCAGCAGCTGCGGCACGATCTCTGGCTGTTCCCCCCCAACCGCGACTGCCAGGGCGGCAGCGCCTGGTGGCTGGAGGCAATGCCGGAGCCGGTGCTGATCGATTGCCCGCCACTCACCGAGGCAACGCTGACCGCTCTGCGCGACCTGGCGGGGTCGCGCACACCGCGCATCCTGCTCACCAGCCGGGAGGGCCACGGTCGTCTGCGGCGGCTCCAGGAGCGTTTCGGCTGGCCGGTGCTGGTGCAGGAGCAGGAGGCCTATCTGCTGCCCAACGTCACGCCGCTGCACACCTTTGCTGACGAGTACATCACCAGCAGTGGCCTGCGCTTGCTCTGGACAGCGGGCCCCACTCCCGGCAGCTGCGTGGTGCATGCACCCCATGCGGATCTGTTGTTCTGCGGGCGTTTGCTGACGCCGCTGGGTCCTGGACGGCTCGGGCCCCTGCGCCATGGCCGCACATTTCACTGGCCACGCCAACTCGAAAGTCTGCGGCAGCTGCGCGGTTGGATTCCTTCAGATGCCAGCCCCCAACTGGCATCTGGCGCGGGTCTTGGGGCGCTGCGGGGGGAGCGTCTGGTGCCCTTCAGTGGCTGGTCGGAAGCGGTGTAATCCAGCTAAAGCATTGCGGCACAGGACTTGTCGCTTGCAGCACCCCGTCAGCCTCCATACGATTGGGCCGCTTGGGGAAGGCAGCGGCGGGACCGAACGCCGTTTCAGCGCCGTCTCCGCCTCCCGACTCTTCCTCTCCAATGAACAAAGCTGACCTGGTGAATCTGGTGGCTGCTCGCACCGAGCTCACCAAGACCGACGTCTCCATGGTTGTCGACGCCGCAATCGAAACCATCATCGATTCCGTTGTTGAAGGCAAAAAGGTATCGATCCTTGGTTTCGGCTCCTTCGAACCCCGCGAGCGTTCCGCCCGTCAGGGTCTGAACCCCAAGACCGGCGAAAAGATCGCCATCCCCGCCAAGCGCGTGCCTGCCTTCACCGCCGGCAAGATGTTCAAGGACCGCGTGCAGGGCTGATCCAACAACGATTCTCTGATCGAATGGGCGGTCCAGGGGGCCGCCTTTTTCATGCCCGTTCCGGATCATCTGCTGCTGGAGCTGGAGCGTGGCCTGCGCTGGCGTGCTGAAGGCATGTACCGCGGTCGCTACGCCCCCTCGCCCACGGGCGCCTTGCATCTCGGCAATCTCCAGACCGCTCTGTTGTCCTGGTTGCAGGCGCGCCAGGCCGGTGGTGTCTGGCTGTTGCGCATCGATGATCTCGACACCCCCCGCAACCGGCCCGGTGCTGTTGAGGCGATCCAGGACGATCTGCACTGGCTCGGGCTCGACTGGGACGGAGAGCCGATTCTGCAGAGCCGCCGCCGTGGGCTGTACGCCTCCTGGCTCTCCTGGTTGCGCCGCAGCGGCGCCCTGTTCCCCTGCCGTTGCTCACGACGGGAGCTGGCAGGTCTGGCGCGCTACCCCGGCACCTGCCGTGATGGCGGTGCTGGCTGGGGGTGGCGTGATCGCCGTTTGCCCAGCTGGCGGTTGCGGGTTCCCGGCCGTGATCCAGATGGCAGCGGTGACGTGGTGGTGCGCCGTGCCGACGGGTTCATCGCCTACCAGTTGGCCACCGTGATCGACGAACTGGCCCTGGGCATAACTGATGTGGTGCGCGGTGAGGACCTGCGCGAGGCATTGCCCGCCCAGCGGAGTGTGTATCGGGCTCTGCAGCAGCAGCCCCCCCGCTTTCACCACGGTCCGTTGCGTTGTGACGCCGAGGGGAGGAAGCTGTCGAAACGTGAGGCCAGCAGCGGGCTGATGCCCTTGCGTGAGCTGGGTCTGGATGCCCCTGCAGTGGTCGGTCTTCTGGCCTCTGGCCTTGGTTGTGTGGGGCCTGGAGCCCAGCTCTCGGCGATCGAATTGCTGGATGACTTGACTCAGAAAGGGATCCGTGCTGGCCATTCTTAAGGAAGGCTTCGGGATCGTGCGGCTCAATTGGCCTCACACTGATTTCAACGATCCAGCGCACCGGTTATGAGCACCTGCACCATCTGCGGAGGCAGCGGGATTCAACGCGTGTCCGGCCAGCGTTTCCAAACGTGTCTGGCCTGCCTCGGCCAGGGTCAGATCAGTGCCGCCATTCAGGCGGTTCCTTTGAATCAGCTGTCCACTTCGGATATGACCGTCACGCCGCTGAGTGGTCTGGTTCCTCAGCGGTCCTGATCAGAGCCGTGTTCAGCCCAGCGGGGCCTTCTGTTTGTTGCGCACCACGAAGAAGGTGGCCGTGCCGACAACAACGACCAGCGGCACGGCGGTGAACAGCAGCAGAGCGATCGCGGTCCAGTCGGTGTACACGGCTGAGCTCGGGGGCAAAGTTGAGTCATCATCACAGCAAACCGCCTCCTGGTTTCGTGATGGCACGACCCGTCACAGTCGTTGCATCTCTGCTGGTTCTCAGCTGCGCAGGCGAAGTTAAGGCTGCCGGTCTGGCCGCTGTGCAGGCTGACGCCCGCCTCTGCCTGCAAGGCAGGCAGCCAGCCGCCTGCGAACGGGCGCTGGATCACACTGAGCAGCTTCAGCGCCGAGCGGCGGACCTCGAGGCCTATCCCTGTCAGACCCTGCTGCTGGCTCTGCAGGCCGATGTGATCCTCCAGCAGCTCGGCCAGGGCCGCGGCGAGCGAGCCCTGGCCGATCTCAGTGCTGCCGGCCGCGGATGTGCCGGGTTGTGAGGGTTAGGGGAGCGTTTTTTGAATCTCCACACTGGTGGGTAGGGGGATTTCGATGCCATTGGCGGCGAAGCAATCAAGGATCCCCTTGTTCACGCGTGCAAGAGCACTGAAGAATCCACCGACATCGGTGTAGGTCGACTCCATCAAGACCATGAAATCCAGGCTGTAATCCGAGATGGCGGAAAGGCGGCAAACACTCAGGGTCAGGTTGGGATCGTTGTTGATGATGTCGGCCAGAAGATCGGGGATGCGATCCACCATCTCCAGAGGTGTGTCTCGAGCAACTCTGATCGATTGCTTGAGGTTTTTCACAACGGCAATGATTAGCTTGATATCTCCAAGAATGGATTGTCGGACGCTTAAGTAGTCCTCCCAACTGGAAATGCGCACTTCGGCCAGCACTGTCAGGCTGAGCGCGCCACTCGGGCTTTCGTCGTAGTGGGCGCAATGACTTGTGAGCGATTGAATCCCCGCCAGGTAATCGCAGCTACGTTGGGTGATGGCATTCAGCTGGCCAATGCCAAGGCCTAAGGGAAGTGATAGAACAAATTCGATGGTTTGGAGAGGATGCTGCAGCCCGCCCCTCTTCTGCAAGGTCTGGCGTGTGAAATTAACGATCGTCGTGTCATCCACCTTGTTATTGGGAATGGTGACATTTGCTGAAAGGGTGGAGAGCTCGATTGAGCGCAGCCCGATCCGTTTGACGAAGCCAAGCTTGTCGCCAACCTGGCAGAACTCTCCAACACGAATGGGGCGATCGGACTGGATGGAGATGCCGGCAAAGATGTTGCCAAGCAACTTGGATGCTCCCAAGCCAATCGCCAAGCCTGGTACGGCTGAAAAGGCCAGAACGGTATTGCTTGGCATTCCAAGTCGCAGCAAAAGTTGGTAGATGATCAGGACTGCTGTCAGCGCGCCGAGGAAGCGACATATCGGTAGAAGAACGTTTTGGATGCGTTTGCGCTCCAGGTCTGATTTGCTGCGTTTGAAACTCAGGATCCAGTGAGAACTGGTGCGGCCCAGGGCCTCGAACAGCAGGATGATGGATCCGCCGAACGCGACATAGGCCAGCATGTCGAAACAGAAGTCGATATTGCGAAGCCACCATCCGGTGATGTTGATTTTGTTATCGATCAACCGAAGTGTGAAAACCGAGAGAGGTGCGATGGGCGCAATCAGAAAAAAGCGTCTCCAGGCAGTATTTTCGACTTTCCAGAACCGAACTTTCCGATCGGAGGTGAAGTCTTTGACGTAGCGGAATGTGTTCAGGAATGTGTAAATCAGAAGCCCCACAATGGGCAGGTAAATTCCAATAAAAATCAGTGTTAGTGTGATTTGGAGGAGGCTCTGTTCACCTATCGGTAATTCTAGAAATGAGCGAATGTCCTTGGGCAGCAGGAGATAGGCCTTGGGTGGAACCAGGTATCCAGGGGTGTAGGTGTAGGTGGAATACCCATGGCGTGGCGTAGGAGTTGCTCTCACTGGCAGTTCCCGTTTCGCGGATACTGGCGACGTATTGGTAGCCCTTGTCGACATTGTCGAGGGTTCGTTTCGTGAACTGGTAATAGGGAATATCAGCTCCTTCTTGAAGTTTCGAAGCCAGGGCAATCATCGACCCAGCTAGGCGCCAGAAACCCTTTTCGGTGCGGCTTGGAAGTTCAATCGGTGTCTCGGAGTTACTGAGGACATAGTCGAGAATCTCCTTCAGTTTTAGAGCAGCTTCTTCCTGTGTGTTCTCGCGGATGCTTTCGGGTAACTCCGAGGCATCGATCGTCTGTACAGCTGATCGGAACAGGCGCTCGGCCTCTTCAATTTTTTGACGTGACTTCGCGCTCCACCTCAAGCCTGGGTCGGTTCGGGCTTCATCCGCAACACTGCGAACCAGTTGCCCTGCTCGGGCCATGGCCGAATAGAACTTGATCAGGCTGAGTCGGGGATTGGTGTCAACGACCTGACCCAGAAAGCCGCTGTCCCAGCGGCTTCGCCAGGTCTCCAGGTCGGCATAGAAAGGTTGATCTTCGAGCCGGATTGGTGCGGCTTGGCTGTCGACAGCCGTGTTGATTGGCGCTGCAACAGCGTCGACTGCTGTGTACCCAACGGAGGGCGTCAGCCCGACGCCGATCCAAGCGCTCAGCAGCACAAGAGCTGCCAGCAAGCCAGCCTTGAACTGGCGTCTCAAACCCTTGAACGTCATGAGGGTCACGTCAAAGGATCTGGCCGGAGGTTAAAGGCAATGACGCGCGTTAGCCCCGCCTCTCCCGGTGCATCCAGCTGATCCAGTCCGCTGAGATCTCCTGAGGGCATGCGGCTTCACATTCGAGGTGGCTGCTGCAGCTTCCGAATCCTTCCGTCACCATTTGGTCTTGCATGGCTTTTGCCCTGGATGCCCGTTCCGGTTGGCCCTGGGGGAGTTGCCCCAGGTGCGCCAATTTGGCGGCCACGAACAGGCTGGCGGACGCATTCCTGCAGCTGGCCACACAGGCTCCGCAGCCGATGCAGGTGGCTGTGCTGAAGGCGCTGGTGGCCTGGTCGCGTCCCACCGGCAGGGCATTGCCATCCGGCGCCTGGCCGGTGCCGGTGGAGCAGTAGCCACCGGCCGCGATCAGTCGGTCCAAGGCAGAGCGGTCCACCATTAGATCCTGAATCGCAGGGAAGGCCTTGGCCCGCCATGGCTCAAGCGTGAGTTCCGCGCCGTCCTCGAATTCCCGGAGATAGAGCTGACACACCGACGTGGCAATACGGGGGCCGTGGGCCTGGCCGTTCACGAGGAAGCCGCAACTGCCGCAGATGCCCTCCCGGCAATCGTGCTCAAAGCTCACCGGTCGTTCCCCGGCGCTGATCAGCTGCTCGTTCAGTTGATCGAGGGCCTCCAGCAGCGACACATCCGGCGAAACATCGGCAAGTCCATGACGCTCGTACCGGCCGGGTTGGTCTGCGGCGGGCTGGCGCCAGATGCGCAGGGTGATCTTCATCGGTAGCTGCGGGTGCTCGGTTGCAGGGCGGTGAACTGCAACGTTTCGCTGTGGCGGATCGGCTCCGCACCATCCTGGTGTTCCCAGGCAGCGATGTGGGCGAAGTTGACGTCATCGCGCCGTGCTTCACCCTCCGGGCTCTGGTGCTCCTCACGGAAGTGGGCACCGCAGGACTCCTCCCGCGCCAGGGCATCGCGCAGCATCAGCTGTGCCAACCCGAAGAAATCACTCACCCGCAGCGCTTTCTCCAGTTCCGCGTTGGGCCCTGCCGCTTCTCCCGGCACCCGCACTTCACCGTGGAAGCGCTTCTCCAAAGCCTCCACCTGGCTGAGTCCGTCCCGGAGACCTTCGGCATCGCGGCTGATGCCGCAGCTATCGATCATCACGGCCCCGAGTTCCCGGTGGAAGCTGTCCACAGGAGTTGTGCCTCCACTGCCCAGCATCGTCTCGATCCGACGGAGGGTGCTCTCCAGGGCTTCTCGGCAGGCCGAATGATCAGGCGTGACGTCCGGGGCTGCGTTGCCCGCCAGCCAGGCTGTCACCGTGGACGGGGCAATGAAATACCCGTCGGCCAATCCCTGCATCAACGCACTAGCCCCCAGGCGGTTGGCGCCGTGTTCGGAGTAGTTCGCCTCCCCGAGCACGAACAACCCCGGGATCGAGCTCATCAACTGATAGTCCACCCACAGGCCGCCCATCGTGTAGTGGGGGGCGGGGTAAATCCGCATCGGTTTGCGGTAGGGATCGTCGCCGCTGATCCGCTCGTACATCTTCATCAAGTTGCCGTAGCGGGCGGCGATAGCCTCGCGGCCTTCCGTCTTGATCGCATCGGTGAGATCCAGAAACACCGAGAGGCCACCGGGCCCGACGCCCCGCCCTGCATTGCACAGCTCCCGCGCCCGGCGGGAGGCCACATCCCGTGGCGCCATGTTGCCGTAGCTGGGATACAGCCGCTCCAGGAAATAGTCGCGCTCCTGTTCCGGGATGTCCTCGGCGGATCGCTGGTCGCCCGTTTCGAGCGGCAGCCAAATGCGGCCGTCGTTGCGCAGGCTTTCGCTCATCAGCGTGAGCTTGCTCTGGAAGGCATCACCGCTGGGAATGCAGGTGGGGTGGATCTGGGTGAAGCAGGGGTTGGCGAACAGGGCGCCCTTGCGGTGGGCCCGCCAGATGGCGCTGGCGTTGGATTTCAGCGCATTTGTTGAGAGGAAGTAGACGTTGCTGTAGCCCCCGGTGCAGAGCAGCACCGTGCGGGCGGTGTGAATTTCCAACGCACCGCTGAGCAGATGGCGGGCTACCACGCCCCGCGCAACACCATCAACGGTGATTAGCTCGAGCACATCACGGCGGGTGAGCAGTCGGACCCGGCCAAGCTCCACCTGACGCATCAATGCCTGGTAGGCGCCATAGAGCAACTGCTGACCGGTCTGACCGCGGGCGTAGAAGGTACGGCTCACCAGGGCGCCGCCGAAACTACGGGTGGCCAGGCTGCCGCCGTATTCTCGGGCGAAGGGCACGCCCTGGGCCACGCATTGATCAATGATGCCGCTGCTGATTTCCGCCAGCCGCTGGCAGCCGCTTTCACGGGCGCGGAAATCACCTCCCTTGAGCGTGTCGGTGAACAGGCGGCTGACGCTGTCGCCGTCCACGGCGACCGATCGCGCCGCATTGATGCCGCCCTGGGCCGCCACCGAATGGGCCCGCCGCGGGCTGTCGTGGAAGCTCAGCACCGTCACCCGGTAGCCCTGCTGGGCCAGGGTGGCGGCGGCAGAGGCACCCGCCAGGCCGGTGCCCACCACCAGCACATCGATCTGGCCTTTGCGCAGGGGGCTGATCAGGGGCAGTCCCTCCTTGGTGCGCTGCCAGGCATCGGCGATCGGTCCGGCAGGAATGCGCGGGTCGGGCAGGCCGCTCATGCGACACCTCCCAGGGCCAGCAGCACACTGATCGTCAGGAAACCGCCGCCGACCAGGGCGGCGAGAACGCCTGCTACTGCGCGCAGGGCGCTGCTGTTGGCAGGTGTCAGCCAGCCCAGGCTGCGGTGGGCAGCTTCGGCTCCGTGCAGCAGATGCAGGGCCAGGGCCACTGCCGCAGCGACATAGAGGAAAGCGTTCCACGGCTGCTGCAGCACCTGGATCAACGTGGCGGCTTCCTCGCCAGCTGCGGGGCGGGGCCAGCGCAGCTGGCGCAGGTGCATCACAAGAAATCCCAGGGTCACCATTCCGGCCACCACCGTGCTGCGGCTGGCCAGGGCTGCCAGAGGGGATTGGCGACGACTTCTGAGGGTCGCGGTGTTGCCGGCTCTGCGGTTGGCCATGGCCTTGGCCAGGGTGAGGCTGATGTGAACGATGGCCAGCAGCAGCAGGCCGCTCTCAACCACAGGCAGCCATGTGCTGCTGTGCAGGGCAGTGGCGTAGGCCTCGAACTGCTCAGGGGCCAGCACCGCTGGAAGCAGGCCAATCAGATGCACCAGCACAAATAGCACCAGCAGCAATCCGCTGAAGGCGGCACCCGTGCGGACAAGGGATGCAGGGACCTTGGCTATAGGGATGGTGACCAAAGCAGGCTCGGCACGTCCGTGATTGGGTCCATGCTCCCTGATCACGGCAACCGTTGTGATTCCTCAACGGCGTTGTCATGGTGGGTTGAGAGCAGAGTCGCCGCAGCTCGTGCCCGTTGTGCCACATCGCCATCGCTGGTGGATTGCCCTGGTTGCCGCTGCATTTGCCCTCACGCTGGCCTTGGGGTTGGGGCGGCCGTCGCAGGCGCCGCCCCCACTAGCAGAACGTTCGGATGCTCATGCGGCGATTGACTGGGGCACGGTGAAGGCTGCGCCGACTGCTCCAGCTGAGCCGCTGCTGCAGATGGGTGCCTACATCACCAACATCAGCGACATCGACCTGATGGATGACCAGTTCTCCATTGAACTGCTGCTTTGGACCATTTGGCATGGAGAAACGGATCAGAACCCCAGTGATCAATTGCGCGTCCTCAACGGCATCTACAACGGAGATATTCAGCGCTTTGAGCGGATCCGCCGGGATCAGACTGATGGTCATAGTTGGAGCCTTTACAAGGTGCGTTCACCGGTGGTAAAGCGCTGGCGCCTGCAGCGTTATCCCTTCGACGATCAGCTGCTGCACGTTCAGATCGGTCTGGATGATCCTCTGCAGCCGGTGAACCTGGACGTGGTGCCCACGCAGCCCTGCAGCGTGACCCCCAGCCTGCTGCTGCCGGGTTGGACCCTGAAAGATCCGACGGGTTACGCCTCCAGCATCAGCCTGATGAATGATCTGGGCCGTCCTCCCGCCGCCGGCGTCGCCGTGCGCCGGCAACCCACCGTGTCGTTTGACCTGCCGATCCAGCGGCGCAGCCTGCTGTTCGTCGCGCCCGATTTCCTCGGCTATTTGTTGGCTGTCGGCCTTTGCTGCATGAGTCTGCTGATCACCCGCAGCCGGGATGATCTGATCCTCGCGGCGGTGGTGTCCGCCGGCGGTAACTACGTGTTCATTGCCGGCAATCTTCCGGTGACGGCGATGACGGGCTTCATCGGAAATCTGCAATTGATCATTTTCCTGGGGATTCTTTACGTCGTCGGTGCTGATGAATTGATCGACAATCAGCTCAGTCTGATCAGTACAAGGGTTGCCGAGGGGCTGCGGGTGCTGTTGCTGCCCAGTTATGTGGCGATGACCTTGCTGGGCATCTGGTGGATCATTCCATGACACAACCAACAGCGCCCCACCCATCCGGCTACTGGACGTTGTTGACCTCCGGGCTCACCGTTGTGATTGCTTTGGTGGGCGTATTGTTGATTCAGCCGCGTCTGAGTGAACGTCGGCTCAAGATCGACGATCAATACATTCTGACAGCAACCGAAGTGCGGTCTCTGCCAGCGGGAACCCTCTCCGTGGTGTTGGATCGTTCGCCCGGCGAGGACCATAACGATTTCAAATATCGACTGCTGGAGCTCGTGCTCAAGCGCAGTGGTCGCCCCTTCGCCCTTGGGCTCAGTGAAGTGGTGGTCGCGCAGGATGAAGCCGTTGCGGCGTTGGAACAAGGCGTCGCCAGCTTCAGCCGCAATCCCTTTGCCTTGAGCATTGGGGTCTATGGCGCTGGCGTGGATGTGAACCGACGTCTGCTGCCAGTACCCATCCCCGTGACCGGAGGCATCCTCGGACTGCGCAGCGGTTGGACGCATCAGAGTCAGATGGCGCGACTGGCCACGATCCGGACCAGGCAGGATCTCGGCGACATCGTTCTGCTCCAGGGACTGGGCTGGAGTGATGTAGACATTTTTGATGCGGCTGGCCTACGCACCTTCACCGCACGCTCAGAAGATCTGTTTCGTCTGGTGGATCACCAACGGGTGCAGTTGTTCCCCAGGGGTATTGCGGAGTTGGAGCGGGAGGCGCAGCTGATGGCGTCATCCACATCGGACACCGCTTTGGATCCACATCTGCTGCTTGCCTATCCCTTCGCCGGCTTCTTTTACGTCAGCCCTGACAATCAACCGCTGGCGGATGCGATCAGAACGGGATTTGAACGGGCGATCGCTGATGGCTCCTATCAGCGATTGGTGGAGGAGCTGATTTTCACCCCCTGGTTGCGCCGCACGCTCGTGCTCAAGAATCGCCGAGTGATCGTTCTGGCCAATCCGGTGGCGGCTGATGTTCTTCCCGCTGTAGAGAGTCGCCATTGGATCGTGCCCTGGCCTGAGCTGTTGAACGAGGAGATCGAGACAGGAGAGCAGTTGTGCGCTGCGCAAAAGTTGAAGGCTCTTTGCTCTTGAGATGGATGTGAATCTGATTCCCATGATTGATTTTATTTCAAAATTTTTGAATTTGGGGATCAGGCTCTTTTGCTTTTCTGGTCCTGCAAATCGTCGGGCCTTTAGGCGTCAAAGCAGGTGGGATTCACTGGCAAATATTTTCTATGTTTATTTGAAGCAAGGGCAGATTGTTGCCCTTGATTGTTAAAAGCCGATGACCTGACTTGAACAGGCGACCCACGCTTTACGAAAGCGTTGCTCTACCGGCTGAGCTACATCGGCAACAATAGCAATTTAACATTTGAGACTGTGCCTGGCCGCCGTTTTGGACGAGAACCCAACATCACGGAAAGAATTGGCCCCGGCGTTGCGGGACCGTTTGATCCGTGAATCACGCACCCCCTGGCGTGGGCTCCGGCGTTTGGTCTGGTTCGCGTTGTTCGCCTCCGCCGGCCTGGGACTGTTCACCATGCTCTTCCGTGCTTCCGCTGGCGACAGCGTCGAGATCTCCGACTTCGGGATCCAGGGGGGTGCTCTCCTCCTCTTCAGCAGCCTGCTCTGGTTCGATCGCAGCCGTGATGTCGATGTCGATCAGGGCGGTGGCGACGGCTGAGTCGTCCTCGCTGGTTGCTGCGTCGATGGACGCTGTGTCTTCCGGGACATCGGAGGTTGGCTCCTGATCCGGCCCGTTGGTTGGTTCCGGAGTGGGTTCCGGTTCGTTTGAAGGCTCCGGAGTAGAGACGGGGGGTGGTTCCGGAGTGGGCGAGGGGGTCGGTTCCACTGGCTCCGGCCAGGTCAAGGGGGCGAATTGCAGGAGCTGTAGGCCAAAGCTCGTGCGTTCCTGCCGCAGCTGATCAAGGCTCCACGGTTCAGCGGCGGAGTCGTTCTGTGGTGCTTGGACCAACAGGAGCACCGCCTGCACCAGTTGCTGGATCTGCCAGATCAGTAAGGCCAACAGTGGCGCCGTCAGCAGCAAGCTCACCAGTCGTGAGCTGCCCTGCAAAGGCGAGAATTCGTGGATCAGCCCTGCAGATTCATCCAGCCACCACAGCAGCGGTAGCAGCAGAACAGTGCAACCCACCAGCGCTGAGCGGCTTCCCCATTGGCTCTCGGAGGCGCTGAGCCTCAACTGATCGCTGCTGCGGGACGCCACGGGAAGGCGCAGCAGCAGCAGGGATCCCCAGTCCGCAGGACGTTGCCACAGCGCGATGGCAGGCGCCACAACGCCGACTCCCCAGATCAACAGACGCTCCACGATCGGCACAGGGCCTGGATCCGCTCCTGCCAAAAGGAGGCGGATCAGCAGCAGTTCCAGGGGGATCACGCCGATGGCTAGGCACTGAAGCCAAAGCAGGGGTTCGCGGCGGGATTGCACGGCGGAACGGAGCCTCAGGTGGTGAGTTTGCGGCGCTGGGTGACCATCTTGAAGGCCTCAATCCGGTCGCCGTCTTCCCAGTTGGCAAAGCGATCGGTGCCGACACCACACTCGAAGCCGGTGGCCACCTCCTTGACGTCGTCCTTGTTGCGGCGCAACGAGTCGAGGTCGCCGTCGTACACCACCTGGGAGCCGCGATGGACACGCACCTTGCAGTTGCGTTGCAACTTGCCGGTGGTGACGTAGCAGCCCGCGACGGCGCTCTTGCCAATGGTGAACACCGCCCGCACTTCGGCTTCGCCGAGGGCTTCCTCCACCAGTTCGGGCTCCAACAAGCCCTCCATCGCTAACTGGATGTCCTCCAGCAGCTTGTAGATCACGTCGTAATCGCGCACATCCACGCCGGTGGCATCTGCTGCCTTCTTGGCACCAGAGGCCATTGAGGTGTTGAAGCCCACGATCACGGCGCCGGAGGCGGCCGCCAGGTCGACGTCTGTTTCGGTGACCTCTCCCGGTGCCGATAGCAGCACACGAACCTGGACCTCGTCCTTGGGCAATTGCTCAAGGGAGCCAAGGATTGCTTCCACAGAGCCCTGGACATCAGCCTTGAGGATCAAGTTCAGCTCCTTCAGCTCGCCTTCATTGGCCTGACCTGACATCGCTGTGAGCGACACCCGGCGCGAGGCCATCTGCTGCGCTAAGCGTGTGGCGCGAGCATCCGACGCACGATCTCCCACAACAGCCCGTGCTGATTTCTCGTCGGGATACACCTCGAATTCGTCGCCAGCGGTCGGAACCTCGCTGAAACCGAGGGCCTCAACGGCAAACGAAGGACCAGCCTCTTTAAGACGTTGGCGGTTGTCGTCGACCATGGCCCGAACCTTGCCGAGCACCGGCCCGGCCGCCACGACATCGCCGGTCTTGAGGGTGCCGTTCTGCACCAGCAGGGTGGCCACAGGACCCTTGGCCTTGTCGAGGTGAGCCTCGATCACAGTGCCGCGGGCCAGGCGATCCGGATTGGCCTGAAGGTCTTCCACTTCGGTGACCAGCAGCAGCATCTCCAGCAACTTGTCGATGTTCTCGCCCTTGATGGCACTCACTGGCACCATCACCACATCGCCGCCCCAGTCTTCCGCCAGCAGGTTCTGCTCGGACAGCTCCTGCTTCACCCGGTCGGGGGAGGCCCCTTCCTTATCAATCTTGTTAATTGCCACCACAATCGGCACCTCTGCAGCCCGGGCGTGGCTGATGGCTTCCAGCGTCTGGGGGCGAACGCCGTCGTCAGCGGCAACCACCAGAACGGCCACGTCCGTCACCTTGGTGCCGCGGGCCCGCATGGCCGTGAAGGCTTCGTGGCCCGGGGTGTCGAGGAAGGTGAGCTTGCGGGCTTCGTCGTTGTGGTCGATCTCGACCTGATAAGCACCGATGTGCTGGGTGATGCCGCCGGCCTCGCCGGCAGCGACCCGCGCCTTGCGGATCGCATCGAGAAGGCTCGTTTTGCCGTGGTCGACGTGACCCATGACCGTGACCACGGGTGGACGACGGATGAGGTGTTCCTTGTCGGCTTCTTCGATCATCTCGACGGTCTTCTTGGCCGCCTCCTCCACGTCGTCCTGGAGCACCGGAACGCCGAATTCATCGGCCACCGTCTCGATGGTGTTCATGTCCAGGGTCTGGGTGACCGTGGCAATGATTCCTTTGAAGAACAAGGATTTGATGATCTCGGAGCTCTCGACGCTGAGCATGTCGGCCAGCTCCTGCACCGTGAGGTTGTCCTCCGGAACGATCAGCATCTCCGGCCGCACCTGCTTGGCCTCGCGGGCAGCGCGCAGTTCCATCGCCCGACGCCGCTGGCGTTGACGCGTGGTTTCCTTCTTCCGCTTCCGCATCGCCGCCATCGGCTTGGGAGCGGCCTTTTTCTGCGACTTCGGCTTGGCGGGGCGAGCCAGGCTGGCGGACAGCACAATGGCTTGCTGTTCGCCGGCGAATCCTCCGGTTTCAGCGGTCAGAGCATCGTCGTTCTCGCCGATGATGTGGACCTTCTGGCGCTGCTTCTGTGGCGAACGGCTGCGCAGGGCTTCCAGCTTGGCGCTGTCATCCCAGTCCGGACGTCCAGGGCGGCGTTGGCCGCCGGGTGCACCGGGACGGAAACCACCGGGGCGACGCGGTGCGGTTGGGGCTGTAGGGCGTGCCACCGGTGGCGTGGCCGTTCCGGCACCGTCGCCAGTTTTGGTGGGGGCATCGGGCCGGCGGGGGGCCGGCGCCGTGGGGCGTCCAACGGGCTTCTGCAGTTGCATGAGCTCGCCCGGTGCCACGGGTTTGCGCATGCCGCTTGGCATGCCAGGGCGTTGCGGGCTGCCGGCACCGGGGCGTGTCGGTGGGGCCGGACGACCGCCGATTCCGGTGGAACTGCCGTCCCGGCGGATCGGCTTGCCCACCAGCTCCAGGGTGTTGCCGCCGCTGCGGGTCGGCGCGCCAGGTCGTGTTGGACGCCCAGGACTTCCGGGACGCTGCGGGACACCGGTTCCAGGGCGTTGCGGTGCACCAGCTCCGCTGCGGGTGGGTGCTCCGGTGCCGGGACGCCGCGGAACAGGCTTGCCCACCAGCTCAGGACGAGGTGTGGGGCGCGTGGGTGGCCCCGCTTTGACAGGTGCACCTGGACGCGCTGGTGCTGGAGCCCCTGGACGGGTTGGAGCACCGGGGCGAGGTTCTGATCCAGGGCGGGAAACGATCTGTGGCTTCTGTCCTGCGCCTGGCGTTGGGCGGCTGGGGACAGCTGCAGGCCGTGGTTTGGGTTGATCGGCCGCGGGACGCGCGGGTGCCGGACGGGCCGGGGCCGGTCGTGCCGGGGCTGGTTTGGCGGCAGCGGGTTTGGCTGGTGCGGGCTTAGCGGCAGCTGGTTTGGCTGGCGCGGGTTTTGCAACCGTTGGCTTAGCAACCGTTGGCTTGACGACTGAGGGGCGAGCCGGTGGAGTCGTTGGTTTCGACGGCGCAGAAGCCGCGGCGGGCGTGGCCGGCTTCGGCTTGCTGACGACCTCAGGCTTGGCCGGCTGAGGACGCGGTGGCGGAGCAGCGGCAGGTCTCGGCACTGGTTTGGCCGGTACTGCTGGGGCCGCTGCCTTCGCTGGTGCTGGACGGGCCGGCGCCGCTGGAGCTGCAGGCTTCGCTGGGGCTGCAGGCTTAGACGCTGATGCTGCAGGCTTCGCTGGGGCTGCAGGCTTAGACGCTGATGCTGCAGGCTTCGCTGGGGCTGCAGGCTTAGACGCTGATGCTGCAGGCTTGGCTGGTGCTGCGGGTTTCGCCTGAGCCGGTGCTGGTTTGGCGGGAGCCGCTTTCTTGACTGACAGGATCGCCTTGCCAGGAGCTGGTTTGGCCGGTGCAGGTGCAGACGCTTTGCTGGCGTTGCCTTTCGACTTCAGCAGGCTGCGGATCTGTCCGGCTTCGGCGTCACTGATGGAGCTGCTGTGGCTCTTGGCTGCGATCGACAGCTTCTCGGCCGCATCCAGCACGTCCTTGTTCTCAAGGCCCAGGTCCTTGGACAGCTCGTAAATTCTGACTTTGCCGCTGCTGGTCATTCAGGTCGGATCTCCGGTCGGGCCGGGCACGGTGTGCCGCGGTGGCCACACGCAATGTGGGGCCAATGTTCAGTTTGCCTCAGCGGTCACGTCCGTGGCATCACGGAGCCGCTGTCCCAACGCTGCGAGGACGTCATCGGGCACCTGACAACGCAGGGCTTTCTGAAGTCGTTTGCGGCGCCTGGCCTCCTCGAGGCATGCCTCGCGTTGACAGAGGTAGGCCGATCGACCCATCCCTCTGTCAACACGGACCCCATCCTGATGGTCTCGGATCACCCTCCAGAGGGAGCGGCGATCCAGAAGCTGGCGGCAGGCCACACAGCGACGCAGGATGGGGCGTTGATTCACCGGGCAACCTCGCCGTCGTCCTCAGGGGCAGGTTCCTCGCTGGTCGGCTCCTCTCCGGGCAGCTCTTCAGAAGCGGTGGCCTCGATCTGCTCGCTTTCGCCCAACTCGTCTCCCTCCACGTAATCCTCATCGTCTTCAGGCAGCGGATAGAGCTCCCGCAGGCGGGCATCTTCTTCGGCACGTGCGGCCTGCTCCGCGGCCAGCCGTTCCTCCGCCTCCATCTGCAGCGCCTCTTCCTGTTCTCGTTGAGAGATCAGCTCGGCGACCACGGCGTCTTCTGCGGCCTGGTCGTACTCCGTGGAGTTCTTGATGTCGATCTTCCAGCCCGTGAGGCGTGCCGCCAGCCGCACGTTCTGCCCCTCGCGACCGATGGCCAGGCTGAGTTGGTCGGGGGGAACCAGCACATGGGCGTGCTGACCGAGTGGATCCACCAGGCGAACCATTTCAACCCGCGCCGGACTGAGGGAGTTGGCGATGTACTGGCCGGGGTCCTGGGACCAGCGGATCACATCGATCTTCTCGCCGCGCAGTTCGTTCACCACCTGCTGGATGCGTGAACCGCGGGCACCGATGCAGGCACCCACCGGATCCACTTCCCGTTCGATGCTGTCCACTGCCACCTTGGTACGGGGGCCGACGGACCGTGATGGTGGGTTGGCTTCCCGTGCCACCGCCACGATGCGGACCGATCCCTCCTGGATTTCGGGCACCTCGTTTTCAAAGAGGTAAACCACCAAGCCCGCATTGGAGCGGCTGACAAACAGCTGCGGGCCGCGCCGCGGCACCTCGCTCACCTCTTTGAGGAACACCTTGAAGGTGGCATTGGCGCGGTAGTTGTCGTTGGGGAGCTGATCGCGGCGAGGCAGTTCGGCTTCCACTTCAGGCCTGCCCAACCCTGAGCTCACGGCCATGATCACGGATTGACGCTCAAACCGGATCACCCGTGCGGTCAGCACAGGGTCTTCCAGATCGGCGAACTCCTCCTGGATCATGCGGCGCTGTTGATCCCGCAGCTTCTGGGCCAGCACCTGCTTTGTGGTGGCAGCCGCCATGCGGCCGAAATCATCCTTCTCCGGAGTGACGTCAAGCACCACGGTGTCGCCCGCCTGAGCGTCGTCCGCCACCTGCATCACCTCCTCCAGGGCGATCTGGTGGTCTTCACTTTCCACCTCCTCCACGATGATTTTGCTCGCCAGAACCCGGTAGCCCTCTTCCTCCAGGTCGAGTCCGACATCGAAATTGCTGAAGTACTCCTCGTCAAAGGGGTCTTCGCTGATGCCTAGATACATGGTGCGCCGATAACGCTCGTAGCCCTTCAGCAGGGCTTCGCGCAGGGCCGCTTCCACCACCTGAGGCGGCAACTTCTTCTCTTCGCTGATGTCGTCGATCAGGTTGCTGAGGCCTGGAAGCAGAACGAGAGCCATTGGGTCGAGGTGTCAGAGGTGATGAGAAAGCTGTTCGGTTCGACTGGTTACGAGCCGGGACTTGTGAGGCGGACACTGAGCACGTGATCGCGGGGCAGGCGTTTGATCCGGCCGCGGATGTTGATCTGCAGCGTGTCCTCGTCTCGCTCCAGCAGCAGCCCTTCCAGCCGCTGTTCCGTGTCATTTCTGTCGCGATGCACGACTTCCACAGGAAAACCCCGGAAGGTCTGAAAGTCGCGATCGCTGGACAGGGTCTCCCCGATCCCAGGACTGCTGATCTCCAGAACATAGGCCTCGCTCAGCAGCTGAGCGCTCTCCAGAGCCTCTCCAAGGGTTCCACTGAAACCGGCGCAATCATCCAGGTTGACGTCAACATCGTTGCTGCGGCGGATGTGGACCTCCAGCGTCATCGGAGCCAGATGCGTAAGCAGCTGGATACCGCACAGTTCAAAGCCCTGATCTGCGGCCACGGATGTGGCCAGGGACTCGAGTTCAGGAAGCAGGGGATGCGGCAATGGAAACTGAGGTCGGGCAAGCCCGACGTGCATTCAGTTGTGGCCGATCTCCCTCGGGAGCTGCGCGTCGGACACAAATTCAATGTATCCGACGGCCTGACGAATGTCAGCTCTTCGGCAGATCAATGGATGGTGCATCGGGGAAGGCATCGCCCTTCTGCTCAACACCCCTGAGGTCGGGATCCTGATTGATGCACTGGCGCTGTTGATCAGGCGTTTTGAGGTATTGGCATACCCGGCTCCAAAGCTTGCTGCGGGTCCCTTTCGGACCATTGCTGAACTGCACGGCATCTAGCGTTCCACCATTGGATTCAATAGACACCTGGCAGAGAGGGCAGCAAAGAATCTCCGGTGTGGCGGTCACGGTTCAATGGCAAAGCACGACGGGACACTAATCAGTGCCCCGTCTGTTGCGCTGGTTGATCAGTTGCAACCTTGAACGGAAATGCGGTAACTAAAACCAGTGGCTTTCGGGTCATTGTTGGCTCCGATCCGGACCATCGCTCGAATCCTTTACAACGGGATAACGAACGACGTGCCGCTGATGTTGAAACGATGGTGCCGAGTGCTGTGCATCGGGTTGATGCTGTTGATCGGCGTTCAACCGGCTGTGGCACTGGAGCACAGCTTTGTGGCCGATGCCGTTGAAAAGGTTGCCCCAGCTGTCGTGCGGATCGACACCGAACGCACAGTGGAGCGGCAACCTTTTGATCCGACCCTGATCGACCCGTTGCTGCGCGATCTGCTCGGCGATCCGCCGGTTGGTCAGGAGCGCGAGCGAGGGCAGGGTTCCGGCGTGGTGATCGATCCCGATGGCCTGGTGCTGACCAATGCCCACGTGGTGGATCGGGTGGAAACCGTGAGCGTCACGCTGGCGGATGGTGACCAGCTGGATGGGCGTGTGGTGGGCACGGATCCTGTGACCGACCTCGCCCTGGTTCGCCTGGACACAAGCGCTCTGCCACCGCAGGCGCCCCTCGGAGACTCCGAAGCGATGCAAGTGGGCGACTGGGCCATTGCCCTCGGCACTCCCTACGGCCTGGAACGCACGGTGACCTTGGGCATCGTCAGCAGCCTGCACCGCAATATCAACAGTCTCGGCTTCTCCGACAAACGGCTTGATCTGATCCAGACCGATGCCGCCATCAACCCAGGCAATTCCGGCGGACCGTTGGTGAATGGTGACGGCGAGGTAATCGGGATCAACACTCTGGTGCGGTCAGGCCCCGGAGCTGGTCTTGGCTTTGCGATTCCGATCAACCTGGCGCGTCGGGTCGCTGATCAGCTGCTTCAGGACGGTGAGGTGGTGCATCCCTACATCGGACTGCAGCTGGTGGGACTGACCGCTCGCATCGCCCGTGAGCACAACCGCGATCCCAACGCCCTGGTGCAACTGCCCGAACGCAACGGCGCCCTGGTTCAGAGCGTGCTGCCGGATGGCCCCTCCGACAAGGCAGGCCTGCGTCGCGGTGATCTGGTGATTGCTGTTGATGAAAGTCCCGTCGAGGATCCCCAGGCCTTGCTGGAGGTGGTTGATGCGGCCCGGGTTGGCACCCCCCTCCCCTTGAAACTGCTGCGCAATGGTCGCGAGATCAACCTGTCGGTGAAGCCGGCCCCCTTACCGGGTCTGGCCTGAAACCCTTGCTACGGTCGCGCCCAACCAATCCGGTTCGATGGCCGATCTCCAGACCCAGATGAAGCAAGCGGTGGCCGATGCCGCCGTTGAGCAGATCAAGGACGGCATGGTTCTGGGTCTCGGGTCTGGTTCCACGGCTGCCCTGATGATCAAAGCCCTCGGGGCGAAGCTGGCCTGTGGTGAGCTGAAGGACATTGTTGGTGTCACCACCTCCTTCCAAGGTGAGGTTCTTGCCGCGGAGCTCAACATCCCTCTGCTCAGCCTCAATGCGGTTGATCGCATCGATCTGGCCATCGATGGCGCCGATGAAGTGGATCCAGGCTTTCAACTGATCAAAGGCGGCGGTGCCTGTCACGTTCAGGAGAAGCTGGTGGCAGCTCGCGCCGATCGGTTCGTTGTGGTCGTGGATTCCACCAAGCTCGTGGAGCGATTGAACCTGGGATTTCTGTTGCCGGTGGAAGTCTTACCCGGTGCCTGGCGTCAGGTTCAGCACCAGCTGGCAGCTCTCGGCGGCAAAGCCGAACTGCGCATGGCCCAGCGCAAAGCTGGCCCGGTGGTGACCGATCAGGGCAATCTCGTTCTCGATGTGACAATGAACGGTGGGATTTCCGATCCGGCGGCACTGGAATCAACGGTGAACAACATTCCCGGTGTTCTGGAGAACGGGTTGTTCGTTGATCTCGTTGATGAGGTGCTGGTTGGAGAGATCACCGATGGGTCTGCGGGGGTTCGCAGCCTGGAGAAGCGGCTCAGCTGAGCCGCTTGCGGACGGACTCCGCATGGCTGTGCAGTCCTTCGCTTTCCGCCAGTTCACACACCGCTGAGGCGGTGGCATCCAGAGCTGCACGGTTGAACTGGATCATCGAGGTGTGGCGCATGAACGTCTCCACGCTGAGGGCACCGCTGAACCGGGCCGCGGCGCATGTGGGCAACGTGTGGTTTGGGCCAGCCAGGTAATCGCCAACGGCCTCCGGTGACCAGGGACCCAGAAAGATGGCTCCGGCGTGTTGGATCCGATCGGCCACGGCCTCGGGACGCTCCACCAGCAGCTCCAGGTGCTCTGGAGCAAAGCTGTCACTGAGCTGGGCGCAGGTCTCGAGGTCGTCACAGACCACCACCAACCCCCAGTCTCGAAGTGAGGCTTCGCAGATCTCGCGGCGGGGATGATCCTCCAGCTGTTGTGCGATGGCGCTGCCTATTCCATCGGCAAGCTGGTGTGAGGTGGTGATCAGCACGGAGGAGGCGAGGGGATCATGCTCCGCCTGAGCCAGCAGGTCGGCCGCCACCTGCTCCGGTTGGGCGCTCTGGTCAGCGATCACGAGAACTTCGCTGGGACCAGCCAGCGAATCGATGCCCACCTGGCCGTAGACCGCCTGCTTGGCCAGGGTTACATATATGTTGCCCGGGCCGCTGATCACATCCACCTTGGGAACGCTTTCGGTGCCGAAAGCCATCGCAGCAATGGCCTGAGCGCCACCGATGCGCATCACCGTGTGAACGCTGGCCAGATGCGCGGCCGCCAGCACGACGGGACTCACCTGACCATCGGACCCGGCGGGGGAGCAGATCACAACCTGTTCAACGCCGGCCACCCGTGCCGGGACCGCATTCATCAGAACGGTGCTGGGGTAAGCAGCCCGTCCACCGGGCACGTAGAGACCTGCCCGCTGCACCGGTCGCCAGCGCCGTCCCAACTGCTCGCCGTGGGCCCCTTCCATCCGGATGTCCTCCGGACGCTGCCGCTGGTGAAACTCGTTGATGCGGCGATGGGCCAGTTCCAGCGCATCGCGCAGGTTCTCCGGCAGGGCCTTCCAGGCTTTTTCCAGCTGGTGTTTGGGGACTGAAACTGGATCGGGCCGGAATCCGTCGAAGCGCTCCGTGAAGTCGCACACGGCAGCATCGCCCCGTTCATGAACCGCCTTGAGAATGGCGTCGACCCGGTCCTGAACATCCCTTTGCTGGCTGGTCTGGGTCCGGCGCGTCAACCGTTGCAACTCAGCCTCAGCCTGCTGTGGATCCCGGACGCAGCGCAGAGGGAAGGCCAGAGATCGGCTCTCGGACAAGACAGATGGAGATTCGGTTCAATCAAGCTAGAGCCCGAACCAGTCACCAGCTGAGGAGTATGGTTTTGGATTGTTCGCAACGTTTCAGCCTCAGTGGCCAATAACCAAGCAGCGAAGAAGCGGATTGAGATCGCTGAACGCAACCGCCTTCGCAACCGCACTTACAAGTCCGCCCTGCGCACCCTGATGAGGCGTTGCTTCGTCGCCTGCGAGGCGTACAGCAAAGAACCCGGAGATGCAGCCAAGGCAACCGTCTCAGCCTCGATGAATGCTGCATTCAGCAAGATCGACAAGGCCGTGAAGGTGGGTGTGCTGCATCGCAACAACGGCGCCCATCAAAAGTCTCGTCTCAGCGCTACGGTTCGCAAGGTGCTCGAGCCCTCCAGCTGATCGACCGAAGCCGGCAGAATGGGGCTGAAAGCGCGTTTCAGCCTCTGTGTCGTCCACACCAACGTTGATTGACAGTCACTGTCACATCGTTTTCAGAAACTTCGACGACGACCTCGATGAGGTGGCCTCCCGCTGGCGCGAAGCAGGGGTCAAGGCCCTGTTGCATGCCTGCGTGGAGCCGTCCGAAATTCCTGCGATTCGGGCACTGGCTGATCGCTTCCCTGAGATGCGTTACTCCGTGGGGGTTCATCCCCTGGATACGGAGCACTGGCGTGACGACACCATTGCGGTGCTGAGACGTGCATCGCTGGAGGACGAGCGGGTCGTTGCCATTGGCGAACTGGGGCTTGATTTATTCCGTGACAAGAACCTCGAGGAACAGCTGCAGGTGCTCCGTCCGCAGCTGGATCTGGCGGTGGAGTTGGATCTGCCGGTGATCATCCATTGCCGTGATGCCGCTGAGCCGATGCTCAACGAGCTTCGTGCACGCGTTCCTGACGGTCGCTGTCCCCGTGGGGTGATGCACTGCTGGGGCGGGACCCCCGATGAGATGGACGGCTTCCTGGAGCTCGGTTTCTACATCAGCTTCAGTGGCACGGTCACCTTCCCGAAGGCTGTCCCCACCCATGACTGTGCGCGTCAGGTGCCGGAGGATCGCTTTCTGGTGGAAACGGATTGCCCCTTCCTGGCGCCGGTGCCCCGGCGGGGCAAACGCAACGAACCTGCTTTTGTGGCGTCGGTGGCCAACCGGGTGGCTGAACTCCGCGGTGTCGACCTCGACACGGTTGCGGCCAGCAGCACCGCCAACGCCCGTCGTTTGTTCGGTCTTCCATAAACTGAGTGGAAAGCATTCAAGTCTGATGTGTAAGATGATGTATTGGCCTGGCCATGGATCCGGTTCGCCGAATCCGTGGAGCCCGAAGCGTCCATTCCCTTCCGGTGCACTTGTCGTCGTCAGCTGATCTGACCCTCGATCTCTGAGCTCAATTGCGGCGCTGCCGGTCCCTTAATCGGGACGGGCAGCCGCCGCTTTTGCTGTCTCGGAGCGATGTGGTTGTGCTGATGGTGTTCGTCCAGGTCGTGTCCCTTTCGTCCTCTCTGCCGGTCCCCGCATGAGCAGCAGCGCGATTCAGGTCGCCAAGACCGCCACCTATCTCCCCGATCTGGTGGAGGTGCAGCGGGCCAGCTTCAAGTGGTTTCTGGATCTGGGCCTGATCGAGGAGCTGGAGAGCTTCTCCCCCATTACCGACTACACCGGCAAGCTGGAGCTGCATTTCATCGGTAGCGAGTACCGACTGAAGCGCCCTCGCCACGATGTGGAAGAGGCAAAACGCCGTGACGCAACCTTTGCGTCGCAGATGTACGTGACCTGCCGCCTGGTCAACAAAGAGACCGGTGAAATCAAGGAGCAGGAGGTCTTCATCGGTGAACTGCCGCTGATGACCGAGCGAGGCACCTTCATCATCAACGGTGCTGAACGCGTGATCGTGAATCAGATCGTGCGCAGCCCCGGGGTCTATTTCAAGGATGAAATGGACAAGAACGGACGACGCACGTACAACGCCAGCGTCATCCCCAACCGTGGCGCCTGGCTGAAGTTCGAAACCGACAAGAACAGCCTTCTCCACGTTCGCGTCGACAAGACCCGCAAGATCAACGCACACGTGCTGATGCGCGCGATGGGGCTGTCGGATAACGACGTGCTCGATAAATTGCGGCACCCGGAGTTCTACAAAAAGTCGATTGATGCCGCAAATGATGAGGGCATCAGCTCGGAAGACCAGGCCCTGCTGGAACTTTACAAGAAACTGCGTCCAGGTGAACCACCCTCGGTGAGTGGTGGTCAGCAGCTCTTGCAGACCCGCTTCTTCGACCCCAAGCGCTACGACCTCGGTCGGGTTGGTCGCTACAAGATCAACAAAAAGCTCCGCCTCACCATCCCCGACACGGTGCGCACCCTCACCCATGAGGACGTGCTCTCCACCCTCGACTATCTGATCAACCTCGAGCTGGATGTCGGTGGCGCCAGCCTCGACGACATCGATCACCTGGGCAACCGCCGCGTTCGTTCCGTGGGCGAGCTGCTGCAGAACCAGGTGCGGGTGGGCCTCAACCGCCTCGAGCGAATCATCAAGGAGCGGATGACAGTCGGCGAGACCGATTCGCTCACCCCGGCCCAGCTGGTGAACCCCAAGCCACTGGTGGCGGCGATCAAGGAGTTCTTCGGCTCCAGCCAGCTGAGCCAGTTCATGGATCAGACGAACCCTCTGGCTGAGCTGACCCACAAGCGCCGCATTTCTGCCCTTGGACCTGGTGGTCTCACCCGGGAGCGCGCCGGCTTTGCTGTCCGTGATATCCATCCCTCCCATTACGGCCGTCTCTGCCCGATCGAGACACCGGAAGGCCCTAACGCCGGTCTGATCAACTCCCTGGCCACCCACGCACGGGTGAATGAGTACGGCTTCATCGAGACCCCGTTCTGGAAAGTAGAGAACGGAGTGGTCATCAAAGACGGTGATCCCATCTACCTGTCGGCTGACCGAGAGGACGAAGTGCGGGTGGCCCCTGGTGACGTCGCCACCGAATCCGATGGACGCATCAAGGCTGATCTGATTCCTGTTCGCTACCGCCAGGACTTCGAGAAGGTGCCGCCCGAGCAGGTGGATTACGTCGCCTTGTCTCCGGTTCAGGTGATTTCGGTCGCTGCTTCCCTGATTCCCTTCCTGGAGCACGACGACGCCAACCGCGCCCTGATGGGGTCCAACATGCAGCGCCAGGCTGTGCCTCTGCTGCGTCCTGAGCGTGCCCTGGTGGGGACCGGTCTTGAGACCCAGGTGGCCCGTGACTCCGGCATGGTGCCGATCTCACGGGTCAACGGCACCGTGATCTTCGTGGATGCCACCGCCATCGTCGTCCAGGACGAAGAGGGCCAGGAACACACCCACTACCTGCAGAAATATCAGCGCTCCAACCAGGACACCTGCCTCAACCACCGACCGATCGTCCGTTGCGGCGATCAGGTGATCGTTGGTCAGGTGATGGCGGATGGCTCCGCCTGCGAGGGCGGTGAAATTGCCCTGGGTCAGAACGTGCTGATCGCCTATATGCCCTGGGAGGGTTACAACTTCGAGGACGCCTTGCTGGTGAGCGAGCGTCTTGTAACGGACGACCTCTACACCTCGGTGCACATCGAGAAGTACGAGATCGAAGCCCGTCAGACCAAGCTCGGACCTGAGGAGATCACCCGCGAGATCCCCAACGTCGCTGAGGAGAGTCTCGGCAACCTTGACGAGATGGGCATCATCCGCGTCGGTGCCTTCGTTGAGAGCGGCGACATCCTGGTGGGCAAGGTCACGCCGAAAGGTGAGTCGGACCAGCCGCCGGAAGAGAAGCTGCTGCGGGCGATCTTCGGTGAGAAGGCACGCGACGTTCGCGACAACTCCCTGCGGGTGCCGGGCACCGAGCGTGGACGTGTGGTGGACGTACGGATCTACACCCGTGAGCAGGGGGATGAACTGCCGCCCGGCGCCAACATGGTGGTGCGGGTCTACGTGGCACAGCGCCGCAAGATTCAGGTGGGCGACAAGATGGCCGGTCGCCACGGCAACAAGGGCATTATCAGCCGCATCCTTCCCCGGGAGGACATGCCCTACCTGCCGGACGGCACCCCCGTTGACATCTGCCTCAACCCTCTGGGTGTGCCGAGCCGGATGAATGTCGGTCAGGTGTTCGAGCTGCTGATGGGCTGGGCTGCATCCAACCTGGATTCCCGGGTTCGGATCGTGCCGTTTGACGAAATGCACGGTGCCGAGATGTCGCAGGAAACCTGCGAAGCCTTCCTCAAAGAAGCGGCCAAGCAACCCGGTAAGGCCTGGGTGTACAACCCCGACGATCCCGGCAAGTTGGTGCTGCGTGACGGCCGGACCGGGCAGCCCTTTGACCAGCCTGTGGCCGTGGGCTATTCCCACTTCCTCAAGCTGGTGCACCTGGTGGATGACAAGATCCACGCCCGCTCAACCGGTCCCTACTCCCTGGTTACCCAGCAGCCCCTGGGCGGTAAGGCTCAGCAGGGCGGTCAGCGTCTGGGTGAGATGGAAGTGTGGGCTCTCGAGGCTTATGGCGCTGCCTACACCCTTCAGGAACTGCTCACAGTCAAGTCCGACGACATGCAGGGACGCAACGAGGCGCTCAACGCCATCGTCAAGGGCAAGCCGATCCCCCGCCCCGGCACGCCGGAATCCTTCAAGGTGCTGATGCGCGAACTCCAGTCCCTGGGTCTCGACATCGCTGTGTACACCGATGAAGGCAAGGAGGTGGATCTGATGCAGGACGTGAACCCCCGCCGCAGCACTCCAAGCCGTCCCACCTACGAATCCCTCGGCGTCGCGGATTACGACGAGGACTGACGGACCGAACGGATCACAACGACTGACACCCCTTCCTCCAACCGCCGTCCATGACCAACAGCAACCTCCGCACCGAGAACCACTTCGATTACGTCAAGATCACCCTCGCCTCACCCGAACGGGTGATGGAGTGGGGCCAACGCACCCTGCCCAATGGTCAGGTGGTTGGTGAGGTCACCAAACCGGAGACCATCAACTACCGGACCCTGAAGCCCGAGATGGACGGGCTGTTCTGCGAAAAGATTTTTGGTCCCTCCAAGGACTGGGAATGCCATTGCGGTAAGTACAAGCGGGTGCGTCACCGCGGCATCGTCTGTGAGCGCTGTGGTGTGGAGGTCACCGAAAGCCGGGTGCGTCGTCACCGGATGGGTTTCATCAAGCTGGCAGCACCGGTCTCCCACGTCTGGTACCTGAAGGGCATCCCCAGCTATGTGGCGATCCTTCTGGACATGCCCCTGCGGGATGTGGAGCAAATCGTTTACTTCAACTGCTACGTGGTGCTGGATCCCGGCGACCACAAAGAGCTGAAGTACAAACAGCTGCTCACCGAGGACGAGTGGCTGGAGATCGAAGACGAGATCTATGCCGAGGAATCGGAGATCGAGAACGAGCCTGTGGTGGGCATCGGTGCTGAGGCGCTCAAGCAACTGCTCGAAGATCTCAATCTGGAGGAAGTGGCTGAGCAGCTGCGTGAGGAGATCAACGGCAGCAAGGGCCAGAAGCGGGCCAAGCTGATCAAGCGTCTGCGGGTCATCGATAACTTCCTGGCCACCAGTGCCCGTCCTGAGTGGATGGTGCTGGATGTGATTCCGGTGATCCCGCCGGATCTCCGCCCGATGGTGCAGCTGGATGGTGGTCGTTTCGCCACCAGTGATCTCAACGATCTCTACCGGCGGGTTATCAACCGCAACAACCGTCTGGCCAGGCTTCAGGAAATCCTGGCTCCCGAAATCATCGTCCGCAACGAGAAGCGGATGCTGCAGGAGGCCGTCGACGCCTTGATCGACAACGGTCGACGCGGTCGCACCGTCGTCGGCGCCAATAACCGTCCGCTGAAATCACTCAGCGACATCATTGAGGGCAAACAGGGTCGCTTCCGTCAGAACCTGCTGGGCAAACGGGTCGACTACTCCGGTCGTTCCGTGATCGTGGTGGGTCCGAAGCTGAAGATGCATCAGTGCGGCCTGCCGAAGGAGATGGCGATCGAGCTGTTTCAGCCCTTCGTGATTCATCGCCTGATCCGCCAGAACATCGTCAACAACATCAAGGCGGCCAAGAAGCTCATTCAGCGGGCCGACGACGAGGTGATGCAGGTGCTGCAGGAGGTGATCGACGGTCACCCGATCATGTTGAACCGAGCCCCGACGCTGCACCGTCTCGGCATCCAGGCCTTCGAACCGAAGCTCGTTGATGGTCGCGCCATTCAGCTCCACCCGCTGGTCTGCCCCGCCTTCAACGCCGACTTCGACGGTGACCAGATGGCTGTACACGTGCCCCTGGCGATCGAAGCCCAGACCGAGGCCCGCATGTTGATGCTGGCCAGCAACAACATCCTGTCGCCGGCCACCGGTGAGCCGATCGTGACCCCGTCCCAGGACATGGTGCTCGGTTCCTACTACCTCACGGCTCTGCAGCCAGGGGCTGAACAGCCTGAATTCGGTGATCGCAGCCGCACCTACTCAAGCCTCGAGGATGTGATCCATGCCTTCGAAGACACCCGCATCGGCCTGCATGACTGGATCTGGGTGCGTTTCAACGGCGAAGTCGAAGACAACGATGAGCTGGACGAGCCCATTAAGAGCGAAACCCTCAGCGATGGCACCCGCATTGAGCAGTGGACCTACCGCCGCGATCGTTTTGACGAAGACGGTGCCCTGATCAGCCGTTACATCCTCACCACGACCGGCCGGGTGGTGATGAATCACACGATCATCGGCGCGGTGGCCGACGCCTGAGTTTTTCCTCCTTCCGCACGATCTCCTCTTCTCACCCGCGCGCAGCCATGACCTCCTCCTCCTCTAAATCCAGCAAGTCACGTAAGTCCAGCAAGGCCGCCAAGGACACCGCCCCTGTTCTTGAGAGCGCGTCCCGTCCCCTCAGCAAGACGCCCCCACCGTTCCGAAACCACATCGTCGACAAACGGGGCCTCAAGCAGCTGGTGGCCTGGGCCTACAAAAACCACGGCACGGCGGTCACCTCATCAATGGCCGACAAGCTCAAGGATCTCGGCTTCCGCTACGCCACTCAGGCGGCGGTTTCGATTTCCGTGAACGATCTGCGTGTTCCTGAGGCAAAAAAAGCTCTGCTGGGAGAAGCCGAGGAGCAGATCACAGCCACGGAGGAGCGTTACCGGTTGGGTGAGATCACGGAGGTGGAGCGTCACACCAAGGTCATCGACACCTGGACTGAGACCAATGAGCGCCTGGTGGATGCGGTCAAGAAGAACTTCAACCAGAGCGCACCGCTGAATTCGGTCTGGATGATGGCCAACTCAGGCGCCCGGGGAAACATGTCCCAGGTGCGACAGCTGGTGGGCATGCGGGGCCTGATGGCCAACCCCCAGGGCGAGATCATCGACCTGCCAATCCGCACCAACTTCCGCGAAGGTCTCACGGTCACCGAATACGTCATCTCCTCCTACGGCGCCCGTAAGGGTCTGGTGGACACCGCCCTGCGAACAGCCGACTCCGGTTATCTGACCCGTCGCCTGGTGGACGTGGCGCAGGACGTCATCGTTCGCGAAGACGATTGCGGCACCACCCGCCACATCATGGTGGAGGCTGAAGATGGACGTTTCGGCAACCGTTTGGTCGGCCGCCTCACGGCATCCCAGGTGGTGAGCGCCGATGGAGAGGTGCTGGCAGAGCGGGACACCGAAATCGACCCACCCCTGTCAAAACGCATCGAAAAGGCAGGGGTCACCGCGGTGAGCGTGCGCTCTCCCCTCACCTGCGAGGCCAACCGCTCCGTCTGCCGCAAGTGCTACGGCTGGGCCCTGGCCCACAACGAACTGGTGGACCTCGGTGAAGCCGTTGGCATCATTGCGGCCCAGTCGATCGGTGAGCCCGGAACCCAGCTCACGATGCGCACCTTCCACACCGGTGGTGTGTCCACGGCCGAAACCGGTGTGGTGCGTTCCGCTGTATCGGGCACCATCGAGTTCTCTGCCAAGGCCAGGGTTCGCCCTTACCGCACGCCCCACGGCGTGAATGCCCAACAGGCCGAGGTTGACTTCAACCTCTCCATCAAACCGTCAGGAAAGGGCAAAACCCAGAAAATTGAGATCACCAATGGTTCGCTGCTGTTTGTTGAGAACGGTCAGACCATCGATGCTGATGTGACCGTTGCTCAGATCGCCGCTGGTGCGGTGAAGAAGAGCGTGGAGAAAGCCACCAAGGACGTGATTTGCGACTTGGCCGGTCAGGTGCGCTACGAGGAAGCGATCCAGCCCCGGGAAGTGACAGACCGTCAGGGCAACATCACCCTCAAGGCCCAGCGTCTGGGCCGGATGTGGGTGCTGGCGGGTGATGTGTACAACCTGCCTCCCAATGCCCAACCGGTGGTTCAAGGAGATACCGAGGTCACCGAAGGTCAGGTGCTGGCGGAAGCCAGTCAGCGCAGTGAGTACGGCGGTGATGTGCGCCTGCGCGACTCCATCGGCGATTCCCGCGAAGTTCAGATCGTCACCACAGCGATGACGCTGAAGGACTTCAAGCTGCTGGAGGAGTCCACCCACTCCGGAGAGATCTGGAATCTGGAGGCCAAGGACGGCACCCGCTACCGGTTGAACACCATTCCAGGCAGCAAGATCGGCTCTGGTGAAGTGATCGCCGAACTGGCCGACGACCGCTTCCGCACCGGCACCGGTGGCCTTGTCAAGTTCGCCCCCGGTCTGGCGATCAAGAAGGCTCGTTCCGCCAAGAACGGCTACGAGGTCAACAAGGGCGGCACCTTGCTCTGGATCCCCCAGGAGACCCACGAGATCAACAAGGACATCTCCCTATTGATGATCACCGATGGTCAGTGGATCGAAGCCGGCACCGAAGTGGTGAAGGACATCTTCAGCCAGACCGCCGGCATCGTCACGGTCACCCAGAAAAACGACATTCTGCGCGAGATCATTGTTCGCAGCGGTGATTTCCACCTCAGTTCCGACAGCAAAGCCCTGGAGCGATTTGAGGGTGATGGCCAGATGGTCAACCCCGGTGAGGAAATCGTTAAGGGTCTGAGCATCGAGGAGATGAAGTACGTCCAGACCTTGGAGACCCCTGAGGGCAAAGGTCTGCTGCTCCGTCCCGTGGAGGAATACACCATCCCCAACGAAGCGCAACTGCCTGAGTTGTCGCACGTCAAACAGGCCAATGGCCCCCACCTGGGCATCAAGGCCACCCAGCGACTGGCGTTCAAGGACAACGAGCTGATCAAATCAGTGGAGGGCGTTGAACTGCTCAAGACCCAGCTGATCCTCGAGACCTTCGACACCACGCCGCAGATGACCGTGGATGTGGAGAAGGCTCCTGACAAACGGGCCAAGACAATCTCCCGTCTGAGGCTGGTGATCCTCGAATCGATCCTGGTGCGTCGCGACACCATGTCCGACTCCAGTCACGGCTCCACCCACACCGAGCTGCAGGTGGAAGACGGCATCTCCGTCAAAGCTGGCGATGTGATCGCCACGACCCAGATCCTCTGCAAGCAGGCCGGTGTTGCGCAGCTGCCAGAAGCCTCTGAGGCAGATCCCGTCCGCCGTTTGCTTGTTGAGCGTCCGGAAGACACCACCACCCTCAGCACCTCCGGCAAACCGGTGGTCGCTGTTGGTCAACGCATCGTCGATGGCGAACTGCTGGCTGAGGGAGAGCCCTCAAGCTGCTGCGGTGAGGTGGAAGCTGTCGACAGCAACAGCGTGACCCTGCGCCTTGGCCGTCCTTACATGGTGTCTCCTGACTCCGTCCTGCACGTCCGTGACGGTGATCTGGTTCAGCGCGGTGACGGTTTGGCCCTGCTGGTGTTTGAACGTCAGAAGACTGGTGACATCGTTCAGGGTCTGCCCCGAATCGAGGAATTGCTGGAGGCCCGTCGTCCGCGTGAGTCTGCAGTGCTGTGCAAAAAGCCCGGCACGGTAGAGATCAAGCAAGGTGACGACGACGAGTCACTCACGGTGACGGTGATCGAAGCCGATGACGCCATCGGCGAATACCCGATCCTGCTGGGTCGCAACGTGATGGTCAGCGATGGCCAGCAGGTGACCGCCGGTGAGCTGCTCACCGATGGTCCGATCAACCCCCATGAGCTGCTGGAGTGTTTCTTCGAAGACCTTCGCAGCCGTAAGCCGTTGATGGATGCGGCGCAGGAAGCGATTGCCAACCTGCAGCACCGTCTGGTGACCGAGGTGCAGAACGTCTACAAATCCCAGGGCGTGTCGATTGACGACAAGCACATCGAGGTCATCGTGCGTCAGATGACCAGCAAGGTGCGGGTCGAAGATGCCGGTGACACCACCCTGCTGCCCGGTGAGCTGATCGAACTGCGTCAGGTGGAAGACACCAACCAGGCCATGGCGATCACCGGTGGTGCCCCCGCGGAATTCACGCCGGTGCTGTTGGGGATCACCAAGGCTTCGCTCAACACCGACAGCTTCATCTCCGCCGCCTCCTTCCAGGAGACCACGCGCGTGCTCACGGAAGCTGCCATCGAGGGCAAGAGCGATTGGCTGCGGGGCCTCAAAGAGAACGTGATCATCGGTCGCTTGATCCCTGCAGGCACCGGCTTCAGCGGTTTCGAAGAGGAGCTGCAGAAGGAGGCTGGCCCTCACCCAGACATCCTGTCGGAGGATCCCGCCGGCTACCGCCGCATGCAGAACCTTCGTCCGGATTACACCGTAGAGATGCCTCCGGCCGCCAGCTCCACGGCTGTGTTGGATGACCCCAGCGATGCCGATCTTGAGGCGACCCGCACCCGCCACAACATCGACCCCTCCACCAGCAACTTCGCCGCGTTTGCCCGCCCGGATGCCGACAATGAGCTGAAGGAGGAGCAAGTCGTTGATGCTGAAGCCGTCGAAGGTCTTCAGGAAGAGGGCCTGCTTTCAGACGACTGATCACCGCCTCCTGCCATCCCATCGCTGAACCATCGATGCTTGAGCCCAATGACATTCCCCAGCGTCGTTTGCCACGGTTTGGCTTCCACGGTCACACCGAGAAGCTCAATGGACGTGCCGCCATGCTTGGTTTCATCACCCTGCTCGCGGTGGAGATCAAGCTTGGCCACGGTCTTTTGATCTGGTGAGCCAGATGTTGCTCGGTCGCAGCGCGGCCGAGCTGGAGAGCTGGGCGGTTGCTCAGGGGCAGAAGCCCTTTCGTGGGCGGCAGCTGCACGACTGGCTCTACGCCAAGGGAGCCCGATCCCTGTCGGAGATCACCGTCCTGCCGAAGGCTTGGCGGGAGTCTCTCAAGGAAGACGGTGTTGAGGTCGGTCGCCTGAATGAGGTGCATCGCTCGGTTGCCGCAGACGCGACGACCAAATTGCTGTTGTCCACCGATGACGGCGAGACGATCGAGACCGTTGGCATCCCCACTGATCAGCGGCTGACGGTCTGTGTGTCCAGCCAGGTGGGCTGTCCGATGGCCTGCCGTTTCTGCGCCACCGGTAAAGGCGGCCTGCAGCGCTCGCTGCGCACCCACGAGATCGTTGATCAGGTGCTCAGCGTGCGAGAGGTGATGGATCGCCGGCCCTCCCACATTGTGTTCATGGGCATGGGGGAACCTCTCCTCAACAGCCGGGCAGTTCTCGATGCCATTCGCTGCCTGAATGACGACCTCGGGATTGGTCAACGTCGGATCACGGTGAGCACCGTTGGCGTGCCGAAAACCCTTCCGCAGCTGGCCGAGCTGGCTCTGGCGACCCTCGGTCGGGCCCAGTTCACCCTTGCGGTGAGCCTCCATGCCCCCAACCAAGCGCTGCGGGAAGAGCTCATCCCAACGGCTCATGCCTATCCCTACGGGGCCTTACTGGAGGACTGTCGTCACTATCTGGCCGTGACCGGCCGTCGCGTCAGCTTCGAATACATCCTTCTGGGTGGTTTGAACGATGCCCCCGAGCACGCCGCAGAACTGGCCGATCGGGTGGGAGGGTTCCAGAGCCACGTGAATCTGATTGCCTACAACCCGATTGAAGAGGAGGAGTTTCAACGTCCCACCCGCGCCCGGATTGAGGGCTTCCAGCGTGTGCTCGAGCGTCGTGGTGTGGCCGTCAGTCTCCGCGCAAGTCGCGGCCTGGATCAGAACGCTGCCTGCGGTCAGTTACGACGTCAACGTCAGGGCAGCTGAGCGGAGCTACCTGAGGGACACTGCGGCCATCTGCTCTTGGCTATGGCGCCGATCGACTGGGCTCTGCTCGGGGGCTACCTGGTCCTGACCCTTGTGCTGGGGCTGTGGCTGGCCCGTCGCAACAGTGGTGAGGAGGACTATTTCGTCGCGGGCCGTCGTCTCAGCGGCTGGCTGGCTGGTGCGTCCATGGCTGCGACGACGTTTTCCATCGACACCCCCCTCTACGTCGCTGGCCTGATCGGCAGCCGCGGATTGGCGGGGAACTGGGAGTGGTGGAGCTTTGGCCTGGCTCACGTGGCCATGGCCGTGGTGTTTGCGCCGTTGTGGCGCCGCAGTGGCGTGCTCACTGATGCGGCGTTCACCGAACTTCGTTACGGCGGTCCGGCTGCGGCCTGGTTGCGGGGGATCAAGGCATTCCTGCTGGCCCTGCCCGTGAACTGCATCGGCATCGGTTACGCCTTTCTGGCCTTGCGCAAGGTTGTGGAAGCGCTGGGCATCGTCTCCGGAAGCCCGTCGGCCTTCGGTGTGCCCGACACGCTGTGGCTGCTGGCGGTGGTGGCTCTGATGGTGCTGGCTTACACCGTGGCCGGGGGGCTGTGGGCTGTGGTGGTGACCGACCTGGTTCAGTTGGTGCTGGCTTTGCTCGGAGCTCTCGCTGTCGCTGTCGCGGCGCTGCATGCTGCCGGCGGCATGGGGGGACTCCTCGGGCAGCTCGGAGGCATGAATCGCCCGGAGTTGTTGTCTCTGGTCCCCTGGACCATCGAGGACGGGGGCGTGCATTGGTTGGAGGGGGCCGGCATTTCGGTGCCGATGTTCCTGGCCTACATCGCCGTTCAATGGTGGAGTTTCCGCCGCAGCGACGGCGGTGGTGAATTCATTCAACGCATGCTGGCCACCCGAGATGAGCAGCAGGCGCGGTTGGCGGGCTGGGTGTTCTTGGTGGTGAACTATCTGGTGCGCAGTTGGCTTTGGGTGGTGGTCGCCCTGGCGGCTCTGGTGCTGCTTCCCGATCAGGGGGACTGGGAGCTGAGCTACCCCGCCCTGGCGGTGCAACTGCTGCCTCCGGTGGCATTGGGGTTGGTGGTGGTGTCGCTGGTGGCGGCCTTCATGAGCACGGTGAGCACATCGGTGAACTGGGGCGCCAGTTACCTCACCCACGACCTCTACCAACGCTTCATCCGTCCCAATGCAGGATCTCGGGAACTGCTGCTGGTGGGGCAGCTCACCACGGTGTTGCTGCTTGGGCTTGGAGTGGTTACGGCATTGATCAGCGACAGCATTGGCACTGTGTTCCGTCTTGTGATCGCCATCGGCTCTGGGCCTGGCGTCGTTCTGGTTCTGCGTTGGTTCTGGTGGCGGGTGAATGCAGCGGCCGAGCTGGCGGCGATGATCTGCGGTTTCATCGTCGGTTTGCTCACTTCGGTGCTGCCCCTCGTGAGAATTGAGGATTACGGCCTGCGGCTGGCGGTGATCACCGGTGTTTCAGCCGTGGTGTGGCTGAGTGCCATGTTGTTGAGTCCACCGGAATCAGAGGCGGTTCTGGAAACCTTCATCCGGCAGGTGCAGCCTCCCGGCCCCGGTTGGGCGCGACTGCGGCAACGCTTCCAGGTGGAGCCTCAGGAGCGCCTATCGACGCTGCTGGCCCGGTTTGTTAGCTCCTGTGGGGTGTTGTTCGGCGGGTTGATCGGCATCGGCGGGTTCCTGCTGCATCAGCAGTTCAGTGGTTGGGGCGGTCTTGTGGTGCTGGTGGGCTCATGGCTGCTTATGCGTCGTCTTCCACAGCAGAATGGCGCTCGAATGGTCTGACGCCCTTGTCCTTTTTTCGAACAACGCTTTTGCCGGCTCTGATCGTCGTTCTGTTCGCACTGGCGCTGGTCGCCGTCAGCGCCAGAATCTGGCTCCCGGGAGACATGCTGGCTCCAGCTCCTGTGGGATGACACGGTCTTTTGGGTCGTCTGTTCTGGATTCAACAATCACCAAAGATCTGCATTCAACCCCTCGTTTTCATCATTGTTATCGGATGATGAAATACTTTCTTCCTCAACTTCGTTGTCAAGGGCATCATCTTCTGGGATGTCCTTGATGTTGGCAATGTACCAGCTTTGACACGCCTCAAGGCTTCCGGTGTGAGCGATCTTGCCCTTGTGAAGAACAACACCATCTTGGCAGTGCTGCTGCAAAATGTTGGAATCAGTGTGCGCCATGATCAATGACTTTCCCGTAAGACGCTCTCGCAGTGCCTGTTGAAGCTTCAGCAAACGCTCTGATGTGGCATCTGCTTTCCAGGCAAAAATCTTGGGAATGATATAAACATCAAAATCGAAAGCCAGGGCAACAGCGAGATAAAACCTTGCCCGCATGAACTTGTTGTAAACATGCAGAGGTTTATCAAAAAAACCTTCCTCAAGATCAGCCAAGGTTTGAATGATCTCGAGATCTTTGCTCCGCTGGCCGCCATGGCCATAGACACCTTGGAGGAAGGCGGCATTCTGTCGGCCCGTCAACGAACTCAGCAACCCGCCTCGAACACCGAGAGGCCAGCTGACGTTGGTGTTGATCGTTACCTGGCCTTTCTGTACAGATGCAACGCCGGCTGCGCACTCCAGAAAGGCATGGGCTTCTCGCATGGATGAGGAGATCACCCCCACCCGCTGACCTTCCAGTAATTGCCAAGTGACGTCATTGAGCAAACGTTTGGTTGTTTCTTTGCTGCCGCTGACGTCTCGCACCACGCTCTCCAGGCTGAGGAGTGGTCGGGTTGGAGAAGCGAGCATCATCCTTGGGAGAAACCCTTCTGGCCGGTCTTGACGGTATCGGCGATCAACTGGTCACGTAAAGCTTTGAGTTGACTGCTCTCCCAAGACTGCTGATCCGATGAGATGTCGGGTGGCAGGTTTTCGGGTTGTGGAGGGAAGAAGTCATCCCACTGCATCGTTGGCCAGAAGCATTGGCAGAAGTCCCTATTCGTCTGCCCGTAGCGATGCCGAATAGTCGCTCTAAGCTCAGCGTCAAGGCCGTTAAAGGGCTCTTCGGGCCAACGTCGCTCTTTAGCGAGGACCTCGATCGCGTTTCTCAATGCTTTCTTGTGTTGTCGAAGACATAGTGGGTTCTGTTCAGCACAATAGTTATTGATTGCTTGAGCCAAGGCCACGCCAAGGCGCCCTGGTTGCTGGTTCTTTGAGCGAGCCGGTAGAGATTGTTCGGCGAGTTTCGCCGGCAGTGGAAGCTCCGCAAGCAGTTGTTCATAGGGGTCAGGCCGTTCGTGGATCGATCGACCATTGAGGTTTTGTGCGGAACCAAAAGGGATCATTACAGTCTCGATTGAGGGTTCGTCCTTGAGCCAGCTGAACAACGTCATCAAGTCACACTCACTGATGGTGTTCTCGTTCATCACTTTCGTCACATACGACTTGAAGTCGACATAAACTTTCAAACGTTTGACCAGTTGGGTGTAACGGGAGTTGAGGTAGCTCTCCTGGTCACGGATAAAGCCAACGATCTTTAAGCGCCATCCCTGAGACTGCAATTTTTTGGCTAACCAAAGCCCTCTGGGGTGGAGGTTGTCTTTCCCTGGTTTTGTAAGGACCCAGGACAAAGCTTCATGGGAGACAAGCAGTTGACACTCCATGGCGTCTGCCCGATCCAGCCAACGACGCCATTGTTTCCACGATCCTTTCTTGGTCGCTTGGAGCAGGATCTTGTCCTGGCGTCTTCGAGCAGGCATCAGTAAACCATGGCGTCGCAGCAGTCCACGGTTTTTGCGCAGGCGCTTCTGGATGTAGGTCGAGGCGGTCTTGTGCATGCCCACATGCAGCACCACAGTTCGCTCGACGGTTGGCTGCGCGGACATGAGCGACTCAACGGTGGTTGAATTCTCCCCGATCGACTTGTTCGTGCGGTGGTTTGTCGCTTTACGATCCGAGTATGAGCGAAAGCGACTCCACGAAACGCGATCAGGGGTTGTCCAGCCTTTCACTGGATCCAGATTTGCTGGCGGAAGAGCTGGCCGCTGAACAGGACATCGACCCCCTTGATGCGATCGAGCCCGAGGAGTCACAGATCGACTCCCAGGGTGTGGCCAGGGCATGTGATCAAGGGCTGGTTTGGCTTCAGCAGGGGCATGACCAGCGACTTCAAGGGTTGAGGATTTTCTGCGAGCACCGGGATCCCCGTGCTGTTCCTCTCCTGCTCGATTTGTTGAAGCGGCCTTGCCCGGTAGAACGGATGAGTGCCGTTTATGCCCTGGGTCGTAATCCGTCTCCTCCTGCTGTCGAGCCGTTGCTGAGCCTGCTCCAATCCGATGGCAATGCATACGTTCGCAAGGCCTCGGCCTGGAGCCTGGGAAATTATCCGGATGCTCCGATCCTCAATCCGTTGATACGAGCGCTGCAGGCCGATGTGGCGGCGGTGCGGATCTGGTGCCCTGGGTCTCTGGCTGAAGCCGGGAGCCGATCACCGGCCAAGGCCGATCCCGCAGCCGGTCAACTCTTGGTCAGTCTCTCCATCGATAGCGAGCCCGTGGTGCGTAGCAACAGCATCTGGGCGCTTGGTCGTCTTTACGAGCAACTGGTGGCTCCCAGGCAACTGGAGCTGGTGGAGGCACTGGTGTCTGCTCTGCTCCACGACGGTGAGGTATCTGTCCGCGATGAGGCCCGCACAGCCCTTGAACAACTGGAAGATCCGAGTGTTCTTGAACGATTGCAGACCTTGATCGATGAAGGCTTCCTGAGCTGATCCGCCGCCAGGCTTCCCGACAACCTGTAACGGAGGTGGCGACGGTCTCAACGGACCCCGATTAGCATTCGCCCTTCAACACACTTGTTGGATGCCTCAACGCACCGTTCGTTTCACAATTCGGCCCGATGGTCGCGTGGAGGAACTGGTCGAGGGGGTGTCTGGCGAAGCGTGTCAGCAGCTCACCGAGCGTCTGGAAGCTGCCCTTGGAACGGTTGAACGTCGGGAATCCACCGCCGAAGCCTTCCATCAACCCGAGGTTCAGTCCCAGTCCCTTCCGAATCACCTGCACTGATGTCGCACTTCAGCACTGTCAAAACCGAATTGCGTCAAATCGATCCTCTCGTACAGGCGCTCAACGATCTTGGTTACTCACCGGATCAGGGTGAACGCCCTATTCGTGGCTATCGCGGCCAAACCGTGACTGCTGATCTCGCTGTATCTATGGACAACGGGGGTGATTTCGGATTCCGTTGGAATGATCAGACAGGTGCCTATGAGCTGGTCACCGACCTCGACTTGTGGAAGCAAACCATTCCCATTGAGCGCTTCCTCTCGAAGCTGACCCAGCGCTATGCCCTGAATACTGTCCTCAAAGCCAGCGTGACAGAGGGGTTTCAGGTTGCTGAACAGCAGGTCAAACAGGATGGTTCGATCGAACTGGTTGTGACCCGCTGGGACGCCTGAGCCAGTCCGATCCGATTGATCCGTCCCTGGCGTTCTCGGCTTCGGTTGACCAGCCGATTGAACTATCCGGGTGTGAGCCCCAACTCGGGGGCGCTCTTTGCGAAAGGGCGGTATGGGTCGATGAGTCCGTCTGCATCGGCTGTCGTTACTGCGCTCATGTGGCCGGCAATACCTTCGTTGTGGAGCCGCACCTAGGACGTTCCAGGGCCATTCGTCAGGACGGCGACAGCACAGAGTGCATTCAGGAAGCCATCGACACCTGTCCTGTCGATTGCATCCATTGGGTTCCGTTTGAGGATCTCGATACGCTGCATGCCGATCTGATTCGCCAGGATCTGCATCAACGCCCACGGGGTTGATGCCTGACCTGCCTACTCGTCGTTTTGGCCGCACGGAGTTGCCCATTCCGTTGCTCTCCCTGGGCGGAATGCGCTTTCAGCAGAGCTGGACCGATCTGCCGGCATCGGAGATCACGTCCGACTCTCAATCCAACCTGCAGGCCACGCTTCAGCGCGCCACGCAGTTAGGCCTGCATCACGTTGAGACCGCTCGTCACTACGGCAGCTCCGAACTCCAGTTGGGCTGGGCTTTTCCCACAACGCCAGACCCGACACGGATCCTGCAAAGCAAGGTGCCGCCTCGGGAGGATCCTGATGCCTTCGAGGCCGAGCTGGCCCTCAGCTTTGAGCGGCTTGGCTGTCAGCGTCTGGACCTGCTGGCCATTCACGGCATCAACCTGCCGGAGCATCTGGAGCAGACCCTTCGTCCCGGCGGATGCATGGAGGTGGTGCGTCGCTGGCAAGCCGATGGACGCATCGGCCATGTGGGCTTCTCCACCCACGGTCCGACAGATGTGATCGTCGCCAGCTGCAGCAGTGGTGCCTTCGACTACGTGAACGTCCACTGGTATTACATCCGCCAGGACAACTCGCCTGCCCTGGATGCAGCGCAGCGGCAGGACATGGGGGTGTTCATCATCAGCCCCACCGACAAAGGCGGTCACCTGCACACACCATCACAACGTCTGCTCGAGTTGTGTGACCCTTTGCATCCCATCGTCTTCAACGATCTCTTCTGTCTGCGTGACCCCCGCGTGCACACCATCAGTGTTGGGGCGGCCCGACCGTCGGATCTCGATCTGCACCTTGAAGCCGTTGGTCTCCTCGATCACGCCGATGCGCTGATTGCGCCGGTGCATGCGCGGCTGCAGCAGGCGGCAAGGGAAACCCTGGGAGAGGCCTGGCTGAACAGCTGGCGGACAGGGCTTCCCACTTGGCAGGACACGCCGGGAGACATCAATCTTCCGGTGTTGCTCTGGCTGCACAACCTGCTCGAAGCCTGGGATCTTGAGAGTTATGCCCGGGCCCGTTACCGGTTGCTGGGCAGTGGTGGCCATTGGTTCGCGGGCTCCAATGCCGATGCCTTCGATGCGGGGGTCTCGATCGCCGAGCTGGATGCGGTCCTGCATGCCAGTCCATGGCGTCAGCAGATTCCCGACATCCTGCGCTTGCTCAAGGCCAGGCTGGCAGGGGAGGCGCAGATGCGTCTCAGCAGCGTTTGATTACTCCCCCAGCGGTTGCCGGCTGGGAACACCGATAGCGCGCGGAAACTGTCTGGGACAGGGGCTGACCGGCTGGAGTCTGATCAGGTGCCGCACACCGCGCTCAGCAGGCAGCTGGCAGTTCTGGTTGGAGCTCAGTTGAGCGTTCAGAGGTACCAGGGCCCGTTTTAGCTGACGTTGATCCGTGTCCCCCCACTGGCCTCGGTACAGCAGGGCCTTCCCATCGGGTTTCAGTAGCGGTACGAGGTATTCCGCCACCACCGGTGCAGCCGCTACCGCTCGCGCCATCGCCAGATCGAAGCCTCCTCGCAGGGTCCTGTCGTGGCCTGCGCTTTCGATGCGATCGGTTTGCACGCTGACCCGGTCACTCAGCCCCAGGTCGTTGACCATGGCCTGGACTGCAGCGGTCTTGCGGCCGACGGAATCCAGCAACGTCATCCGGGCGCCGGGCATGGCGATGGCCACGGCCAGGCCTGGAAAGCCGCCCCCGGTGCCCACATCAATTGCAAGCCGGCTCTGATGAGGGCTGCGCAGTTCGGTTTGCAGCGGCCAGAGGCTGTCGAACACCTGGTTGATCCAGTAGTCGTCCCCCTCTACCAGACGCGTCAGGTTGACCCGGCTGTTCCAGCTGCGCAGCAGATCCTGAAGGGCTTTCAGCTGATCGAGCTGTGCCGGCTCTGGAGTCCAGCCGAGCGCCTCCCAGAACGCGGCTCCCGGCAAGGAGTCGGGCATGGGGGCTGCGGCAACTCTTCCTAGGATGAATGACCAGCTGACCCCTGTGTCCGAGCGCGACCTCAGTCACTACGAGAGGTTGGGGGTGTCTGCTCAGGCGTCCCAGGCCAGCCTCCGGCAGGCTTTTCGCCGTCGTAGTAAGGCGTTGCATCCGGATACCACCACACTCCCGGTGGCTGAAGCGGCCAAGAACTTCCAGCAGCTCAAGGAGTCCTACGAGTTCCTGGCGGATCCCGAGCGTCGTCGTCATTACGACGAGCAATTGCGGCAACGCTTGCAACCGCAACGACCCCCTGCCCCGCAGCCCACCGACACCGTTGACCAGTGGGATGGCATCGGAGAACGCCGGCCCCTGTCTGGTGGAGAGTGGACAGCGTTGTTGTTGCTGGGCCTGGCGCTGCTGCTCAGCCTCGTTGTGGGGCTTTGTGTTGCAGGGGTTCAGGGGCGAGCCTGGCAGGTGTCTCCCGATTGGATGAACGATGTTTCTTCAGCCCTCATCGAACACCCCGCTGAACCAGCATTCCATCAGGGCGCTGGAGGACTGGCTCATCAGCCTCAACGCTGAGCGGATCGATGGGGATCCCTGCCGTTGGGCCCTCACCAGGCCCGACTGGTCCGCCGAGATCCTGCTCGCGCGTGAGGATGTGGTGGTGATCTGGCAGCAGCCAGGTGCTGAGGAGCGTCGCTGCTCGTTGCCCTACGGCCTCTCCCGCGCCGATGTGACGGCGGCCATTCAGGCCGGCCCGTAAGCAGCTTCAACCGGCAGGCCGATGGTCGTCAGATCTGGTTCAGAGCCGTGGCGATGGCCTTGTAGCACTGTCCCAGCTGATCGTCGCTGATGCACAGCGGTGGCAGCAGGTACACCACCTGTCCCAGGGGGCGCAGGAACACCCCATGCTCCAGGGTGATCCGTTTGATGGTTGGCCCGGCTGGATTGAGATAGCCGGCATCGCCGCTGACATTCAGGTCGAAGGCCGCCACCGTGCCGGTCAGCCGGCAGCGCGTCACCTTCGGATGGGCCTGCAGTTGTTCCAGATGGGGGCGATGCCGTGCTTCGAACCCTCGGAACTGCTCGGGGTCCTGCTGCAGCAGATCAAGGCTGGCGTTGGCCGCTGCGCATCCCAGCGGATTGGCGGTGAAACTGTGGCCGTGCCAGAGGGTCAGGCTGGGGTCCGCCCCAACAAAGGCTGAGAAGACCCGTTCACTGGCCATGGTCACTCCCATGGGCAGACAACCGCCGGTCAGGCCTTTTGAGAGGGCCATCAGATCCGGCTGAATCCCGGCTCGGTGACAGGCAAACCAGTCGCCGCAACGGCCGAATCCGGTCAACACCTCATCGGCGATCAGCAGGGCGCCCGCCTGCCGCACCAACGTCTCCACCTGCTTGAGGAAGGTGCAACGCACCATCGCCATCCCGCCGGCACCCTGGAGCAACGGCTCCAGGATCACCGCTGCGGTCGGTTGCTGCAGCGTGGTCTCCAGCACGGCCAGGGCCGCCTGTTCCCTGGTGTCCACATCAGGGTCATCCCACCATGTGGCGGGCCATGGACAACGGGCAACGGGGAACAGCTTGTCGTCGAAGGGTTCGCTGAACAGGTTGCGTTCGCCCACGGCCATGGCACCGAAGGTGTCGCCGTGATAAGCGCCGTCGAAGGCCACGATCTGGTGCCGCGGTTCGCCACGGTTCACCCACCATTGACAGGCGATCTTCAGCGCCACCTCCACAGCAGTGGAACCGTTGTCGGAGAAAAACAGCCGATCAAGTCCCGTGAGCTTGCTGAGCCGCTCCCCAAGACGTTCCGCCGGCTCATGGGTGAAGTCAGCAAAAATCACCTGTTCGAGGCGGGCGGCCTGATCGGCAATGGCCTTGGCCATCACCGGGTGACCATGGCCATGCAGCGTCACCCACCAGCTGCTGATGGCATCGATCAGGGGAATGCCCTGCTCCCGCAGCAACAGGGCTCCATCCCCGGCAATCACCCGTTGCGGCAGCGGTGCCGATTCGATCTGAGTGAAAGGCGGCCAGAGGTTGGGATGTCGTGACTGATCAGCCGTTGTTCTCATGGCGGCCTGGGCGTCTTTGTCATATTGAATCTCAGAGCCGCAGCGCCACTCCATGGCCATGACGCGAACGCGACGGCTGTCCAAGCGGTTTGTTCCTGCTGCTGGGGCAGGACCGGCGGCAGTCGGCCTCGATGGCCAACGGAGTGAGGTGTTTGCAGAGGGGGGCTGGCCCTCCATTCGCGTGTTTCTGGAGATGCGCGGGTGGTCTCCCCTGCAGATCGATCAGATACACGAGCAGTTGCGGCAAGGCTGGCCGTTGTCCCAGGCCGTTCGTCAGGTGTCCATCCGGATGGGAGTGTGCCCGCTGCGTTCGAAATCCCTCGGCTGATCAGCGGCAGATCTGGCTGCTTTTCTGGGCCTCTGTGGCGATCGAACCGCAGTTGACCCAACGCACCAGCAGTTGTTCAACATCGGTGAACAACACCAGAATCCCTCCGCAGAGGATCACCAGCACCAAGCTGATCAGGGACTGTGGTGGCTTCATGGCTGCTGGATGCCGAGCAGATCCTGGAACTTAGAACTCAATCCCTGCCGTTTCCATTCCCTGGCGAGGGACTCAGCCGTCAGGGGAGACAGTGTCGGCAGATGGGCCAGAACTGGCACACCACCGAACTGTTCAAGGGTGCCGGGGTTGTCGGCATGGGCCGGGCCATTGAGGATCAACCCCAGCACCGTCAGCTGACGACGGTTGAGAGCCTCCAGGCTCAGCAGTGTGTGGTTCAGGGTGCCGAGTCCGCTGCGGGCCACCAGGACGATCGGTCGATTCCAGCGCTGCAGCTGATCGATCTGCAGCCATCGCCGCGTTAACGGCACCATCAGTCCGCCTGCGGTTTCCACCACCAGGGGCCCCGTGCAATGGGGAACGACCAGGTCATCCGGGTTGAGGGGGATGCCGTCCAGCTCAGCGGCCCAATGGGGTGACACCGGTTGTTGAAAGGCATAGGCCTCGGGCAGCATGCGACGGGGGGGAAGGTTGAGCAGGGACTGCACCCGTCCACGATCGCCGCCGTCCTCTAGGCCGCTTTGAACCGGCTTCCAGTAGTGAGCATTCAGCCCCTGCACCAGCCAGGCACTGACGACGGTTTTGCCGACATCGGTGTCGGTGCCGCAGACCACGATCTGGGGAGATGGATGATTCATCGCTGCAGCATCAGGCTCAGTACGTGCCAGGTGAGGGTCGGGGTCTCCGAATCCGGCCAGGCTCGCGCGAGACGGCGCCACTGACTGGGCCCCAAGCCAGCATGGGCGCTGGTGCTGGCCCCGATCGTGCGCATCGGACGCAGCAGCTCAAGAGGCCGTTGCGCTCGGCGGCTGAAGCAATGCAGTCGTTGATGTCGCACGGCAGAGCGAGGAACAACGTTCAGGAGATCATCGACTTCAGGGAAGCGCAGGGCTGTGCAGGGCAGTTGGGCCCGTTCGGCGGCCTGATGCCATTGCTGAAAACTGCCGGCAACGGGAACGGCAACAACCAGCCAGCCCCCTTCGGCCAGACGGTCATACCAGTGCTGCAGCCAGGTTGCTGGGCCGGTCAGCCAGTGCAGAACGAAGCTGGAACTCAGCAGCACAGGCGCTGAGCTCCAGTTGGGCAGCGGCTGATTCAGATCCAGGCAGCAGGTTCTGGTGGTTGGGTGATGACGGCGCAGCATGGCGTCGCTGCCGTCGACTCGCAGCACCGTCTGACCCGGATGCAGATGTTCCAGATCATCAGCCAGCAGACCCGTTCCACTGCCCAGATCCACCCAGAGCCCCCGGGGAATGCTCTGACGGCGGCACCGTTCAGCCAGTTGTCTGGCCATGGCGCGTTGGAGGTTGGCGGCACCGTCGTAACGATCAGCGGATCGACCGAAGCGCTCCACAACCCGTTGGCTCCAAGTGTTCGTCATGGATTGCCTGCCCAGCGCACCACTTGATCCAGCACCGCCGGTGTCACCACGGCATGACCCTCATCAGGGCGGAGCAGGTGGTCTGTGCGCGACGGGGGCAGGGCCTGCAGCAGTTGCGCGCGGCTGTCCGGGCAGACAATCGCGTCCTGCTCCCCCTGCACCACCAGCACCGATGCTCCCTCAGGCCAGCTCTCCGGAAGGCTCTGGCACTGCTGAAGCAGGACCAAATCATCCTGCAGCCGCTGGCGGCCAGAAGGATGCATGCCGCGTAGCAGCGGATTGTTCGGCAGGGCCGAGAGCGGCAGAGGCGAGGCGCAGCGGCTCAGGAATTTCCGCAGCATCCCTAGTTCGTTCGACGTCCCCAGGCAGGAGGCCATGCCTTTGAGGGCCACTGCAAGCGCCCGGCCGGCCGCTCCTGCTGGAACAAAGGCTGCAAAGCCCGCCAGGCTCACCACGGCATCTGCTTGTTGAAGCACCGGCTCCGGCAGCAGATGGAGTCCCAGGGAGTGGGCGATCACGAGGCGCTGTCCCGGCAGCTCTGCCCAGCTGGGCTGGTGGGGCTCACGCTGTCCATAGCCCCGTTCAACGGCATCCCAGTGCCAGCCCAGGGCCTCAAACCGCTGCTGCCAGGCCCGCCAGACCGTTGCATCCCCAGCCCAACCATGGGCGGCGATCACCTGATTCATGGGCAGGGGAGGGCCTTGAGCAGCTGTCCCACCGTCTCATCCGGCAGGTCCCGGCGCAGCACCAGCCGCAGCCGAGCGGTCCCCTCCGGAACGGTGGGCGGCCGGATCGCCACACTCAGCAATCCGTGTTCTTCCAGAACCGCCTGAGCGGCGAGGGCCGCGGCATCGCTGCCCAGCAGTAAGGGCAGCACGGGCCCCACCCCCGCAGGTCGTATCCAGCCTTGGCCCTCCAGGGCATCCCGCCAGTGGCTCGCCCGCTGCTGCAGCTGTTGGCTCCAGTGCGGATAGGATCGGATCAGGTCCAGTGCCGTCTGTGCACCGGCCACCAGGGGTGGGGCCAAGGCAGTGGTGTAACGAAAGGCGCCACTGGTCTGCAGCAAGGCGTCACCGAGATCGGCATCACTGGCCAGGAAGGCGCCGCCGCTGCCGAAGGCCTTGCCGAAGGTGCCACTGATCAGTCGCACTGGTTCGATGCCAAAGCAGAGGCCGCGACCCTCCGGTCCCAGCACCCCGAGGGCATGGGCCTCATCCATCAGCAGATCGGCCCCAAAGCGTTGGCACAGTGCAGCCAGAGCTGCCACATCCGGGCTGGTGCCCTCCATGCTGAACAGGCTTTCGCTGAGCACCACCACGGATCCCGGCTGCCCTGCCATGGCCTGCAACCGCCGCTCGAGATCCGTCAAATCATTGTGCTGGAAGCGCTGCAGACGGGCACCGCTGGCCCGCACGCCCACCAGCAGCGAGTGGTGAATCAATCGATCGGCCAGAACTGTGGTGTGCCGGTCAGCCAGGACGCAGACGGCAGCGAGGTTCGCCTGGAAGCCACTGGGAAACAGCAAGACGCAGCTCCGTCCAAGCCAGTCGGCCAGGTCTGCCTCGAAACGCGCGTGACACGGCCGGCTGCCGGTGACCAGCCGTGACGCACCAGCCCCAACGCCGTCGCGATGGAGGGCTTCGGTGGCGGCGTCGATCACCGCCGGATGACGGCTGAGACCGAGATAATCATTGCTGGCCAGATCCAGCAGGGGGTGTTGCTCGGTCTCGGCCCGCTGCAGGGTCCAGGGGAGAGCAGCGCTGCTCCACGTGTGCAGCGTGCGGCGCCGTGCTGGATCCTGGGATGCCATGGCTCCAGTCTGGGCGGTCACCGGCGATAAGGATGGGTGTTTCGCTGGCCGGTGATGTCCCTCGAGCGATTCACCACGCTGTTTCCCCTCTCGACGCTGCTGGGATCACTGCTGGCGTTGCTGCACCCTCCCTTGTTCGTCTGGTTTGGTGGACCACTGATCACCATCGGCTTGGGGGTGATCATGTTGGGGATGGGCCTGGGCCTGACACCGCGAGACTTTCTGGGGGTCAGTCGACAGCCCCGAGCTGTGATCCTGGGGGTGACGGCCCAGTTTCTGGTCATGCCCAGCTTGGCTGCTGCTATCGCAGTTTTGTTGCAGCTGCCGGCACCCTTGGCTGTCGGTTTGATTCTTGTGGGCTGCTGTCCGGGGGGGACCGCCAGCAATGTGGTGACGCTGATCGCCAAGGGCGATGTGGCCTTGTCGGTGGTGATGACCAGCATCAGCACCGTGGCAGCTGTGGTGCTGACACCACGGCTCACAGAACTTCTGGCCAGCCAATACGTGCCGGTGGATGGTTGGTTGCTGCTGCTGAGGGTGCTGCAGGTGGTGTCGGTACCCGTGGCCTGCGGGGTGCTGCTGAAACAGGGGATGCCCAGGCTGGCCAATCGCGTTGAGCCGGTCATGCCTCCGATTGCTGTGGTGGCCATCGTGATGATCGTGGCCAGCGTGGTGGGAAGTCAGCGCCAGCTGCTGCTGGAGCAGGGGGCGCTGTTGCTGCTGGCCTGTCTGCTGCTCCATGGCGGAGGCTTCCTGCTGGGCTTTCTGATGGCTCGTTTGGTCGGTGCCTCCAGCCAGGCCCAGCGCACCATCAGCATTGAGGTGGGCATGCAAAACTCTGGTCTGGCGGTTGTTCTGGCTCGTACGGGCGGCTTCTCCACTCCGCTGACGGCTCTGCCTGGAGCAATCTCAGCTGTAGTCCATTGCCTCCTGGGCAGCGCCCTGGCCGCCGTTTGGCGTCGATCCGACCATGCAGAGGTCCCCAACAGCTCACATCCCTAGGATTCGTTTAGGTGTTCAGGGCCCGTGATGGCTGCGTCCGGCCTCGACCCATCGACGATCTTTCCGTTCCCACTGGATGACTTCCAGCTAGAGGCGATTGATGCGTTGAACCAGGGCCACTCGGTAGTGGTCAGTGCTCCGACGGGATCCGGCAAGACCCTGGTGGGGGAGTACGCCATCCATCGGGCCCTCGCCCATGGCCAGAAGGTGTTTTACACAACTCCACTCAAGGCGCTGTCCAACCAGAAGCTGCGGGATTTCCGGGAGGCCTACGGCGACGACAACGTCGGTCTGATGACCGGTGACCTCAGCGTCAACCGTGAGGCATCAATCGTGGTGATGACCACGGAGATCTTCCGCAACATGCTCTATGCGGAAGCCAGCGAACACGACGACCCGCTGGCGGATGTGGAAGCCGTGGTGCTGGATGAGTGCCACTATATGAATGACTCCCAGCGCGGCACGGTTTGGGAGGAGTCGATCATTCACTGCCCGCCCTCGGTGCAGCTGGTGGCTCTGTCGGCCACGGTCGCCAATGCCGGGCAGCTCACCGATTGGATCGAGAAGGTGCATGGTCCAACCACCCTGGTGCTCAGTGACTATCGGCCTGTGCCGCTGCAGTTCAGCTTCTGCAGTGCCAAGGGATTGCATCCGCTGCTGAATGATGCTGGAACCGGACTGCATCCCAACTGCAAGGTCTGGCGTGCGCCGAAGGGGCACAAACGCAAGGGACGCTCCGCCAAACCTCCTCAGCCGGAGCCGCCGCCGATCAGTTTTGTGGTGGCGCAGATGGCGGAACGGGACATGCTCCCCGCCATCTATTTCATCTTCAGTCGCCGCGGTTGCGACAAGGCTGTTCGCGATCTCGGCATCCAGTGCCTGGTCAACAAGGAGGAACAGGCCCGGATCCGGGCGCGGCTTAAGGCCTACAGCAGCGACAACCCTGAGGCGGTGCGGGATGGCATCCATGCCGATGCTCTGCTCCGGGGCATCGCGGCGCACCATGCCGGTGTGCTTCCGGCTTGGAAGGAGTTGATCGAAGAGCTGTTCCAGCAGGGCCTGGTCAAGGTGGTCTTCGCCACGGAGACCCTTGCCGCCGGGATCAACATGCCGGCTCGCACCACCGTGATCGCGGCCCTGTCGAAGCGCACGGAACGGGGACATCGTCCGCTGATGGGCAGTGAGTTCCTGCAGATGGCCGGTCGCGCTGGGCGTCGCGGCCTTGATTCCAGGGGCTATGTCGTCACCGTTCAGAGCCGGTTTGAGGGCGTTCGGGAAGCCGGTCAGCTGGCCACCAGCCCGGCTGATCCGTTGGTCAGCCAGTTCACGCCCAGTTACGGCATGGTGCTCAACCTGCTGCAACGCCATGACCTCAACAAGGCACGGGAGTTGGTGGAGCGCAGCTTCGGGCGCTATCTCGCCAGCCTCGATCTAGTGGAGGAGGAGGACGTGCTGTCCCAGCTGAGGCTGCAGCTCGGACAGCTTGAGGGGGTGGCCGGGGACATCCCTTGGGAAGACTTCGAGGAGTACGAAAAGCTCAGAGGACGCCTGCGGGAGGAGCGGCGCCTGCTGCGGATTCTTCAACAGCAGGCTGAAGAGACCCTGGCCAACGAACTCACCCTGGCGCTGCAGTTCGCCAGCACCGGAACGCTGGTGAGCCTCAAGTCACCGCAGCTGCGCGGACGGGTGACTCCTGCTGTGATCGTCGACAAGATTGAGGGCCCGGGCCAGTTCCCGCTGCTGCTCTGTCTGAGTGATGAGAACCTCTGGCTGCTGGTGCCATGCCAGTCCGTCGTCAGCATCCATGCCGAATTGAGCTGTTTGCAGGTGGATGGGGTCACGGCCCCTGATTTGCACAAGGCTGGCGAACTGCGCCATGGCGATCAGGCCAGTGGTGGACTGGCCCTGGCGGTGGCGCACGTGGCCCGGCGCCATGACATGACGACGCCTCAATACGACCTGGCGGGGGAAGTGCTGACTCAGGCCAGGACGGTGCAGGCCCTGGAACAGGAGCAGGAAGCCCATCCCGCCCATTGCTGGGGTGATCGCAAGCAGCTGAAGAAGCATCGGCGCCGGATGGAGGAGTTGGAGCAGGAGATTGAGGAGCGGCAGCGGTTGCTGCACCATCGCTCCAACCGCCACTGGGAAACCTTCCTGGCTCTGCTCGAGGTTCTTCAGCAGTTCGGCTGCCTTGATGAGCTGACGCCCACGGAGATCGGGCGGACCGTGGCGGCCTTGCGTGGTGACAACGAGCTTTGGCTTGGACTGGCCTTGATGAGTGGACATCTCGATGACCTCTCAGCGCCGGATCTGGCGGCGGTGTTTGAAGCGATCAGTACCGAGGTCAACCGGCCTGATCTCTGGAGTGGCTTCCCTCCCCCTCCCGCAGCGGAGGAGGCACTGCACGATCTCTCAGGATTGCGCCGGGAGTTGTTGCGGGCCCAGGAGCGTCTCGGTGTGGTGGTGCCGGCTTGGTGGGAGCCTGAGCTGATGGGGCTGGTGGAGGCATGGGCGAAAGGGACGGACTGGTCCGATCTGATCGCCAACACCTCGCTGGATGAAGGGGATGTGGTGCGGATCATGCGCCGCACCGTGGATCTGCTGGCCCAGGTGCCTTATTGCGAAGCGATCAGTGAGCAGTTGCGCAGCCATGCTCGTCAGGCCCTGCGAGCAATTAACCGCTTCCCGGTGGCGGAGGCCGAGGACCTGCTCAAGCAGGCTGGCGATCAGAACCCTGCCACCGAACGGGCGGCCTGAGGTCAGCGGTGGGGTGAGGCCATCGTGGCTGGATCGATCAACTGGTCAAACCGTTCGCCTGTGATCGCTCCGGATTGCATCGCGGCCTCCCGAAGCGTCAGTCCGTCTCGGTGGGCGTGCTGGGCGATCGCACAGGCTTTTTCGTAGCCGATCTCCGGCGTCAAAGCCGTCACCAGCATCAGGGATCGCTCCACGTAGAACGCGATCCGGTCACGGTCTGGTTCCATCCCGCTCACCAGATTCAGCCGGAAACACCGGCAGGCGTCCTGCAGCAGACGGATCCCCTCGATCAGGTTGAAGCCGATCAGGGGCTTGTAGACGTTCATCTGCAGATGCCCCCCAGCACCAGCCGCCGCCACGGCTGCATCCATGCCGATCACCTGGGTGCAGACCATGGCCATGGCCTCGCACTGGGTTGGATTCACCTTGCCCGGCATGATTGAGCTGCCCGGTTCATTGGCGGGCAACAGCAGTTCCCCTAGCCCAGCCCTGGGTCCGCAGGCCAGCAGGCGGATGTCATTGGCGATGGTGAGCAGCGTCACGGCCAGACGCCGCAGCTGAGCCATGGTCTGCAACAGGGCGTCATGGCCCGCCATCACGGCAAACAGGTTGTTCGCCGGCTGAAAGTCTGATCCCGTTCGGCTGGCGAGTTCAGCACAAACCTCGTCGGCAAATCGGTCCGGCGTGTTTAAACCACTGCCGACGGCTGTGCCTCCGAGTGGCAGAGCCAGAAGGTCTTGATGGGCTGTGGTCAGCCAATGGACGCCGTCGCTGAGTCGGTCGCGCCAGGCGCTGACTTCATCGCTAAGTCGCAGCGGTACTGCGTCCTGCAGATGGGTCCGCCCGATCTTGATTATGTCCTGCCAGGCATCGGCCTTGGCATCGAGACTCGCGATCAGCCGCTTCAGCTCTGGCAGCAGATCCTGCTGCAGCTGTAGAGCCGCAGCCACATGGATCGCTGCCGGGAAAACGTCATTTGTGGACTGGGACCGGTTGATGTGGTCATTGGGATGGAGGGGACGGTGCGAGCCGAGGCTCTCTCCGGAGTGCAGAGCAGCGAGGTTGCTGATCACCTCATTCACGTTCATGTTCGTCTGCGTGCCGCTGCCGGTCTGCCAGACACTCAGAGGAAAGTGGTCATCGTGCTGGCCTGTGTGGATCGCCTGGCCCGCCCGTTCGATCAAGGCCACCTGTTGGTCGTTCAACAGACCATGGCGACCGTTCACAGCCGCGCAGCACTGTTTGATCCGTGCCAGGGCATGAATCAGCTCCGCTGGAATCTTTTGATGACCGATGGCGAAGTTGTTGAGGGATCGCTGGGTCTGGGCTCCCCAGAGCGCTGCAGCGGGGACGTCGACAGCTCCCATGCTGTCGTGCTCCTGCCTCATCGGTTGGCCCATTTGAGAATGCCGATCCCAATCGACAATCGTATGCATGCCCTTCACCTGCCTCGCTGAGGCCAGTCATTGCTGCACGGTTGTGCTGCCCGGTGGCGAGAAGGCTGTGCTGCGGAGGTTTTTCCGGCGCCCGAAGCGATCAATGGCCGCCCTGCTCACCCGACAGCGGATGGACTGCAAGGGCGATGGTCGCTTCCTCTACGCATCGCGGCCGTTTCAGCTCCTGCGATTTGAAATCAGGCCAGAGGTGCTGTTTGCCGCGCAGTGGTCGGATCAAGCCAAGGGGCTGGAGATTGCCTTTGAGGACTGCCGGATTCATGGCCTTGGCGCCATGCAGAACGCCATCCGCTTCGAGTGCACGGCGTTGCTTGTCCCCAAGCAGGAGGGTGTGGAGGCTCAGGCTCGAGCGGTGGTTCTTTTGTCGTCGGACAGTCCGTTGACTGCGCTGCCGACTGGCCTGCGCCAACGTTTGGCTACGCAGGCGTTGCAGCTGGTGTTTGCGCGGCTGGAGCGACGCTGCCAGGGCGGGCTGAAACGGGCCTTGCTGGATTGGATTGCGGAGGATGCAATGGGGCGTGCTGATCTCAAGCGTGAGAGTTAAAGTCTTGCGACCAATCCGGTGACATGAGCAAAATGCGAGCCGGATTTGTCGATCAGATCAAGTCAAGACTTGATCGCCTTTGGTTGCAAATCAGAATCGTTCTCGCGCTTTCTGAGACGGAGTTCGTCCTTAGGGCTGAAAAGGGATCCTTCGGTGTTTGGGGTGTCTTGTTTGAACCCTTGGCGTTGATGATGACCTTGTTAGCACTCAGGATTTTGATTCGGTTGAAGTCCACTGATTTGCTGAGTCCAGTGATCTGGCTTGCTTGCGGGATCGCACTTCTATATATGTTCAGAAAAATAGGAATCAAGGCATTAACAGGTGTTTCGAAGCGTCAGAAATTCTTTTTTTACCGTCGAATTCGTCCCCTGGACACGTTGTTAGCGTCGGCCTTGATTGAAGCCAGAATTCATGGTTCTATTCTGGTTTTGGTCTTCATTAGTGTTTCGTTTTGGAGTTGGCAGTTCAAGCTGGATGATCCAGCACTTGTTCTTATTGATTTCATTCTCACGATTGCTCTTGGCTTGGGGGTTGGCATCAGTGCTTTGGTGATCGGTCACCGCATCCCGATTGTTAAAACATTGACGAAATTCGGGATTAATCGATTGTTGCTTTGGACCTCTGGAATTTTTTATGCTACCTACACACTTCCTGGGCCGATACGTCCACTAGTGACGTGGAACCCACTGCTTCATTCGGTTGAGTTGCTGCGACATGGAATTAATGTGGCCTATCCAATACCTGGAATCAGTCTGCAGTATCTGTTTGCGTGTAGTTCACTGAGCTGCGGGTTTGGACTACTGTTCTATTTCCTCAACGAGGCTCTCCTGCTCGCCGATGACTGAACAGCCGCGTGTCAAACGGACGGCCGGAATTTTTCCGAAACTCGGAGAAGGAGCTTCCTGGTTCGGTAACTCCTCAGATGATCCCTCCAGTTCAGACACGTCACAGCTCCGCTCTGGGCTACAGGGATCGTTGAAAGGTCTGATGAATTCGGGAACCTTGGCTGCTGCTTTTGTCGTCCTCTCGGCGATGTATTGCTTTGGTGTGGGCCGTGATCGCTATCAAGCGACGTCCGAATTTGTCATCAAGCAGCCGCTGCCCCCGGCTTCAGCCTCCACCATGGTTCTTGGCTCGATGCAGAGCTCCAGCGTGCTCTCGTCTCTGGAGGACGGTCGTTATTTGCAGGTTTACCTGAAATCCAATGCTGTGAAGCAGGCGGTTTTCCCTGATCCATCTGCGTTTAAGAGGACCTATGCACCTCAGGCTCCAGATCAATGGAGTGGCTTACGTCGTGATGCCAATGACCAGGAGCAGCTTGCTTTCTTCCGCCAGCAGCTCGATGTGATTCCCCAGGAACTCTCAGGGACCATCGTTCTATCCACAAGTGCGTTCACCGCAGACGATGCCTATCGCCTCAATTCCGATCTTCTGAAACAGTCGCAGCGCTTCGTTAATGAGGTGAATCAGTCGATCAGTGCGGATCAACAGAAGTTTGCTGAGGAGCAGGTGGCCTTCGCGAAGACCCGTCTCACCACGGCCACCAATGCGCTTGAAGCTTTTCAGGATCTTTACGGACAACTGGATCCTTTGGGAGAACAGACGGCTACCACTGGCTTCATTACTGGCTTGGAATCTCGGCTGGTTGATCTGAAGGTTGAGGAAGCCAGTCTTCGACGCCAGTTCCGTGATCCCAATGCTCCAGAGGTTGCTTTTGTCGCAGACCAAGTACGTGAGCTCGAGCGACAGATTCAGGAAGAGCGCCAAAAGGCCGTTGGAGCCGGGGGACGTGATCTGAACAAACTTGCTACGCAAGCCAGTCGCCTCCAAGGAGATGTGGATTTTGCACGGGAATCCTTGAGTTCAGCCATGCGTGCGGCTGACAACAGCAGGATGGAAAGCCAGCGTCAGCTGAAATTCATCGTGATGCTGAGCAAGCCGCAGATGCCCACCGGCCCTGAAACGTCATGGCGTTGGAAGGCCTTTCTGTCATGCCTGGGTGTTTTGATTGTGGTCTGGGGCGTTGGAGGATTCATGTTGACGGCATTACGGCGTTATTAAAGTTTTAGAGTATTCAATACTCTTTATACAGATCGGTTGTATTTTGTTTTTGAGTTCAATGGATAGCCATATTGGGTTTAAGGATAAGAATGATTCCCATACGAGCTTATAGATTAAAGTTTCTTGCGGAACGTTTTTGTCTCGTTTGGTAAGTTGAGCGTTTATTATTCAATTATCTTGCTGTACTCGTGTTAGCCCTTCAAGATAATTTTCGATTTGTCGCGCTAATCGACGATTGCCGCGACGAATGGTTTCCTTCCAGTCTTTAATGTCTACCTCATGAGGGTTGTCTCGAAGCAAGCTAACCTTGATGAAGGGGAACTCATGATCCTCAATGAGTGATTTCCACTCAGCATGAAGAATATTGCCATTGGCATTTTTTGAATAAAGGCTTTCAAGATTCATCCCATTCTCTTTGAGAAGGACAGAGAGTCCGACCTCATAGTTTTTGACAATGCTGCGTTTTTCATCCCAACACATTATGTTGTCCCAGAATTGCCAGAATGACGGACAAGAAACAGCGCGACGTTTAAACATTAGAAATGCAGATTGTAGATGGGGTTCGTACATGAGATTGTCCGTTAAACCAATCACATCCGCTTGGCTATTGGCAAGGCGATTGATCAGGCCGGTGAGGGGACGAATCGGACCCCAAAAACTATCGTTACAGAGCAATACAGACTTTCTTTGATCGATTAGATCGCGACAAAACCTTAGACCAGTCATCCAGCTGCCAAAGTCATATCCTTCATTACCTCGAATGATTAGAGCATCGCTAACATTCTTAAGAGCTGCCAAATCATGGTGGTGTTGCAACAACGATGGTGTCGCAGCAACGACTTGAATATAAAAATGGCGTCTGTACTTCCTTAACAGATCAAGAATGTCAGAGCGTATTGGTTTGTCAGGATTGGAGTCATATTGCGCAAATATCAGTGGTATGCGTTGGTCATTTGTTCTTAATGAACGCCTCCAGGTGAATAACACTGCTTCTCGTGCTGGCCTGAGAGGCACCACTTGTTTCAGGAGTGGTTCGTATCTCGTTGAATGATGATGAAGGAGGGGGCTGATTAATGGATCACCTTTCGCATAAATTGTTTTGTGCTTTTGGCGAAGGCGTCCTGATTCGCGTTGATGCCGTGCCCAAGCATATCCAACTTGATCCTTCCCACGACTGAGTGACTCATAGTGAGTGATTGATGCATGTGGCGTCACAACAATGGCACCCCCTGCATCCCTGAGTCTGAGGCAAAGGTCGACATCATTAAAGACAACGGCGAGTTTTTCATCAAATCCACCAACGAGGTCAAAACACTCGGCTTTCACCATCAAACAGGCTGCAGAGGCTGCGGAGAACTCTTCTTGTGTTCTGAGAGGTAGAAGGCTGGCTATGACCTCTTGCTCGTTAAGGTGCTTACCTGGTTCAAGAACGCAACGACGCTCTCCTGGAATAATGACAACTCCTTGATGTTGAATGCTTCCATCGGGATAATTAAGCCTTGAGCCGACGGCAACAGTTTTAGGGTGTGCAAAGGGATCTAGAAGTGCATTAAGGACACTTCCGGAGATAAATTCGATATCATTGTTGAGGAATAGCAGAAAATCTCCTCTACATAATTGGCGGGCTTTGTTGTTTAGTCGTGAGTAATTAAATTCTTCGTCGAGACGAATGCATTGAATATTGTCTTCCTCGATAACATCTCTTATCCATTCTTTTGTTGAATTTTTTGCGCTTCCGTTGTCAATTAGAACGATTTCATAATTACGATTTTTACCGGCATTAAGCTTGATCGAATTAACACATGCCCTAGTTAATTCTACTTGATCTCTAAATGGAATCAATATGGAAATCAAGGATGATTTATCTGTAGGACGAGACAAGTCATGGCATCCTACCTGTAACGGGTTGGGCTTGATTCCCCTCTCTATTCCAAAATATTGTTTGGCATGCTGACTTCTGATACGACCGATCTCATCTAATTGCTGATCACTCAATGGACATCTTTCCCTGGGCCAGCCTTGTTCAGGTATTGAAGGATTCTGAGAGCTTTGATGCTTGACGAGTGCTATATGACAGTGGGTCGTCTTGATCGGATCGCGAGTTGTCTGTAGAAGTATGTCCAGACGTAATGCTTCTAGGCAGGTATAACTTGGAGCAAATTTACACCGCCTTAATTGAGAATAAGGTAGCGTTAGAAGTCCTCCAATGCCTCCGCGGGTACACAGACGAATGGCTGACACTGGGCTTCGGTATTGCCGATGTTCATATCCGAGCCCATCATTCCAAAGTTGGTAAACAATAATGTCATCGCAGGTCAACACAGTGTCCGCTTTTGTTTGTTGGAGTTGTCCCGCTAAAGCATGTAGGGCTCCATTGGCCAAGATATCGCTGGCATGACAAATAGTGATCCACTCTGCAGAGTTTTCTCTTAGCAGATTTGATAAAGAATTCATATTTGTCAAAGAGCAAGAAACCACATCGTTCCAACCACCTACAACAGCTAGAGATTGTGCTTGCTGTGTTGTTCCATCAATCACTAAAAGTAGATGCTTTGTTGTTAAAATCAAGGATTTTATTGTGGGTAACTTTGTTGGATGATATCGATCAAGGCCTGTCGCAACAGATTCTTGCCGACGGAAATGATCCCACCCCTCCGTCGCGAGATGTTCGAGCAAAGAGATTTTATTAGTGCGTCTGATTTGTCTCTGTGTTTTGTTCAGGCCTGCGTCGTAGGCTCCAATGGGTATTGGCGGTAGATCTCCGTAAAGAGACAGATGACCATTTAAAATCTGATTCAGCGTCCCACTCACTAGTAACTCATTGATTGATGAGAGGTGCCGATGTTGAAGTAGTAAGGGGATTTTTTGAATTCCATCTTCCAGTGGGTTCCATGTTGTTGGCTCCAACAGTAGGGAGATGGGTAAATATCTTGGGTTAAGTAGATGAGAGTCTAAATAATCGTGCAAGCTTGCAAGATCTGATTTGATTAAATTAAGATCTATGCCGATACGTTTGAATAGTCTGAGTTGTTTTTGTATAGAGCCAACAGAGATTCTTCCCTTTCTCCAATCTTGAAAAGATTTTGACCAGTGATCGTTGGGATTCATTGTTTTTTCTTGCTTGCCAGTTTGAGAAGTCGTCGTACTACTGCAGGGAATAGCCCCTCTTTGTCAGAAGTTATGACTTCTAATTGTCTTTTTTCTTCGCTCATGTTCGTTCCGGAATCTTCAGTTACAACCTCATCATGATCACCTCTTACATTATGATCTTCTATCTCTGGCTTATTAGATATCGGTTGAACCGATAAGGATTCTTTTAACTCCTTATTCTCTTCTACAAGCAGCGCATATTTAGCTCTTTGTTTTCTTAGAGACTTTTGTAGTCGTTCGTTTTCCCGCGCAAGGTACTCATAGTTATTTTGGATCTGTGCTAATTGATTTAAATTATTTTTCAATTCTTCAAAACTTGCTTCGCGGTCTAGGTTGACCTCCCACCAGTCCATGAGTGCGAGATCAATCAATGAGCCTTGGCTTAACCTTTGTAGATAGTTGCTGTCAGCTTCCAGACCAAACAAGCATGATTTCAGTTCTAGATCAAGGTAAATATCGATAATTCTTGGTTCTTTTCTCGCAATCTCTAGGCTTAGTAAGCTGGAAAGGGGCTTTGGGCTAGGGAAGTTAATACTTTTGTCTAGCTGTGGATTCTCACCATTACAAAGTCTTATGATCGATGTACTGTCAAGCGAATTCAGGCGCCAGCTTGACGAAATATGTTTGTATTTTGCAGATAACAAGGATAACTCTTCGTAATATGCGCGAATTTCATTGCATGTTGTTGCGGTGCTTTCTTCAAGTCGTTTTTGTTCAAGCACTTGATTGGGCGCCGAATAAATTAATAGCACATTTTGAGGTTCATTGTCAGAATTGACTGATGTAAGTGGCTTGAGTCCTGCTTTGGCTAGTTTGTCTTTTAGAGATGAAAGAATATTTGTTGTCGAATACCAGTACTGCATTTGATTCCTGATCCTTACACGCAGTCTATAATGCAGAACGCTCCTGAAGCTCACATGACGTCCAGTCTATGCCTGAGTGTTTTAGTAGGCTGTCCAGTTTCACCAACGCAGCTCCCGGAAGGCCCTTGTTTGATCATTGATGCTGAGTCAATCGATAAGAAGGAATTGATTGCTCAGGAATCCTTTTATGCACATTATCGTGAATTGTCGGCCGACGATGTAGTACTTCTCAATCAGACGGTGATATCAGAATTTGATCATCAGATTGTTGAATGGCATAACTTCTCAGACAGGCGATTCAATGGACCTTCTCAATTATCAGAGTTTTCCGAACAATATCCAAATCTAAGATTAATTGAAAGCAGGAAGATTGAAGGTATCACTCTTTCTACTGTATTGGTAGATCAAAAAATTCTATCCGATTCACTTTCAACCTTTCAGCTCATTTTACGTGAGGGTGATCCGTTAGTTGCTCTTCAAAGTGCGAAGGAGTGGTTGGCCCGATGTACTCGTATCTCTTTGCGTGGTTTAGTCACTAGCTCTAAATCTCGTGAGGCTGCTGAGGCATTTTTGGGGGCATCGGGCTTTTGCAAATCATCGGTTGATTCATGTGTATGGACTCCTGAGCTTGAGGTGTCGTCACTGCATCTATCCTTAATCAGATGTGGTTTGTTGGCCTTATTTAATGCTGATGTCTATCGAAAATTATATCCTCAGACGAAGGAAATGACAGATGTTGAGCTGATTAACCACTGGTTATCACAGCCTGATTTTCGAGAGATCGCCAAGGAGATCGACAAGAATACCCACAATTCATTAGATAGAGATGGAATATTGGCCTTATTTAATGCTGATGTCTATCGAAAATTATATCCTCAGACGAAGGAAATGACGGATGTTGAGCTGATTGACCACTGGTTATCACAGCCTGATTTTCGAGAGATCGCCAAGGAGATCGACAAGAATACCCACAATTCATTAGATAGAGATGGAATATTGGCCTTATTTAATGCTGATGTCTATCGAAAATTATATCCTCAGACGAAGGAAATGACGGATGTTGAGCTGATTGACCACTGGTTATCACAGCCTGATTTTCGAGAGATCGCCAAGGAGATCGACAAGAATACCCACAATTCATTAGATAGAGATGGAATATTGGCCTTATTTAATGCTGATGTCTATCGAAAATTATATCCTCAGACGAAGGAAATGACGGATGTTGAGCTGATTGACCACTGGTTATCGCAGCCTGATTTTCGAGATGTATCTAAATTAATGAATGATGCTATTCAGCGTAACCCAACTCCTCTTGCTGAATTGACGGACCAAGATCCCGTACTTCAGTTGTTGCATAATATTTTCCCTTTTGATTTTTATCGCTCTCAAAGATCAGATCTCTCACAGATCTCCAACAGAGAGTTGATCCATCACTATTGGACAAATGGGCAATATGAGGGAATTGATCTCTCGGAATCAAATGTCAAAAATGTACTCGATAAAGATCAATCTTTGCAGGTCAACCGTCTCACGACTCGTATCCATGAACTAGAGCATCTTTTATCGTGCGCCAACGCACAGATTAGTGCAATGCAGAAGTTGATTGTTAGTTCACGAGATTCGGGAGCTGCCAATGAACAAGACTGATCAGATACTTGCCTGTCGTGTCTTGGTGAATGATTATTTATCAGGAAGATGGCAGAATGTTATCAATACAGTCTGTTCGCTGAACGATTCAGCGGAATTTGATAACTGTTCCACTCTTCGTGACCTCGCGCGACTTCTTTTAAGTTTATCTCCTTCAGAAATTTTGAAGGAGGATTGGAAGCCTGCTTTAGTGTCGCAGCGCGCCTCTTTTACTGAAGCACGTCTTCGGTACTGCGCAACTCATTTACTTGGTGCTTGCAATAATCTTGCGTGCAGAAATGATCAACAATATAGCTACAAGCTTCAATTATTTTGCATTAGCTTAAGCGACTTGCTCAAGTCTGATGCTGATTTTATACTTGTTTCTGATATATTTTCATTTTCCGACTCTTTCATATCCCTCAGTCAAAGTATTCGTATATTCTATTTGGCTTATAGGCGTCGTTTGCATGAGTCATTTCCTCAACAGATGACGGTTGTTTTAGGGATGCACCGTAGTGGAACATCAGCGTTAACTGGACTGCTTGGTAATTTAGGCATTTCAGGACCTAAGGATCCATTAGGTGCCACGGAAAATAATCTGTTGGGATACTGGGAATCAACTTCTTTAGTTACTTCTTCTGATCGATTTTTGTTATCTC